>JBMNJG010000009.1:0-132761 GCA_050951545.1 Limnochordia bacterium | reverse complement strand
TTGTGAGACCATTATATACCTCAGAATACAGGTATTCTATTGGTCTTGCGCAAATCGGTGCTCACGGCACAAGCACACTCGCTCCATCGGGTAGCCAGAAGCTATGCGCCGACACTGCATCTTGGGCAAACTAGAACCTGGGGCAGCTGGCAGCGAAGCTGGTGAATAGCGCGCACGAAGAAGCAAGCGTGTCGGTCACCAGCTAGGCAGGCGGAAGTCGAGGAGGTAGACCCCCATGGGCGAAGAGTGCAGTTCGAGGTTGTCCTTCGCTTTGGGGCAAGCTTTTCAGCGGGCTCAGGCAGTGCTTGGCCAGGGCCGTGTAGCCACTTACATACCTGAGCTCGCGAAGGCCGACCCTTTGCGTTTGGGGGCTGTGATATACTCCCGAGAGGGGGCACGCGTCGCAGTAGGTGATACTGCGACGCCTTTTACTTTGCAGAGCGTAGCCAAGGTGATCGCCCTGACCCTAGCTCTGTGGCATCTAGGGCCTGAGACAGTCTTCGAACGCGTGGGCATGGAACCGACTGGCGATCCGTTTAACTCGCTGGTCAAGTTGGAGAGCGCGACGGAATCGAGACCACTCAATCCTATGATCAACTCCGGGGCCATAGCAGTCTGTGGGCTTCTGATTGAGAGGATTGGCTGTGCCCGAGCGTGGCAGGACTTAGCTCAGCTAGCCACTGAAATGTGCGCCCCGGGCTTCTTTGGTGTGAACGAAGCAGTGTATCGGAGCGAGCGGGAGACAGCTCATAGGAACCGAGCCATGTCCCATCTCTTGAGGGAACTGGACATTCTAAGGGTCTCCGCTGAGGATGCGGTGGATCTGTACATCAGGTTGTGTGCGCTCGAAGTCAACTGCGATGGTTTGGCGCATATGGGCCTCGTCTTGACGCATGTCTTGCCAGTGAGTATTCCGCCCTTAGTACTGCGCATCGTAAACACCTTCCTGGTCACCTGCGGCATGTACGATAGATCCGGTGAGTTTGCCATCCGGGTGGGCATACCCGCCAAAAGCGGGGTCAGCGGGGCCATCATGGCCTGTGTGCCAAGGCGCATGGGCATTGGACTTATTGGGCCAGCGCTTGACGCCAAAGGCAACAGTGTAGGTGGTTTCGCTTTGCTCGAACACCTCAGCGCGGCTTTGAGCCTAAGTGTGTTCTAGAGTAGGCATCCATTGGTAGCTCTCCGCAGGGCAAGCCTCAAGCAGGAACTGGCCCCCCTATCCCGTACTCATGAGAGGTGTTGCTTTTCACTTATTCTTGGAAAGACGGTGAGCCTAAGGGTGCAGCAGTTGTCACGCGGGAGTAGCAAGACCCCAGCTTTGTCCACTCTTGGCCGCTTTTATCTGCCCCTAGGGTTCACTTCAGTGATCATGGCCTCCAGCCACTGGGTGATCAGCATCGGGCTGACCAGAACACTGCAGCCCGAAGTGGCCCTAGCCAGTTATGCGGTGGGTATGTCTACGCTGGCACTTTTCGAGAACGCGGCGGTGATGCTACGCTCCTCCACTGTAGCGTTGGTGCGTAGTAGAGATGATGCGCGGGTGGTTTTTCGCACGGCGCTGATAGTCTTGGCTGCCTTAGTGGCGGCTGCAGCGATCCTTTCCCTTACCCCCGCTCTTTCCTGGATCTACCGGTCCGCATTGCGCGTATCGCCTGAGCTTCTGCAACCAGCTGTGTTTGTCTTTCAGCTTCTCCTGCTATTGCCGCTGGCATCAGGACTGCGTTGCTTTTTCCAAGGTCTCATCATTCGAGAACAGCGCACAGGCTTCATTACGTTTGGGATGATCGTGCGGTTGGTCGTCATGGTGCTGGCTATCGCAGTGTTGGTCAGAATTAGGCCTTACTGGGGCGGGGCAATCGGGGCCATCACTTTCTTGGTAGGGATGTGTACTGAGGCGATCATTGCCTTTTGGCAGGGACGCAAGACGCGTTTTTGGCGATCAGCTGCAGCTGACGAATTGTCGACACATGCAGGCATCACCATGCGTGCGGTCCTTACCTTTCTGGCTCCGCTGCTGGGCACAGGTATGATAACCAACCTGGGCCGGATGTTGCTCAATGCGGGGTTGGCCCGCGAGAGCGTGTCGCCAGACGTTTTGGCTGCCTTTTCCGTGGGTTGGAGCCTCGTCTGGGTGCTTGCTGCTTTGGTTTGGGGGCTTCATCAGACGATACAGGTCTTTGCGGATCGCAGAGCGGAGAATGCGCAAGCTATTCGCCGCTTCTTTGTGGTGGTCGTGTTGGGCAGTGTCGCGGTGATCAGCCTGATGTCCTTCACTCCGTTGGCTGGTGTTGTGCTACGGCGGGTGATGGGGACGCCAGAGAACCTAGTACCGGGTGCCATTGACACTATGCGTTGGCTGGTTCTGTTACCCGTGGTGCTGGCCTGGCATGAGTGGAATATTGGGCACCTGTTGCTTCAGCGACGCACCAAGGTTCTTCTTGTGGGCAAGGTCATGAACGTCTGTTTGGTAGCTCTGGCTGTCGGCCCTGGCTTCAGGATTCTGACTGGGCTCGGTGCCGGGGGCGGTTCTGTGGCGACTCTGCTGGGGCATGCAGGAGAGGGGATTGTGCTCACCGTAGGCTCATGGTGGTGTCGCAGTCGAGAGCCAAAGGCGTCCGAAGGCGCGAAGACGACAGCAGTAGGCTAAGATCGCGTCACGAGGGGGCTCACTTGATGAGAGATGGATTAAACGGTTTGATGTGCGTGCCTGAGGTGGGGGCTTGGCTGATTCGCCGCCTGGGGCTCGGCGTCGAGGTCGGGATTGCCGCAGCGCTTACTACGGCTCGAGAGGCAGAGCGCCTGCAGGCCCTCAAGCCTTGGTCTGGGCTGATCGAATGCGTGCACTTGCCCTACAGCGTCCCCGGTCGTCGGCTTAGTATAGCTGCTTTGGACGATGCTTGGCGCCAGCAGTCACTGGATATGCTGATCCATACCCTAGGTTGGGCTGCTCAAACGGGAGCGTCTAAGGTGGTCATACACACTGCCCCCTATCGCTGGAACGGGGAAATCGTCGGCGATTACGAGCGATTCGTGGATGGGGTGCGTGAGTTGGCCAAGGAGGCTGAACGCCACCGGATCTTGATCTGTGTCGAAAACAGCCGCTCCTACTGGGATGGCTGTGATCCCCTATCGTCACCTGATGAGATCGAGTTAGACAAGCTCAACACGTATTTGGCGGTACTGCCAGAGGCTTGGCTGCAGCTAGTCAAGGATATCGATAGGCCACAAGTCAGGCTGTGCTTAGATACCAGTCATGCCACGACCACTGCCCAGCGGGTGTCGTCGTTGGATGAGCGCGTACGCATGCTGCACGCTTTTCTCGATGCGGGTGAGTGGATCGGACATGTACACTGGAATGGAAACTATCTCGCGGACACCCGAGGGCGCGCCGACAGTCACTTGCCCATCTACGCTGGCTCCATTCCCGTCGAAGTGCATCGGCGCGTCGCTCGACTGAACGTTACTCGCCACCTGGAACGCAAGCTCAGCGGTCCGGATCTGGTACGAGAGATGGCGTTCATTCACGAGATAGTGTGAAGACTCAAGCGGCTACACTGGTTACCATCACAAGAGCGCGGAACGACTTTCCAAAGAGGGAGGGCCTTTTCCGGTGAGTAGAATTAGGCAGTCGGTCTGTTTTGGTGCCTTTTCTCGTCAAACGACACCCAAGGAGCTTATCCAGGCTGCAGCGGAGATAGGGTTTGTGTCGGTGGAGATGCTGCCCGAAGAACACTGGCCAGCAGTAAAGGCGGAGGGGCTCGAGATAGCCATTGTCGGCGGCCACAGGAGTCTACGTGATGGACTAAACAAACGCTCCAATCACGATCGCATTGAAAGCGAGCTCAGGGAGAGTATCCGCAAAGCAGCGAAGCATGGCATCCCCGCACTTATCGTCTTCAGCGGCGACCGTGAAGGTTTGGACGACGAAGCGGGCATCGAGGTCTGTGCTGAGGGCCTCAAGCGGGTGACGGCTCAGGCTGAGGATGCAGGCGTAGTGTTGTGCATGGAACTGCTCAACAGCAAAGTCAATCATCCCGACTACCAGTGTGACAGGACTGCTTGGGGAGTGCAGCTGTGCCAAGCGGTCGATTCCCCAAGCTTCAAGCTGCTCTATGATATCTACCATATGCAGATCATGGAGGGCGACCTGATCCGGACCATCTGCGATAACATCCAGTATATTGGGCATTTTCACACCGCAGGTAACCCCGGCCGTCGCGATTTGGACGACCAGCAGGAAATCTACTACCCTGCGGTGATGCGGGCCATCGCAGGGAGTGGCTATCAGGGCTATGTGGGCCATGAGTTTGTTCCCAAGGGCAACTGGTTAGAGGCCTTGAAGAGCACGCATGCGCTTTGCGATGTCTGTACTTGCGAATAGACACCAGGGACCGTGGGTATACGCCACGGCCCCTGCGCTTACTAGCTAGCGGCTCTGCTGCCGCAGATAGGCGTTGATGGTGCGCTGAACCTCGGGTACAGCGGCCTCTGGTGTCGCGCGGCCTTGCCAGACGGGTGCGATCCCGGCGTTAAAGGCACTCTGAATATAGTTGGAGTGTATGTGGTAGGGATAGGGTTCCGCATATCCCAGCGAATTCATGAGACCAGTGAGGGTCTCCTTCATCTCTAGTGGGAAGGCTACGTCGCGTCGTATGGGTACCCGCCCGCGAGCGGCCACGAAGTCCTGGCTCTCACGCGACGTGAGGTACTTTAGGTAGCGCCAAGCGGTGTCTTTGCGGCGAGAGTTCGCGGTCATGGCGAACGAGGTGACGTAAGCGACCTCACCCTTGGTGGCGTCTTGGATGCCTGAGGTGACACCTATTGGAGTCTGGGCGTTCATGATGTTGTTCATCTCCCAGCTACCTAGGCGCATCGTGGACACTTTGCCCTGGTAGAACAACGTCCGGTTGCCACCGTGCACACGCTCGCGCATCAGAGCCAACAACCAGTTCATGCCCTTATACACTGGGGGCGCATCGATGTCGAGCAGATCATCTTTGTCGAACATGTGCCAACCTGCCTGATAGATCAGCGGGATCATCTCTGTATAGGAGGTGCCGTGGAAGTACCCCCAGATATCGGGTTCGCCGTCGCCATCCATGTCAACCGTGGTCCGTTTGCCGATGTCACGTATCTCGTCCCAGGTGACCCATCTATCGGCGCCAGGAGGCACAACACCACGCTCAGCCAGCACGTCTTTGTTGTAGGCATAGGTGTAGTTGACGACGAATCCCGGCATGCCGAACATGATGCCTGCGTAGCGCACAGCATTAACTGCGCCCGGTATCCAGGCTCGGGTGTCTAGCGACTTATCACGGCTGATCCATGGATCTAGATTCTCTAAGATGCCGCCGGCGACCAGCGGGGCTACCTGTTCGGAAGGCAGCTGCAGCACATCGGTAATGTCGCCAGTGGCAGCCAAGACTGCGATCTTCGCTGCGTACTCAGTGTGCGCGGCGATCGTCATTACGTCGAGCTCAATATCTAGGTTGGTTCTCTTAAAGAGGTCCATTTGCGAGCCGTAGGTTCTCTCCCAATCATCCAACGTGACCCACGTACCGACACTCAGTGTAGTCTTCGCTTGGGCTGCACAAGCGAAGACAGACACCAACAGCAGAAACCCACTCAGCGTGATCAATCTCCTGTCGCGACGCATTGGCATGCGTTACTCCCCCTTTGGCTTGATCGCTATTCGGCAAATCTGTGAGTTGGTACCACTTACTACGATTTCGTGCACCGACTCCTCGTTCCCTCCCGCGAGAATGGCGTTACGCTGCGCGGGCAGGTGGACTCAAGCCTCTGGCTGAATACCAGAGAAGGAAGTCATTTCAGAAGGGGGTTGCATTGTTGAACTCTCGCTCGGCAATGGTTGTATACTTAATGCTACTTACCGTCCCCACTAACTGGCACGCTAGTCTGCGGGCCTCAAGTGCTGGCTAGCGTACCCGACGGGCGACTGCCGCATGGGGAAACGATTCTCTATGACGATTTCGCGGAGGCAGAGCTATCTGTCACGCCTCAGCGATGGGAGTTCTACGGCAAACCCGATTTCATCGAGGTCGTCGAGGAGCCAAATGCTCCCTCTGGCAAAGCCGTGCATTTTGTGGGGCATCCCGAGAGGCCAAATACCGGGATGGCTAAGGCGATCGACGCATCGTGGCTAGACGATTCAGCGACCCTCGTGATTGAGCATTCCATTCGCTGGGTAAAAGGCAGCGGGATCAATGTCTACTTCGAGACAGCTAGACCTGAAGGTCATAATATCAACTGGAATTTCGGCCCGGATGGCAACGTGGGGTATCGCTACACCCAGGACGGCGTTGTGCGCAACGCTTGGGTTGGTAAGCTTCAAGATGGATGGAATCGCGTACGCCTCATAGTCAGCCGCACATCAAACGAGACGTACATTTTTGTAAACGACATGACCAGCCCTGCTGTGGGCCCGTTGCCCTTTCGACGAGCTATTGAGACGTGGCTTGGTACGCAGCTACGCGTCAGCAGTGCGGGTTCAGCAGGTGATGAGGCGTACCACAGCTACTTTCACATCTGGACTGCCGATGACAAGAGCCTGTGCGCCATAAGGCCTGCTCGTTCAGCGGCGTGGGCCGGAGACTTTGCGCCGCGTGCGCAACCCACTCTCCCGGTTCCGCAACAGGCAGCAGCGGTGGAGCGCGAGCGGGTTACTCTGAGCGTGTCAGAGCGAGAAGGAGTCTCTCGGGCGGGACAGCCCGTGTCATCCGGCATACCGCTTCCGCAGGGCCACCTGTGGGATCCGACGCGCTCGCGTCTACTGACCACCACAGACGAGGAAGTCCCGGTGCAGACCACGATCCTGTCGCACTGGCCCGATGGCAGTGTACGTTGGCTGTTGCTAGACTTTCAGACGGATGTGGCAGAGCATGGGCAGGCAGAGTATGTGTTCGAGTACGGGACCGCCGTGAGTCGGGCTAAGCGAACGGGCATCCTTGTAGAGGAGTCCAGCGAAAGCCTTACAGTCAACACGGGTGCTCTCGAGGCCACGTTTGGCAGGAAGGAGGGTACCATTCGCGAGCTCCGCTTGCTAGGCAGCTCCGATACCGCGTGGCACCCCGGTGCAGCAGCCCCATCTTTGCTGATCCAAGATCGTGCGGGAAGGTCCTACCAGATGGATCAAGACACGGTCGATGTCTTCCTTGAGGAGCTGGGCAGCGAACGCGTCGTCGTGCGTCTGCGGGGAGAGATGGCTGAAGTCGATAGCATTCAAGCAGCGACCTTTGCTGGAGACATGCGGTTCCATTTCTATAAAGACAAGGCTTATGTACGGGTTGACCCCACGATCACCAACTTGATGGGTCACACGGAGCGCATGGGCGACGGTGCTGGATATTGAGGAGGTGGCACTGCGGTTCCCTGGGCTGCTGTCGTCGAGGGCAGGGGCTCTTCGAAATCGGCGGCGAGGACGGCTCCGGGGTGCGTGGTCGATGGATCGCTTGCTTCTCGCTCACGCAGCCTAAGGCGCGGTCTTACTCTGTCAATGTGGACGGCGACGAGCTGGCCACAGGGCGTCGGGCACCAGGGTGGGCTTTGTTTCAGCGCTCTGGGCAGACCGTGGGCGTCGCGGTAAGGGATTTCTGGCGGCAGTTCCCCAAAGGCATTGAGGTGAACGAGCAGGGTGACCTCGTCGTGCATCTGTGGAAGGCGGGTGCCCAGCCCTTGGTCACGGGGGGTGGCGAGGCCAAGCGACACGAGCTCTACCTGGCCTTTGGCGACGATGGCGGAGCGCTACAAGGCCTACTGCATCCACTTCGGGCGGTGGCGCCTGCGCTGTGGTATTCGGAAACGAAGGGTTTTGTGCGTCCGCTTCTTCTGGTTGAACCCGAACAGCTCCCGCTTTTTCCTCCCAGTCTCTCTGCCTATGAGGATTTCGTAGAGACCGGGTACGCAGACCTGATGAGATCGAGAGAGATCAACGGCGACTATGGCTGGCGCAACTACGGCGACTGGAGCACCACCTGGGATCCGGACGGATGGGGAAATACGGAATATGATCTGTCACATGTGTACTTCCTGCAGTTTGCGCGCACGGGAGACCTGCGCTACTTTGAGCTTGCCGAATCTGCGGCCAGACATTGGATGGACGTGGACATTATCTGGGCGGCCCACGACGTGCGCTGGTTGGGCATTGGCCTGCGGCATTCAACCCAGCATCGCTCGGGCAACATAGAGCCAGCCCACACGTGGTTGCAGGGGCTCGTTGATTACTACCACCTGACGGGTGATCGCCGCAGCCTGGAAGCAGCTCAGCTGAGCGGTGATGGCTTTGCCCGTTGGGCTTTGCAGGGTCATCCTCATCTAGCCCCTAAGTCCGTGCCGCGCACTGCTGGCTGGATGCTGATAGGCCTGATGTACCTTTACGAGAGCACGCTGGATCCTCACTATCTGCAGGCGGCCGAGGTTGTCGTGGGTGTTCTCGCGGCAGGGCAAGACCCCGATGGTCAGTGGACGCATCGGATGGCTAGCACCGAAGTGGAGGGCAACCCTATGCGCAGCAAGCCCTTCATGACTGCGGTCGTGCTCAGGGGGCTTGCGGATTACCATCGGGTGACGAAGGAGCCCCGAGCTGCGGAAATGATCGTGCGTGGAAGCGAAGTCCTCGTCGACAAGTATTGGAGTGAGACTGCCCGGGGATTTCCCTACATCACCGATGAGCCCCAGTATCCGCCGAGGCCGAGCACTGGGAATCTCTTGCTGTTAGAGGGGTTCACGTATGCCTACCAGCTGACGGGTGATGAGAAGTACCTGCGTGTGGCACGTCTCGGTTTCGATTCGGGAATCGAAGCCAGTAGGCGATCGCTAGGGGCGCCGAACTCAGGGAAGCTGGTCGCTCAATCGCTGCGACACACAGCACAGACTCTTGTGTATCTCATGGAGCCCAAGCCCTTGGCTCTGATGCCTACGACTCCCCAGCTCGGGCCGCACGGGTTTTCAGATGCGGGGCTTTCCTTTGTGCGTCTGAACACCGAAGGCCCCATGGAAGGCGTTTTGCAGATCACCGATACGTCAGAAGGGCTGGAGTTTTCATGGTCTGAGTATTGCTACGCCTTTGCTCCGGGCGAGCGCAGCGTGCAGGTACCTCTGAGCGTGCGTCCACGAAAGACCCTTGCGCCAGGCACCTACTCCTATACTGTGCATGACCCCATGCACCCCGAATTGTCGTCGAAGGTGGCTGTCAAACTGCCTGGATGGCGTGTGGTTGATGAGCTGCGACCTTCCATGACGAACACCTTCTTTGGCACCCTGGACTGGAGGCTGACCTCTGATGAGTCTGATGGCTGGGCGTATGCGACTGAAGATGCGCAGCGCTTTGATAGTGACGCGACTCGACTGAGGCGCAAGGCGAATACCCACGAGTATCTTATCTACGATGAACCAGGCCTCTTTGATTTCAAGGTCACGTTCTACCTACCTGCTGGAAGCGAGAAAGCATCGGGCACGCAAGTGCAAGCAGCCATCAGTGTCGACCAAGGACCCTGGGTGGCCCTGATGACCGAGTGTACCTGGGAGAAGGGGTCGGATGATGCAGATGCGATCAAGGTAGTGATGACCCCCTGTAAGGAGGAGCGTTATTACCGAGGTGAGGCGCGTCTCAGGGTCTCAGTACAAGGTGGTGAGGACCCAGCATTTCCTCAGATCGGCCGTATTGAGATAAGTGGATGGAAGAAACCGTAGCTGCTCTACAAGGGGGAAGAGAATGCGGACACTGTTGCTGTCGCTTTGCCTAGTCATGGCCATGCTTCAGTCAGCCTGGGCCCAAACGGGGCCAGACATGCTGGTCGCTTTCGATCAGGGGAAAGATGGTGCATTACCACCAGGATGGATATGGATTGTGCAATCCGAGGGAGGCACTTCCGGTCTGGATAGAAGCTTGCCGTACACGGGCCAGTACTCGCTGAGACTGTCTGGGAGCAAGTACACCTCAGTCTCTAGGGTGGGTACTAATCCGATACGAGATCTCAAGCCCATTGTGGGAGAACGCTACCAGGTCCGTTTCTGGTGTCGCAGTGAGAAGCTAGAGGCAGACGCCTGGGTAAAGATCGAGTTCATCAACGCTGAACGCAATAGAGTCCTAGGCAGCTTCTTTTTGCGTCCCGAACAGGGCTCGCTGGATTGGTATCTCATGGAGGGCGTATCACCTACAGTGCCTGTAGACACTGCCGAGATCTGGTTGAACATCAATCTCTCAGGAACGGGCAGCTTCTGGATCGACGATTTTTCCATGGAGCTCTGGAAAGGAAGTGCGGAGGAGCTAAAGGCCCAATTGAGCCAGGTTCGCCGCATCCCGTTGCCCACTGTTCCGCCTCCCCCTGCCGATGCGGCTTCGAAGCACCCGCGCATCCACTTTAGACCGGACGAGGTTGAGGTGTTACGTGCTAAGCGTAGGCAGATTCCTTTTCGCCAGCTTTCAGAGATGATACTGGCGCGCACCGCTGGTATGCTAGTCGCCGACTTGCCGGAGGAACCCGAGCCCTATCCGGAAGGATGGGAAGTGAATCACTGGCGCAAGATGCGCGATGTATCCAGTCTGGTAAGCGGGAACATGGAGTCACTGGCTTTCGCTTACCTGATCACGGGAAATGAGGCGTATGCAGAAGAGGCGAAACGCTGGATCAAGCATGTGTGCAGTTGGGACGTAAATGGCACCACCAGCACCGCCTATCATGATGATCTGGGACGCTGGATTCTGTCGTCGATGAGCGCAGCAGTCGATTGGATATACGATACGCTGACGCCCGAGGATCTGGCTGTGATTCGGCCGGTGCTTCTGGCTCGCGGGCGAGAACTGTATCGGGTGCAAGTGCGGCCGCTGGCCAATCGACCCCATGATTCACACGCCATCACTTCGCTGTGCTATCTGACGCGGGCAGCCTTAGTGCTTTGCGACTTGCCCGAGGCCCAGGAATGGCTGGCGTTTACGGCACGCTTCTACCAAGATCACTATCCGCCATGGGGCGGCAGTGATGGTGGCTGGTCCGAAGGTACGGCCTACTGGAAGTGGAGTGTGACGCAGGCCTTGGAGGCCGCCGAACTGCTGAAGGTGGCAGGTTTGGCTGACTTGTTTGCTAAGGATTGGTACCAGAATACCGGCTATTTCAAGATGTACTTCCACCCTCCCGGCAGCAAGCACGCCAACGGCTTTGGTGACGGTGCGGCCTTCGACGTACTCGATAATACCGACTACACGAACATGATCATGTTCGCCGCTGGTACCGGAAACGAGTACTTCAAATGGTATGCGCAGCAGCTGCAGCAGCGCAGTGGCAGGTGGTTTGACGATTACATGCGAGCCTACTGCTTCCTCTTTCGCTACAGCGATCAGATTTCCCAACTGGAGGCAAAGCCGCCATCTGACTTGCCGAGATCAAAAGCCTTCTATGACATCGGGCACGTGGCATTGCACTCCAATCTCGCGCAGGCCAAAGATGACGTTAGCCTCTACTTCAAGAGCAGTCCGTTGGGCAGCATTAGTCACAGTCACGGTGAGCAGAACTCCTTCACGCTGAGCGCGTGGAACGAGGCGTTAGCCATCTCCAGTGGCTGGTACGACTGGTATGGCAGTGATCAGCACTTCAACTTTAACAGGCAGACACGCTCGAAGAATACCATTCTGGTGGACGGAGAAGGGCAGCACTATCGGAGTATCGATGCGGCAGGTGAGATTACCGCCTTCTTCACCGGGGCTGGCTACGATCTAACCGCTGGCGATGCGGCTCAGGCCTATGCCGGGAAACTAGAACGGTTCACACGGGAGATCCTCTACTGTGTCCCGGACTACTTCGTAATCATCGATAACCTGAAGGCACCCAGGCCCGTGCACTATAATTGGCTGCTGCATACGATCAGCCCGCCACAGATCGACGCGGGCACTCGTACACTGCAGCTCGAACAGAATGGCGTGCATTTGCAGGTGAATTTCCTCACTCCGCATAGCCTGGAGTTCGAACAGACTGACCGCTATTACAGCAGCGGTGATGCTCTTACTGTGTTCAAGGAGAAGGAGGCTCTGCCGGAGACCGAGAAACCGCCGCAGTATCATGTGGCAGCGACTACCACATCCGCTGCGACAGCTGAGCGCTTTGTCACAGTGCTCTATCCATACAAGGGGTCCTCTGCACCCTTGCAGTTCGCAGGAGTCGATAGAGGTACGGCGTATGAGGTGAGCGCTGTCGGAAAGGGGCGCCGGGATCTGACCCTGATCGGTCAGCAAGCCACGGCAACCACGCTGAGTGGGGACGGCTTCACGGCCGAGGGGCGTCTGGCCTCTGTGAGTTGGCAGGAGGCTCGTCCAGTGAAGCTGCTGCTTTACGAGGGACGTTCGCTCAGTGTGGGGGACAGCGTGGTGGTGCGGACCACCCAGCCGTGCACCGTATCAGTGGAGCTAGTTGAGGGTCAAGCGCAGGTGGTGGCAGATGCAGTCGCCGAGACTACGCTTCAGCTGCGCCTACCGCAAGTGCCCAGCACTGCCGCGCTTGATGGTGACGACGCTGTCTTTGCCGTTGATGGTGAGGGCTATCTGCACGTGCATGTGCCGGAGGGTCGACACACGCTTCAGCTGTCTTGGTAACGGCCTGGTATAGGCGAAAGATGCGTGTAAGTGCGAGGGGAGGGCCAGATAGCGGCTCTCCCCTCGCACTTACTTCGGCAACGCCACGCTTTAAGGCGCGATAACCAGATCTTGGATATTGACTTCAGCGATCTTCTGCATCTCTTCAACCAGCGCTTCTGCAGCCAGTTCGCCCCTCAAGAATCGCTGAGCAACGGGATTCCAGGCACGGCGAATCGGATGGAAGGCTGGTGATACAGGATATGGAAGCACACGAAAGCCAGCAGTGTCTTGCAGCTGTTCGACAAAAACGTTGATCGACGAGGGTACATTCTGGCCGAAGATCCTAGCGTAGTTGAAGCCTCGGAGATAGGGTAGGTATGAGGGGATCCGTCCGGTGGCTCGTACCCGCTTGTTCATGGATTCTCGATCGAGCGCGATAAATGTCACCCACTGCCAGGCGGCCTCTTTGTGATTGCTGCCCGCGCCAATCTCATAGCCCATATTGCCGATCCATGTGGAGGAGTCAGCAGGCCCTATCGGCTGATGCACCATTTCCCACTCAATATCCACGCCCGGTTTCACCATGTAGCCGATGAAGCCAGCCTGGAAGTAGAGATCCAATGCAGTCTTGCCGTTCCAAATAGCAGGGCCATCGGAGTTTCCCTGTAGGCGCCACACTTCACGCATATACTTGAGGCTCTCTAGCATCTCCGGTGTGTTGAAGTGAGCTTTGGTGGGATTCACGGGCTTATCGAAGAAGTGGGTGCCCGCCTGTTGCATCGGCAACACGGCTCCCAATAGGTCTGTGAACTGGCTACATACCCCAAAACGGTCATACCTGCCATCGCCATCGGTGTCGCTGACGAGCATGGGCGTGATCTTCAGCACCGTCTCCCAGGTCCATTCTCGGCCCATGGTCCTGGGTGTCTGCAGTCCCGCCTCGTGGAAACGCGGCGCGGCGTAGGCCACTGCCACGCCGACCACATCCGGCGGGATGGCAAAGATCTCACCTTTCGCACCTCGCCACAGATCGAGCGAGGGTGGTACCAGATCACTTATTCGGTATGTGGGGTCCTTCATGAACCATGGAGTGAGGTCTTCAAACACGCCGTTGGCCATGAGTCCCCCGGCAGCAGAGGGATACACATCCATGGCGTCAGGAGGGGTCCCTGCTATGGCCCTGATCAGAATCTGTTGTGCAGGGTCGGATGCTGCGACGTTGATCTCCACCTCTATGCCTGTCTTGGCCCGAAACGCCTGTGCGCGTTCCTTGAGATACTCAATGTGCGGTTCCCCATGACCGCTATAGGCCAAGTGCTCAATCTGTACGGCGCATACCGATGTGCTTTGTGTGGCGATGCCTAGCCCCAAGAGCAGCAAGAGCATGGCTCGCTTGTGTGCGGTTCGCTGACCTTTGATCAACACAGTTCGTCCCCTCCTCTATTCACTTGTATGCTTGTTTGTGCACCGACGGAGTATTCGGCCAGCACAATGGCTTTTTGTATTCCACAAGTACTCAGTGTGATCGTCGATAACGTTTTCACGTATTCGACATGTGCCGTGGGGGACCTTTTGCGGCAGTTGGATAAGGAGGTCACCACTCCGGGAGCGAAGAAAAGCGGATCACCCATACCTAATGACGCAACGCAGAAACGGTTTTTCTGAAGGAGGATACCAACCGGATGTCTATGTCACCGGGGGTCTCGCCGGATGAACAACACGGTCCCCAGGATATATTCCTTTTGATCGGCCAGTCGAATATGGCAGGGAGAGCTTCCATCGAAGAGCTGGATACGACCGTTGTAGAGGATGCGTTCTTGTTTACGGGTCGTGAATGGGAGCCTTTGTGCAACCCAGTAAACAGGTGCTCCACAGTAATCGCTGGTGATCCCACCTCGCGGCTAGTTCCCGGCTATACCTTCGCTCGTAAGCTGACAGAAGTGACAGGCAGGCGTGTGGGCATCGTGTCCAATGCTCGGGGCGGAACGGGCATTTCACAGTGGCAGAAGGGATATACGGGCAGCAATGATTTCGATCTGTACGAACAGGCGGTTAGCCGAGCTCGCATGGCCTTGGAGCTGAGCCCAGAGGCCAGGTTGGCGGGTATCATAGGGATAAAGAGGCGACCTGGCGGGTGATTAACTTCATGAAGAGTGAAGTGGGCATGAGTGCCATGGTAGAGTTGCTGGGCGTAGTGCCGCCTGACCGCCGTTACGCGCAGTACTGGGTAAGGCTCAGTGAAACGCCTGCCAACAGAGCAGTACTCTTTGATGAACTGGATTGGGCGGGCTACCCTGGGACTCTAGAAACCAACCTGTTTGGCATCATTGAAAGGCAGACCCTGGCTGCCGTGTGGGGTACCACACCCATCGGTTCAGCTATTGAGGCAATGCAGCAGCTCGCCAATGCCAGGCTGAGCGAGCTGGCTAAGGAGTAGACGGTTCGTGACTGCTCGCTTGGCATGATCAGTTGGACTCAAGATACCCACGGATCGCCCGGGCGACGCTATGTCAGAAAAGCCTGAACCACGACCAATGGCCGAGATGGTCAAAGGGGTGGTGGCGCGTACACCTTCGCCCTATTGTGATACTTGGTTCGCATGGCAGGAGGGGCCAAACTTGTGTAGAAAGCCGTTGCATCCCGAACGATTCGTTTACGTAGGGAGGCAAGGGATGCATATTACCGATGTCCGAACCTGTATTGCCGGTAACCCCTGGAAAAACTGGGTGTTTGCTGAGGTAACAACGGACGAAGGAATCACTGGTTTGGGTGAAGGAACACTTAACGGCTTGGCCCGCACCGTAGAGACAGCGATTCATGAGTTGGGGCATTTGGTAATTGGCATGGACCCGTTCCAGGTTGAGGCCATTGCATTGCGCCTCTCCCGCGATGTCTACTCGAATGGCGGTCAGGTACAGGGAGCTGCGCTCTCAGCTATTGAAGTCGCTTGCTGGGACATTATGGGCAAGGCGACAGGACAGCCGCTCTATAATCTCCTGGGCGGTCGTTGTCACGATCGTTTGCGCGCCTATGCAAATGGCTGGTATCGAGGGCCGCGTCAGCCAGAGAGCTTTTACGAGAAAGCAGAAGAAGTGGTGGGCCGTGGCTACACAGCACTGAAATTCGATCCTTTCGGTTCCGCCTGGCGCGTAACCGATCCCCGTGACTTCGGGTTAGCCATTGAGATCATCGCTGCGGTGCGAGAGGCTGTGGGGCCGCATGTGGATATCCTGGTGGAAGGACATAACCGCTTTAGCGTGCATACGGCATTACAGTTCGCAGAAGCCATGGCACCGTACAAGCCGACCTGGTTTGAGACGCCGGTGCCGCCGCAACGTATCAGCTCGATCGTGGAGGTAGCCAAGCGTAGCCCCGTTCCCATCGCCTGTGGCGAAGACTACTATTGCCGTGAACAGTTCGCCGAGCTTCTACAACATGACGCGGTGCACATCATCCAGCTTGAGCCACAGTTTCTAGGGTTAGCCGCTGCGAAGCAGATTTGCGGCATGGTGCACGCGCACAATGGTGTCACTGCGCCGCATAGTGCGCAAGGCCCCGTGTGTTCCTTGGTGTGTGCTCATCTAAATGCGGCCACGCCCAATTTCTTCCTTCATGAGATCTTTGACGACTTCAATGTCCCCTGGGAGAAGGATCTTCTTACACGACACGCGGTCGTGAAGGATGGTCACGTACAGCTTCCTACCGGACCTGGGATCGGCGCTGAGCTTAACCACGAGGAGATCGCCAAGCATCCCTACGAACTAGGGCATTACATCCCGTTGTTTCGCCAGGGGTGGGAGCGCCGAGAAGGAGTAGGTTAGGGTACAGCCTAGTGGAGGCCACCGCCGTGCGATGGCCTTTTCACAGCCTGAACATGCGTTCCAGTATCGTCCACAGATGCTAGTTCGACTCCGTTACTGAGTGATTAGGTAGGCTCGCTTCTGTGCCCTGGTAGTATTGGGAAGAACACCGGGCATCTCTACAGTGCGGAAGCCAATGAGCCCTTGGCGATGGAGATCGCGCAGAATCTCGTAGGCCATCATGTCGGCCTGCGGAGCCGCATCCTCGGGCCACAGGGAGGCGGTGGCATTGATGCAGGCGCCTAGGCCTCTCGCCTCTCCATCCGCAAGCAAAGCAAGGACGCGCTCGTAACCTGCTTTCCAGGGGAAGGTGGCGCTTACGGGTCCTGCCAATGGCTCCATGGGCAAGATGTGAAAGCCCTCATGCTCGATGACTGCAGAGGCGTTGATGGGCATCTGCGTCACCCACTGCATGCCATCGGGGAAGGCCATAGCTGTAGTAGCCACATAGCTGGCACCGTCTTTCCGGCCCATCATCAGGGGTTGGTTGATGCGAGAGGCTATCACACAGTTCGGGGCGTCTGCGTGTACCATCAGCCCGACAATCTCGGCAGGGTACTGCTGAAAGGCTTTCTGTATGGCCTTCTTCGGAGGCAGACCCTCTGCTACACATGACTCGATAAGGCAACACATCACTTCGCTGAAATGCACGCAAGAGCCATCGCGGAGGGTCGGGTAGGTACCAA
This sequence comes from Limnochordia bacterium, assembly GCA_050951545.1. GTDB lineage: Bacteria > Bacillota > Limnochordia > DTU080 > DTU080 > DTU080. The sequence goes on along the minus strand of JBMNJG010000009.1, from coordinate 115,629 downwards.
TGGGGCCGCTAACCCGCGAGCGAAAGGTGTGCCCTGCATCAGCCAAACGTTGCGCTATGGCGTTACGGTCACGTTGCCCACTAAAAAAGCCGACAATACCATTGGCCACATACGCCATGCGGCCAGAACAATCGATGAAGGGGTGTCCCCACTCGACGTCACCGCCACTTTTGCTGCGGCTATGGACGATACCCACGTTACCAGGCAGGTTCTTGGCGTCTGTCTCCCGTACCAAAGTAGCCACATCACCGATGACCTTCTCGTAATGGAGCTGGCCATCGGCAATGGTGGCGATACCAGTGTAGTAGCCACCAGCGAACCCTTCCTGACGAGCAGTCATCTCCAAAAGAATCGGAGCAGCGGCCTCACGACCAACATAGCCAGCGAGATTGCACATGTACAGCCTTCCTTTCGGCGTGGAGCTTCCCATTCGATGATATGTAGTCAGTTCGAATTCTGGTGGCATTGTCCTTGTTCAGGGCGTCGTGAAGTTCGTGAAGTTGGCGAAAAAGACAAAGGGAAAAAGATGGACGCGGTGAAGAGCTACCGTGATTCTGAGAGAGCCGCTTCTGATTTTCATAAAGTTGCTTTGCAGTGAAATGTAGCATTATTGATTGGGGTGATGGGTATGCAGATGCGCAGGATTCTGGCAGGCGCCTGGGGATATGCTACGGGGCTCATCGCGGTCGTCTGCCTATCCGGGGCGGCGTTGGCAATGCAGATTGACGTGACCTCGGTGCCCAAGCTTGGCACTACCAACCGCCTAGCCAACTCGGATTTTGAGCAAGGCGTCTCGGGGCCGTTCAACTGGGGCTTTAGCACAGCGCGACCTGATCTCTTGAGCGCCCAATGGAGCGAGGAGGCTCTCCATGGGCAGAAAAGTGTCTCTGTCAAGGCCACCAGCGGCGAGATGTCCGGATACTGGGCTCAAAGAGCCGTTGCCGTTGAACCGAACGAGAGCCTACTCTTGAGCGCGTGGGTCAAGATGGGTGGAGGAAGGGTCCTGATGTACGTCATCGGCTATGATGGCCGTGTGAGTCCGCCCAAACAAGTCTACAACGATCGGAGACTGTACCTCTCCGCGGCGGCGGACCACCCTCTTTACCCCGTATTTGTTAAGGCGGAGCTCCTCAAAGGCTTGGTTGGTCCGAATTGGCAGCGACAGCGGCTCTTTTTTCAGAACTCCGCAGACGCGACTCAGGCCAACGTCAGTCTCGGCCTATACTTCTTTGGATCAGCACCCGGTGAGGTGTGGTTCGACCGAGCATACTTCGGCGTTCCATGGGTCGAGTTGTCCGTCGAAGTGACCGCCGATGACCAGGCCAACGATATTCAGCGGATCGAGGTACTCGATGACGGCGGCCAGTCGGTGTACGACACGGGTGTTCTCACCGTAGGAACGAGATCATGGACCCATAGATTGCGGGTCGCTGCCGACGCAGAGTACTACACCATCGTTGTCACGGACGCCGAGGGGCGTGCGCGTAAAGAGCGGTATCCGCAATAGCGGTTGGCATCGCTCGACGAGGAGGAAATTACGGTGCGATATAGGAAGACTGCTGCCCTGGCCGTGCAGGTGCTCCTTTCTGTTGTGATTGCTGGTCTAGCAAGCTCGGTATGCTCAGGGCAGGTCTTGACCACAGAGGACTTGGCAATTGAGCTGCGACCTGAGGCGTTGGCCAGGGGACGACTGGGGGAACTTACGCTGCGGAGCCTTCCCTCCGATTTCGCAGAGGCGGTGGGTCACCTCGTGCTTCGCGATGGCCGAGCGCATCAGGACCTCGCGCTGGCCGACGCTACATATTGGGTGGACGAAGGCGCCTTGGTGTCAGAATGGGTTTTGCCCAAGGACCTTCATGTGGGTGCCCGCCTGACTTCACACTCTGCGCATCTGTCGCTTATCCTCACATTCGACAACCGAGGCGAAGAGCAGCGGTGGCTTGAAGCAGGGGTGAATCTGGATCTTGCCATGGGAGCGGACTGGGAGTTCTGGGATGGGCTTAACACCGTCTCAGGGGCGCCTGCTCTGGCACACATGCGCGATACCTTGCCCGGTGTCTTTCCTGCGGCTGCTGTGTACACGCCACAGGCTGGCGTTGCTCTTGGCATCGAGCCCATGCAGTTGCTATCATACCTACGCTCGTCCGTCACTTCAGACGACGGCCGCGACGCCTGTTTTGAGTACGCCACCCGAATTGTCGTTGATCCAGGGACGAGCGAACAGGTAGAGTTTGTCGTAACCGCTTTTGAGGGCAATTATGGGCATTTTGGCGTGCTGCAACGGTACGTTGACGCGTTTCCAGATGCTTTCTCGTCCCGGCCCGGAGCGGATCCGCGGGTCTCGCTAACTGGTGCGCAGTACAGAGCTTGGTCTGTAAACAACCCTGAGATGTGTCGCCGGTCTTACTCGGGGTGGGAGTGGGCGTATGCGCCTTTTCGCCGCACAGGCGATATCTACGGGCACCGGGAGTTCTGGGAGTATACGCCTGCCAGGCCATTTGGCAGGCCTCGAGGTCTCGCCTACGAAGAGTACCACCAGTGGCGCAAGGAGGCCTTCTTGCGTGGGGTCAACTGTGACGTGGCCATGCTGTTCTATGTCCCGGCGGGTATCTGGGTCGAGAATCAACTAGCCGATGAGGTGTATCCGAGTCGCGCGTGCGTGAGACAGGCGTCACGACCGCGATGACTGGGCCTTGGGTCACTGGTCATGACAACGAGTACCGGGTCTTCCCGTTCGGCAACGCCTATGCTGAGGTGTTCCGGGACGACATGAGACGGGTGGTGGAAGAGCTTAACATACAGGGTTTCGCCTTCGATGTCGCGAACGGCGGGGTGCGGGTGCACGCCCACAACACGCAAGGCGTGATGGAGGCGCCGGGGCGGGCCTTTGACGACCAGGGCGTCTTTCGTTGAGGAAGGCGTGGCCATCGCCTTGCTGATGGACTACGCGGGCACACTCAAGAAAGGCGACCGCCCTATGACAGTGGTCAGCAACCCTTCGGCCAGTGGAGTATACATGACCATTTTCCGCTCGGATGCGGCGATGTTTGAGGCCGTGCCCTGGGGGGCACACGGCACGCGCCCTGAGCATCTGCGGGCCAGGCTGGGACACAAGACTCTTGTATGGTGGGAAAACTGGGACGTTGAGGAGACCCTCAACACGGAGCAGAGCCCTGCTGGAGTGCGTGAGGCTTTCTTGGGGATGGTGGACTACGCCATTCTCAAGAGCATCGAGCTCGGGGCACTCCCCGGGGCAGCGTACGTGCGGGGTGTTCCACCGCTTGGGCAGGCACTGCCCATGTTGGTTGAATTGGTTCAGGCGGGTTGGCAGCCTGTGCCAGCCATCGCGGGCGCACCTGAGGGGCTGTGGTTGAGCCGCTTCGGCCACGGTGGCCGAAGCTATGTCGCCGCCGGCAACGCCACCCTCTCACCGTTCGAAGGGACCTTGACGGTCGATGGCACGTACTTGGGCGATATGGATTACCTCTTCACCCACTTCGATGGTGAAGCTCTTCATAACACGGTGACAGATCGCTCAACTAGCCTAGACGTCGCCATTCCCTCGCGCCAGCCGTTTGTCGGCCGGGCAGCGTTAGGCGTCCAGTCTCTAACCAGGGGTGCGGTCGGGGCACTTGTGAGCCAGGAGGATGATCTCGCTTCCATTACGACGCGGGTGGTCTTTGATCTCACGTCTTCTCAAAGGCTCTCCTTTGCCATCGAGCCGCCGGAGGGCTACTCGCTTGTGCGCATCGACCTGAACGGGTGCGCTTTGACTGGGCAGACTGTGGACGGTGTCAGCACGTTTGCGGATGAGGTGGCTGATGGTGACGTTCTCCAGATTCACTATCGCTCGGACGTCTATCGTGTGAGTCGGGCCGATCTGCTCGCCTTCGACTTTGCTTCGCCTACCCTTGGATCGCAAGCGGTCGTGACGCTTCCTGGCAATCCATCAGAAGGAGAGCTCTATGCGGCGTATCGGCTGCAGAAGTATTTCGCGGACTACATCCAGGCCTGGCTCAGTGACTGCCAAGGGGTCCTCGCCTCGGGGGGAGCGCAGTTGGGGAGAGACATGTGGTGGATTCCGCAGGTTTTTTCCGGGGACGTAGCGAGTTCTTGGCACCTTATCGCCTTTACGGACGATTTCTTTGGCCGCATCAAGCGCGAGGCCCAGGAGCCCGCAAGCAATCGGCCTCGGGTAATCCTCGCGGATAGCTTAGAAGGTGCTGACGCTAACGGGGTCATCGAGCTACGCGACGATGGCCAAACCCTTTTCATTGGAGCGGGAGATGAAAAGCGATTGACCCGTCTTCTGGTCGATGTACTCCATCAGTTGGATACTAAGTATGCTTACTTTGGATCGTTGGCAAGACCACTGCAGCATGAAGCACCGCAGTGTTATTAGCTCCACCATAGGTGGAGCAATCTGGACTACCTCAAGGAGTTGTACAGCGAGATGAAGAAGATCAGACGGATTGGGCCCCTGGATATCACTTTGGTACTGATACTCATAGCTTCTTTCAGCACAGCTGTCTGTGGTGGTCAGACCACAATTCACCTAGCTACTTACCATATGGGCGCTCTGACCATGCAGAACTGGCGCAACATGGCCGATCGATTCACTCAGGCCAACCCCGACATCAAGGTCGAAGTACAGATCTACCCTGGCCGTGAGTACAACGAGAAGCTCATGACTCAAATGGCTGCGGGGGCGCCTCCAGATCTTATGCAGACCTGGGCGCAGTACAAGCCCAAGTATGTCAAGCTAGGCCTACTACGTGATGTCACAACGCTTTGGGAGAAGAGCCCTGTGGTAAGAAAGGCGCGGCTTTACCCGTTCATGCCTGATGCGGGCAAGTTTCAGAACCGCCTGTACGGTGTTCCCTTCGACTTCAACTCCCAGATATGGTATGTGAATCTGGACTACCTGGCCGAGTCGGGTGTGGTTCCACCTGGCGAGAACTGGACCGTTGAGGATCTGCGCATCCTGGCGCGCAAGCTGACTAGCCCCACCAAGCGAGTGTATGCTACCACGAATGAACCAGCGAGGGGTGACACGCAGAATCTGCAATGGATCCAAATCTGGACGGGTAACGATTGGCTCAGTGACGATCGCCAAGAGGTACTAGTGGACAGCCCCGGCAATTTGGAGATGCTTTCTTTTTGGGATGATCTGCAGAACAATCTCAACGCGACACCGGGCTGGCCTGGAGCGTGGAGTCCCAAGGGCAACTACTACCAGGGAGGCGTCGCCATGTGGATGGGTTGGCTAACCTACGCAGCATCAGTTGCTGACCTGGTTAACCATGACTGGGCTTTCGCTCTCATGCCGAAGGCCCCGGCCGGCCAACTGAGCTTTGCGCAGGGACATATGTTCTCCATTCCTGCGGCTGCACCCCACCCCGAAGCTGCCTGGAGACTGGCGGAGTGGATGGTCAGCTATGAAGGGCAGAAAGCGGTTGTCCAGGAGTTGAAATGCCAGCCCTCTGGGCCGTATATCGAACTCTGGAACGAGTTCTTCAAGATTCTAGGACCAGATAGGAGCGTCTACGCAAGGGACTGGGTCATGAAGGCGTTCTATGGCCGCAATCTCGTCCGCACCATGAGCTACTGGGACTCCTATCCTGAGGCGAATGCTATCATGAAAGAGCATCTCGCAAACATCTTCTCCAAGCATGCGCCCATAGGTAACGAAATGGCCAATGCGGCTGCTAGAATTAGGGCGCTCCAAAACTAGGAGCGGGCGGGGGTACTAGACCTAGCAAGAAAGCGAGCATCAAATGAGGCCATCTGCAACGATGGCCTCTTGATTCTGCTGCTGATGGGTGTCTGAGTGGAATCCTATAGGCGGTCTTTCCCGTCGGTTAGCCATTCCAGGCTGAACTGCGCAAACGTAATCGTCTCGTACGGGCTGTACTGGCCCTGTTCGTATAGCAGACCGATGGTCATGTCGGGTAGTACACATAGATCAGAGTAGGCGGATGGGCCGAAATGCACGATTCGCCCAAGGCTCCACGTGCGGCATTCGTCGTAGCTTACGCGGACGGTCATTCGCTCTCGCTTTGGGCTTGCTGGATTGCAGAAAAGCACACGATTTCGCCCACTATCTTTCTCCGTGCTGAATCTCACAAGACTCGCCTGACAGATAGGCTCAACCAGTGTGGAATCCCACTGAGCGGGCTCGAAGGTCTCCCCTCCGTCGTAGCTCCAAGCATAAGCTCGATGCGTACGGCCCGTGTCGCTGGTATTGCGGCAGTTGATGTAGAGCCCACCGTCAACGGTTTCCACGGCAATGGACTCATTGGTACCCTTGGTCACAATGCCGCCGAGTTGCCACGTGTGGCCATGATCATCGCTGTAGATCACATGCGCGTGCCCAGTGTGGTCGCAGGGAATGAGTAATCGGCCGCTCTGTAGCTGAATTCCGTGGCCGGGGCCGGTAGCATACCACGTCCACGAAGGCTGCTTAACACTCTGTGTGATCTCACGAGGGGTCGCCCACGTTTCCCCGTCGTCCACGCTTTCTGTTACCCACACGGTTGTGTTGTTAATGCAAAAGACCAAATGGATGGTTCCCGTAGTGGCGTCGACCACGGGCGCTGGATTTCCAGCCGTATTCCCGCCTGCATCATGGATGAGCTGCACATCCTGCCACGTCTGTCCTCCATCAAGGCTGCGACGTAGCAAGAGGTCGATATCCCCATCATCGGCTAGGCCGTTTTTTCGGCCCTCGCAGAAGGCGAGCACAGTGCCCTTGGTGGACACAACTAGTGCGGGGATTCGATAGGCATGGTAGCCCCCTGTACCACTGACAAAGATCCGACTCTGCTGCATAGACGACACTTCCTTTGCCTCCAAGATAGACCACCAAATCGCCGGATGTTGAGCCATCAGAAGGGCACCTGCTTCGAGGAATGCAAGCACCAGCATCATCGCAACAACGATCCTACCGAAAGACATCGCTACCCCTCCCTGTGGGCCGCGCGTTCGGCGAAGAACCCCATGCCCTCCAGGCACGAGTACACTTCTTTGTATTGCGTCTGAGAGAGGTCACGTAACGGTAGACGTACAGGGCCACAGTCCAGTCCAATCATTCTCATAATCGCTTTTTGAGTAGGTAACCCACCATAGCGGCCGAACGTAGCGATGATATCTGCAGCCAGAGCCTGCTCTCGCCTGGACGTCTCCATGTCTCCTTCAGCGTAGGCTCTCATAAGTCGATGGTAGATTGGAGCAGCGAAGTTGTATGTACTGCCCACTGCACCCTGTACCCCTACGGACAACCCAGCCAGAAGTGTCTCGTCGCGACCGTACAGAATGTCATACCGTCCTTGTTCCATTCGCATGCACAGGCTCAAGTCCATCAAGTCGTAGTGCGTGTACTTGACTCCGGCTAGGGTGGGGATACCCCCGGCTTGTCGAAGGAAGTCGGAGACTAGCATGTTCACGTTCGTCATAGATGGAATGTGATAGTAGTAGAAGGGTTTCTGGTGGGCCGCAGAGGCGATGGTCGCGCAGTAGTCCGCAAGTGCGCGAGCATCAGTCGGATGAAAGAAGCAGGGCGCCATCGAGGCGATGGCGTCAGCCCCAACACGTTGCGCGTGATCTGCTAGTGCCTGCGCTTCGCCAATGCAGGTGTGGCCGACGTGTACGATGATCTTCAGGCTTCCAGCAGCAGATCGGACCCACGATTCGGCTACAGCCATGCGCTCCGTCAATGAGAGAGACATGCCTTCACCAGTGGTGCCACACACAAAAGCTCCCACTACGCCATCGCGTATCAGGGCGGCAGCCAGCTGCGGTATCATATCGAGGTTCAGGCTACCATCTGCATGCATTGGGGTAAAGGGAGCGGCTACCAATCCGCGAATTCTAGGCCAAGCCTTTTCACTGGTGGGTGTTGCTTCGTTATTGCGCATTCCCTTGGTCCTCCTTATTGTCTGCAGCACGCAAATGGCTTGTCCTATCCTCGACATCAGATAGCAGCTCTTGGTAGGACCCTGAGAAATGCTCTGCCAACATTAGCCTTGCCAGCTGCAGATCACGCATCTTTATTGCTTCATATAGCCGACGATGGCGAAGGTGTCGGCGAACTAGGGCTTCAGGGCTGTTGTCAACTGGCAGACGTCGACGAAGGTCCCAGAAAACCTCCAAGACCATCAGCAGAAGGTGCGAACCTGCCATGCAGGCCAACTGGCGGTGGAAACAGGTATCCTCTTCGTCCATAGACTCTGCGCTGGCAGCCTTGGCCGCCATGGCGTTGACCCAATGCTCCAATTGCTCCAGCCCCGTCCTCCCGGCTCTTACGATCGCCTGCTCCAAGCAATACCCCTCTAGAAGCTGGCGGACCTGAATGACTTCCATAATGTCTTCCGGGCGAAAAATGAGCTGCATCGGGAGGTTGCCCAGTAAGTGACCTATGTCAAAGGGCTGGAGGAAGGTGCCTCGACCTGGTTCAATGCTGACTACACCTAGAATCTCCAGGTATTTCATGGCCTCCCTCACCGCCGTCCGGCTCGCACCAAACTGAGCACAGATCTCGGGTTCGGTAGGTAGTTGGTCACCTGCCTGGTAGCCCTCGCGTACGATGAAGTCAATCAGCTCTCTCTGGATCTGCTGAGGGAGGGACTGTTTTCTGATAACACCCGACACGGCTCCATCTTGACCTTCTTGCCAACTCCGTTTCATCGGACTCCTCGATTCCTGTTTCCCACGGACCGCAATGCGCGGTATCGACCTCTAGTTATGACGCTTCCTCCTCCCGAACTCCAGCAGTGTCCGCATGGCTATCTGTTTCACCTGGTATTAGACCCCTTGGCCATCGAACTAGCCGCGCTCCCGATTTCCATATGATGATCATATGTTTCGCTATGATAAGCATAACTCCTTCTGCGTAAGGGTGGATCCCCTCCGCAGTGGATGAGGAAGTCCTGATCGTACAGGATGTTGGGCACTCTGCGTTATTTAGGCGCAAGAGCCATAGTTTCTGGGAAGCGCTCAATTTCCAGGAGGAACTCTCCTGTATGTGAAGAAACATGGAACGAGGTATGATCATACCTTTAGTTCTGGTTGTCGCGACTCGCCGATAGGGTAGGATTGTCTCAGAAGACGGGCGCCGCTAGTTTTCGAGGACTGGGGGTGTGCTTAGAGCCTCGAGGCGGCAGTGTGGCGAATCAACTGCATACATCAGGAGGTGTGTGACGTGCTCACCTGCAAACTGCTTGTGACTTTTCTCTTGACGTGTTCTCTGTGGAGCGCCAGCGCAGCGCCAGTGGAGCTCAGAACATGGGCTTGGTTGCCGGGAAGTCCCGTTGGTGACAGTTTTGCCCGGTACATTGAGGATTTCCACTCTACGCACTCCGATATTCGCATCAGTGTCGAGAAGGGCTCTAAGGAGCAGGAGCTAGTGGTAGCTTTTGCTGCTGGCGTCGCTCCAGACTTAGTGCAGGGACTGGGTCCCTGGGCAACGGCCTTGGGGCCGCGTGGCATGCTGTTGCCCCTCGACGCCTATATAGATGGGCCGAACGGATTCAGACGGGACGAGTTCGTAGACGACCTCTGGTCTTTCAGCGAGGTGAGAGGCAAAACCTATCAGCTGGCCGCGGATGGCAACGAGCGGGCTCTCTTTGTGGCGACTGAAGTAGCGGACGGTTGCGGGATTGATACGAGTGGGCCATTGCGTGACTGGAACGATCTCCTGGGTTGGGCACGCAAGATGACTTTGCGTACTAGCGATGGTGTGGAGCGTTGGGGCTTTGATATGTATCAAGAAAACGGGGGGAATCGGTGGCACTGGATCTGGCTAAATGAAGGCGAGATTCTCGCCCAGGACCGAAGCCGTGCCATGCTTGACCATCCGAACACCATAGAAGCCCTGGAATTCGCCAGCGACATGGTTAACGTCTTCGGAGTGTCTCCGCGGCCAGGCGCCCTCAAGGGAAGTTCGCAAGGGAACTTCACAAACGGTCTCTATGGGATGATGATCAGTCAGGGCATCTTCATCACTAAGCTGCAACAGGCAGGCAAAGACTTTGTGACCATCCCAGGACCGCCGGGGCCGGGTAAGCGAGGGTACCGTTTCTCGGGAGCTACCTCAAGCACGATGAGTATCGTAAGTTCCACCAAGCACGCTGACGAGGCTTGGCAATTCATCCGTTTTCTGATGTACGAGAACGGAGTGCAGTTTGCAGACGATCGCGGCGGCATCCCATATCTAAAGAAGGGCCTTCGCAGTGCTCGCTTTCATGAAGCAGCCGTGGCAGGCCCTTGCTGAGTCAATCCTGACGTTTGGTTCGCGCAACAACTATGCGGCAGGGGTATCAGAATCGGATTGGCTACCGCAGTTCCAAGCCGCCTGGAATAGCGCCCTTGGTGGTGAAGCTGGTGCCGAGTGGGTGCTCAAGCAAGCACAAGAGTCGATCAATGCTCGCTTAGCTGAGCTGGCTGGGAAATGACTGATTCCCGACCGCAGTTAGGGGATGGGAGGTCCAATTGATGGTTTTTTCTACGTCGTCTCGGTACGTTGTCGTGGCTACTATAGTATGTGTTTTGTTGAGCGGTTGCTTGATCACTACTGCTGCTAAGGACCAACTGGTCGTCTGGCATTGGGAAGCTCATGCCCGAGGGGATTTCGCTAAATGGCTTGAGTATGCAAAGCTGTCATTCGAGAAGAGCCATCCCGAAGTAGAGGTCACATATGAGTACGTGCCCTTCGGCCCGGATCGTTTGGTAATAGCAGCAAGCGCAAACGTGGTTCCAGATGTCTCCATTGCCTCTGCATACTACGCCCGGGATCTATACGAGTCTGGGTTGTTGCAGCCCGTGAATGAACTGTATGCTGCTACCCCGGATCTTGAACGTAGCTTGTTACCAGTCACCCAGCTGTTCAACCAACATGAGGGAGTGATCTATGGTGCCACCAACAGCTTGGAGGCGAGGGCGATCCTCTACAACCACCAGCAACTTGCTGAGGCTGGTCTAGATAATGATCCATTGGCCATCAAGACGTGGGATGATTTCTCAGACGCTGTGCGAAAACTAACGCGCTTTGCCGACGACGGTAAGGTCCGTCGGGCTGGCTACTTCGAACCAGTGAACAAGGACGCACTTACCTCTTGGCTGTACAGCAATGGCGCGTCATTTTCGGATGAGGCACAGACCAGGGCTGTCTTCAACACCGACAAGGGGCGACAAACCCTCACCTTCCAGCGTGACTTGTGGAATCTGACAGGGGCTGTAAGTGGTTTTTCTGCCAACTTTGCACAGGGCAACGTCTCAATGCAACTGTTGGAGACTGCGGTGGGTCACATCCCTGGGATAGAACCAGCTGAATTTGGCTATACAAGCGTACCAACAGGGCCAGCTGGCACTAGCCGTGGTAGCGTCGCTTGGGGGAATATGTATGTGATTCCGGCTGGAGCTAAGCATCCTCAGCTGGCATGGGACTGGATAGTTCATTACACGAGCCTGGAGAGCCAGATTAAGCAGCTCGAAATCTGCCGCATGCCAATCTCTCCACGCCGAGACCTATACTCGTCTAGTGCGTGGCGAGCGATGGTAAGTAAACATCCGCATATGTCTACTGCGCTTGACATCTTCCAGCTGGCTGGCGCCGCACCGTTCTACCGAGGCAGTGCCATTGACAAGGAGATCAATCCCATATTGCGTAAGGTTTTCACCAATAAGATGGCACCTGAGGCTGCAATGGAGCAGATGGAATCCATTGTCAATCGCCTACTCGCAAGATGATTACAGGGTAATGCGTAGGGTCGTAGGTCGGAACTCACGCTAGGCTCTTGAAAAGTGGTTACAGCCAGAAATAGGTCGTCATGTGCTGGAAAAGGCCGCTATGCGGCCTTTTCGCGCTTTCGGCTGATCTCGTGCGGTACAGCGCGGGATGATCAGCATCCATGCGCTTCTCTACGGCCGCTCGTCTCGAAAACACCCACGCAATTTTGCGAGAAATTATCCGCAAAAAAGGAGGACCATTTCCCGCAATGGTCAACTATACATATGGAGCATGACGGGATATGCCTCAGTATGCCAACGGAGGTGACACTATCGGGATCGGCATGGAAGGTCTGACGCGTGAAACACTGCACGGCAGTTGGAACGGAAAGGAGATCAACATGAAAAGGCGTGTTACCGCTATCCTGTTGTTCTTGTTTGTGTGTGGGCTACCTACCGTGGGTATCGCTGGGGTCACCCTTGATTACGCTGTTGTCGGTTTCGAGAGTGTGCTACCTTTGCACGCCGAGTTGATTGATGCTTTTAACGAGAGTCAGCCTGGTATCCATGCCGACTTGCGCAACTTCCCTGGTGACACCGAGAACGTGATGTTGGAGAAACTGACTGTGGAAGTGGCGGCCGGCGCGGGGCCGGACGTTCTGTACTTCAATGACAAGGCGTTGCCTGCTTTCGCGAGTATCGGTGCTCTTGCTGACATCACCAGCTACGTCAACAGAGATATGAAAGGTGACTTGAGCGATTTCTTCCCCACATCGGTAGACGCCTATCGTATGGGCTCAGCCCTGTACGGGTTACCTGGCGTGCTCCATGCCCTTACCGTATACTACAACAATGATCTGTTCGAGAAGGCTGGAATCAGGTACTCGCATAATTGGACGGTAGACGATTTCACGACCATTGCCCGGAGAACGACAATACAAGAGGCGGATGGTCGCGTAACGCAGTATGGGCTCAACGGCTTCAACTGGTGGCCCGCTTTCTTGCCATTCCTGTGGATGTACGGTGGCGATTTCTTCACGCCAGTGCTACCCGATCGCGAGACTTTTGTTCCGAAGGCTGATAGCCCGCAGAGTCTAGAAGCACTGCAATGGCTCGAGGGGACTGTTTCAGCCAAACTCCATGGCGGGAACTTCAGTGGCGGCACGGCAGCCATGCGCGTGTCAAACAGCTCGGAGGGGAATTTCGTTTTCGGTGACAACTGGGACTATGCACACATACCCACCGGGCCGAAAGGGACCAAAGTCTCCCGATTGTCCTCGACGGGATGGGTGATGGGAGCCAACTCCAAGCACAAGGATGAGGCATGGGAACTGATGCGCTTCCTATTCAAAGCTGACAGCATCGGCAAGTTCGCTACTCTATCTAATGGCTTAGGCAGTCGGCGTTCGGTGGTGGCCAAAATGGTGTCCGCTAGCGCCCAAATATCGCAACGCAAGGCGACGCTGTTCGAGATCTTGGAATATGTGAAGCCACATCCGAGCTGTGCGGTAAACGTGACATCAATCGAGGCAGCCATCAGGAAGTGGTACAGCCCCCTCTACTCGGGCAATATCGACAGCCTACAGATGGCTAACTCACTGCAAAGCGAGCTAAGAGCTCTATTGCCCTAGAAGACGCGATCAAGTGTGAGCCGATGCTGGTTACCTGCTAGTATCGGCTCATCTGTACCCTCGAGCTATTGCTGGCCAGGCGCCTACTGGGGAGAGAATCGATGAGCATGAGCAAAGTCACATTGAAAGACGTCGCCGAGAGAACCAACGTCTCAATTGCTACTGTTTCCCGAGCACTACGTAACGATGCTGGCGTGGCCGAGGCGACTCGTCGTCGCGTCATTGAGGTAGCCCAAGAGATGGGGGTTAGCGTACCAGCCCCCAGCAGAAACAGTCAACCTGGCCAGGTAGTCGTCCTTGTCCTGGATAGCGGATGGGGTGCGTTCTTTGATGAGACTCTACAAGAATTGGCGCGGCGAGCGAATGAGTTCAGCTACGAAGTTACTGTGCATCGGGCAAAGCGTTACGAAAGAGTCGACGAGGGTCTGGCCAAGGTCGCTGATATGACCCATGGCGTAGTGGTGTTAGGCACATGGGATGCCCTAACTGATGCGGATGCTGAGCTGATCGGTGACCTGTCGGTTCCGGTAGTCCTGATCAACCGTTACGTTAGTGTCTATGCAAGTTCTGTTACCCTCGATGACTATGGTACGGGTCTCAGAGCTGTCAGCCACCTGATCGATCTGGGGCACACGCGTATCGCCTGCATGCCGGGTGTGCAATCCTCTCCGGCTATGCGCAATCGGCTGCGCGGCTTTCGCACAGGGTTGGAGGATAGAGGCCTGTTTCTCCCGGAGTTAGTCACCGAGCCCTTAAGCGGTAATATCCTGGAATGGGCCTGCAGATGCGTCAGGTCGCTTCTCGATCTGCCACAGCCACCTACTGCTATATGGGCCTGTAACGACATTGCCGCCAGTGCAGTCATTGTGTCGATGGAAACACAGGGCATCCATGTTCCTGAACAGATGTCGGTAATGGGGCATGACAACCTACTACAGGCGCATGACATTGGATTGACCACATTTGACTATCGTCTCACCGACATGGGCTATCACACGGCCTATCTGGTCGAAGGGTTACTGCAGGGAGAGTTCAGCAGTTCGGTTCATATCAGCTCTAACGCCTGAGCTGATCGACAGACGCACCACTGGACGGCCACTAGTCACCACGGACTCACGCTAGCTCTCGCCCTGTACTCCGCGCCACTTTCGCCGCTGTAGCGGTGGACAACCTATCCTGTTGTACCATACACTTGACGCGAGTCGAGCCACGGTTGCTGGCGAGGAGTGTATAGATGCGCGTCACACTACAGCAGATTGCAGAACGAGCGGGAGTCTCGGTCAGCACAGTCTCCCGCGTGATGAATCGTAGACCAAACGTCAACGCTAAGACTGTTGACAAAGTACTCCAGGCCCTACAGGAACTGGGACTAAGTGATAGCGGTGATGGCAAAAACGGGGGGCGTCGTAGCGGTATTGTGGGTTTTCTTGTTCCCCAGGCTACGGAGTACCAGGGCTTGCAGACTCCCATTATGCTGGCGGAGATTGGTGGTGCCAAGGGGGTCTTGGAGGCACAGGGCTATGGTCTTCTGGTAGGTACCTATGCGGCGGGCGGAAATGGCACTGTGGTAGACGAGATGATCCAACGCGGCGAGCTAGCAGGAGTCTTAGTCGCTCGCACCCGCGTAGGTGAAGATGATCTAAGACCTTTCTTGGAGCACCAACTACCCTTCGTACTCATCAACACACTACTCGATAGTCCAGGCATGTGCTGCGTGGGGGTAGATAACGTTCAGGTCGGGTACCTGGCGACACGCCATCTCCTGGAGTTGGGGCACAAGCGTATTGGCTTCATCGGTGGACCCAGCCATTTCTATTCTGTGAATGATCGGCTTGCCGGCTACCGTCGGGCGCTGGAGGAAGCTGGCCTGGCCTTCTCGCCGTCCTTGGTTGCAGTCAGCGACCTTACCGAGTCTAGTGGGCGGGCGAAGGCACGTGAGCTTCTGGAGCGTGAGGAGCAGCCGACAGCCATCATGGCCATCAATGATTACTTGGCCATCGGTGCCCTGGAGGCAGCTGCCAACATGGGGCTCAGCGTTCCCGATGACGTGGCCATTGTCGGTTGCGATGACATCGAACTGACGCGTTACGTGCGGCCTACGCTCACCACTGTTCGTATTCCATGGAGAGACCTGGCTGCGACAGCGGCTAGTCTCATCGTCCAAGCCATTCAGGCAAGAAACCTTGTACGAGCCTGCATAGAGCTCGATGTAGAGCTAGTGGTCAGAGAGTCCACCCAGGTTCAGGGTTAGCTAGAACATCAGGTTCCGATGCCACGGGAGCTGCCTAGGGAGTTCTTTGTCTTCGGCCTGCAAGGTACAGGAAAATATTTCAGGAGTGTTCCCAAATACGGCAGGAGGCCGCCCTTCCCTGTTGAATAATCACCCGAGACGGCTATCCCGAGTCCGCGAAGATAAGTCGGAAGAGTAGAATCAACGTTCAGGAGGATGTACGCATGACTATTGATGCAGAGCAACCACAGGTCACAGATGATGTCATAGCAGCTTACTCCCGTCTGGAGACCATGGAAATTGGCGGTTTCGTAGGTATTGATCAAGTGATGGATACACAGATCAAGCCTTTGGATCCGGGCATGCACATGGCTGGTCGGGCGTTAACATTGCGCGGCGCGATGATCAACAAAGGCGTTCTTGATGTGGTGAAGCCCGGTGACGTATTGGTGATTGATACGGGGGGCGACTACAAAACGGGTGTGTGGGGGCACCTCATGACCTTTGCAGTACGTGGCAAAGGGGCAGCGGGGGTCGTGGTGGACGGAGCCGTGTTCCACTCAAATCATCTGCGTGAATTGGGGTTTCCTGTTTTCACCAGGGCCATTAGCCCCTTTGCCGGGGCGTCGAAGATCGCCGGCGAGATGAACGCCCCGGTCAAATGCGGCGGTGTTCAGGTACATCCCGGCGACATTATCGTCGGTGACTGTGACGGTGTGGTCGCTGTCCCATCCGGCCAGGCTCGTGAGCTGCTACTGCGGTCTCAGATCAGTCACGAAGCCCATCACATTTCCCGCAAGTTGTGTGAGGAGAAGGGCCTGCAGTTCACGGAACTACCCTTCATCGAGGAGCAGTGGCGCGAGAAAGACCAGTTGCCTCGGGAGAAGACCTATGTGGCGTTTGTACATTGGCTCGAGAAAGTGAAGCAGTATGAGACTGCCGAGTATCTGAAGTGGTTGCGATCGGTAGCGGATGAGCTGGATGTCAGCCAGTAGAACCATAGCTTAGGGTCACCAATCCTGCTGAGAGGGGGAGGTGCCGTGGCAGCAGTCTTGTGCAATGGGGATCGGATTCAGGCAGCCAGATCACTCTGGGATGCTTTCGATTATGTCGCCAGCAAATGCGATGTTCCGGCTACGCCCACCACTCTTGCGGCTTGGGAGGAGATGGCTTCGGGATTGCGCGCCAGGCTACATCACACGCTTGGCGTGACTCCCCTCAAACCTGTGCAGCCGGTTGCCCACTCACTGGGGACGACCCAATTCACGGATATTTCGGTGGAGCGCTTCTCGATCGTGAGTAGACCCGGGTTCATGATCACTGCCAACTTGTATTTGCCGCGTGTCATGTCAGGTCCAGCACCAGCCATTCTGTGCCCCCATGGTCATAGTGGTCAGCGGGGTAAGACAGCGGCTGCCTACCAGTCTCTTTACATTGGTCTGGCCCGTAAGGGCTTTGTGGTGCTTGCTCCGGATGCGATTGGACTCGGCGAACGCTGGCTTCAGGGACACAACGGGATGGGCTCACCGTTTGTGATTGGGACTTCGCTTGTGGGTATGGAGATCTGGGACAACATGAAGTGCTTGGATGTACTATGCCAGCGGCCTGAGGTAGACTCTGGCCGTATCGGTTGCATCGGCAACTCGGGTGGTGGTACCCAAACCATCTGGGTCACGGCCCTCGATTCACGCATAAATGCCGCTGTTGTTTCGGATGCCACCACGTCCTTCCGGTACAACCATGCCAAAGAACGAGACATTTGTGTCTGTAACCTGGCCCCGCAGCTCATACCCCACGCCGAAGTGCATCATATACTGGGGCTTGTCGCCCCGCGCCCTTTGCTGCTGGTCAGCGGATCTCTAGATCGGGTGTTTCCTTGGGATTTGCAGCGCAGCGTGTTTCGTCAGGCTAAGCGCGTGTACGCCCTCTATGAGGAGGAGGAGCAAATCGCTCAGTTCATCTCCGAAGAGGCGCATAGCCTGTCTCGTAGCAAACGCGAGGCAGCCTATGCGTTCTTTTTGCAGCATCTGATGGGGATCACTGACCCAGAAGCAGCCACCGAGTCAACTGATGTGCCTCCGCTTGTGCCAGAGGACCCCGCCCTCATCTGCTACTCCCCAAAACCACCAGAGCTATGCCGATCACTTGATGCAGTAGTCCGTGAGGAAGCTCGTCAGCAGCTTGCTGATTGGGTGCCTCCCCATTGTAGGGATGAGTGGTCTTTTTTCCGGCGGCGACTGCAGGAGCGTCTTGCTTCGTTGCTGCTCCGGGAGGCTGCTGTGCCTCCACCAGGGGCGCAGCAAGTGTCCACCACTCTTTCTCAAGGGTCGTCAGGAACAAAAGGGGTGGTGATCTGGTCAGACCGTTTCACGCCCCTAGCTGGGATGCTTTCGCAGCCGGTGGGGTCCGTCAATGGTGTACGGTTGATCATTGATAGCGATGGCAAGCATTCCAACTGGAGCCAAGGCGTACTGACAGAAGCAGCAAACGAAGACTACGTGGGCCTAGCGATCGATGCTCGGGGTTGGGGTGAGTTGCGGGCGTGCGAACTCTCAGTTGATGGGGTTGAAGATGAGTGGGTGGCAGTGCAAAAGGGACTGGGCTATGATGTACCTCTGCTAGGTCTACGGCTGCAGGATGCGCTTACGGCTGTGGGATGGTTGCGAAGCGAGGTGGGAAACGCTCCGCTGGAGCTACACGGGCGGGGTTTCGGTGCCGTGGTAGCGCTGCTGGCCGGAGTGATCGACGACACCATAGCTCTTGCGCACCTTGAGGAACTACCCGCCTCGCTGATACCTCCGATTGACCATCCACGTCGGGATTTCGCTTCGGTGTTCGTTCCAAGGCTGCTATGTGAGGTAGGTGATGTAGCTCACCTTGTCGGTCTAATGGCCCCCCGTCCGTGTCGTGTGGCGTCGATCATGTCAGCTACCGAGTTTCTTCTACCGGCTGGTGAAGGTCTTGCCCCTGCACTGGCCTGCTACGAGGCAACCGGGGCGTCACAGGCCCTTCATCTCGCGACCCAGAGGACACAATTCCTATGGAAGGGAGAACACCAATGAGAGTGAGTCTGACAAGGTTTCTAGTAACGGCGTTGTTGGTGACCATGGTACTCAGCGCGACCGCGACGGCTAAGACCACAGTGACCTTCCTTGTTTGGGGCGATACCGTTCGTTGGCAGCCGATTCTCGCGGATTTCGCGGCTAAGCATCCAGGATACAGCCGTTGAGATGCAGTCGCATGGTGGAAACGCGTTTGCTTTGCAGGAAGCTCTGTTTGTGCGTAGCGCCGCTGGTACACCTCCGGATTTGGCGTTGACGCACATGCTAACGCATGGAGAGAACGTTGAATGTGGTCTGTTTGCTGATCTGAGTACCTTCATCAAGCAGGACCGTGTGGATCTGTACAGGTTTTTTCCGAAAGGCGGGGTGGACGCCTTTTCGAGCAATGGCCGTATGACCGGTATTCCTTCATCAGCTCAGCACCCACCTCCTGTGGTATAACAAGTCGCTTTTTGATGTAAGTGGCATTGGCTACCCTGACCGGAGTTGGCGAATGACCGAGGAGCTGGTAGCCCAGGCTCGCAAGCTCACTCGGGACATTGACGGTGATGGTGTGCCCGATCAATGGGGATTCAAGTCGATCAACATGCACACCATGGCTCCTTTGTTCTGGGGGACGATGATGTGGACATCCGATCTGCGTCATTCGAACTTGCTCGATCCCAAGGTCCGCGAGGCGTTTGACTGGGTGTACGACACTTTCAACACGTGGCAGGTATCACCCGCTCAGCTCGGTGAACAAGCGGCATTTCGTGACGGCAAGCTAGCGATGATGGGAGCCATCCAAGGGATATTCGGTCAGCTTAACAACATGACCCACGACTGGGACGTTGAACTGTGGCCGATTGCGCCGGGAGGGTCGATTACCTACGGTAGCGGTGCTGGTATCAGTATGTCCAGCGGCGCTGCACATCCCGAGGCAGCGTGGAGTTTCCTGAAGTACTGGATGACGCCAGCTGTGCAGGAAATGGCCATGAGTCAAGGCTTAAGTCCTGCTGGGTTAGGTGCGCTACGCGACTACTTCCTCAAGTTCGACGCCAGGGCTAGGAATCTGAACTTCACCCCAGATTCATTCCAGAACCGGAGAGCCATTTTGGAGTCCTTCGAGCGTACGGTGGTCCAACCCTCACCTCCGAGCTACAGTGAAGTAGACAAGCTGCAGAAGGAGTACCTCATTAAGATCGTGAGGGGAGAGAGCTCGCCGCAGATCGTTCTAGAAACCATGCACCCGCTGCTAGAAGCTATACTGCAGCAGGCCTGGTCTAAGAACTAACCATGAGGCTCATGATGTGAGAGGGCGTCGACGAGACGCCCTCCTACGGAGCAGGGAGGAATTGCCTGTGAGATCCAAGCTGGATAGCCAAGTCCCAGATTGGGTGCAGCAAGGGAAACTGCGCTGGGTATGGGCCCTGTGGGAGCCCATGGCACATTACCGACGTCAAGGCGGCAACGCAGGCCCTATAGGTGTATGGAATGCGCGCTGGAACACCCAATACTACGAGCGCATGCATTCAGAAGAGATCGTCGCCAAGTTAGCTGAGCTCGGAGTGAATCTGGTTACCACATGTTTCTTCAAGGGCTTCGGCATTGAATCGGGCGTGGAGGAGATGGAGAAGACAGCGGCCTTCGCGGAGCTCTGCCATCGCTACGGTATCCGCGTATTAGGCTACCACCAACTGACTACTATCATCTACGAGACCATGCTTAGGGAAGTGCCCAATCTCGACGAGTGGGCTATGGTTGATGCTAACGGTACCAAGATCACCTACGGTGGGGCATATTGGCGCTGGCTGGCGTGCGCTACCTGCGACGAGCACATTGAGTATCTGAAAAAGAGCGTACACCAGGCACTGGTAGAGGCCAAGCTCGATGGCATTGAATGGGACGGTGGTACCTATGATTGCCACTGTGAGCGATGCCAGCAGAGGTTTCGGGAGTACCTTAACCAGAAGTACGCACAAGTGCCTCGAAGGGAGATAGAGGAACGCTTCGGCATTGGCTGCTTAGACTTCGTTCGTATTTGTCCAGCTAGTAACCCACGAGATCCTCTTTACCAGGAGCTGGTGGCTTTTCGCAACGTCGTCAAGGATGAGCGTTTATTTCGTCTGCACGATTACGTCAAGGAGCTCAATCCCGAGGCGATTGTGGCCACCTATCTAAGCGATTCGTCGATGGAACGGCCTGACGGATATCGGCCCGATCTGATCATTCTGGAAAACTGGGACCTGCCTCATGTGCACGGCAATGAAGGAGTCATCAACCGCGTCCGACCGCTGAAGATGGCCCAGGCCGTGGAGCGTGTTGGTCTGTCGACATCATGGTTTCGTGACCCGGAGAAACCGGGTCTGCGGCGTGCTGAGAGTGCGGCGGAGGTCAAGCTTGATCTGGCCGAACATGGCGCCTACGGTGGCCAGGTCATTGCTGGCACTTGGGCTCTAAGACCAGGCACACCGCCTGACGGGGCTTACTTCGAACGCCCCGAGATCTATGCCCCCATGAAACAGTACATGCAGTTTTACCGCGATCATGAGGAACTTTGGCAGAACACCAAGAGCTTGGCCAATGTGGCCTTGTACTGGTCGTATGCGTCAATGACGCTTAACGCCAAGACTGCCTATCCCGGCCTGGTAGGCTTCGAGCAAGCCCTGATATGGCGGCAGATTCCGCATGATATCGTGCCCTCGGGTCAGAGAGAACGCATTCATGACTACGATGTGATCATCTTGGCGGGGCAGACGTGTTTGAGTGATGCTGAAGTGGCCTTGTTTGAGGAGTATGTCGCCGCGGGAGGCGGTCTAGTGATTGCCGGTCCCACAGGCATCTACGATGAGAGGTTGCGGCAGCGTCTAGGTTGTGCTCTGGAGCATCTTTGCGACAGGGAAAACGTAGCCTATCTGCCGGACGCACTGCGAGGCATCAGGGCCTTGGGGAGTGATCGCAAGCCAGAGGTGAATTATGTCCCTCACCTGCCTCCTCGTTGGGAGGAGATGGTCTCGGCAGTGCACAGGGTGAGCCGCAACTCGTTGCCACTAACGGTAGGCGCAGAGGGCTATGTAGCAGCAGATCTGTATGAAACGCGTTCAGGGGCCGTGGTGCTACACTTGGTGAATTACGACAACGATGGCCCGCCCAAGAAGGTGGCAGTCACGTTGGCGCTCGCGCTGGCACACAATGTCCGAGCGACGCTGTACACGCCTGACGACGCTTCCCTATCAGGTAGTTCGCTGGCTGTCATCCGTGATGACGTTGGACTGCATTTCGCGGTTCCGCAGTTGCAGACCTATGCCTGTGTGGCCCTTCGCTGATGGAAAAGAAAGGGAGCGGTGTTCAGTGATCGAGCAGAGATCGAAGGTAGCGAAAGTGGCCGACAGTCCTTTGTACTGGTCATGGTGGGGTTGGGAGCCGTTGGACCATTATCGACGGCTAGCTCGTAATGCGGGGGCAGTGGATGGAAGAGCGCCTTGGCTGAACCAATGGTACGACAGGTTGCATTCCGAAGAGCTCATGGCGCTTATGGCCAGCCTGGGGGTGAACATGGCCATCACGCACTTCTTCAAGGGTTTTGGTCTGCAACACGAGCATGCTGAGCACGAGCGTACAGCGGCCTTGGTCCGTTTGGCGCATCAGCACGGGGTACGGGTGTTGGGCTATTGCCAATCCCGCTCGCTATACTACGAGTCGTTACTTGCCGAGGAGCCGGGTGCTGTCGCATGGGCGCAGCGCGACCCCTTGGGTCAGCCGCGAACGTGGGGTGCTGCCTACTACCGCTGGGCACCATGCATTCTGAACCAGGATTTCCGCGAATACATGAAGCGGGCGATACGGGTCGGGTTGGAGGAGGTGGGGCTTGACGGCCTACACTTTGATAACTGCTATGCTGAGCCCTGCTACTGCAACGTATGCGAGGCGGCCTTCAGGGAGTGGTTGACTGCCCGGTACCCTTCACCCAGAGGGCGTTTTGGCTTGGCTACCGTTGAGCATGTACGTCAGCCGCCCGATAGGCGATCGCCGACGCGCATCAATGATCCCCTTATCCAGGCTTGGGTACGCTTCCGCTGTGAGTCACTAGCCGATTACCTGGGCGAGCTGGCGGATTATGCGCGCTCTGTGCGCCCCGACGTGATCTTGCTGGGGAATCCGGCTTACCCGCGTAATCCCCACGCTGCACATGACCTGAGCGTGTGGGTGCCCCTCATAGGAAAGCATCTAGACCTGCTGTTTGCTGAGAACGGCCAGTTCCCAGGTATGGACATGGACAACGATCTGCTGATCTCGCAAGTGCGTGCCTACAAGCACGGCGCGGCTGCAGGTTATCGTGTGGTCTCCACTACCTGGCAGAGAGGGCGGGAAAGCAGTTTGGGTCTGCCCGAAACGGCAGAGGCCATAGGGCTACAGATAGCTGAGGCGGCTGCCAATGGTGGTATTCCGGGAAACAACTGGGCTTTGCGTCCCATGGGCGATGGCGGCGACCGCATGCGTATCGATAGGCCCGACCTGCAGCAAGCTCTACAGCATTACCAGGGGTTTGTACGAGCCAACGAGGCGAAGCTGCAAGGCGCTCGCCCCGTCAACGACGTGGCTGTGCTCCACTCTTTCGGCTCTGAGGTCTACGACACAGGCCAGACAATGGAATCCCTATTTGGTACTGAGGAGGCGCTGTTGCGCGGGGGTTTCTCCTGGGAAGTGCTCTTCACGGATGACCTCAGTGAACTTGAGGACTTCGCTGTATTGGTGGTGGCCGGACAGTCTCACCTCAGTGATCAGGAGTGCGTAGCCATTCGCTCTTTTGCGGAGCATGGAAAAGCAGTCGTACTGATCGGCGAAAATGGCTATCGTGATGAGCACGGGTTTGAACGACCAGAGGATCCCTTCGCAGGCATAGCTGACGATGCGGTGATTCGCCTTGCCGGTCACCTTGCTGAGACGGATGTAGAGGCTGGTTACACAGTGCGCGTGCCCCTGCCTGAAGGCTGGCAGCAGATTGCTGCTGCAGTAGCGGAAGCCGGCAAAGAGAGGTTGATCGTTCGCCTGTCTGGCAGCACAGAGGTCACTGTCAACGCCTGGGAGCTGCCCTCTGGCGGGCTAGCTATTCATTTGGTCAACTACGCGGCATCGCAGAAGGCAGCCAACTTGCGCTTGCACCTCGCTCGAGGTGCAGCAGCGCACATGCTTACGCCCGATGGACCTGAGGAATCGCTTGAGATACAGACGGAGGATGGCTTGCGCAGCGTGGAGATCCCACCGTTTGCGGTGTATGCTCTGATTTTGGTGCAGTAGAGGGCGAGTCACTCTGCTAGATATGGCAAAGCCCGGAGGAGGACCCGGGGTGTGATTGCCATCGTGTCGCAGACGCCCCGCGGCCTCAGAAAGAACCGCGCGGTCAGGTGGCCATAGCGTCAAGGCATAAGGTGGCGACAAGTTGGATCACAAATCTGGATCCGACGCGTCTGCAAACGTCCCGAGGAAGTATCAGGTGTCTATGGGGGGTATTGCAGTGAATGACTGGCGAAGGCTCAGCGTATCGACCATCTGCCTTTTAGTCTTTGCTCTCTTTGTATCGTCAGAAGTTCGGGCTGCTGATAATACACTTGAGGCGTACAGCTTCTCACTGCCGCCGCAACCCTACAATCTGATGGCCATTGACTACATGGAAAACGTAACACCGGACCGTTTACCGCAATCAGCATCCAATCGCCTGTCTGTCTTTGTCACACCGGGCGAGTACGAACCGCTGAGTTTCGTCATCTACGCACAGCAGAATCTGGAGCGGGTTGAGGTGCGGGTGACTGATCTGTGTTGTTCGTCAGGGGAAACGATTCCGGTTGGCAATATCGAAATGCGCTGCGTTCGCTGGATGTCACGCCGTTGGCGTTACTCGGCCGCCCCCCTTGCAGAAAACCTTGTGCCAGACGCCTTCTTTCTCGAAATGTATCAACCATTCAACTTGCGCGAAGGGCAGATGAAACAGATCTGGCTGACTGTCAAGGTGCCGGAGAGCGCCAGTGCAGGGGAGTACCTAGGTCATGTCAGCGTTACTGCTCCCCCTCATGGCGAACTCCGTCTACCCATCCGAGTGGAGATCCTACCATTCTCCTTTCGCGACAGCGAGAAGCGTCTTAGCATATACTACAGAAACTATGGAGAGCGCTCTCCGGAGCAGAGGCAACGAGACTTTCAGGATATGAGAGATCATGGGCTACGGCATGCTATCGTCAGGGCGAGGATAACATACCGGATCAGACCACTCGGCGGTGAGTTCCGGTTTGTGCCGGATTTTCGTGATGTGCGTACCGTGATAAAGGAGATGCGCGAGTATGGTTTTGAAGAGCCTTACATAGTAGACAGTGGTCTGCCCGCATTGTGGGATCGGTTGGGTGGTCTGCTGCCAGAACCGCAACAGTTGGAGCTTTATCGACGCGCGCTCAAGGATCTTGGCACAGCCCTTGTGGAGTTGGAGGAAGAACTCGGTGTAGAAATCGTGCTCCAGCATCTCGATGAGATTTTCAAAAAGGAAAAACGCGACAGATACGAGCTCTTGACCCGCCCTGCGGTGGAAATCGAGGCCCTGAAGTTCTATAACACTTTCTATCCCCACGAAGATGAAGCATTGATGCAATGGGTCGACCCTCTAGTTCATATACGTAACTACCATGGGGCAGCTACTGATGCCTGGCTGGCAATGGGCCGGACGTTTGACGATCTCGCCAAGTACATGAATCCCGAAGGAGATCGCCTCTGGATGTACTACAATGCCTCGGAAGTGGAGATGGATCCTCGTTGGATGCGTATCATCAACGGTATCTATTTGTGGCTATCACCATACGAAACACACGGCTTCTGGGCATACTCGGAACCGCAGGGAGATCTGTTTGATGACACGGTCGGCACGTCTGGGACAATGGGTATGGCCTTCATCGACCCAAGGGATGGGAGTCTTCTATCCACGCGGCATTGGGAAACCTACCGTGAGGGCGGTGACGACCTACGGTATCTGGCTACCCTGGAACAGGTGATAGACGAGCAAAGAGACAACAGACCTGAGGTCGTAAGGGAGGCTGAGATCTTCCTTGAGGCGCTCAAGGATGACTGGTGGCCGAAGCAACCTTTGCCAGGACCGCGCGGACTAAATGGTGGTATCGTCAGGGCCCTCAATGCAGAGCATACGTTGGGTTCGCTTCAGGAAATGCGCCGTCAGGTGGCTGGTTTCATCATAGCACTAACCGCCGACTGCGAGTGAGCATCGGTTCACTCCACGGCCACTACGGCATCTGTAGGCGCTCAGCCCATCCTATGATGAGCATGGGTGCCTCATCCTTGACTGTCCCTGAGTGCCTCAGCTATCCAGTCAAGACCTGTGAGTGGCATGAGTCCGTAGTGATAGAAATGGATGCCATCCCACCCCTGCCCCAGGGCTCGGTAACGGTCCAGCAGCTGAGGGCCATTTTCGGTATCAGGGGCGCAAGCCATGATTCCGGCATGCAGTCTTTGGCTTCCGCACTCGCGTTGGATTTCTTGTGCGGCGGGGCCGATGCGATCCGGGTTCGCCCCAAAGAAGGTGAACATGAGAGGCACTCCGCTTTTGCGGGCGGCTTGCGGCCGAAGTGCACTTTTGCCGCCAGTAAAGAAAGGCGAGAAGGATGTGCGCAAGACAAGCTCTACGTCCGGCCTTACGGCAGCTCTCACTGCTTGCGTAAGCGTGATAATCGTGTTTTCACGGGCGTAGAGTATCTCGAGGCCTTCATCCCCAAGAACCTCCTCGAAGGCATCCAGTAGTTGTGCGTCATTGTCGATTGGCGGAGCTTGTACCTTGCCCGCGAAGCGCTTTTCTATGTAGGATCGGACTTTCATTCTGCATGCATCCACATCGATTCCCCGCTGAGAGATCACGGAGCGGCAGGATGGGCAGAAGCATAGCGAGAGAAGGAATGCATCCAAACGCGTGGTTGCGAAGCCCCGTTTTTCATGATGATAGGCATGCTCGTAGCCCATGAACGCCAGAGCCTCCAGGTCCAGAGCCTGAACTGGGTAGCGTGCCGCGTCGCAGGACAAAGCGACGGCGAAGTCCCGTACCGCACTTTGGCTCGGGCAAAGCCCATGAAGATAGCGGTCACCAAAGGCATTCTCGATGGTGAGGGATGGCTGGCTCGCCCCGAGACGGCTATTGTGAAGGCATACCAGCCAAGCGTGCATGCGAAAACCATGACGGCTAGCGACGGAAGAAATCACGCTGAACGGATCCATGTCTGTGCAAAGCGATGAGGGGACCGGTTTCAGCTGTTGGGGATAGCGTTCCACTTTTGGTCGGAAATAGACGACCCCACCTTCGAGTGGCACTACCTTACGCTTGGGATTATGTGGTGACAGGAACCTCCCTGCGTGGTAGGAAGCCGCGACCCCCAGAGTGTTGAGTCCCGTCGCCTCCAACCGCGTGAGCGTTTCAGCGGGGCCTTCATCCAACAGATCATGAGCATGGCACCAGATGGAAAAAGACGTGCTATTCATTTGTCACTCACCTCTGGGGCGGGCTGTTGACTCGCGAATGAGCAGTGAGACATCAAGGGTTACCGTGGCACCACTGATCTCGGGACACAGAACGCTTTGAGCGATCAGGTCTACGGCCAATCGGCCCATGGTTGCCCAGGGCATGGCGATTGTGGTGAGCGCTGGTACGGCGAGTTCGCCTTCGATCAAACCGTCAACCCCAATGACCGAAAGCTCCCCGGGTATCGAGATACCGCGTTTTTGCGCCTCCTGCAACACCACTAAGGCCATCCGGTCATTACCCGCGCAAATCGCGGTGGGTCTCTTTTTCGCATCTAGTATGGGCCCCACTGCTTCGCGCACAGCATCCGGGTCCAGGTTAGGGGTCACAATCCAGTCCGATCGAGGCTCCATGTGCGCTTGCTGCAGCTCATCGCGAAAGCCGCGGGCTCTACCAGCAAAGGACTGCGTGTCTTGCGGACCGCCGATCAATCCAATGGCAGTATGCCCCAAGTCCAGTAGGTGTCTGGCGGCTATCCTGCCCACCATTTCATGCTTCACACCGACACACATCAAGCCCTCAGCCTGCACCATTCGGTTAATCATCACTATGGGAAGCTCGAATCCGAGTTCAGGTTGACACAGGCGTTGCTCGTCGCCCACTCGGGTACGAGCAAAGATGGCTCCTGACAGGCGGTTTTCCCGTAGGAGTTGGTCGCCTGGTGTGTTGGGGCCACTTCCCGCACTCCATGTACCAAATACGAGGTTGCACCCGTGCCGCTGTGCGTGCTCACGAATCGCCTCGGTGAGCGTTTGATTCACCAAGGTCTGGGTGGGGATGTAGCTCATAGGGGCTGGTATGAAAAAGCCGATGAGTCCACCCGTAAGCGGGCTAGGTACGCTAAGCTGTGTTTCCTTGCGCAATTCCTCAATTGCAGTATGCACCTTGAGTCGCGAATCATCGCTGACAAGGCTCTTGCCAGAAAGTACTCGGGAGACGGTGCTAATGGAAACACCAGCTTTGTCACTTATCTCACGCAGGGTATAGCGGGTCACGCCGATGTGTCACCTCGTGAATAGCTATTGTCGCTTAGGTTTTTCTGCATGGGCGATGCACTGTCCTGCAATGCACATAACCAAGCAAACGCTCGGCGTCAGCAAGAGAAACAGCCGTGCAATGAAAGCAATCAACCTTCCACCCTTTTGTGACGGCCAAGGTAGCATTGGCGGCCACTAGTGAAAAAGACGGGTGAAAAAAGGATGTCACATGGGGAGGAAACCTGGTTTGCTCGTGGTATATTGCACATACGAGGGGTATCGATGCAAACAGGTGCTGCAACATCAGTTCTCAAATGTCATGGACTACGTCGCGGAATGGGGGCCCGGTATCGTGGGTAGCGGTGAAAACCAATGAGAGGTCTTACGGGGAAGGTGGCCATGGTCACGGGGGCCACAGGTCATATCGGTGCGGCCATATCTGAGCGGCTTCTCCGCGAAGGTGTAACCGTGTATGCGCATGGACGCTCTTTTGATAGCGCCCAGCAAAAGGCCGCTGAATTTGCGTCTCGGACGGATGGACAGTGTCGGCCAATATGGGCCGACCTGTCGGAACTTGAGCAAGTGTACAGCATGTTTGAGCTACTGCAGTCTCAGGAGGCCCGACTAGATATTCTGGTAAACAATGCCGCCGCTTTGGGTTTGGGCGGGCCGTTCCTAGACACGCAGCCACAGGATTGGGAGTCCATTTTCCGAGTAAACGTTACGTCTGCCCTGCTTTGTGCACAACTGGGAGCGCAGATGATGCAGAGGGAGCGAGCGGGCGTAATCGTCAACATCAGTTCAAACGGTGCCCGTCGCGGCCACCGTGGGCGAGTCGCCTATGACGCAAGCAAAGGAGCCTTGGAGGCAGCTACTCGTTCACTCGCGTTGGAGCTTGCGCCTTTGGGGATCAGGGTGAACACAGTGGTACCCGGGGCGATCCGCACGGGACGCTGGAATAACGTCTCACCAGACGTACTCGCACTGCGCAAGGCGTTTGTTCCGTTAGGGCGTGAAGGTGTACCAGACGATGTTGCCGGGGTCGTAGTCTTTCTGTGTTCAGACGACGGTGCTTACATCACTGGCGGTACCATCACAGTGGATGGTGGAGTGATGGCGCAGTTACGCTCCACGAGGGATGAAGTGTAGTAGCACAAGCGGAATGCGGAAGGAGTAGATGAATCGAATGTTAGATGGTAATGGCCTCTGTGACCAGTTTGGTTTGCGGCGTGTCGGGGTGCTGAAATCGCGCCATAGTCTCAGCATCGACAGTTCCAGATGTGGTGTTGGCTGCGAGACTCTAGACCGCGATCTCTTTGACCCGGGGCCCGTCTTTCCCCAGATGGGTGAGTTGGGTGTAAAGTGGGCGCGCTTGCAGACCGGATGGGCGAAATGCGAGAGAACCAAAGGTGAGTACAACTTCACATGGTTAGATGAACAGGTGGATAGCCTCATTTCCCATGGGGTTCAGCCCTGGTTCTGCGTTAGCTACGGCAATCCTGTCTACACTACGGCCGCAGCTGAGGGCTATCAGGCTGCCGTAGGGCAGGTACCTTTGGGAGACGTGGAAACTGAACAAGCGTGGGTGAATTACGTTGAGGCTTTGGTTACGCATTTCAAGGGACGCGTGACATACTACGAAATCTGGAACGAGCCCGATATTGCCGCCTTCTGGCGTAACCTCCCCTCCACTGGTGCCACCTATGCCCGGCTTTTTGATCTCACAGCACCCAGCATCAAGGAGGTGTACCCAGAGGCCAAGATCGTGGCCATCGGTATGACGGGCCGGGCCTTAACCCCCACAGGTTTGGCGTGGGTCAGGGAGTTTTTTCAAAGCACTAAGGATCCCGGCATCATTGATGTTCTCACTTTTCACAGCTACGGCTATCCCCCCGATCGCGACTATGAAGAGGAAGTGCGCCGACTACAGGCTACAGTAGCGGAGTTTAACCCACGAATTGAGCTTTGGCAAGGCGAGTCGGGGTACCCTTCCATACCTAGCGGGGCGGGTGCTCGTGCTTACTGCAACGAGACGTCCGAAACTATCCAGGCAAAGTGGCTGAGTAGGCATGTACTGTGCAATCTAGGCATCGGTATCGGTTTGGTATCGTGGCACCAGGCCATAGATCTGATCGGCTATCGTGATCCGAAAATGGTGAATCCCAAGGGCCTATTGCGTGGATCCGACGCTTCCCGAAAACCTTCGTTCTATGCCTACCAAAGGATCTGTAGCCTATTTACGGGTTCCGTGCAGCCCGTTCTTCGTCGGTGGGGCGCGCAGTCCCTGGGGTCCACGAGGGGGCACAAAGTGCCGGGCGTTAAGGCTTACCACTTTGCCAGCACGATCGGGGATATGCTGGTGGCCTACTGGCAAGAAGGAACCTTTGGTGAGTCGTTGGTGCACAAACCAATACGAATGCAGCTTGAGGGTGACTGGGGCGAGGCTCTATTAGTTGACCTACTTAGTGGGAATGTCTATGAGGTCGATGGTGAAGCCACAGATGCGGGGTATGACTTCACGCTGCCGTTGGCTGACTATGGGCTGGTGCTTTGCGCGCCAGCAGCTTGTGACAGCGTCTTGTTAGTGAGCCGGCATCCCTAGCGAGCCGTAGAAGGAGAACGACATGTTAGGAAGCAAGGGCATCTGCGACCAGTTTGGACTAAAGTGCGTTGGAGTGCTCAGGCCGCGAGACAGCCTCAGCATAGAGAGCTCCAGGTGTGGTGTCGGTTGCGAAACCCTTGATCGGGACCTATTCGACTACAGACCCGTCTTTCCCCAGATGGGCGAATATGACTCTACGTGGCTTGATGATCAGGTAAACTGCCTCCTTTCCTATGGCATTCGGCCCTGGTTCTGCGTTGGCTTTGGTAATCCCATCTACCCCTCAGCCGCAGCTGAGGGGTATCAGATTGTCACGGGCCAAGTCCCCCTGGGTGATCCGGAAACTGAACAGGCATGGGTGAGCTACGTTAAGGCGTTAGTGGCATTCTTCAGAGATCGCGTGACACACTACGAGATCTGGAACGAACCGGACAACGTTCGTTTCTGAGTCCTGGCACCGGAAGGTCGCGCCTGGTAGTGTTTACCAGATGGAGGATGAGACGCGGGATGGCAAATGTGAGCTTAGGGTGCCACTAGCCGACTATGCCTTGGTGCTTTGCACGTCTATCGGAGCCGAAAGTGCTTTGCTTCCAAGCTAGGCCAGGGTTGGCAACAAGGGCGACACACTGAGAGGGAGGCACCGCCGTGCGCATCACCAACATCGAACTCGTACCGATTGTAACACGGCGACATGAACATCATCCCAGCGCTCATGTCATCGTGCGTATCAATACTGACCAAGGCATCTATGGCATTGGTGAGATGCCAGATCTATCCCACGCCCCGGCCATCATGCCTGACGTTACGGACCTGGAGCTTTGCCTGAATGATGTGTTGCGCGGGCGTCGCCCGCAGAACGTGACGGAAATATACGCCGTGCTCGCCGCCGTGTTTCCCGGCACACGTTTTGGCGGAAAGTCGAGTCCAGTCCGCTGTGGTGTGGACATTGCCATTTGGGATGTGTTGGGGAAGGCAACGAATCAGCCCGTGTGTGATCTGATTGGCGGGCGCAGTCGCCAGGCCATCCCTATTTGCTACCCCATCTTCCGCATGAAGCGCATGAGTGATGTGGAGGCCAATCTGGAAGTGGTCGCCGGACGACTAGCGCAAGGTTTCAATCACTTCAGAGTTTACGTGGGGGCCAATACCGAGATAGACGAGGCGTTCATGGCCCGGTTTCAGCAAAGGTTTGGGGGAAAAGCACGTGTCGTGGCTATCGATGCCAGTGGACTTTTGACGGTGAAAGAAGCCATTCGGCTGTGGGAGCGCTTGCACCCATATGGTTTCGATCTCTACGAATCTCCTGTAAATCGCTATGACGTGGACGGGATGGCCGAGGTGCGGAGCGGTGTATCGAGTCCCATAAGCGAGCACATCCACAGTGAGGAGTACGCACTTCGGGTGATTAAGGAACGTAGCGTGGATATCTTCAATGTTTCCGTGTCCGTAGCGGGCGGCATCACCGGGGCACGTCGCCTGCTAGACTTGGCGGATATGGCGGGCATGGAGTGCCTGATTGGCACCACACAAGAGACGAGCATTGCTACCGCGGCCCAAGCGCACGTTGGGGCCTCTTGCCCTCGGTTGGACTACCACTCGGATCCTGTGGGTCCTCTTCTCTACCTGGATGACGTAGTGAAAGAGGGAGTGCGTTTCATCGACGGCCATGTGCAAGTGCCTGAAGGCCCGGGGCTCGGCGTGGAGTTGAATGACGAGGCTCTAGATCGGTTAAGGAAACCCCTATCATCACGGGGTGATATTGATGCGGGGTTTTTGCGGGGATAGTGCCTCGCCTAGAAAGGGGTGCTGGAACTGAAACTCAACCGGACAAAGGCACGGATGACGGAAGGAAAGCCCGCGTTAGGGGCGTTGCTTCAGTTGGGGTCGGTGAAGGTGGCGAGTGTGCTCGTACATACCGAGTTCGATTTCCTGCTACTTGACGCCCAACATGGCGCTTGGGATCTGAACACTATCGGAGTCGCATTGCGAGATGTCGGTGAGGCGGGGCAGATTGGCATGGCTCGAGTCACCTCGAATGACTTCTTTGCCATTGGCGCAGTGTTAGATCGTGGGGCTCTCGGCGTGGTAATTCCGATGGTGGAGAGCGTGGAGCAGGCACGGGCCATCGTGGACGCCGCCCGCTACGCACCCCAAGGTCGGCGCTCCACTGGTGGTGCCTTCATGCGCGACTGGCAACGCCTGAGCGAAAAAGACATCAACGACGAGATATTCATCGCTGTCCAGATCGAAACACGACTCGGTGCTGAGCGCGCTACCGACATCCTTGCCGTGGATGGCATTGACGGCTGCTGGATAGGTCCCAAGGACCTGGCTCTGTCCCTGGGGGTGGAGCGGGGTGATCCCATTCACGATGCAGCCATCCTGAAAGTGCTTGAGGCGTGCCACAAAACGGGCAAGATCCCGGGCATCTTTGAGCCCGGAGACAACGGCAAATGGCTGAAAGCTGGATTCTTGTTTGTGACTGTGGGGACAGATATAGACTGTATTGTTCGGGGTGGCACTACAGTGGTCGAGCCGTACGTCCGGGGCTAGTGGGGTGTCTGAGGGTGCTACACAGGCGGCATCTTGATGCTGGCGATAGGCGATGGCGGAGGTTTGTGGGCAGGGTCCATTTAGTCTCCGCAAAATTCCAATTAGAGGGCTGAAGGGGGTATTATCATGAGGCATGGATCATCTGTGAAAATGTTGGCTAGGTTGGCTAAGGTTCTTGCCTTCGGTCTGCTTGCATTGGGCATCTTATCCGGTAATCTGTTGGCCAAAGAGATCACCTTCTGGACGTGGACAACTGGCCCGGGTCAGCAAGCGGAGAACGAAACGCTCGACATATTCCGGCAGCGTCATCCGAATATCACGCTAAGCTACGACACAAGGAATGTGCGCAATGGCGAGGCCCTGCTGCTCGCTGTAGCAGGTGGTGCGGCGCCTGATTTGGTCTGTACTCATCAGGACTGGCATCGGGATTTTGCCGAAATAGGCGCTTTCCTTGACTTACGGCCGTTCATCCAGCGAGATAAGTTCAATGTGGGTGTGTTCCCAAAGGATCTCATGGGATATTTCACGAGCCCGAACGGCGAAGTGACCGGGTTTC
Organism: Limnochordia bacterium; assembly: GCA_050951545.1. Taxonomy (GTDB): domain Bacteria; phylum Bacillota; class Limnochordia; order DTU080; family DTU080; genus DTU080. The sequence continues at coordinate 81,752 of JBMNJG010000009.1, read as the reverse complement.
CCTGGCAGCTTACTACGATCGTACTTGCCTATAATCGGGCATTGTTTGACAATCAAGGACTTGCTTCTCCGACCAACAAATGGGGCCTGCCAGACATGGTGACGGCTGCGCGGAAACTCACCATCGACGCCCATGGTGATGGCACGCCTGACACATGGGGTCTGCAGACAGGACTGTTGCATGAGTATGTCTGGCGCTGGTGGGGAGTTGACATGATGTCACCCGACGGGCAGACGTGTAACCTAGCTGATCATCGAGCCATCGCGGCGTTTGATTGGATGGCAGGCCTATTTGTCCGAGATAAGGTGGCCCATCCGGTATATGGCGGTGGTAGGGAGTTTCCGGATTGGGTCAATGGCAAGCTAGGCATGATTCTGACTTGGCCCCACTATGCGACGGCCTGGGGATTGCATCTAGCTGACCGATGGGACGTAGAGGAGTTGCCCACGGCGCCTGTAGGTTCAAAGTTGGCTAGAGGGGCGACGGCCGGATGGGCGATTCCAGCTAGTGCCCCTAATCCAGACCTGGCCTGGGAGGTCCTGAAATTCCTTGCTTCAGATGAGGCACAGCTCAGCCTGCTGACTAGCGGGCGGGGGGGTGCTTCATCTCGAGCCATATCGAAGTATTGGTCACAGGCGCGAAGTGGTGGATTGGGACTCAAGGAGCCCGATTCGATGAGAAACATTCAGGCCCTCGTCAATTCCTACAACTATGCCTCCATTGATAGTTACCCGGTGGGCTTCGCCAACATAAACACGACCATTCTTGGCCCAGCCGTGGGGCGTATGCTGAGGGGTGAGACATCACCGCAGGCCGAGCTACCCCAAGTGGCTGCATTGGTGAATGCTCGGGTCCGGGATGGACAAGGCAAGTAGGGAGACGTGGCGCGACTGCGTGCGAAAGGGCTGCCCGACTTTGGGCAGCCCTTTCGTGTGCGCCCGGCATGTCTGTTGCGCCAGAGGGTTGAAAGAGACCCTCACCACCCAACCAGCGGGAAGGGAACCCGTAGGCAAGGGCATTCCTGGTAACAGGGTGTCTGGAGGAAGCCGAAGGGAGAGCATGGGACTTGGCGCAAGCGAACCGATGCTGGCCTGTCAGGTGGGTAACCCTGCGAGATATGGGAAAGCCCGATAGCTGGATAACCTGATGGGTTAGGACGGAAGTGCTCATGCTCAGGCCGACAGACTTACCCGGGGAGGCTCGCCACCGTCTTGCAGGAAGGTGCAAGTAAGGAAGGCACAAGCGGAAACGCAAGGCTTCTCCGAAGCGGAGCGGGAGTCAGATGAGCCCATAGTAGTGATGAACCCTACGCCGATGAACGCTGGCAACAGCCGGGAGGGGAAAACGCAGGGGACGCTCACGCCACTGTGAGTGACCACGCCAGCCGAAGGGCGAGCGTGGCTGCGAAGGGGCGAAGAAGAACAGAAGTGAGTCTAAGCGAGACGAAGCTGAGTTATTGGGAAGACAATGACCCGCTGAAATGCGGGTGGGTACGGCCCAACCAGCTGTGACGAGCAGCTGGGGGGTGCGACTGCCCGGCAGAGTACGCAGATGCACCGGGGTAGATTGCCATGAGCTAGAGACGTCCCGGAAGTCTGGGGAAGTACACTGCAACCAACTGGGCCCAAGGGATCAAAGCCAGATGACGCGGCCGTCGCTGATGCGGCGGTTCACGGCCTGCAACATAAGCTCGTGGTCGCAGTCGGTGCGAAGCATTTCGACAGGTCCATATCCACTACGTCGCGTGTTGAGCCCATAGCGATTGATGAACGCCTCAGCTTTGGCCACGGCCATGTGACAGCGAGCGTTCCGGCCGGTACGCATAGCTTGATGGGTGGAAGTGGGGCTCAAGAATGGGCTCGATCACCCGACGCAGTGCTTCTTGCACTACGCGATCCCGCACCGTGGGAATCCCTAGCGGCCGTTTGCCGCCGTCATGCTTTGTCGATCTCCACTCGATCTGACTGGACTTGGTTGGTAGGTGTTGGTCTTCAGCTCCAGATGGATCTGATGCAGCCGTTCGTCGAGTTGCGCTCCGAACTCCTTCACGGTCTCCCCATTTATGCCGGGAACTCCATTGTTGGAGCGGACGCTTCGATACGCCTGGCGAAGGAGGCTGGTGCGGTAGCTGATGGATCTTGGGAGGAGACAGAGATTGGCAGCCCCCAGGGCGGGGTGATCTCACCGTTGCTGTGCAACATCTACCTGGATGCATTTGACCAGGAGATGATGGCGCAAGGGATTCGGATCGTCCGCTATGCGGATGATATTCTGATCTTTGCGCGGAGCCCAAGGCAAGCGGAACGCTACCGGGAGACTGCCACCCAGATCCTGGAAGAGGATCTGAGGTTGGTTGTCAACCGGCAGAAGACGCACATTGCGGATGTATACCGCGGTGTACCCTTCCTGGGTTTTGTCATCTACGCCAAGTGCGTGTCGATACACCCCAAGCGCATCAAGCGCTTCAAGGATCGGGTCCGGCTCCGCCAGTCCCCTTCTCAGTATGGCTCTTCCGAACTGTTGGTTCGACCAACAGGGTCTTGTCGACTTGACCCGGTATAAGGTTGGGGTTCTGCATCTCTACCGAACATAGGGATCATGTTCTTCAGGAGCCGTATGCGAGGTCCGCACGTACGGTTCTGTGAGAGGGCTGACGCTCGCGTGATCAGCGAGCGTCACCCTACTCGATTTATTACCGCAGGTAGCACCCCTTGCTTGAATCATCAGCGGAAAGACCGTGACGCACGCGTAGCGCCTCCAACGTCGTCGCTGCCCCCTCTGTGTCACATCAAGCATCGGAATGCGCCTCCTGAAGAGTACGCACAAGGATGTGCGTAGGAATACGATGCAACTCGGCGACTTCACCCACCCGATAGGTCACGCCTTAAGTAGCGCTGCACCGGAGCTTCGATCTTTTTTGTGCCTCTTCTAAGACTGACGCACAGCACGTGACCGGAAAACAGTATCGCTTTTTGGCCAAGCCATTTTTCTTGCATGAGAGGCAGGATCCTGCCTGGGCGGGTAGAAGGAAGTCACAACGGGGCGAACATATGTTCCCGGTTGTGTGAGGTGAGTTCCTTGTATTCCCTGCATATAGATGAAGCGCGTGTGCCTGATTCGATACTTTGCGCTGGCGATTTGAGAGCTACCGAAAAAGTAGTCTGGATGGCCTTGGCTATGGATGCTCATTTGGACGAGGCGTTTCTCTATTCGCCCAGCCGCCTGGCACGGCGCACGGGCATGTCGCGATCGACCGTTCGCAAGGCTGTGGCCAGACTGCTCAGCGAGGAGCGGTTTGTTTTGGCAACCGTTCGGCTCATGAATAAACTATCAGAGCAGTGGTTGCCCCCTGGCTGGCTTCAGATTCCGGTCGAGCTGATCATGGCCACCGAACTCAACCCCCAGGCCAAAGTCGTCTATGCAGTACTTGTAGGCAAAGACGATCCGGAGTATCGTCTGCGGCAGTTCAAATACTCTGAGCTCGCCGAGCTGATGCATCTGAGCCCTCAGACCGTAAAACATGCGGTGCGGCGATTAGCCAAACTGAGCTGGCTCGAGATGGAGCAGCCACACAAACAGGCCGTGATTCGCTTTTCCCTCCTCAACCCGATCGATAAGAAGCACAGCGAAGAAGTGTGGCGCATACAGCACAAACTCGACACGGCTGAGTATTACGGGGAAGCACTTATGACAGGTATCTGCACTGCTCTTGTGGACTCTCAGCATTACACGCCCCGCATCCGCCCCCCTTTCCTGGAGAACCCCGACACCGGTCAGAGGCTGGAGTTGGATCTCTTCTATTATCTTCATTATACGGCCTTCGAGTTTAATGGTCCGCAACACTACGGTGTCACGAAGCTCTACTCAGCTGAGCAAGTGCTTGAGCAGCAGAAGCGTGACCAGACAAAGGAGCAGACCTGTGCCGAGGAGGACATAGAGTTGATCGTGATCCAGTCCCGCGAGCTCTCGTGGGAGACGATCAAGAAGAAGATTGGCAGACGACTGCCGCTGCGGCGCGACGTACGCATCAACCGGAAGCTGTTCCGGCTTCTCAAGCCCAGGTGCCGGCGGTACCGCGAGCAGGCCAAGCACGGCTGGGCGCCCAGTGAATCTACGGAAACACCACAAGCTTAGTCCGCCGGGCCGCCTTCGCTGAGGCGTAACCACTGAAGATGCGTCTCCTCACCTAGGAGTAGGAGCGTCTAGAAACGTCGTTCCACGCTCTGGTAACCCTTCAGTCCTGCTTCACACAGCACATAACCGGATAGGATCACCGTTCCTTCCCTGTTGTCAAGCGGCCAGCCGCTCACCGGGTGGGTTGAGAGCGGGGGCGGCTCGGCGACACGCTGGCACCCCTTGGACCCCTGGACTCGACAAACGTGGTCAATGCGCAGCGATGGCGCCCTCTCGGACCACTTTCTGCGGACTCAAACCACGAAAACGGCGGATTTGCCCCCCAAATCGCTGTTTCCCCACCTCAAAAGCCGCACCCCGACCAGTGGACTGCACATAACGCAACGTCATCGATGGTCTTTCGCCATGTCCGGCGCCCAGCCGCTCACCGGGTGGGCTGAGGGCGCGGGGCTGAGGGCGCGGGCGGCTCGGGGACACGCTGGCACCCCTTGGACCCCTGGAGCCCTGGAGCCCTGGACTCGACAAACGTGGTCAATGCGCAGCGATGGCGCCCTCTCGGACCACTTTCTGCGGACTCAAACCACGAAAACGGCGGATTTGCCCCCCAAATCGCTGTTTCCCAACCTCAAAAGCGGCACCCCGACCAGTGGACTGCACATAACGCAACGTCATCGATGGCCTTTCGCCATGTCCGGCGCCCAGCCGCTCACCGGGTGGGTTGAGAGCGGCGGGGGCGGCTCGGCGACACGCTGGCACCCCTTGGAGCCCTGGACTCGACAAACGTGGTCAATGCGCAGCGATGGCGCCCTCTCGGACCACTTTCTGCGGACTCAAACCACGAAAACGGCGGATTTGCCCCCCAAATCGCTGTTTCCCAACCTCAAAAGCGGCACCCCGACCAGTGGACTGCACATAACGCAACGTCATCGATGGCCTTTCGCCATGTCCGGCGCCCAGCCGTTCGTGATCACCGTGGGCCAGTTGCCCCCTTCGTTCACCATGGCGGTGGCGCGATGCCGTCCTTTGGGTCCGCTGGGAGTTGTGTGGGTCCTCGCCAGTTGACGCGGCAAACCGTGTCGGGTTGGATCCTTTCTGGCGCCCCAGACGACGAACCGGACCGGCCAGCGCCGCCTTTTCACAGCCAAGCGGGGTTGTGGGGTGCAAAAGCGGGATATCAGAAGCGGTTTCAGCCAGAACCATTCACCGAAACCGCCCTTTCTTGCCACCTACCTAGCCGCCGCCAAAACCGCAGGATGGATCCCATTCCCCGTCCGGGGAGGTGGCCAACCCGTCGGCGAGAGCGCACCCGCACTAACTAGATACAGGGATCACCTACCGCTGTCTTTTGCGTGGTCCCTAGAAGGCGGAACGCCGCCGTAATGCGCATCGCAGGGGCCTAGGGCTAGATTCTCATGTACATCGCTATCGTGCTCTTGCTGACATCGTCTGGCATTTTGAGGCGCTCCCTCTTGACGCGCGTGGCGTAGCAACATCATCCGTATCTCGACGAGCAGCAGGTCCCCGGCGACGAACTTGACTTGGTTGTGTCAGCCGGGCAGGCACCTCTTCTTGGATGCGCTGTACGTGGAAGTCAAAAAGACCGTCGATCATCTCGTACAGCCTGGCCGACGAACACCCGAGCAAATAGCTTTGTGAGCTGGCTGTACTCCTTCTTCGCCCTCTTGGTCAAACATGGGGAATGTGGTGGTGATCGAGTTATCTGTGAAGCGCAGGAAACCTCGCTCCACTAGCTTGGCGAGGGCTTCGCGCTCTAGAGGTGTCCACGAATCACTTTGGCGTTGTCTGCGGATGATATCAGCCACTAGGAGGGCCTCGGATTCGCTCATCTCGCCGGCACGGTCCCACAGATCGTCCATCTTGATCTTGTAGGCCGCGAACATCACGCCATTTTTACCGGATGCCATTACAACCGATAAAGGTCTCGAAGGGCAGCTCACAGGTTTCGTATCCAATGATGTCCCACTCTGCATTGCCCGGGCGCGGCGTATACCCCCCCATGTCCTTCGTGCGCCTCACTCTAGAAGCGAGGTCGTCGGCGATCAGTGGTAGCACAAGCCAATAGAGCTCATCGGCTGGCAACGTAGAGCCATGGAAGCCGATCGCCCGGATCTCGTCGATCATTTCGTCCAGTAGTTGCAGGACTACAGGGCAGAATGTCTCGCTAACCTCCACCATCCGGGCAAAGGTATCTACACGCATCTCCTTGCTGATGATGATGAAGTCGGTCTCATAGCGACCGTCCGCGAGCTGTCTGAGAAGCGTCCCCTCTGCCAGTATCCCTACCTCTTCTTCCATATAAGAGGCGGCGATGCCTAGAGCGAGACTCAGGTCCTCGATGGTGCTTGGGTTGTTATACGCTTCCAGTAGAATGTTCTTGGGGGCCAGTCGCTTTATTAGGGGCCAAGGGCTACTGGCCTGGAAATTGTTACCGCTCATGGTGAAACCGATCTGTTCTGGGGCGTAGCTTCTTTGACCGTTTGTGCGGGCCATCTCCATTCCCTCCCGAAGTAATGCTCTCGACTCGTACAGCTTGCGCTTGACGGTGCCTTCAGGCACACCGAGGCTGGTAGCGATGTCGGCAATTCTCTCGCGGTCGATGTAGTAGGCGACCAGAATCTGGCGATAGGCCCGAGACATGAGGGCGAGTTCGCGCCGGAGAAGCTCCAGTTGCTCTTTCCTGAGGTAGGCCTCCTCCGGAGCGCCATTAGCATGCGACCTCTCATAGACCCGATCGGCAGGGTCCAGAGGGCTTCGGCGCAGCCGCTGTTTCCGTCTAGCCTCGACCCAGTGGGCGTAGCGATGGCGGGCAATGCCCCATAGCCAGCGATCGAAATCGGCAGGTTCATGCCCTCTGCTGAGCGAGACAAGAGCCTCACAGGCTATCTCTTGCGCGAGCTCCTCCGCGTCGAGGGGGCTCCCCGTCTTCTTCAAAGAGAAGTAGAAGAGCGTTTCCAGATGCTTGCGACCGATGTGGGTCATTGAGCCATCCATAACACCACCGCCATGCCTTTCACTTATCTAGTGGCGCTTCGAGGGGAATGGTTCGCGGAAAAGACAGCGCGAATCCCCTAGGCGGGGATTCGCGCTCCGGAAGGTCGGGCACGAGTGGCGGCCCCTTTCAGAATAGACCAAGGGGAGCCTACTCTCCGATGCCATTTTCCATTACGTATTTGATGTCGTCAGCCGAGAGGGCCTTGTTCCATACAATGAGATCATCCATCTTGCCAGAGAAAGGCCTGGCATCATCAATGGTGAGGCCTACCCGAGCCCCCATACCCCAGTCTTGCATCATCTGGACGCCAGTAACGGGCTGTCGAGCAATCTCTTGACCATTGATGTAAAGAGCCGCGTATCCTTGCGAGGCACTGTAGACCCCGGCGAAATGCGTCCAGGTACTCCAGGCGACAGAACCAGTTTGCATATCGAATACGGTATTCGCGCCCTTCGTCCGGACAAGCCAACGATATCTGCCGTCAGACCGAATCTCTGGGTGGAAAACCCATGTGCCGTCTGAAGCCCGTGCGTTCAGGATTTCGTGGGTTGTGCCCGAGGGCACGTTAAACCAGACCGAAATCGTTATTTCGTCCTTGGGGATGACGTCAGCCGGGAGAGTACCGATGTCGATGTACGTGTTGGGAGCAAACTGGCCCGCTTGACCCCTCACGCCCTCTACGAGTGTGATCTTGCCGCTGATCGTGCCGATGCCTGACTTCCCAGTACCCTCGACCACTCGGTCTTCTACGATCTCCTCAAAGCTGAAGTACAGCATTGCGTTTTCCTTGGACGGGGCAGCCATTCCTATTGACCCGAGAAGCAGAACGACACACAGTGTGACAGCACTCACTACACGCACGAAGATCCCTCCTCATATGCTTTGGCTGCCGTCTTTCGCACCAGAGAAGAGAGACAGACCTGTATTTGACAAGCAGTGCGTCGCACGACAGCCGGCGTGGGTCCCTCTTTCGCCACCCACATCCAGGCTCCTTTATCACTCACCGTCATTTTTTGTCTTTTTGGTCAACGGTGTCAGTATTGGCCTAGCGGGCAGAGTAGTCTTCTGGCCTCTTCCCCCGCGTGCCTCGTCTGTAAGGATCGCGTAATGGTTACGGTTCCTGAGCCGATTCTGAGGCGAGGCCCGTAGCATGCAGATCCAGTCGCCACGCAATCCACAAGGTTCCTACCAGGAGTATCACGCCACTAAGCAGAAACGGAGCCCTCAACCCCCAAGTCTGCGCCACGACACCGCCGGAGAATGCGCTAAGTGCCAGGCCAGCGCTCAGAAGTGACTCGTGGATTCCAGCGTTCGCTCCACCCTGCCCAGGCGCGTCGAGTGCGTAATACAGGCTGGCAGTGTAGGTGATGCCGCCTACAACCCCCATGATGGCAAAGCAGAAGGCGAGCAGCCAGAGTGTGTTACTGGCGGCGGCAAGGCCCATGCTAGCGGCGCTCACCAAGAGGGCCATCACGAGCAACCTTGCGTGATACTGCCAGCGAGTGCTTCGCGTCAGTATGACGAACGTCAGGAGGCGACCGAGAGCAAAAGTGCTTACGATCATCCCTATGACGCTAGGCGAAAGGCCAAGGTCAGCACCAAGTTTGGGGAAGAAGGTGGTGATGGTGCCGATACCGATAAAGGCGACCAGGTTTGCCACCCACGCGGCGTGCAGAAAGGCGCGGTGCGTCTCCGGGTCAGGCCGTGCTGCCGCTAGGCGAGTAGTCGCTGGCTCGGCGCTTGAACGGTCTTGCGTCGGCGGTTGTTCGGGAACCAGCGTGACCAGCAAGACGATCATCACCACTAGACAAGCAGAGATGAGAAAGGGCGTCCGCGTGCCAATCTCTGATAGGAAGCCTGCCAGTAGGGTGCCGAGCATCCCAGCTGAACTCCAGGCGATGTTGAACTTGCCCACGGCGGTCCCCAGTTCCCCAGTCCGCATGTCGCCGATCCAACTCTGTAGGGGTGGCCAGAACATGCCAGTGGCCAGGCCAATGAAAGGTACAACACAAAGTAACTGACTCACAGTGGTAACACGAGTCAGCACCAGATGGAGAAAACCCAGAGACAATGCGGCAGCCTGCGCCATGCGTTTACGGCCGGCCCGGTCGGAGACTTTGCCTGCCACCGGGCAGAAAAGAACATAGGGAATGCGCCACACCACACCCATCAGGCCAAGCTGCAGCGGCGAGGCTCCCAACGCGATGGCCAGGAGCGAAGTGGCGAGAAGGCTGAGGCTCAGGCCCATGTCCATGGATACGGCAGCGGCAAGAAGGCTGGGGTTCCAGGCCCTGGGCGGTAACTGAAAGAAAGCCCGGTTGCGGGAAGGGGTCACATCGGTGGTTGGCATACAAGCACCTCCTACTGCAGAGTCAGTATTCTGCTTCACGCTGCAGTGCGCCTGCGGCCATGTCCGGGCGCCGCGGCGTTACGGGGAAAAGCGAGCGGAAAAAGGGCGCTCGGCATGGCTGGCCCACCGCGACCTATGAACATGAGGGGCCTTCAAGGTGCTGGGCCGGAAGGATGCCCGCCTGGACAAGCGCCTGCTTGGTCTCGGCGATGCCTCGCACCTGACATGCATTGATGCCAAGCTCTGTAGCTGCGTCCACGTTTGACCTATTGTCATCGAGGAAAAGGATCTCGGAAGGAGCAAATCGCGTAGCATCAAGCACATGCTGAAAGGCCTCTTTGTCGGGCTTGACCTTCCCCATCAGGTGTGATGCAAAACGCAGGCCTATTATGCTCCCGAGCCCCGTATCGTCGACCAACCGCGGCCAGTGCAGGGCGTTGCAGTTGCTCAAGATAGCACGCTCGTATTGCGAAGGTATGCTCTGCACCAGTTCGAAAGCCCCCGGAAACAATCCTTTCGGCCACAAGAGCAACTCCTCCAGCAACTCATCAGGTCCCATGCATAGACCCATTTCCTCAATTAGGCGTGCTGCGAATGCTTGGGGCTCTATTTGTCCCGTCTCAAAGGCCTTCACCGCAGGCGATGTAAGCCATCGGTCCCAGATCTCATTGGGTGGTAGGTGGTCTGTAAGCCTCTGCAACGGGGTGGGAAGCCCAGCAAGCTCCACTAGCACACCACCGAGGTCAAGCAACACTAACCGGATGCGGTTATGACTCATGACGCAACCCCCATACTCAACCCTCGCCCCGTCGTGCACTGTAGGCGTCTGAAGTCAATTCTGCAGCGCAACTCTAATACCCTGGTCAACAAGCAGTAAGTCGTGGTACCGCCTGTGTGAAGGAATAACAAAGTCGCACTACGTTGAAATCATGCAGGAGTACAGCCTCCTGCCCATAAAATAGGGATTGACCACGCGTTACTACGTAAACCATTAGCTCTTGTGTGGGGAGGAATCTCGTATGCTGCCTAGTGTCAACTTCTGCGGCCTTACCGTTACGCGTCTCATCATCGGGGCGAACCCTTTTGGGGGTTTTAGCCACCAAAGCAAAGCGCGGGATCAAGAGATGGTCGCCTACCATACGCCAGCCCGAATATTGGAGACATGGGAAAGGGCTGCCGCTGCAGGGATCAACACGATGATCACCAACAACGAGAGCCCCAATGTCATGCAAGCAGTACGCGAGTATAGAGCCGCCAACGGACCACTCCAGTGGATTGCCCAGGTGAACTTGCGGGTTAATCCGAGCTGGAAGGCAGCCATTGACGAGGTAGTGGAGATAGGATGCAAGGGCCTGTACTTCCATGGCGGGCTTGTGGATGGCGTCTTTGCCAAGCAAGATGCTGAGGAATTACGCTCCTGGTGTGACTATGCCCGCTCTTTGGGTGTGCCAGTGGGCGTGGCTGGCCATGCTCCACAAGCGCATCTATGGGTCGATAGCCTGGACGTCGTCGATTTCCATGCCGTCTGTTTCTTCAACTGCGGAAGCCTGCACTCAGGCAAAGGGCATCGTTTCCAGCTGGCAGACGTTCCGGTTGCGGCGGACTGTATCCAGCGCATCGCTAAGCCGTGCATCGCCTACAAGATTATGGGCGCTGGCCGCATGGACCCACGTATGTCCTTTGAGTACGCCTTTGACCATATCAAGCCGGACGACGTGGTGAACGTGGGCATGCACCGTGGAGACAAAGACGACATAGTGGAGGAGAACGCCGCTCTGGTTCGCGATATCTTGGCGACAAAGTGATAGGCGGTCGATCTTAGAATCGCCCCCCATTCCTCACGGGTTAGCAGCACCTGTTTTTCCTGGCTGCGCGTTGCTGTCGCGGTTTCAACCCACTCAACGCATTGATGCTCTGCATGTGTTCGTAGGTAATATGGTTTACAAAGCAATGAGCATATTCGTGCCTCATCAAAAACGTTAGCAGCTCATTTGAATACCAGATTCAACCCAGTCCTGCAGTACCTCAGCAATGTAGCCGCTCTCATATTTTACAAGATCGTTGTACCTAGCAACAGGGAATATCTCAGGCAAGTCTGGTGGCAACCCTAAGAGCAACATGAGGCGATTGGGTTTGGGATGAATGAACCGTTCGCCAATAAGCCTGGCTGCAGTCTTTACAGCAGGGTGATTCTCAGTTGGGGCAAACCACCGTTGTACCGCATCTGTATACTGGTGCTTAAGCACAGGCTGACGCGTCTTCTCCTGTAGACCCGTGAGGAACATGACAATTTGTACTAACTCTATTCGTGGGTCTACAGCTACAGCAACTCCAGCAACAGCTGGCACCTAGGCCACCTCCTATCTTTCTCCAAAGTGCTCATTTGACGTTCGTTCTAGGTCATACGTTAGGCAAACCCGCAGATGATCTCCTATGATCCGTTTGGCATCGGCTGCCAGATGATCAGTAGCAGAACCTGCAAGGCAAAAACCACCACCACAGGATTGCGGCCACCCAGACACTGGAGGAGGGCTCGGACGGAGCCTTTTTCAGCCCTAAGCGTGGGCCACGTCTCGTGGGTTAGGGTCCATTCCTTGAGTAGTACCAAGATGAAGTGGTACATGATCAGCCCTCTCCATAGCTGCACCGCGGAAGGGTTTCCCCAGGTCACCCATATGGCTGCGCCTGTTATCACGGCGAAAATGGCCAGGTAGACCCATGACTGGCCTCGGATCCTTTTCCAGTGTTGGTTGGGGACGGTGATCCCAACTACCCAGAACATAAGAGGACCGGCTACCCAGCGGGCCCACAAGGGAGCACCGCTGGCTACGCCCAGCAAAGGGACACCCATGCAGAGGGCAAGGGTCTGCCACGTGCGTTGGGGAGAACGGTGGGGCCCCCAGTACGGTTCGAGCAGTATTGCTACCGCCCACATAACCAGGAATATCGTTGCCAGAGGCGAGTTTGACGCTCCAGTTATCCATGATGACGGCATCGGCTCCGGGATACTCTTCTCAAGGTGCAGCCAACCACCGATGACGCAGATGCCAGCGACAGCCCCGAAGGTGAACTCCATCACCTTCCACCAGTCGATTCTGTGTTGCAGGCGAGGGCCAAAGGGAATTCGATGCCGGCCCCAGGCTTGAAGGATCTGGCCCAGAGGGAAGCCGAGACCACCCAGCAGGCCAAAGCCAGCCATACCGCAGGCAAAACTATCCTGCCGAACTCGCCATGCATAGAGAAAGAGCACAGCAAAGAGACCCCACATGCCGCCCCAGTACTCCAAGCGGGCGTCTGGACCGCGCTTCGAGAAGTAGACTCGAGGTAGGTCGTCAGGTGGGGCGTGTGGTCGGTTCAGAAGCAGAATACCAGCTGCCCAGGCGAAGGTGCCAGCCACCGCCAAGCCGCCCCACTCGAACCAGCTGTAGTGCGCGGGGCCCCCGAGCATGGCTATCAGGAGGGCCCCCAAGCCAATCCAGACACATCCCTTCACTGCAGTACCGAGCAGTCCCCACCAGTAGAGAGGCGCTGGTCGGTAGTCGTGGATGAGTCCCAGAGTCTGTCCGTAGGTCATGCAGCCGCCGAAACCTAGCCCTATGGCGCCGGCCGCCGCAAGGAGGAAATAGGCCTGCTGTACATCGGCCCGGGTGGAGAGCAGGGCCGTGGAAAGCCCCAGAACCGCGCCAGCGAACATCGCTCCTCGCATCGCACCACTTACTGTACCGCGCACACCCCAGGCGTAGCTCATGGCCAAGGCGGCCCAGATAAGACGCATGATCATGAGGGTCATTCCCCCTTGGATAGTCCTATGGACCACAATATTGGATACCCCAGGGTATATCCCCTCTTTTAGCAGATAACGGGCGGCGCGGTGCGCAGCAGAGCATAGCTAACGCCCATTTGCTCTGGACGGCGACTGTCATTTTCAGCTAACCAGCGGTCCAGCCAGTCGTAGGCCTGGCGCATAGACCGCGATGCTGTGATTCACCTGATCGCGCAAGATGGTGGACCAGGTACTAATTCCGCGCCACGCTAACTCGAGGGCGTAGCGACGATGGAAATCTCAGTAGGAGCCAACCCGTCAGCAGTTGCCGCGACATGCACTGGACCGCTCTCGTCAGCCTGGGAGCGGACAATCAGCATGCACATGCCGTGAAAGGCGCGGCGACTGTCCGCGCAGAAAGGCTCCAGGCTGGTCGGGTCGCCGTTATCGATGGCGGCTATTTCCGCCGCTCCCTCTAAGCGGAAGGAAATGCGCTGTGCAGCGTGGGGGCAGAGATGGCCCGCAGCATCGGTAATGCGCACTGTGATGAAGCTAAGGTCTTCGCCGTCGGCCTTGATCTCCTCGCGGTCCGGCAGCAGTTCAATCTTGACTGGAGCTCCCGCGGTGTGCATCTGTGCGGTCATCGCTGGCTTTCCGTCAGCATCGAAAGCGACAACCTCCAGGGTCCCGGGTTCGTAGGGTACGTCATCCCAGATCAAGCGCCACCGGGTGAAGGGCTTGCCGAGCTCGCTCGTTTGGGTTCCCTTGGTCCGGATGCCCAGGGATCTGCCGTTCAAGAAGAGTTCGGCTGTAGGGTAGCTCGTGTAGCAGTGCACTGGGATGGGTTGTCCTTCGTGGCCTGCCCAGTTCCAGTGTGGGAGCAGGTGGAGGGTGGGCTCGTCGGACCAGGCACTTCGGTACAGGTAGTAGCGGTCTTTGCGAATGCCACACAAGTCGATGATGCCAAAGTAGGAGCTACGGCTAGGCCACTTCGACTGATAGGGGGTGGGTTCGCCGAGATAGTCAAAGCCAGTCCACGTAAACTGACCCAAGATAAAGGGGCAATCCGCTTGGGCTGTCAGCTCGGCATCGGGTACGTAACCCCAAGGTGGCGCAGCTACATCATAGGCGGTGCAGTGTAGGCTCGGGCGCTGGACCCCCTTTTCCGGCTCAACGGGCAGGAAGTACTCGCCGCGGGAGCTGACGCACGACTCAGTTTCGCTACCATACATAACCCACTCCGGATGCTCGGCGTGATACTTCTCGTAGAGGTGGCACTTGTAGTTCCAGCCGGGAATGTCCACCGCATCGGCCAGGCCGTTGGCGATAGCCTCATCTGATGAATCAAAACCAGCTGTGACCGGGCGAGTGGGGTCTTCCTCATGGCAGATCTCAGTTAAGAAGCGGGCAGTTTCCGCACCACTTGGATGACGCTGATCGGGCACTTCGTTGCCGATACTCCACATGATAATGCACGGGTGGTTGCGGTCGCGTCTGATCATCGCTTGCAGATCCTTCTCTGCCCAGGCATCGAAGAGCTGGTGGTACCCGTTTTCGACCTTGCGGATCCGCCACTCATCAAAGGCTTCGTCAATGACGAGGAAGCCCATCGTATCGCACAGATCGAGCAGTTCCGGGGCTGGGGGGTTGTGGCTTGTGCGGATAGCGTTGCAGCCCATTTCCTTAAGCAACTCCAACTGGCGCTCGATAGCTCGGGGATGCACCGCGCTGCCCAAGGCCCCCAAGTCATGGTGTTGGCAGACCCCTTGCAGCTTCAACCCCCGCCCATTGAGGAAGAACCCCTCATTGGCATCAAAACGCAATGTACGAATGCCAAAGCGTGTCTCATAGCAGTCCGTCTCGTGCCCGTCTACATATAGACGTGAGACCAGACGGTATAGCTGGGGATGGTTGACGTCCCATAGCTGGGGTGCCTCTACTGTGAGCCGTTCTGCGTAAACCTGGGTGTGGCCTGCGGCGATCGTTTGCACCGAGGTACCCGTGGCTATCTCCACCCCTTGGGGATCGAGGATAGTGCTGGTCAGTTCCACTGCCCGAACCACGTCGCGACTGTTGGTCACTTCCGTCCGGATGGCCACGACGGCGTTTTCGGCTGTGATCTCCGGTGTGGTGACAGTGGTCCCCCAGTGGGCTACATGCACTGGATCGACGATCACGAGGCGCACATAGCGGTAGAGGCCAGCCCCCGGGTACCAGCGAGAGGCGGCGGGTTTGTTGTCTACCCGAACAGCCAGTACGTTCTCGGTGTCGCACTGTAGATAATCGGTGATCTCAAAGGCAAAGGAGCTATAGCCATACGGCCAGGATCCTACCTCGTGGCCATTGACGTAGACGGTGCTACGGCTCATCACTCCGTCAAACTCGACAAAGACGCGCTTACCCGTCCAGGTCTGGGGGGCGACAAAACGCTGTCGGTACCAACCCACACCGACATGAGGCAGACCTCCAGTGCGCCCCAAGTCCTTGTCTGTGGTCTTGTCGAAGGCACCACCTATGGCCCAGTCATGGGGAACGCGCACCTGTTGCCAGTCTGCATCATCGTAGGCGATGTAGGCAGCGTGGGGGTCATCCATTCGCGCAAACCGCCAGCCGTGGCGCAAGACAAGGCTCTGGCGAGGGTCGAGATGATCAGTCATGGACAGAAGGGCCTCCTTCTTTTCACTGTGCATCTTCCCTTCTGCTACCGGGAAGGAGATCCTGCTGTGAGGCCAGTGCGGAGCAAGATGGGATCGATGGGACATGACGTCTGTGCCGTCGCATCAGCGTACCACTGTTCCTGTTCACTGCCGATTCCGGTCGTTCGCAACATAGCGATTGGGCCCTCTCGCTCGCTAACCGTAAAACAATAGAAGTACATAGAAGGGGCAGAAAGAAACGCATCGAAGGAAAGACATTACATAGTACTGCATGTGGCACATACCACTTCCCGCAGAGGACGAAGCGGTTTCCTGTGAGACGCCTCCTGGAGCGCAAGGCTGAGTTTTGGGCCAGGTATAGAATAGAAAGGGGATTGTTATGTCGGTGCCATTCCGAACGAGTCATTGTGTCTTTCTCCTCGCAGTTCTGGTTTTCCCGAGTATGGCTGTGGCTGCGCCCGTCACGATCACCGTGGCATTCTGGGGAGCGCAGTCGGAGTACACTGACATCTGGGTGCCCATCAAGAACGATTTCGAAGATGCTCACGCAGACATTCGCGTGGAGCTCATGCATGTCCCCGGTGGTTTCCAGGAGAAGATGATCAGTATGGCCCTGGGGGGTCAGACCGTTGATGCATGGATGAGCAATGCCGATACCGCTCTGACGTACTATACGGCTGGTCTGACCAACGATCTAAACCCCTTCATCGACAGAGATCCTTCGTTTCGGGCTGACCGTTTCTTTCCGGCTGCTCTGACGGCCTACGCGCGGGGCGGTGTCCAGTACGGTTTGTCGAGTCACTTCCAGGTGACAAGCATCTGGCACAACAAAGAGCTCTTCGACTACGCTGGCCTCTCGTACCCTACCGATAATTCCACTTGGGCTCGCTTCCGAGACGATGCCAAGAAGCTTACGCAGGACCGCAACAGCGACGGCCGCACTGACCAATGGGGCCTGGCCATGTCTCTCGGTGCCGAATTCGTCACGCCTTGGGTCTTCTCTGCTGGTGGCAACTGGGTTGATGATGCAGATAATCCTACTCGCTCAGCGGCGGGCGAGCCCGCGACCGTGAGGGGCTTGCAGTTCGTGCAAGAGCTAATAGCTCAAGACGCAGTAGTGGAACCGAGCTATAGTGCTACACCGTTTTACGAGGGTCGCGTCGGGATGTACGCGTACTACGCGGTCGCCCAGCGCATGAGTAGCTACGCTACCTTTAGCTACAACGTGGCTCGGTTGCCAGCCGGACCAGCAGGGGCCATCAATGCAGTAGTTCCCGGAGGCGTGGTCATGGGTAAGGGAAAACACCCACAGGAATCCTGGGAGTTCATGAAATTCATGTGTCAAGAAGGGGCCTTCAGCTACAACAGCGTACCAGCCTACCTCCCGATGGCCCGCACAAATCGCTGGCCTTTCGCGCCTGTACCTGCTGATTACAACCGAGCTGCCTTCGTGGACGGTGCCCTTTCGGCACTTCCGCAGACAATCAAGTCCACAAGGGTGGCAGATATCCTCAAGGCCATCAACGACGTAGTGGTGCCAGCCCTGCGCGGGCAAGAGTCTCTGAGCACGGCTGTAGCCCGCGTGGACCCGCGAATCAACGCCATCCTGAATGATTAGTCCAGGACGGGTCGAAATGCACCCGTATAGGGAGGACAGCCAAGTGCCGTTTGATCGTTTCTTTTCGCGGATGTGTGACCCGCCACGGGAGTTTGGAATGATTCCGTTCTGGCTCTGGAATGACGACCTCGATGAGGAAGAGCTCATTCGCCAGCTTCACGCGTTTCACGCCGGAGGCCTGGGAGGCGTGATCATCCTCCCCTTTGTTGGGCTATCCGAGAAGGTTAGTTACCTCTCCGACAGCTACTTTCAGCTGGTGCGACGTGTGGTAGACGAGTGTGCCGTCCTCGGACTGAAGGTGATCTTGTACGATGAAGGGGGTTACCCGTCAGGATCGGCCTGTGGGCAAGTGGTGGCTGTCGACCCTGGGTATGCAGCCCGAGCTCTTATCCTGACCCGACGAGAGATCACAGGTCCATGGTACGGGTACTGGCGGCCGTCAGTTGGACGTGGTCTTCTGAACCGTTTGGTATGTGTCGTGTTAGCCAAAGTGGAAGCGGGCGTTGTGCAGCCTGAGAGCTTGCGCGTACTGGATACCATGGAACGCAATCTGGTCCACCTTGACTTGGGCGCTGGGACCTGGCAGGTGATGGCCTGCTTCGATGTGCCCAGTGGGGGGCACATCCGCGGCGTCTTGCCTGAACACGAAGACGGTACGGCTACAGCGCCCCCGGCTGGCGATATCATGAACCCCGAGGCTGTAGCCACGTTCATCCGCCTTACACATGACGCCTATGCAGGACACCTCAAAGATCACCTGGGCACTACCGTGGTGGGGCTCTTCACTGATGAGCCCACGCCTATGGGGCGAGGTGCCAGGGGTGACGGTAGACCATACACCAGCGGGTTCGAAGGATGGTTGGCGGACTACCTGGAGCAGGACGTCGATAGTGTTCGGGCCTGGTTGCCGTCATTGTGGGTAGATTACGGACCCCAAACAGAATGGTTTCGACAAGCCTATGCGCGCGGCGTACACGAGCGAGTGACGGAAGTGTTCTACGGTGCCCAAACCAAGTGGTGCAAAGAACACGGTATCGCCCTCACTGGACATCCGCACATGAGCAATGACATGACCTCACTGAGCGCCTTCGGATGGCCAGGGCAGGATATGGTATGGCGCTGGGTGCTGCCCGGCAACGACAGCGGATTGGTCGGGCCCGACAGTGTGGCTCCTAAGGCTGCAACCAGTGCTGCCCGTGCCAATAGACGCAGGCGCATCGGTAGCGAGTTGTTTGGGGCCTATGGCTGGATCCTTTCCCTCGACGAAGTCAAATGGTTGCTTGACTGGCATCTATCTCGCGGAAACAACCTCTTCATGCCGAGTGCTCTGTACTACTCTGTCAGAGAAGGACGGGCCTACGAGAGCGAACCTGATCTCGCACTGCATAATGTGTGGTGGCCGTATTTTCAGCACCTAGCGGGCTACACGGCCCGTATGTCGTGGCTGCTCACTGATTGCGAACATGTGTGCGATGTGGCTGTGCTGGGTAACGGTTACGATCTACCTTGGGAGGCGGCCAGGTATCTATACGAGAACCAAATCGATTTCCTTTACATCGACGATCACGCTCTGCAAGGGGCGTGCGTAGTAGATGGCAGACTCCACATTGGATCGCAAGCATACCAGCTAGTCGTGCTGGACGGAGAGCCCATTCTCTCGCCAGAGAGCAGAGCGAACCTGAGGGTGTTCACAGAGGCAGGAGGTACAGTCCTCTCGTACCAGCAGGGCGTTGACCTTGTAGCAGAAGCCCGCCGCATACTGCCAGCCGACGTTACTGTAGAACCAGCAGCTCCCGGCCTGCGCACGATGCACCTACGTAAAGCGGGACTGGATATCTACGTCTTCTTTAATGAAGGAGAGGCCCCAGTGCAGGGGCAGCTGTGCGTAGGGGTTCAGGGAATAGCTCAGTGGTGGGACCCCTTGCGGCTCACGCGTGAACTGGTGGCGGACAGGGCGGGAGTGCTCGGATCCGGTGCGGTTCTCACCAGCGGTGATTCGCCTGGGTTGCAGGTGCCAATCGTTCTGGAAAGGCGCGAGAGCCGACTGCTTATCGTGGATACTTCGGCCAATGGGCAAAAGAGTAGCGAGCATCAGCTAGGGACGATAGGTTCTGCGGCAGACTGGCTGAGTATTGAGGTAACTGGTCCATGGCGTGTCGCCGATCAGGACGGCAACCCAGTCGATGCCCCGGCCATGGGCAACTGGACCACTAAGCGGCAGCTTGAACGCTTCAGTGGTACCCTCGTCTACCAGACCACGGTATCGCTCCCTCCTCCCGCACTTGGCAATGCTACAAGCATTGAGCTCGACCTCGGTCAGGTGGGTGAAGCCGCCACCGTTCTTGTGAACGGGAAAGAGATTGGCTGGGCGCTCTGGGCACCCTATCGCATCGTTACTGGGAAGGATGCTTGGGTACCGGGGGGCAACGTGCTGGAGGTACGGGTCACCAACACCGCGGCCAACGCGTTATGAGGGCGCTCTGCATCCCTCGGGCCTCATGGGGCCTGTGCGCCTGCGGCTGGCAGTACCGAGGTCGTAGCGTTTCGAGTAGCTGTATGTTGATGAGTTGTCTCTCGTTCAGCGTGCATATGGTGGCCTGTCTCTCAACGCGACGCTTCTTGCCGCTATCTCCCATGGTAATGTGATCACTAACCATCAGCCTCGTCTGGATGGGTCACTGTTGCGAGCTTCGCTATCTCCTTCGAAACTAGGCCAGCAAAGGAACGGTCAGGAATTCTACGGCCGAGAGATTGCTCTCTCGGCCGTAGGCAAGTGGTCTTACTACTGTGAAGCGATCGGGCTCTTGTTGCCTGTGGGCAAGCCTCGACAGTGCGGCTCGCTGGGTCTGGACGCTGATGGTCAATTCTCGCCTAAGGTGTCCTGCTGGCTCCTTCGGCGAACAGGCTGCTGATGAGGCGGTCTGCCTCCTCGAGGGCGGTGCGTGCGGAGACATCGCCATTCCATACCCTGGCCAGCTGGTTCGTGAGGGTTGTGGTGATACGCGTGTCGCTGATTAGGCCTTCCTTGAGGAAGATGTTGTCTGGATGTACGGACTGCTCGAAAAACGCCATCCAGTTCTGCGGCAGATCCGGGACATACGAGTCCCAGGAACGAGCCACTCTGGCCATGACAGGAAGTCGACCAGTATGCCGCGCGAGACTGCGCTGTGCCTGTTCAGTGGTGCTGAGAAACTTTGCCCACTGCCATGCTTCCTGTGGGTGCTTTGTCTGGGAGCTAATCTGGAAACCGTTCAACGACACGTTGGTGGCATTGTTGGCCGGGCCATAGGGCTGAAGCGCTACATCCCACTCAAAGCCCACATTCTTCATCCGTGTACCAATGATACCTGGACCGTCTGTTACCGCGATAGCCGCTTTGCCATGATACAGGTATGTACCGCCTCCGACGCGTTGAGGCTGGCTCACTCGGTCCTCCCGGATCAGCTTCTCGATGAACTCCATCGCTGTAACTACGGGCTCGCTGAGCAATAGGCTTTTGGTCGGGAAGATCTCGCGATCGAAAAAGTGACCGCCAGCCTGGAGCGCTTGGATGTACGGGCGGTACCTGATGCGGTCGAGCCCCCATATCTCGGCTACTCCGTCGCCGTCGGCGTCCTTTGTCAGCTTGCGACCGTAACTCCTCATCGTTTCCCAGTTCCATGACCTATCCTTAAGGAGCGCCGGGGCGGTCAGTCCGACCTGGTCTAGCATGTCGAGATTGTACCAAGTGACGATTGAGTAGACCTCCACGGGCAGCGCATACAGTAGGCCAGAAGGCGTCGTGAAGGCCTTGAGCATTGACGGCGGAAACAGAGCAGCCGTTTGTCGATCGAGGAACTTGTTCAAGTCCATAAACATCCCGTCGGCAATGAATGGTGCAGAGACTTGCGTCACCAGATCAAGGACATCCGGCGACACGCCACCGGCTGCCATCACTAGGAACTTGTTGTCGGGTTTGGGGTCCGCCAGGATCTCAACCTCGCACTCAGGGTTCGCTTGCTCAAAGGGCACCTTCATCTCTTGTAGGTACTCTTGCCAGGATTCACTATGAGACCCCGAACTCAGGTGGGTGATCTTCACCTTTTCGGCGGCAAGGGCAGGGGCGGCGAGGACCAGAGTGGTGGCAACAACAAGGCAGCACGCGATTTTCATCCAACGACTGAACACGACCATGCACCTCTTTCATAACCTGCTGTCCAATCACTGCAAACAGTGTACCACATGCGCACTCTTCTGTTCCACATTTACTGCCTCTTGGTTCTAGGATCTACATCTTCATTTTGATCTTTGACGAAAGAAGGGCTTCCCTATGGCGGTACCCGCTTGACTCGCCCAGCCAGGCAGTGTTACGATCAGGGCAATCTGACCAACTGATCTACATGATCATCTTAGTATCAACATTTTCATTACATCAGGGAGGAATCTCCGCATGAAGCATCTGTGGGCACGGGCTACTGCATGTGCACTTCTTCTGGCTCTCTCAGTTCTGTGGCAGGGTGTCGCCATGGCCTATGGCGCATCAGCCCCCAATCCTGAGGCGGTCAAAGAGGTCATGGCGGGGGAGCGGACGGAGGCCAACGCGGCGTGGTGGGGCTTTGACCCCTTGGATTCTACGGAGTATCTGCAAGCAGCGATCAACTCGGGCGTCTCTCGGCTCACTATCCCGAACATGGGTCAAGACTGGGTTGTGCGTCCCATCTTCCTGCGCAGCAACCTTGAGCTCGTCTTTGAAGAGGGCGTCGTGGTAACCGCGAAAAAGGGCGAATACCGCGGTAAAAGGGACTCCGTCTTCACTGCCCAGGACGTTGAAAACCTCGTCATGCGCGGCTATGGGGCGACCATTCGCATGCACAAAGACGATTACGCCTCTCCTGCCTATGAGAAGGCGGAGTGGCGCATGGGCATTGACATTCGGGGCAGCAAGAACGTTCAGATCCTAGGCCTGACCATCCGTGATACTGGCGGTGACGGGATCTACCTTGGCCGCGGCACTTGGCGGACGTACAATGAGGATATCGTCATTCGGGATGTAGTCGCCGACAGCAACTACCGCCAAGGGATCAGCGTGATCTCCGTCAAGAATCTCCTGATTGAGAATAGCGTCTTCAAGAACACGTCCGGAACGAACCCCATGGCTGGCATTGATTTTGAGCCCAACAACCGGGATGAGATACTTAGAAACATTGTTGTTCGCAACAGCGTCTTTGAAAACAACAAGGGGCCAGGGATTGTGCTCGCTTTGGCCAGGCTGGATCGTTGGACAGACATCTCTTTTCTGTTCGAGAATATTCTCGTCCGGGGTAGTACGGTGGGGCTGAGCATCACCGTCCGTAATCCCGATGATCATCCTTCTGGTGAGATCACGGTGCGCAACTGCCTTATCGAGAACTTCGAGCGTCAGGGCATTGGCCTTCGCAACAACGATGGAGACACGCTGAAGATCCTGTTTGAAGATTGCGTTGTACATAATGTGGCGACCGTCTCGTCTGTCCCCATCTACCTGGAGGCAGGAAGCAGAATGGGCGGTGTGACCTTCAAGAATGTAGTGGTCACGGACGATAAGGATCGCCCAGCCCTCTGTGGCGCGGTCAGCAAGAGACGCGAAGGTGAGGCCTTCTTTGGGATCGATGGCGAACTGCAGGTGGTCAATCCCTATGGTGCCAAGATCGCCTGGGGTGGGTTCACAAAGGATGTCTCCCTACACGCTGTGCAGCAAGACTCGACGCTGGTCGCCTACGATCGGGTCGTCTCTCTAGCTGATTACCAGTTGCCGTCGGTTGAGGTTCGTCCCCGGTCCGTATCTCAGAGCTCAGAAGTGGTGAGGTACGTTGGCGAGAACCTGCTGGCCAATCCCGGGTTTGAAGATACGGTAGTGGACATCCCCCTTTCGTGGGCTGTCAAAGGCAGAGGGACAGGCGCTGTCGATGGTTGGGGATCAGGTGCGGTTGTCGGGTCTTCGGAAGCCGCCCGGACTGGGGATATGGGCGTCAAAATGAGCACTGATACGAACGGCTACTACTGGTTGCAGCAGAGCGTACCCATAGAGGGCGGCAAGACGTATGAACTGTCTGCCTGGGTAAAGCTCGCTGGTCCTTGTCGCAAGGTGGCACTGAAGGTGGAGTTTTATGCTGGCGGGCATGTCGGAGAGGACCGACGTGAGTGGGAATGGTTCGACTCCTATGACGAATGGGTGAACATCAAGATGCAGGTAGAGGCGCCACCCAAAGCTCTCACTGGTCTCGCTTTCCTTAGATTCTACGGTCCGGGAGAAGTGTACTATGACGATGCATCACTACGCATGATCGAGGTTATGGAAGTAGAGTAGAAGCAGTTGAGCGCTTGACTTGACGCACTCTCCTCAGGCCGCGAGAGGGTGTCGGGGGAGACGCACTTCCGATTGTTCAGAGCTAGGTTTCCCGCAGCTGCTTGTACAGGAGCCAAGCTCGTTGCCATGAGGGTAACCAGAACGACCATGACTATCAGTAGCGTGTGGGTCCGTCCTGCGGTGTACATTGTCGATCGGCCTCCCATGCGTTTTCCCAGCAATTGCCCTATGCGAAAAACACTTAGACCCCAGATGGTATTGCCCTCCCGATGAGGAGGTGAAGGCGAGGATATGGCTGGGAAGTATCACTAAGCAGTTCGTAGCGGCTGGCTAATTAAAGCGATGTCCGTTGCCCTGGCTGGTGCCATAGACCACTGACCGCAAAGTCTTCTGAATCAGATGGAACCGCCTTGCATCAACTGGCTGGGGGAAGGTCATGAGCAGCAGAGGTACCGATGCCTGTCCTGCTACGTAGGGAGGCTGGTCGTACTTGTACGGATTGAGGTGAAAGCCCCGCTTCTGATAGAAGCGGATTCTGCGTCGGGCAGTCTGGGTTGTGGGTGGCTCTACTTCCAGCACAACATGCGGGTACTTCGCGGTTAGACGCTCTAAAGTTAGCGAACCGTAGCCGTGCCCACGCATCGTCTTCTTAATGGCCAGGTGTTCAACAAAAACAAACTGCTTTACATCCCATAGCGCCACGAGACCGATGACTTCGTTGTGATGGCGCAGGAGGTGAAGATGGTACAATGGGTTTCTCAGTATCTTTCTTTGGCTATCGATATCCCGGCGCTCTTCCCCAGGAAATGAGTCTACATATATGCTCCACATCTCTTCGAGAGCATTCACTGTATCCCGCCTAGTCATTTGTCGGCGTCTGTATCAGACGCTTTTGTCGGTAGTCACACTCTATATATCGTAACGAATACGGCGATCGTAAACAAGATCAATGGGTCAGGCAGGTATACACGAGGGGGCCGTGGCCAACGCATGCTTGTATAGTGTGGTGTCATGCCCAAGGCCATTACGTATTTTGTGTGTCGGCCAGCTCAGGTGTGGATTCCTTGGTGGGCGCCCAGCCACGCTCTGCCCTCTCACGATAGCTCTCGCAGCGTCTCTCCAGGTAGTTGATCAACACGCGATTGCAGCGTACGCCGCGCCGCAGCGGTAGCCGTTTGCCGATCTCTTGCAGCAAGGTCTGCCAGCCCAGTTCCTCGCCCCGGATTTCTATCAGCGTGACCCCCTTTTCCTTAGACATCTCTCGCTTCATTTGGTCACGCTCCTTTTGCGCGGCCACCACCTCTTCATCAAACCAGTTCGTGACGCTGTAGTGCTGTTGCCCATTGAACTCGAAGGCCACCCAGTGGTGGTAATAGAAGCGGTCGTACTCGAGTGACTCGTCCGTAAGGGGGTTCGTTAGGATGTCCGGTGTCGAACCATCGTGATAGGATCTGGAAGCCACAAGGGCTGATAGCATGGCCTGCATCAAGGCCTCCCCATAGTAGGGCACCCCCATGAGGCGATCTCGCACTTTCAGCACTTCGGTGATGTGCTTGGCTTTGACGGGATTGCGGAGGTGAAAACGAATCGGGGCATGCTTGTTCGCTTGCTCTAGCTCTAGCCAACGCAATTCCGCCAAGTGACAGACAGCACGCTTGACCGTCTTGGCGTTGAGATTCATCATCTCAGCCAGCGAGGCGTATGTGAAAGTGCATTCCGAAGTACTGTCCTTGGGGAGCGACCCCAATACACCATAGACTATCTTGGCCTGAGCTCTTACGTTGGTTGACATGATCAGCTCAGCAGGTATGACTGCCGTTTGACCAGATAGCTGCCAGCGCACACGCTTCCTCTTCGCTTTCGGTGGGGTATACCAGCCCTCGGCAATGAGTTTCGCTCTCGCTCTGCGGATGGTGGGGCGAGACAACCCGGTGCGCCTGGCCAGGCGAGTAGGCGAGAATAGGAACTTCCTATTCAAATGGGCATCTAGCTGTAGAGCCAGCCAAATCACCTTATCGGTCGCCTGTAGCTCACTGGAGGTCAACAGAGAAACAGGCACGTACACCTTTTCAGCCGCTTCCATATACAAGAGGCCCACCTCCCATAGCCGGAATGTTTGTTCCCAGGAACTAGTGTTCGACTCGCTGCAGCGGAATCCTTCCAGGTAATAGACAGACCGCTGCAAGAGCCGCCTCGCACAAGAGCATGCCGCCTGAACGCGGCAAACCGTGTCGGATTCGGTCCATTTCTGTTGCCCCAGACGGGCAATCAAACGGGCCAGCAGGGTTTTCGCGGTTTTTGATTGTACAGATGAGCCCTGGAGGCGGTTACAGACGGAAACACAAACCGAAACCGACCTCTTTTGCCAGCCCTCCAGCCTGCCCCAAGCACTTGAGACGGATACCAGCGAACGCCTCCGCGCCGGGGGGATACCCAGGCAAACCCCATTGACAAGGCACTGGAACGATAATGAACATTTCTGGTAGGGGCTGTGGGGTCTGCGGGCAGAAAGCAAGAGGCGGTTTTTGATAGGCTCAAGTAGGGCCAAATGATCATCGAGAATGAGGCCACCAAAATTATCCAATTCCCTGTATGCTTGAGTTGCGAAACAGAGCATACGGGGGGAAACTGGAGTGGTTAAGGTGGCCAAGGTTAAGGATATCATTCATCTCTACGAACGGGAAGACTGGTCCAAGCGAAAGATTGCGAAGCATTTCGGGATTTCGAGGGGGACAGTGGATCGCGTGGTGGCCAACCCCGACAGATGTTTGCCAAAGTCGGAGTCTGTCGATCGCACGTCGCCAAAGACGACCACCCTATGCATCGATGGCATCATCGAAAGCGACAAGAAGATCAACCGTAAGCAGCGCCATACGAGCAGGCGGATATGGGAAAGGGTCGTTGAGGAGTTCGGCGAGGACAGCTCGCCGGCAGAGTCGACCGTACGGCGATATGTGGGTAAGGTCAAGAAGCGCAATCCCGAGCCGTTCATCCCCCTGGGCTTCGTTGCGGGGCAGAGCATGCAAGGGGATTTTGGAGAGGTCACGGCAAAGATCGGCGGTGAGAAGTGCAAACTCTATTTCTGGGCACAACGCTTGAGTTACAGCAGAGCCACATGCGTCAGCGTATACCCCCGGGCGACTCAGGAGTGCTTTCTGGACGGCCAGCAACGGGCCCTGCAGTTCTTCGATGGCGTCCCGGTGATGCATATCATCGGCAATCTGAAGGCCGCTACAAGAGTGGCTTAGGCAGAAACGCCGTTGAGACCGAGCGCTACGATGCCTTTCAGACTCACTACGGCTTTGGTACGGAGGTTAGACAAACACACAAGCCGGAAAACGAGATGCTCTCGAAAAACCAGCCGCACCATCGCTGGTTCTTTTCTTGCCGTGGAAAGCATGTGGGCTGTGGATTCTGATGGATAACCCTCTGGGTTACCCACAGACTCCACAGCCCCTAGAATCGATCAATCTATTGGTCCTGTGTTTGCTGCTTGCTTTGTGGGGAGGAGGCGGGGGAAACCCGGTATGAGGTAGAAAACGCGCCATCTCGGGTGAAGAGGTGGGATTCTGACGGCACCCGCACACAGCTCTAACCAAGCCCAATGGCGTTCCCCAGACTCTCTCCTCGGCCCATCCCAAGAGAGGAGGGTTGACATCTATCGTACAACCTCAAGGCTGCACATTCACGATCGTTGACGACCGACGTCAGGGGGGGCTCTCCGGGGGCATCGCGGCAGACCGAGAGTGACCCCATTGGCAAGATACAGGAGTGAGGAATAATGGATGTTTCTGGTAGGGGCTGTGGAGTCTGTGGGCAACTCGCAGAGTCGTCCATCAGAATCCACAGCCCGGCTGACTCCACCCGGCGGCCAGCGATAGACGCGCTCATGGGCGCGCCGTTACCAGTGAATTCGTGGTTCCCAGGCACTCGGTGTGGCAAACCGTGTCCGTTCTGGTCCATTTGTGTTGCTTGAGACGGCGAATCGGAGGTGCCAGAGCGACTTTGTCGTGGTTTTGGGTGAGAGGGTGGGCCCTAGCGGCGGTTACAACTGGCAACAGAAACCGAAACTGCCGCCTTTTGCCACCGCCGCCCCGCCCCGCCCCACCCCACTGCTCCACCGCTCCATGCCCCAGCCTGGCCTGGCCTGACACCCCAGGCGAGGTATACCTGTCGCAGCTCCATTTCGTAGGGCTCACGATGCGTAAGGTGCCTATGGATCTGGCCTCGGGGCCCGGGTGCCCAGTCCGTATTGCAGCGCCCCAGGCGGTGTGCTATGGTGGACATGAGGTTTACTGTAGATCATATTCCGGCGGGACTGCGCAAGGGAGAAGCACATGCGGACTGATCGCTGTTTTGTCTCGAACCACATACTAGGGTGAGAGCGTAGAGGTCTGTCGTGTCGCGGCTTCCCTTATCCTTCGCACGGATCGGCCCATCTGAGCGCATGCCCCTGCGCTGCTTACCCCTACACAGCAGTGGGGGTGTTTCTCTTGGGTCAAGCCCTAATACAGGTCATGAATCTAGCAAAAACCTTTGGTCAGCGCTCTCTCTTTTCTGACCTTAACTTCTCGATTGGCTCGAATGAACGCATCGCTCTTGTCGGGCCCAACGGAATCGGCAAGACTACATTGGTTCGCATGATTCTCGGCCTTGAGCCAGCTACCTCCGGGACTGTCCGGTGTCTTGACGATGCGCTGGTCATGGGTTACCTGCCTCAGGCGTTGGAGTTGCCAGCGCACGGTTGCGCCCGAAGCGTTCTGACGGCAGAAGAGCAAGTGCTCGGTGCTGCAATCCGCTGTTCGGTTTCGGAGGCTTTGGGGCGTTTTGGCTTTGGCGATGAAGAAGCGGCCTTGCCTCTAGCTCAGCTCAGTGGAGGGCAAAAAAGCCGCTTGGTGCTTGCTCGCTGTTGGCTATCGTTGCCCGATCTCCTGGTGCTCGATGAGCCCACCAACCATCTCGACCAGGAGGGCTGTGAGCGCCTAGCAAAGATTGTCAGCACCTATCCGTATACTATCGTGACCATCTCTCATGATCGCTATTTCCTCGACCAAGTGGCTAGGCGCGTGCTAGAGCTTTCGCCGACTGGGCTAGGCGACTACAGCGGCAATTACAGTGACTACCGTAGGCAGAAGCAGGAGGCTGTAGAGCGCCAGGCCCGTCAACACCGGAAAGAACAGAAACAGATCCGACGCATCGAGGAGAACATCGCCCGCCAGATGCGCTGGTTTCACCTGGCCCACCGACAGGCTGGTCAACACGACTTCTACCGGGCACGAGCGAAGAAGACGGCGGCTCGGGCAAAGGCCACGATCAAACGGCTAGAGCGCATGAAGTCTGCTGCAACCGCCAAGCCGAGACCGGAGAAGGCCATCTCACTTGAGTTGTCTAGTGATGAGCGGTTGGGCACACGCCTGCTTTTGGCCGAGGGGTTGGGGAAGGCCTTTGCCCGTACTCTTTTTCGCGGCGCCGATTTCGCCATCACGCGTGGTGACAAGATCGGTTTGGTTGGACCCAATGGGGCAGGAAAGACCACTCTGCTGCGCGTTCTGCTCGGCCTCGAGCCACCGACGTGGGGGACTGTCTGGGTCTCTCCAAGCCTAAGGCCAGGTTTCCTGGAGCAGGAGATGCACCAACTCAGGGGAGATATCTCCGTGCTCGACAGCGTCTTGAGTCTGTTCAGCTGGAGAACGCCCGAATGTCACCAACGAGTCCGTCACACGCTAGCCTTGTTTCTGTTCACACAGAGCGACTGGGAAAAGCCGTTGGCCGTGTTGAGCGAGGGTGAGCGGCGGCGGATAGCACTTATCAGGCTGTTGCTCGGTGATCACAACATCCTGATGCTCGACGAGCCGACGAACCACCTCGACATTCCCGCTAGGGAGCAGGTGGAAGAGGCCTTGCAGGCCTACGATGGCACCATGATTGTTGTCACGCATGACCGCTATCTGATGCAAACCGTCTGCACCAAGATCCTGGCTATTACTGATGGAAGAGTGCTGACGTATCCTGGGACTTACAGGGAGTATCTCGACTGGCGAACTCAAGCTCAGGTCTCAGCAGACAGTGTTGACAAGGGCCGAGTTCTTTCAGCCGACGAACGTCTACTGCTGGAAAACCGCCGTGCCTGGCTTGCCGCGCAGTTAGGCAGTGCCGCCGATGCTGAGCAGGTGGCCCAAATGGAGGCGGAATTCATGGAGGTCAGCAGAGCACTGCGTGACTGAGGGTGGAACAGGACCTTAGGGGACAGTGCTGCGCTGACAGCCTTGGGCTTCAGTCCAGGGGGTCGTCACGCGGTCCCTGTGAGTTCTCGGACCACTTGCACCCATCTGCGGACACGGGCTGGATCGTATTGCACGGTCTCCACGTCTTTTAGCGTGATATCGAAGAGACAGCCTTGCAGTACATCGAGATCTTCCTTAAGAATGCGTCTGACCCGTGGCTCATCCCAGCCATAGCCGACCATGTCGACCGGACTTGGCCGATAGCTGATCACGTAGTCGGTACCAATTTGCTCAACACAAGAGGCTACATTGGCAGAGGGAGCCACTGCTATGCGCCTCAAATTGGGGATCTGCCGCAGCATAGATATCTTTCGCGTCAGATCCTCGCAACAACCGTAGGCCGTCAGGCCGAACTGCTCCAATATGGGGAGCTGGTAGCGGAGAAGGAACTCTTCATGCATCTGGGGGGAGACTGTGGCAAATTCCTGGGCCGCCATAAAGCACCATAGTTGCTTGCGTGAGACTCCTCGCACGTTAGCGGTTGGATCAGGTAGCTCTTCTGCGTAGGGCATGGCCTGGTTCTGGTGACATGACAGGTCCCAATCC
The DNA here is from genome assembly GCA_050951545.1 of Limnochordia bacterium. Taxonomy (GTDB): domain Bacteria; phylum Bacillota; class Limnochordia; order DTU080; family DTU080; genus DTU080. The sequence continues at coordinate 51,062 of JBMNJG010000009.1, read as the reverse complement.
CCGGCGGCCTCGGCTTGGTCGTGCGTGCGCAGCACTCCCGCTCCCAGAAATGAGCAGAGCTTATGTAGTCCCTCGGGGTTGTCATACATGTCGAGCATGAAATGCTCAATGCCCCGCAGATAGCCCAAGTGGGTTGAGATATCTCCAGCCCACATCCTGTAGGCTGGGCCCCTCTCGGCGTTGATCGTGAGGATATCACCGATGAGATCCTGCAGGCGGGCTACTCTGGCAGCCGTCTTTTCCTCATCTATCTCATGCCAGGGCGGGCGTAGCTTGCTCAGATCTTCATAGCTATGCAGCGGGTACTGCATCTTCCAAGAACCCCGTGCCTCAGTTGAGTGTTGGCGGGTTCCTTCGACACCCCAACCCGTGCAGCGATAGACCGCGGGCACACTGACCCATGGCTCGAAGATGAAATCGTCGTCGAGACTATGACGGAAGAGCGACTGCCGGAAAAAAGCCTCAAACTGACGGAGAAAAGGATCTGTACAACCGCACTTGCTCTCGGGCATTTCTGACCAAGCAAATGCTCGTACATAGATCAGAGGTTGTGTGGGTCTGAGGCTGTGGAGTTGGCGCCAGAGTCGTCGCTTCTCAGTTTGCGATGGACCGTAGCAGATCTCAAGATAACGGGTGGCCAACTCCCGCAATATGTGGCGGTCGGACTCAACCAGGTCGCTCACCTCCAGTTTGTGGTTGCCTGAAGAAGGAAGCGTGGGTTTGAACGTCTTCCAGCGTTACAGCTGCAGAGTGGCCTTAACGGTTGGCGACCCATCCTGCGTCAGCTCGGCGAAGGCTCGGGCTGCCTCTGTCAGCGGAAAGCGCTGCGTGATAAGTGGATCTGCCTGGACCTTTCCAGACTGAAGTAGCCAGATTGCTTCGCCAAAGTGCTCCTTGCGGTACATAAGAGTTCCGACTAGTTCTATCTCCCGATCCTGCACCAGGCCCATGGCGATACTCGCATCCTCTTCGAAGACGCCAACCACAATGACGCGGGTTCCTTTACGGTTGATCCGGATGGCAGTGTTGACGGTAGCTGCTACTCCGACGCACTCGAACGACAAGTCAATGCCGTCCAGGCCGTATTTGCCGTGCGCCCAAGCGACCACATCCTCACGGGTAGGATCTACAGCGATATCGGCTCCAAGGTTCAGGGCGAGGTTGCGACGATTGGCCTGCGGTTCAATGACCACCACCTCTCGTGCCCCGTGTGCTTTGGCCACCTGGGTGACGAGAAGGCCGATCGTTCCCGCACCAAAGACGACGGCCCGGCGCCCAGCTACTGTTTCTGCGCGATGGAGCGCTCCCACGGCTACCGCTAATGGTTCGACGAGGGCCCCTGTCTCGAAGGACATGTCGCCGGGGAGCTCAACCAGCATGGCAGCGGGTACTCGGACCAACTCGGCCATTGCTCCGTCGGCTTGGCAACCCAAGACGCGCAGTTCGTTGCAGATGTTGTAGCGCCCGTGGCGACAGTTGTAGCATTTCCCGCATATCAATGAAGGAACTGCTGTGACCCGGCGGCCGATCCAATCACGGTCCACCCCATCGCCTGTGGCCACTACGGTGCCAGCGAACTCGTGGCCTGGGATGACTGGCAGGCTGATGAAGGGGTGACGTCCATGGTAGGCATGGATGTCTGAACCGCAGATACCTACGACATCGACCTGGACGAGCACTTCACCGAGTTCAGGTTGTGGTGGGCAGACTTCGTCTATCACCACGACGTGAGGTGCCACCAGAAGCACGCGTTCCATAGAAGATCCTCCCTGGACAATGGAGTCGTGTTTGGCGCGTCGGCCTTTCTCACTTTCTGCTGTTTCTTGGGAGCTCCTGCCTGGCGAGGCCTCGACGAACGAGAAAAGCCGCCTTACGGCGGCAGGAAGTGAGGGGATGGCTTTCGCCCCGGTAGATCGTGTTACGCTGTGCGGGCATGTCGGCGTCCTACAGGCGGGTTGAGTAGCTGAGACCAAGCATAGCTTTCTCCAAGTCCACAATCGCCAGGTCGGCTTTGAGGTTTTGCGAAATTCCGAGGCGCAGTCCTGCGCTGAGGCTTTGGCCGTTATGCTCGAGTAGAAAGAGCGTGGTCGGGCGCATTTGGCCTGGTGCAGATACGGTTACGGGACTTAGTGAAGCAGACAAGCCAGCAAAGACTCCTCCGTAGCGTCCATCGCCAAAGCCAATGTGTCCTCTGAGTCCGTTAAAGGCTTTGCTTAAGACAAAGTACAGCGATCCAGTATCGTAGCCGACAGCCATTCCGAGGTTGTCGTGTGTCTCCGGAATGACGATACCTTTCATCGTGAAGTCCAGAGAGCCGTCTTTGAGGCTAGTGTTTAGTCCGGCCTCCAAGCGTGCAGCAAGTCCAACGGTGATTGAGAGAGCGGCTTTGCCATCTACGACATGTACACCTGTTTCGATCGAACTCGGTGCCAAGGCATCAGCATTGGGAATATCGATAAGCCCTGACACTCCGCGGATGGTGCCAGCAGAGGCGGCAGCGGTGACAAGTACCAGTATCAAGATCATAGAGCTGACAACGCGTCGGATCATAGAAGATTCCCCCTTCAAGTACCGTCCCACGGCGCGCAGGCGCTGTGACAGGGTATGTGGTCGGAGATCGCACTGCTGATGTACTTCCATAGCAGTGGTGCTTGCACCCAACCATGGGCGGCTGTTGTGGTGGCTGGGCCTCCATATGCGCCCCCCTACTGCTGGTTGCTGATCGCACGCTGCGGGCTGTCTTCATAATGCCCTGTGTAACAGTATGATTCTGTTACGCGGATCACCAAAGCAGCTGGAGCCGAGCATTGCGAGGAAAAATCCACGCTGTGTGCAGCCCCTACTATGATATAGCATGGAGGCCATGGCTTCCAGAGTGTACCAGTATATGGTTGACATTGGAAGTTCCGTGGGCCATAATTTTCTTGAAGCAATCAACCAAGTGGCCGTGCCTTTAGGAAACCGCAAATACGGAGGTATCGTCATGGCGAGTGCTGACGACAAGTGGGGCATAGAGGTTGTGCGCGATGATGCGGTACGCGGCCAGTTCAAGGCAGCGTTGTTTGATTTCGACGGTACCATCAGTCTCATTCGTCAGGGCTGGCAGGACGTGATGGTGCCCTACTTCACCGAGTTGCTGATGAAGGTAGGCTCCGATGGCCGTCAGGAGCAGGTATCGAGTTATGTACGGGATTTCGTAGATGAGTTGACGGGAAAACAGACCATCTACCAGTGTATTCGCCTGGCGGAGGAGATCCGGCGCCTGGGGGGGCACCCTCTGGAGCCTCTAGAGTATAAGAACGAGTATCACAGGCGTCTACTACAACGCATCGATCATCGTCTGCAGGGCTTGAAAGATGGCAGCATCGCCCCTGCAGAGCTGCTTGTTCCTGGGGTGCTAGACTTTCTAGCTGCATTGCGCACTCGAGAGGTCAAGCTGTATCTGGCGAGTGGTACCGACGAGGTCTATGTGCTCGCTGAGGCAGCGTCCTTAGGTGTAGCGCAGTTCTTCGACGGCGGGATCTACGGGGCGCTAGACCAATACCAGCTGTTCTCAAAGGCGAAAGTGATCCAGAAGATCATGACCGAGCATGGGCTCTCAGGTTCGCACCTTCTTGGGGTGGGCGATGGTTTTGTAGAGATTGAGAATGTGAAAGCGGTGGGTGGTTTCGCAGTAGGATTAGCCTCTGATGAGGCGCGCCGACATGGCATTGATCCGTGGAAGCGCGAGCGCCTGATCCGTGCTGGCGCTGACATCATCATTCCGGAGTTTTCACAGACCCAGACTCTGATGGAGTATCTGTTTCCCGCTGAGCAGTAACGTCTGATTGGGGAGGTGCCCTGTGCCTTTCACTGAGTTTGACCGTAGCCAGCTGCGCCTGAAGCCGTTGGCGGAACGGGTGCATGACTTGAGTGTCAGCAGCATTTTGCAGCTTGATGATCCTTTGCCGCCATACACCGACGCCAACCTAGATATGTTGGCCAAGCGGATTGTTACCTCCCGCGAGAGAGGTGCCGCAGTGATTCTCATGATGGGAGCGCATGTCATTCGCAGCGGGCTGTCACGCTTCTTGATCGAACTGATGCGCCAAAAGTACGTCACCCACTTCGCACTCAATGGGGCGGGGGCCATTCACGACTTCGAGTTTGCGTTAATCGGAGCCACGACCGAGAGCGTGTCCCGCTATATCCGTACGGGCGAGTTTGGATTGTGGGCTGAGACTGGTGAGATCAACCGGGCAGTGAAAAACGGCCAACGAGAGGGTCTCGGCTTCGGCGAAGCGGTGGGCAAGATGATCCAAGAGGAGCAGTTTCCATACCGGGATATCAGCCTGTTCGCTACGGGTTATCGTCTGCAAGTGCCAGTGACAGTACATGTCGGCATCGGCTGCGATATCATCCACGAGCATCCGTCGTGCGACGGGGCAGCACTCGGTGAAGCTTCCTATCGCGACTTTCTCATCTTCACTCAGTCCGTCACGAACCTGGAAGGCGGCGTCTTTCTGAATATCGGATCGGCGGTTACCGGACCGGAGGTCTATCTGAAAGCACTGGCGATGGCCCGTAATGTGGCCAGCAATCAGGGCAAACGCATCGCCCATTTTACCTCAGCAGTAGGCGATCTGTTTCCCCTAGATAGTGCTGAGTCCCGGGTGCAGCCGGAAAAGTCGGATTACCGCTACTTCTTTCGTCCGTGGAAAACCATTTTGGTGCGCACGGTAGCCGACGGTGGAGAGAGCTTTTACCTGCGAGGCGACCATCGGGCGACACTTGGTAACCTCGCCAAGAAGCTGTTGGCAGGCTAGATAGCGGGGGGATGGGCGGCTATGATGACGTATCAGCGGTTGCAGGGGATCCTGGCCAAGCTACCGGAGATCTCTGTACTCGTGGTCGGTGATTTCTTCCTAGACAGGTATCTGATCATTGACCCCGCACGCGACGAGCTGTCGTTGGAGACCGGGTTGGTGGCCTACCAGGTAATAGAGGAACGGGCACAGGCGGGAGCAGCGGGGACAGTGACCAACAACCTGCGGGCACTTGGCGTGGGCCATGTGGTGGCTTTGGGCATTGTGGGCGACGATGGCGAAGGTTACGAGCTACGGCGGGCGTTGCAGCAGACGGGGGTTGTGACGGATCATCTCGTTGCTGCCGGAGACCGAACGACGCCCACCTACACCAAGCCCATGGTACGCGAGCCCGAGGGCGAACGAGAGATCAATCGCCTTGACATCAAGAACTGGAGTCCCACACCTCCAGCCCTTCAGGAGCGCATGATCTGGAGCCTGCTCAAATTGGTGCCTCAGGTCGACGCGGTGATCGTGTTAGATCAGGTGACTGAACCCGAATGCGGTGTCATTACGCAGCGGGTGCGTGAGAGTCTACAGCAACTAGGTCGTACCCATCCTGCTTTGCCTATTGTTGCTGACTCACGCAGTCGCATTGGGGAATTCGAGGATGTGATCATCAAGTGTAACCAATACGAGAGCGTCTGTGCTGTCTTCCCGGCGGAGCCAGCGGAGGCCTCCGAAGATACTGTCCGACGCAGCGCCCTGGCCTTGGCTGAGCGAACCCGACGTCCTGTCTTTGTGACTCTGGGCCCGCATGGCCAGCTGGTGGTGGAAGGAGCCATGGTACAGGAAGTGCCAGCAATTCACGTGGAGGGGCCGATTGATGTCGTCGGGGCGGGTGATGCCACCACTGCAGGAATGGTTTGCGCTCTCGCCTGTGGGGCCAGCCGTACAGAGGCTGCCTTTCTGGGGAACCTGATTGCATCCATCACCATTCGCAAGCTGGGAACCACGGGCACAGCCATTCCGGATGAAGTATTGGCGCATTACCGAAGACGAGGGTAGATGTGGCAAGGGTTGGGGGTTTGGTCATGAGAAGGTCTGTCCAGGGTAGGAATCTGACTGATGTCAGGTTGAACAACCGCGCCGCGATCTTCAGCAGCATCAGACAGGTCGGGCGCATCTCTCGTAGCGAGCTGGCGCGGGCGAGCGGCCTCAATCCGGCCACCGTCACCCATATTGTGCGCGAGCTAATAGACCAGGGGCTGGTAGAAGAGGCTGGCACCAAGTCCATGCCTCGGGGACGTCCCATGACAATGCTGCGCTTGCGCCCAGACCGCGGCTGTGTAGTGGCGGTGAGTCTCTCGCGGCAGAGCGTGTTGGTCGTGCTCACGGATCTCAACATGCAAGAGACTGTCGGCGACAGACGTCAGAAGATCTGTTTGGCGCAGCCCGTAGGCGAGATCACCCAGACAATCGCCGCACTGATCAACTCTGTGCTCGCTGAGAATCCGGCTGAAGCAAGGAAGATCATCGGGGCAGGCATCAACGCGCCCGGCGTGTTTGATGGTATGGAGGAGGGTGCCTTGGCATCAGCTCCTCACCTTCTGGCCTGGCCGAAGAGCACTTTCCGTGACCAGATTGAGACACTAACCGGTCTGCCTACATTCGTCGACAACGATGCGAATGCCATGGCCTTGGCAGAGATGTGGTTTGGTGTTGCCCAAGGTCTGAGCGACTTCGTTTGCCTGCTTGTGGATACTGGCGTAGGTGGCAGTATCGTGATGGGCGGCGATGTCTACCGGGGAGCGCATAATGCGGCGGGCGAGATAGGTCACACGACGATTCAGCTGGACGGTCCTCGTTGCGGGTGTGGCAACCGTGGATGCCTGGAGCTGTATGCATCTCCGCAGGCTGCAGTGCTCGCCGCTCAACGGGCCATACAGGCCGGCCAACCGAGCAGGCTGTCAGATATCTCCTCAGGGATGTCGTTTGCTTCGGTGGTGGAGGCGGCCAGCCAAGGGGACGGTGTAGCGCTCAAGGCCTTGGAGAGCGTAGGGCAAGCGCTTGGAGCGGGTATTGTCAACATGTTGAACAGTGTGGACCCTGAGGCAGTGGTCATCGGTGGACGAATCTGTCTGGCTGGTGATCTCGTGTTGAACCCCGTGCGGGAAGTGGTAGAACAACGGGCTTTCCTTCGCGCCCACAGAGGGGTTCCCATACTGATGGCCAGTCTCAAAGAGAAGGCACTGGTAATGGGTGCCTACTGTTTGGTCCTCAGAGAGATGATCACCCGACCGGAGATTAGCTTTACCGGGTCATCGCTCAAATTGCCTTTGCACGGGACTGGTGAGCGCCGCTCGAGTTCATGATCTACGGGCTGTCAATGCCGATAGCCTCAAGGATGGCATGGTAGGCCCAATCATCCCACTCTTCTTTGATGCCGATCCCCGCGATGTCGCCGTAGTTTTTCATTATCAAGCCGCCTTGGTAGGTCTGCACCATGCGCCGGGCTTCGCTTTCGATAAGCTTTCTGTCGCCTGTAGGCATGATCTTCTGGATGTCTACTGGTGACCACAGCCCAACCTTGCGTTCTCTGAGCTTGGCTGGCAGGGCTACTTGGTCATAGGCGGCGGGCTGATCAAACTGGAGACAGTCAATACCGTTGTCGATGAGATCATCGATCAGCTCCCAGTTGTAACCGCACGAGTGCATGATGACCTTGAGGCCGTGTGCATGAGCCGTACCACATAGGCGGCGGTAGTGAGGAGCAAAGATCTCGCGCCACATGGGTGGACCGATGAGTACCCTTTCCTGAGTGCCGAGATCCTCACAAAAGAAGATGCCATCAGCACCAGCTTTGGCGCACTGGATGATGACGCGTTCGTAGAGACTGGTGACAATCTCGTGTAGTTCTTCAATGTGATCCCGCTCAATCAGCAGGTCCATGAAGTAGATCTCCATTTTGCGCAAGTAGCGTGAGGTAGCAAAGACCCACCCAGGGATGCTGGCCAGCCTGAACTTCGAGGTCTCGTCTGTGAAAATGGTGCGCATGCGCGCAAAGCGGGCCGGATTATCGAAATCGGGTACACGCAGATCTTTGAGCTGCGCCCAGTCCTCAATGGCCGGACGATAGATCTCTCCACCTTTGGAGCCGTAGACGAAGCGGTGCCAGATGTTGCCCCATTCATCGTCATAGTACTCGACGTCACCCTCGACCCACCGCTTCTCCTGCCAGTGGGCTGAGGCTCCCACGCCGGCACCGCGGAAATCGTTCAAGCGACCCCGACTAAAGTTCAGACCAGGCCGTTCGGGGTTACTGTGAGTGATATTGCGCAGAATGATCTCACGTGATGTCATGCGCTGCCCTCCAGTGCGCCATATTCTCCTTGTCCCAACAATTCCGCACAGGCATCCGCGACTCCTGCGCCGTGAAGGCCGCTTCTGGGGATGGCCGCAGGAAGCCTCAGGCTCTATCACCTGAGACAGAAGGAACGGCAAGGCCTTGCATTGAACTGCCCCATTAGGCACAAAGGAAAACGGTGGTTGCGTGAGGTCGAAGCAGCTTGGCTGATGCAGGCAGGAGTACGCGACGGCGCCTATGGCCGTATTATGCGCTGAGGAGGATGGAGGATGAAGAGTCGCGGTTGCTACTGGCTGGTGTTGTTGCTGTGTGTTCTTATGGTGGGCACAGTTTCGGGTGCGAAAACGAAGCTCACACTCATGATGTACGGTACTCCGGATCAGGAGTACTTCTTTAATCTAGTCAAAGAGGGGTTTGAGGAGGATAATCCCGAGTACGAGATGGAGTTCGAGATCGTTCCCTACGGCGAGTACATCGCCAAAGTGCAGGTGCGCTATGCTGCCGGTGCCGCACCCGATGTCTTCCTTACTTGGGCGCAATACAAATCATTGTTTGTCGAAGACGGCATGCTGCTCGATCTGACTGACCGCGTTAACAAGAGCAAGATCATGCGCTTGGACAGGTTCTTTCCGGTTATCAAAGACAACATCACCTACCAGGGCCGCCTGTGGGGCACGCCTTGGGGGTTCAACTCGACACTGTGGATCGTCAACATGGAACTGCTGGATGAGGCTGGAGTGGCCTTCCCTGGGTACGACTGGACAGTCGATGACTTGCGCACTGCATCACGCAAGGTAGCTCGGCCCGAAGAGCAGATCTTTGGCACCGCGAATCCCCTTTCCGGGGCCCACGCGATCCAGTGGTTGGAGAACTGGGCCGGGCACCGATGGATAGACAAGAGTCAGCGTAGAGTACTCGTCGATTCACCCGGCTCGGTGGCGATGCTGGAGTACTGGCGTGAGCTCATCCAAGACCTTCATGTTGCTCCCTCGAGCCAGTATCCACGGCGCTCAGGGGCTACGTTCATGGGCACAGGCGATTTGGCCTTTTGGCAGACCTGGTCTACCGAAACACAGAATATCGTCAAGCTGATGCAGCAGGGCGTCGAGCCTTTCCGCTGGCGCTTTACGACCTACCCGAAAGCGCCCCAGGATCAAGGGCACTTTGCACAAGGCCATCTGTGGTCGATCCCGTCCAATCACCCCCGTCCCGATCAAGCGTGGAAACTGGCGGAGTGGTTAGGGAGCGAGGCTTGCGACTTCATCTGGTCGGCTTCGCAACGTACACCTCCGACCATGCCCATCCGGCGACACTGGGATGTCTACAATCAGCTCTTGCCTGAGTCCCAGCGCAATGAGGTGCAAAGCTTCATTATCAACATCCTCTATGGGCAAGGGTACGCTCGCGACTTTGAGTACTGGCCGACGTTTGGGCAGATGTCATCAGTCATGGGTAGCAGTATCAACAGAGTACTCTCCGGTGCTGTCTCGGCGCAAGAGTCTATGAAGCAGGCCTCAGGTCAGATGCAGGCGATCTTGAATGAGTACTGGGCCAAACGAGGCCAGTAGACAACAGGGAGTCATTGTCTGTGGTTGTAGGAAGGCGCTGTCAGCGGCAGCGCCTTCCGCATTTGTGACACAATGGGCCCAGAGCAGGAAAGGAAGGACAGCGGGCGGAACTCTTGTGCGATGCATTCGCCTTACGTGCGGGCGATGATCTCAAGGTATGGAGGTTTCTGACTTTGTGCAAGCGGCAGATGCTGGTATTCGTGGTTCTAGGTCTCTTGGTCATACTCATGGCAGCACCTCAGGCCTCGGCGAAGAAGGAGTTACGTGTTCAGCTGGCGCTACCTTCCGTTACCATTAGGTACATTAATAACAATGTGTTACCCGATTTCGAGAAAGCTCATGATGTCACAGTACTCATCGATAAGGTAAACTGGATTACACGTCAGGAGAAGCTGCTCATCACCACCGCAGGTGGGGTGGCCCCCGATGTGTTCATGAATGGGGCACAGCACATTCTCGATCTGGTGGAAACGAATCTCGTGTCGCCGCTCGATCGCGAGTTTGCTACGTGGCGTGACCGTTCCGACTTCTTTCCCCCAGCGTTTGGCAGCTCTACTTGGAAGGGCACAAACTATGGTGTACCGCTGTACGTAGCTCCCAGGCTGTGGTGGTACAGGACTGATTTCTTCGATACCAGTGGACTGGATGCAGCGAATCCACCTGCCACATGGTCACAGCTTCTGGCAGCGGCCAAGAAACTGACTCTCACGGAGTCTAATTCGGTAATTCGGCAGGGCTATGACTTGTCGCGTTGGACTGGCAAGGCGAGTGCCTCTGGGAAAATCCAGGATTACGTGGTCTACCTGTGGCAAAACGGTGGCGACTTGTTTGATGAGCGGTTTGAACCACTGTTCCAGAAGCTAGAGGGCCTGGAGACACTGCAGTACCTGATCCAGCTTAAAGAGGCCGTCAGACCGCCTGGTTTCGGTTTGAGCTTACCCGGTGGGTCGGGAGACCCCATCTTGCGGGGTGCTGCAGGCATTGCCTTGACCGCTGGGGGGACGGCCACTCAGGTCTATCAGGTTGCTCCTGAGTTGGTCGGTGCCGTGCGGGCGATTTTGCCAGTGCCTGGCAATAAGCACCGTGTGACCGCTGTTTTTAGTGACTGGTTGGCTATACATACCCAAAGTCAAAACAAGGAGCTGGCGTGGGAGTTCATCAAGACCCTGACTTCGCCCACGATATTGATGGATATCGACGCCGAACAAGGTCTCATCTCACCGCGACGCTCGACAGTAAGTGCCTATGTGCGCCGTTGGCCTCTGGTACAGTCGGTCTATGACGCGCTGGACTTCTGCCGTCCGTTCCCGGTGTATCCGAGAGCGGTCGATGTGGCTCAGGCGTGGGCTGACCAGTATTCCTTGGCCATCGAAGGCGAGCTCGCTGCTCATACCGCGCTTGAAGAGGCAGCTCGACAATGGAAAGCTATTCTTGCCCAAAACTAACTTGTCGCCTTGATGGAATCACGCCAGAGATGGTAATGTAGTGTGTAATGGGGTGCTGGGCAAATGCTGACATGCACGCCATATGCAGGACGGAAGGAAGGTAGGATCTCATGAATGTGAAGCTCTCGGATGGTAGGACGATCCCCATTGACATGCACAAGGTCAAGGTGGTGCAGCAGACGACACTTCCACCTCTCTCGCGCCGCATCAAGGCCATAGAAGAGGCAGGGTACAATACGTTTTTGCTGCGCACCCGCGATGTTTTCTTGGACATGCTCACTGATAGCGGTACGAACGCCATGAGCGACAACCAGCTGGGGGCCATGATGGTGGCCGATGACGCCTATGCCGGTGGAGAGAGTTACTACCGGCTACAAGAGGCGGTTCAAGATGTGATGGGCTTTAAGTACTGTCTGCCTGTGCATCAAGGCAGAGCCTGTGAGCATCTTGTGGCCCGCGTGTTCATCAAACCCGGCGACATCCAGCTGATGAACTATCACTTCACTACCTCGAAGGCCCACTTTGAGATGCAGGGTGGCAAAGTAATCGAGGTCTTCTGTGACGATGCCTTGCAGACCGCAAGCGATAATCCCTTTAAGGGCAACATTGATCTGGACAAGCTCCAGGCGAACATCGCCAAGCATGGTGCCGAGCGCATCTCGTTTGTCAGGATGGAAGCGACCACGAATCTGATTGGTGGCCAGCCCTTCTCGCTGACCAACTTGAAGGCTGTGCGTGAGATAGCCAGAACACACGGCATTCCGGTGATCATTGACTGCTCGCTGATTTCTGAGAATGCATACATGATCAAGCAGCGCGACTCTGCCTATGCCGATTGGTCTATTGCTGACATTGTGCGGGAGATGATGGCCCAGGCCGACCTCATCTATATGTCGGGGCGCAAGAGCACCTGTGCCCGTGGTGGGCTGGTGGCGACGAGCAATGCGGAGTATCACAGGAAGCTCAGTGAGTGGCTGCCAGTCTTTGAGGGTTTCTTGACTTATGGAGGCATGTCGTCCAAGGAAGTAGAGGCTATGGCCGTGGGTCTGCGCGAGATGACCGATGTGGAGGCCGCCAGTGCTTCAGTCGATCTCATCGCCTTTCTCGTAGACCTGATGGTCAAACGGGGCATTCCAGCGGTTACGCCGCCGGGCGGCTTGGCGGGCCATGTGGATGCCATGAGGTTCTGCTCGCATATTCCTCAGAAGGAGTATCCTGCGGGTGCTTTGGTGACCGCCTTTTACATTGTCTCCGGTGTGCGAGGCATGGAGCGAGGTACTGTCTCCAGTGAGCGAGACGAGAACGGTGAAGATATACCGTCTGACCTGGAGTTGGTGCGTTTAGCCGTGCCGCGACGCGTCTACTCGATGGCTCACATGGAGTATGTGGTAGACCGCTTGGCTTGGCTGTACGAGCATCGCGAGCTGATCGGTGGTCTGAAGTTTGTGCAAGAGCCGCCTGCTCTGCGCTTCTTTATCGGGCGTCTGGCACCTATCGGTGACTGGGGGCAGAAGCTGGCCGCGGCCTTCAAGGCCGACTTCGGTGACATGTAATCCTGAATAGACATAAAGAACACGCGGGGCTCAGGTGTTGCCCCGCGTGGTTTGTTTGTTGCGCACACGTTCTGCTGTGATCGGCTCAACTGTCGGCGAGTAACAGGCTCAGGCGGTGCGCCAGGCCATCGCTCACGAGTCGGTAGTCGCGAGTCCACGACGGATGATAGGTGTATTGTGGCGGCCCAATAGTTGCTGGTAGGAGCGGCATGTGCAGTGGCCCTAGAGCGTTGTGCAGACTATTGGCCACTTCGATCTCCAATTTGTTGCTGCCCGGGCGCAAGCCCTTCGTCAACTCCACGCGGTAGGGTCGCCAAGCAACAGGCCCCACCTCTTGGCCATTGCAGCGCACACGAGCTACGTTGGGCACGTCGCTGAGCTCCAGCCAGACAGGACCCGACAAGTCGCTCTCGCTGAGCTGGAGGGTCTGGCTATAGACGGCTCGGCCGACGAAGAAAGGATAGCCCTGGCCAATCCATGTGCCGCCAGTGATGCTCTCACTTTCAGGGCAGAGATAGAAGTGGTGTCCGTCACTGCTCTTGACGCCGAAATCGCCGAGCAAGAAGGCTGGTTCTACGGGAAGATCCTCATGGAAACGGAAGCGCAAGGTGATCGTGTTGCGGCCCTGTAGCCAGTACTCCTTGATTGACACCCGCTGAAACGCAGGATCCAGCCAAGAGGCAGTGGCAAAACTGACAGGATAGCCGTTGACCCACACCTCGAAATCTGCAGCGTCTTCCACGACGAGATCCAGCTCGAAAGGAAGCGGCAGATCCGATTGTACACTATAGCGGATGACCACCTGTTCGTCGTAAGCCGGGGGTCCCTGAGGATGCTTGACCCAGGGCTGCACGTCTCGAATCGGGTGTGTGGGTACACCGTAGCGCTGCCGCAGTCGGCAGGCGATCTCTTGCGTGAACATGCACTCTGAGAAGGCTCCATCACCCACACAGAACGCGGCGCGGTCCAAGACGAGCACGTTGGGATCCAGGCGCTTGAACTCCCAGGTATCGCTTAGTGCACGCTGGGCACGACTGGTCTGTGGTAGGTGTCTGCCAGCTAGTGCGTTTGGTGCCAGCGGGTAACTCTGCTTGTCGGGATGCTTGCGCTGAAAGAGCAGATGAGACTCGGTTTCGGCGAAATCAAGGGTCACATACACTCCCCCAGCCCCCGCACACGTGGGTAACACGTCGATGGCTCCTGTGCGCAGGTCCCAGCGCTCTACGGGGCCAGTGCCCGAGAGCCAGATGTTCTCGCCCAGATGCGGCACGTCTCCCATGTTGGCCAGGAAGATGAAGTCGCCTTCATCAGTCTTGCGCACCAGATGGTAGATGGGGGCCCATGGCGTCGAGGTACTCGTGCGTACTGCCCGCGCCAATTCACCTGTCTCCTCTGCGGTGTCGAGGCGAGCCACGAGCTCTGCTGGCGAGTGGACGACACTACAGTGACTGAACAGGGCGTTGAGGCTGACAGGCTGACCATTCACCTGGTAGGGCAGAGGCGGCAGCAGGAAGATGGGGCCGCCTGCTGCGGCGAAATCCTGCAACAGATGCAGGGTGCTTTCTGCCAGATTGGTGCACGTGGGGACCACCACGGCTCTGTAACGCATGGCACCCACTTGCAGGTAGGGGGCCCCGGCACCTTCAGTCACTACACACCCGTGTCGTTCCATGATCAGATCATCACCGAGATCATAGGACCAGCTGGCAGCAGACAGGTTTTTGAGTAGCGTATCGATGGCGTGCTCGCGCGCCTGTTGCCGCGGCATGTGGCTATCGCCAGCTCCGGCGATCGCCGCAGGTAGGCTTGGGCGCCACTCAGCCCAGACACTGGCCATGGGATGCACAATCAATAGCTCGGCGTGGTACTGTCCCTGGGATAGAGCGTAGCTGAGGCGGCCGAAGTAGTCGCCAAGGAGCCGGTAGTCAGGCCACCAGGGCTGGTGATCCATGAAAGAGATAGGATAGTCGTGTTTGCGGTAGCCGCGCAGTGAATAGTGGCTGAGGTGCTGGTTCAGCAGGTTCACGCCAAGCGCATACTCCCACTCTGCATAGCGCTTCTGCGTCTCAAAGGGCATGTCCCAACCGCCGCCGCCATAGGTCTCAGATAACACACGCGGCCGATTGAGCTGGTGGGCTACGCTACTCACTACCTTGACCATATGCACGTCTCCCATCTGTCGCGGCACGTCTGTGTCTTGAGGCAGACGTGCGTTGGCCACATCGCGCCCCAAAAGGTCGATGCCTGGGATGTGCATGTACTCAAATGGTGCCATGAGGCTACCCGAGTACATGGGGGAGAAGACGTGCTCCCACAGATGGCCAGTAAACTGCAGGTGGTGCTGCTCACACCAATCGTAGACAGGCTTCATCCAGTTGGAGATGAAGAGTTGGGTCACCAAGCGCCAGTAGCGGTAGCGAGTGGCGTTGTACTGGCCTACGTCGAGGAACAGCTCAGGCAGGCGCTCAAGCAGATCGTCGCCGTAGCGCTCTCGGTAGGCCTGGGGCAGATCTGGGGTCCAGGGTAGGCGGGCACCGCCACCAGGGCTAATGTTGGGCTCATCGGTAAAGACGCCTGGGATCTCTGCGCCAAACTGCTCTGCGTAGCGGGCAGCATAGGGAGCATAGGCTATCTCCAGGAAAGTGGCAGCGCTATCGGGGTGAAGCAAATCCACATACGGATAGCCGTTGAGCCACCCCGTGCCCTGATGGGCCTCAACCACGAACTGCACAAGGCGGCCCTCCGTCGTTGCTTTCGTGTCTGAGCCACAACGCACATATGTAGAGTCGGTGACTCCAAAGAGGCCTAGCTGGGTAGCCCCACTGGGTGTGGCCGGGCCCGTCTGTACAGGGCGGCAAGTCAGCCACTTCTGAGCCAGATCTGGCCTCTTGGCGGGCACGAATCCCCCGGCAAAGCCGCTTGGGTAGCTTGACTCATCATAGATCCACGCCTGTAAGCCGTGTGCGGTGGCTTCTTCGACACTGGCGCTTACCGCGGCAAACCATTCCTCAGAGAGGAAGGGCGTGCGCATTCCGGGCCTGGCATGCATAAAGAAGCCACCCATACCAGCGTTGGCAAAGGCACGCACTTGCTGCTGCAGTCGAGCGGGCTGTAGGCGATCGTTCCACGACCAAAAGGGGATTGGCCTGTACTGAGCGGGCGGGTTAAGGAAAGACTGTGTGTCCATCGACTCCACCTCTCATGTTTTTTGGGCGTGACCCTGGCAGTCGCTTTCGCTGCAGAGGGCGGCTTTTCCTTTGCAGAGGCTTGTCTTGCGTAGCGCGCCTGGAGGTGGAGAACCGGGTCTATTCCCAGCGAAAGAGGGCTAAGGAGAGCAAGGAGAACAGGACGATCCACCCCGCCATAGCGGCGAAATCAATCCAGAGGGGGTAGAGGGGCGGCAGAGCGGATACCGTCTGACGCAGGGCATCGGCCACATAGGTGAGGGGCACCACATGCACTACAGGACGCACGCCGACGGGGAGCATGGCGCTCGGCAGGAGCGTACCTGATAGGAACATCATACCCATCTGAACGGGCTGGGCGACCAACGGGGCAGCCTCAAGGTTTGGAGTGAGGCCAGCAAGCACATAACCCAGGGTGACGAACACAAGAGCACCCATGACCGTCGCCGCGATAAGCAGCCCCGGATGGCCTTGTATGAATAGGCCAAAACCGAGGCGCCCAGCCAGCAGAAAGAGCGCTGCCTGACCCAGGCCAATGCTGACTCGAAAGGCGACTTGTCCCGCAAGCATCGATCGTCTGGAGAGCGGCGTCACGGCCATCCGGCGGAATAGCTTCTGTTCACGCTGCTCGACGAGGGGTTGAGCAGTGGCGAACACCCCTAGCCACATGAGTGAGACGCCCAGCATGTTCGGCAGGTAATACTCGCTGGTGAAGCCGGGCTGGTCGCCCATGATAAGGCTGAGGAAGATCGCCAAGACAAGGGGCATGATCACGGTGAAGGCAAGCACAGCAGGGGTGCGGACATACTCTCTCCAGTTGGCCTTGTAGATGGCAAACGCTGCTTTCATCACTGGTCATCGCCCCTAATCTCGGATCGATCTGCCCGTGATCTTGAGGAAGACGTCCTCTAGGGAGGCCTGTCGCACCACCATCTGTTGGAGCGTCTGCCCTTTCCGGGTCGCGTGATCTACAAGAGCAGCCATGGTAGCTGGCATGTTGCTTGAATACAAGGTGAGCCAGTTCTCACCCGACACCACTTCCTCTACGCCAGCCAAGCTCTGCAAGGTATCTGGGACCATCTCTTCGGATCGCTCGAGTTCAATGACGGTATGCGAAAAGTGCTTGCGTACAAGGGAAGCGGGCGAGTCCATGTCGATGTTCTTGCCTCTATCGATGATGGCTACTCTGTCACATAGCTGTTCCGCTTCTTCCATGTAGTGCGTGGTGAGCAGAACGGCTACACCCTCTTTTTTCAGCGAGCGGATGATCTCCCATACGGAGTGCCGGGCTTGCGGGTCGAGCCCTGTGGTCGGTTCGTCCAGAAAGACCACCTCGGGTTTGTTGACCAGGGCCAAGGCCAGGGCTAGACGTTGGCGCTGGCCGCCGGAGAGCTGCCTGACCTGACAGTCAGCCTTCTCTTCGAGGCCGACGCTGGCGATGAGATCAGTGAGAGGCACATGACGGGGGAAAAAGGTAGCGAACAGTTCCAGCATCTCCCGAACGGTGTGCGTGGGGTACATCCCGGTGGTCTGCAGCTGGGCACCGATGCGTGCTTTGATGGCAGCTGCTTCCCGGTCGTGGGACATGCCCAGAACTCGCACTGTGCCCGCATCCGCTTGGCGCAGACCGAGGATGATCTCGATGGTAGTGGTCTTTCCGGCGCCGTTGGGGCCGAGCATGCCGAAGATCTCGCCTGGAGCTACCGCAAAGGAGAGGCCATCGACTGCCTGGATCTCTGCGTAGCGCTTGCGCAAGCCAGTGACTTCAACAGCTGCGGTTGACACAGGCAGACACCGCCTTGCCGCGACAGGGCGCGGTCTATACGAACGCTTCTACTATACCGTACTATGCCGTGTGAAGGCTAGCATGCGCGATCACTTTAGCGAAGGGACACTGGATCACTCGCCACGAGATATCACCGAAGGCCAAGAGTCGCTCACCTGTAAAGGTCCGCAGCGCAGGCGAGGCGAAGCATCGTAACAAGAGACTCCATAGATGCAGGAAGGGCAGGTATCAATGTAGATGAACAGTTGTATTGCCAAGAGCTCGCCGGGGACATGGCAGGTGGGCACATCGACGTCTATGCTTGGTGAATGCACACGCGAGGATCTCGCTATGTGTCGGGATGCGGGTCTGCAGTGCATTGAGCTGACGATGTTCGGAGCAGGGGTGGATGCCAGTCAGCCTTCCGCCATGGAGGTTCTGGCAGCGCGGGTGGCGCGCATCAAGGAGAGTGGGCTGCGTCTATGGTCAGTGCATCTTCCTTTCGGTCGCCAGTGGGACTTGGCCGCGCCTGATAGCGAGGTTGCCGAGAAAGCTGTAGCGAGCATGGAGCGTTTTCTGCAGATAGGCACTGGATGGGGGGCAGAAGTAGCGGTCATTCATCCAAGTACCGAACCCATACCAGATGAGGAACGCCAAGACTATCTGGAGCGCTCCAGGCAGTCGCTGCAACAGGTGGCCCAGGCAGCGCATAGCTACGGCATCAAGCTAGCGGTGGAGTGTCTACCGCGA
Source organism: Limnochordia bacterium (assembly GCA_050951545.1). Taxonomy (GTDB): domain Bacteria; phylum Bacillota; class Limnochordia; order DTU080; family DTU080; genus DTU080. The sequence goes on along the minus strand of JBMNJG010000009.1, from coordinate 32,645 downwards.
ACGTGTCTGTGCAACACCAGTGGCGAAATGCTTGAGCTGCTGGCCAGTCTAGATGGCGTCGGAGCTTGCTTGGATGCCAATCATCCTCTGCAGGAACCGTCTGAGGAGTTTGCTACGAAGCTGAGTGGGCGCATCTATACGGTGCATATGTCGGACTATGATGGAGTAGATGAGCGGCACTGGCTGCCGGGCGAGGGGACGATCAGCTGGAGTGCGGTGATCGGCGCACTGGCTGAAGGGGGCTACCCAGGGCCGTTTATGTTTGAGGTAGGGCGCAAAAAGGGCGCTGAGATCAGGACACCCTCTGATCTCGGTGAGTGCTGGAGGAGGTTACTGGCCCAGTACGTGGCTGACCAAGCCTCGTAGATCTGATAGGCGCCCGGGGAAAGAGTCTGGGCGTCCGCGAAAGAAAGACGGGCGCCCATTTTATGCACCGAGGGTTGTGCTGGAGCAGGGCGCGGCGGCAGGGGCGCGTCAGCTAAAGCTGTAGGTCTTCCAGGGCTATAGCCGCCGATGAGAGGTATCGCCGGTGCCACTGCACTATGTGATGATAGAAGTGCGGGGAGTTGGTGTGGCCGGTCTCGGGGAATGTGATGAGTGCTCTCATTCCCGGGATAGCCTGATGCAGGGCTAGCACGCTTTCCGGAGGGCAGGTGGTATCGGCCAGCCCCATGCTGAGAAGTGTGGGTGCCGTGATACGCCCCGCATGCGCCATGGTATCAAAGTAGCTAAGCACGTGCAGTAAGGGTTCCTCTTCTTCTGGGTGAGTCTGCAGGTAAGCGGTGATCTCCGAGTATGGCCCTATGGCATGGCGCCTGGCTGCATGCAGGCGGTAGTGCGTAAGAAAAGGTATCATCGCCGTGACCGACCCTACCAAGTTGGGGGCGAGGCTGGCGGTCATCAGCGCCAGGCCGCCCCCTTGGGAGTGCCCGCCCACGCCTACACGGGACACACCAGCCCGATTTATCAGATAGCGGGCACCCTGCACGCAGTCGGCCAAGATGCCGCGGTAGATGTGCTCTTGAGGTGAGGTGATCCCGGTGAGCAGCTTTCCTTCGGGAACGGGTGGATGGGCTGCTCTGCTGGCCCCTTGCCCTCTAGGGTCGAGGCCTAGCAGTACGAAACCAAAGGCTGCCATCTGCTGGTATATACGCATCAGAAGCTCTGTATGAGTTGATGTGCTATAGCCGGGAAGGTATAAAAGAGCACCGTGTCGGGCTTTGCTGGGCGTGAATAACCAGCCATGGACCCGAGCCTGGCCCAGACTGGCGAGCGTCACGTGTTCTACAACAACCTGAGAGGAGCTCCACGCGGGGTCCGCCTCGCAGGTGTCTGCAATTGGCGTTGATAGGACTTCGCGCAGCGTAGCAGCCCAGAACTGGTCAAAATCCGGAGGGATAGTCACGGCCACGTTCATGAGGATCTCGCCTCTGCCGCGTCCCGGTAACCAAGTCGCCAGGAGATCTGATCGGCTGCGGCGTTCACTTGGCGCGCTATCTCTGCCTCAGAGATAGCCAGCATCTGAGAGGCGGGACCAGAAGCACTCAATGCTGCCACCACTTGCCCTGTGGCATCTCGCACCGGAGCCGCGAGACAGATCCAGCCTGTCTCAGATTCCTCGCGATCCACTGCGTAGCCTCTATCCCGAACGCCAGCCAGATGAGCCATGAGGGCGTCGAGATCGGTTATGGTCTGGGGCGTCCGCCGGGGCGGGGATGTACCCACCCTCTTCTGCACTTCGTCGTGGGGCAGGTGGGCGAGCAGTACCTTGCCCAACGCGCGGCAGTAGGCAGGCCGTCGCTGCCCTACGCGGATGGTCAGGGCAAATGGTGCCGCATCCGTTACCTTCTCAATGTAGAGGACATCGCCCTCGTCCAGCTGGGCCAGATTGACCTCGGTATGCGTCCGGTGTGCCAGCTCCCGCATAGCCTCTAGGGCCTCTGCCCGCAGATCCAGGCGCTCTTGCGCGGCGTGACCCAGGGCGATTAGTTTCACACCAAGTCGGTACTTGCGATTGCTGTCTTGCTGCACCAGTCCTCCCGCCACCAGGGTTGCCAGCAGCCGGTGGGCTGTGCTGGGGGCCAGATCAAGGTCTCGACTGATGTCGCTGACGCCCACTTCTCCATCGGCGCGGGCGATGTAGTCTAGAACGGCCATCATACGGCGACCCGCTTTGACCGTCGCTGACTCCGGTTGACTCATTGCAGGTACATCCTCCATCTCTCTTCCTAAGACGAGCGAATCCATCGCAGTTCGTGTCATCGAACTACCAGGCAGAGCCACTAGCTTGGTGAGCCAGAGCCCTGCCCGGTGGTTGTGGAAGCTTAAGCTACTCTCGGGCTGTGACCTCCTGTACCACTCTCTCCACCTGAGTGGCCAACTCCTCTATGAAGGTGCTCAGGGGTATCTCCCCCCTCATAAAGCGGGTCTGCAACGACCCCCAAGGACCCCGGATGTCACCAGCGCGAGGCGCCGCCATCTCGGTAAGCCCCGAACCTGCTGGTAGGTAGACGTTGGCCATCATGTCGATACTGGCGCCATAGCTTCGTACATACTCCCGGAACTTCGGATGCGCAATAGATGATCTGGCTACCGGTAGTAACCGGGCTCCAACGGCATAGCGGGCCAAGGCGTCGGCGGAAGAGAGGTATTTGATCACCTGCCATGCTGCCTCATCTGTCTTGTCATCCCCCGACTTAACCAGAGCTAGGGTTCGTGTCCATAGGTAGGCCCCAGGGGATTCGCCTGAGCTGGGCACAAGCAAGGGAGCTGCGGATACGCCATCCATGGCCTCGGTGAGGTCAAGCAGCCGGAAGTTGCCGTCCATGTAGAAGCCAGCCTTACCATTCGTGAACAGACTCATGTCCACTCCAGAGTGCACACCCTGGATACGCAGGCGATCTTCACCTATGAGGTCGCCTATGAGCGCGTAGGCAGCTCGAAACCCCGGTGTGCGCACTGTGGATTCAACACCGCGGGAGAGGTCTACTACGTAACTGCGGTTTTGTCCCATGAAGTACATGCCCACGTGATTGGGGTGGCGGCCGACCACGGCATGTTGGGTGATGGTACCGTCGGACTCCCGTCGGCGTAGTTTGCCAGTCATGGCTAGGAAATCGGCGTTACTCCATCCTTGGGAGGGCTGCACCAAGCCAGCTGCACCAAGGACCTGTGGATTGTAGTACATTACGATGATCTGAGAGTCCAGGGGCAGCGAGAATAACTCACCTGAGGGCAGGCTTCCGAACTCCAGCGTGGATGGGAAGTATTCGGCAAGGCTGAACCTGTCTCGCAGTACATACCCCCTCAGATCAGCGAGGATGCCTTGATCGTAGTAGTCCCGATCCCAGGTGGAGGCGCCCACGATCACGTTGGGCCCGGCACCGCCCACTACGGCCGGGATTAGGCTGTTGGCTTCGCCGCTTTTCTCTTCTAACTCTATCCGAATGTCAATGTGGGTGGCGTTGAACTCCTCCACCAGGGGACGCAGGCCCTCGTTCCTATAGGTATCGCTGTTCCACAAGCGGACGACAATCGGCTTGGCCGCCCAGGCATATCCCTGCATGAGCAGCAGAGCCAGGACTGTGATGCACAAGGCGTTCCTACGTAGGAGCTGCATGGCTCATCGACCTCCTAACATACGGCCGCACCATGGTCTCACCCCGGCCAGGCCCCCCTAGCCCTGACGCAGCCGTTCTGCTCTCGGTAGAGTAGGGGCCACTGAGACGTTCTTCCAGGGGATCAAACAGGCTCTGCATGTACCACCACCTTGCTGCTGAGTTCCGTATGACGGAAAAACCATCCGTTTTGGTATGCGCCTCAGTTTTCTCTACCTATCAGGATAATTCCTGCGTTGTGACGTGGAAAAACGCATAACCAACGTTGCGAAGGGACATGCCTTTGAGCAGGATGCCTGTCTAGTGTTGACGAATATCGGGATGAAGTTCCATCTATCGGAAAAAGGCGTCTAACTGGCAAGGGTCAGATGCCAAGAGGGGGGTCCACTGCGGTGAAGGTGCAGAAGGTCTATGCGGATGGAAGACACAACGCGTTTACTTCACTGGTCAATTGGCAAGGGCAGCTGTATCTGGCGTTCCGTTCAGGGACACGGCACGTGAAGCCCGGCTATCCAGATGGTGAGATAAGGATCTTGCGTTCAGGAGACGGTGGGCAATCATGGGATCAGGCAGCTCTGCTTTCTTCACCTGGTTTGGACATGCGTGACCCGAAATTGCTGGCCACCACAGAGCGTCTTTACGTGCACAGCTTTGGCTATCGCGATGCCGAGCGCCGGGATGCGTTCGTCTGCTACACTGAGGACGGCGATGCGTTTACCCCGTTTGAGAGAGCTGTGGCCGAAGATAACATGGTGATCTGGTGGCCAGTGCAGCACGCAGGTGGTTTCTACGCCAGCGGCTACCGGTATCATGGGAATAAGAAGGATATCCGCAGTGTGTTATACCGCTCTGATGATGGGCTCGGCTGGCGGTTCGTCTCCGTAGTGCACGATGTGCCCTGGGCCAACGAGTCAGCAATGGTGATGGAAGACGATGGTGTCGCCGCAGTGCTGGTGCGTAACGATGGGCAGCGCCTGGACCCGCCGGCCTCCAGCGGCCGCCCCGTATTGGCCAAGGCGGGGCCCCCCTATGTACATTGGGTAGCGCAAGAGCTTGACCAGGTGGTGCAGGGGTTTGCACTTCACCGGCTACCAGATGGGTATCTGGTAGCCGGTCGGGTACACGACGATGACGAAACGCATACGGCCATCTTTTTTTGTGACGGCAACCGGCTTACACGGCTTTACGCCGTACCAAGCGGTGGCGATACCTCCTACCCGGGCATCGTACGAGAGGGTAGTCGTGTATGGATGAGCTACTATAGCAGCCACGACGAGTCTCCGAGCGCTGAGGTGCCGCGTCCCGCCAGCATCTACCTGGCCGAGTTTGATGTGACCAGCTTGCGGGAGGAGGCCGGGGTGTAGTTCGCTCGCCTTCGGTGAGAGCGAGGGCGCTGCACCACATAGTGCAGCGCCCCCCTACTCGATCTCCGCCCACACAATCGCTCTCTGCTATCAACAGCTAGCGCGCCTTGACGTGAACTGGCACTCGTAGACGGGGGCCTGGATCACCCGAGGTGCTGACCCCCCATACTGTGGCTACGTATTGCCCGGGATCGGCTTCCCAGGGAACAAAAGCACGAGTAGTGAACGTGTTTTCGCCGCGCGGCTGAAGCGTCAGAAAGTAATCGTGCTCCGCAATACTCACCTGTACACTACGTATCTCTCCAGTGACGTTCCTTAGCTCAGCAACAACATCCACCCACCCTCCAGGGACGGGGTTCTCCGGTTCGATTCGCACACTTATATCGTAGTGTAGGCTGGCCACTAAAGGCACCTCCTTATTGGGACGGTGTCTGGAATATTCTCCACATGGGGGTGGATTCCTTGTATTGCCGCGAGCTAAGGGTTGCTTGGGGCGGGCGAAACACGGTGTTGTCCCGCTCTCCACACCACCCAGATCATTTCTGTTATATCATGCAATATAATACAGCCATTCGGGAAGGTACGAGAGTGGTCTATGGCGAACCAAATTAAGCAGTGAATGCACATGGAATCCGAAGGAGCTGACCTCTTTGAGCGGAGCGCTCGCCCATTCGCCTAGCCTTTCAGGGCGGCAGGATCGCTTGGCCGAGCATCTGACCAGTGTCGCTGAGCTCGCCGCCGAGTTTGCATCAGTCTTTGATGCTGGCCAGGAGGCCCGAGCAGCAGGTCTCAGCCATGACTTTGGGAAGTACGGGCCGCCGTTTGTTGAAAGGCTGAAGGGAAAGGCCAGCAAGGTGGATCATTGGTCGACGGGTGCCTGGGTTGCTTTGCAGCTACTTAAGAAGGAAGGCATCGCTGCTGCACTAGCGATTCAGGGGCATCACATCGGTTTGCAGCAGGCCTCTGCAAGTGCTTTACGGGAGCTTGACCCTCGGTGGCTCGCAAAGAATCACCCTCTTGGCTTGCGGCTGTCCGATCCAGATGTGGAGGCGCTCATGTCAGAGTTTGCGTCTGATGGGCTCAAGATGCCCACTCTTGAGAGGTCCATATATGAATGGTCACCTAGAAGGAACCTGGCGGATATGCTTGACGTGCGAATGCTCTTCTCTGCTTTGGTGGATGCTGACTTTCTTGAGACTGAGGCTCACTTTCAGGCACTGACGCCCGACGCGAAGAACTACCGTCAGCGTGGGCCGAGCCTTGAGCCATCTAGAGCCCTTGCTGCCCTGCTCACGCATATTGGGAGGTTGGCCCAAGGCTCCTCGGCGGCCCAATCTGTAGATGCCTTGCGGGCCGATCTGTTGACATCTTGTCTGGACGCAGCGAATCAAGGTCCCGGGTTATTCACTCTGACGGCCCCAACAGGGGCTGGCAAAACACTGTCCATGATGGCCTTTGCCCTTAAGCACGCGGCGCAGCACAATCTGAGGCGCGTCGTCGCGGTTATCCCCTATCTCTCGATCATCGACCAGTCTGTGAAGGCCTACCGTGAGGCATTCAGGGAAATGGGTGGTTCTCTCTGGTTGCGGAGGTACGTGCTTGAGCACCACTCGCTGGCTGGTCTCGGCAGAGTAGAGGGTAGCCTCACTGCGAAAGACGCAGCGATGAACCAAGAGCGGTTGCTTGCAGAGAACTGGGATGCCCCCATTGTGGTCACCACCAGCGTGCAGTTCCTGGAGTCGCTGTTCGCGAATAGGCCCGCAGCCTGCCGTAAGCTGCACAGACTTGCTAGGAGCGTGATCCTGTTTGATGAGGTTCAGACACTCCCGCTCCGCCTCATCGTGCCAACCCTGGGTACACTGTCAAGGCTGTCAGAACGATAGTCTGTGTCAAGAGGTTACGGGCGACGCACCCGATCCCCGTATGCAGTTTTTGTGTTGCCTAGCTTGCTACCGAAGCTAAGCCACCCCCAACGATACGATTCATGAGACAGGACATGCCGCCTGAGCCCGTCTTGCCGTACCCGGCGATCGGCACGCTGGCCGTAAGCGTGGAAGTGCCTCCTGCCACGGCTGCTAGAACGTCATTCACTGCCTCCAGTGCTAGGCTTGAACCCAGATCCAGCTTTTCGTCAACGCTGCGTAGCCAATCCCGAAGGCGGGCGGTTACCTCGTGCAGACGATCTGTTTTCCACCAACATAGCAGCTCCATCATCGCCGACAGGCCTGTAGGGCTCCAGCTGCGTCCACGTCCCTTCACACGGTCGGCAAAGCCATCTGCCTGGCTCTCCGCTGCTCCAAGACCGCGCATGTTCGTCGTGTCTACTCCTTGAGCCGCCAAGCGATGCCGGTAGTCTACGGTCGCCTCGGGCATGCTCGTCAGGTCCTTGAGTAACGCTTCACATTCCCGACGACCTTTTCCGCCAAGCTTCTTCAACCCCTGCTCCAGGCGGGCCAAGAACGCACCACCAGTGAGATCCTCTTCGTCTTCGAGCGCTCCCATGATCTCAGAAAGCTCTTGTGAGTGCGCTCGGAACAGCCTAAGTATATCTCGCTTCAAGTGGAATCGATCGATCTGGTACAAAGCCTTCGGGAAGTACTCCGTCCCTTTACGGATCCAGTTCGCACGGTCACCGTTGATCACCACAACCGTGTCATCGTCAATGTCATAGTGGCTATAGACAAACCGGCTGGCCTTTTCCCAGAAGCCTTCTGACTGCCCACTTTGGCTTCTGTACTGCCGTTTCTCTAGCAGTTCGTAGCCACCAGACTTTCCCTCCGAGTAACGTGGCTGCCAACCCTCATGCACCGTCAGCATCTTCTCTTCAGTTGACTTCCGCTGCTGCTGCTGAAGGTGAACCCACAACCCGTCTACCTCAAGGAACAGGACGGGCACACGACCCTTTCCGCATGGATCGGCCAGTTCTGCATCCTGGGCATCCTGTAGACGCTCACCAGCCTCTAGGACCCTCTGACGCACCGTCTCGTGGCTGACGACCCGATGCCCCTGAATCGCCTCCAGGCTATCAGCCGCCTTCCGGTAGGCCGAGGTGTTAACGGCCATCTCCAGGAGCGTTTCTGCCAACAGCGGGCTGATCTGCTTGTAGGGCTCTAGGCTGAGCGCCTCATCCAGCAGGAACACGTACTTGTTCTTCTTGCAGTCAAAGTACTGCCGCCGGCGAAAGCGCACACTCTGGCCTATCGCCGTTTCTACCGTGCGCTCCTCGTGCTTCTTGACCTTGAAGCGCTCCGAGTCCCGCATCGTGAACAGAGAGTCATCTAGACGCTGCAGCATCGTCTCCAGCCCTTCGGCAAGCAACTCCCGCAACCTAGCCAATAACAGCGTCTCAATCTCCGAAAAGGAGAAACCAAGGCAGCCACGAATCTTATCCATAACGAGAAGTCCTCCGTTCAAATCTCCTTTGGAGATCGGGCTTCTCGTTCCCTTTATTTTCCACCAAGTATTCCAGACTGCCCGCGATCCATGAGCATCCTTCAACCCAGACTCACGTGGCCGCAGCCAGAGACTAGCCCTACTCGGATCCCTCAGGCTCCACCCGTAAACATCTTACACACACAGAACGATATGGGGCCAGCGTCGTTTTCTCGACTGCGACACAGCCCGCCTTTGACCATCTTCACCCAGTGATATCCAAGGCCCTTGGCCATGGTTGGCAGCCTGTTGAGATCGTTCCCAAAGGGCTTAACCTGTTTGCACGTGCTCGACGCACCGCAGTTGCCTGGCCAGAACCGGGGGCCCGCCTATCTTGGGATGAGTTAGCGGGGAAAGTTGCCGGGTCTGCGCAGGTGCTATGCATCGTGAACCTGAAGCGACACGCGCTTCATCTCACGAATTTGCTCGCAGACAGCAGTGCGGTTTTCCATCTGTCGACCAACATGTGCCCAGCCCATAGGGATAGAGTCCTAGATGAAGTGCGAAGGCGACTCCGGGATAGGAAGCCATGCAGGCTGATTTCCACCCAATGTGTTGAGGCGGGGGTTGACGTGGATTTCCCCAGCGTCATCAGGGCTTGGGGACCATTAGAGAGTATTGCCCAGGCTGCTGGCCGCTGCAACCGTAATGGGAGACAAGTGGAAGGTCGAGTCCAGGTTTTTGTACCGGACGATCCGGGGCAGTTGTACCCAGATGGTGCGTATGAACGCGCTGCAAAAGTGGCAGAGGCCTTGTTTCGCGAACTGGGTCGCGAGGCGCTTGATATCAATGATGAAGAGCTGTACAGGCGCTACTATATGATGCTGTATGGCCTAGCCGCGCCGGAAACTCTGTGCAAGGAGATCCTTGAGGCGGGTAGACTCCAGCACTTCCCTGATGTATCACGTTTATACCGTCTCATCGATACCGATGCGATCAATGTACTCGTACCGTACGATCTTGATGCCTATCACGCTTTGGCGGCGGAGGTTCGGGATACTGGCCTGACTGCCAGTTGGATCACCAAGGCCCGTGCACATGCAATCAGCGTGTTTCGCCCGCAGCGTGATGATCCACTAAGGGATTGGCTTGAGTCAGTGCGCATCCGCGCGGGGCGGACTATCGCAGATGATTGGTTTATCTACTTAAATGAGGCTCATTACAGTGATGTCAGTGGGCTCTGCCCGCCAGAGTCCATGGATTGTCTTATTGCCTAAGGGGGGGGCTGGGTATGATGGAACCCAGGAATCAGATCCTTGAGGTGTGGGGTGAGCTCGCATGTTTTTCTCGTCCTGAGCTCAAAGTCGAAAGGTTCTCTTACCCTGTGATCACGCCGTCGGCTGCTCGTGGGATTTTCGACGCGATTTACTGCAAGCCACATCGGGACCCGGTCATGGCGCAGTTTCGTTGGCAGGTCACGAAGATAGAGGTCCTCTCGATGCCGAGCTATATATCTCTGAGGCGCAATGAAGTCATAGGCAGGATCTCATCGGCCAATGTCAGGAGTTGGATGCGTGGTACGAAGTCAGTAAGTCCGCTATTGGCAGATAGTCCAGAACAACGCACCCAGCGCCAGACGGTTGCATTGAAGAACGTGCACTATCGGCTACATGCTCACATTCAGCCATGGCCGGGTCACGCTCATCGTATACAGGCCTTGGAGTCTCAGTTTCGTCGACGGGCGAGTCGGGGTCAGTGCTTCCACCATCCGTATTTCGGCTGTCGAGAGTTCCCAGCCTTCTTCGAGTTGCTGGATGAGGGGGTGGAGCGCTCACCAACCGTGCCCTGGAGCGCAGACCTGGGCCTGATGCTCTATGATGTGTTCGATCTTTCGCTCCCAGGGGATAGTGACAGCGAACCGTGCATCAGCCTGTTCCAGGCGAGAGTGAATGAGGGCGTCATGCTAGTACCCAGATATGAGAGTTCACAAGTACTAAAGGGGGAAAGGCGGTGACTCAGTGCTGAGCCTACTGCGCGACTATGCCCGCAGGCATGGAGTCGATTCAGAGCCCGGGTTCAGCCGTCGGTATGCCAAGTGGGCAATTGTGTGCGATGGCGATGGGCGGTACTTGCACTCGATTCGATTGGGCGATGCATCTCAGAAGAACGATCCAGGACGTGAGTTCCCCGTGTGCCCGGAACTAAGTCAACCCGAACTCGTAAGAGGGAGTGAGGTACGAAGCCAGTTTCTGATTGAAAAAGCGGATGTCGTGGCCTGTGTTTCGAAGAATCCTGGCGCCAAAGAACGGGCAAAGCATGATTTCTTTCTTGGCCTCTTGCGACAGGCAAGTGAAGTGATGCCTGAACTGCGTGCCGCTGCAAAGTGCCTAGGCGACGGGCAGCAATTGGAGGCCATTCGCAAGGACCTGGAGGAGCAGAAGTGCACATCCACCGATAACGTTACTATCCAGATTGCTGGCAGGTTTCCAGTCGAATCATCTGCTTGGCATGACTGGTGGCGGGAGTTTCGCGAGCAGCTGGCGGCTTCAGCCGGCGGTGCAACGAAGGCTAAAGGATCAACGGGGCGAATGCGCTGTTTCGTCACCGGGGATCTGGTGATCCCAGTGGCGACGCATCCGAAGATCCAGGGGTTGGCAAGTGTTGGCGGCAGCACGATGGGGAGTTCACTGATCGGCTTCGACAAAGATGCCTATTGCTCCTATGGCCTGAAGCAGTCTGCCAATGCAGCGGTATCTGAGGCCTCGGCAGCGGCCTACCGAGCGGGGCTGAATCACCTTTTGCGTCACAACTCTCGGATTCTGGTCGGAGCCAAGGTCGCGCATTGGTACAAAGACAGCTTGAGCGATGAGGAAGACCCTCTGTCTTGGCTCACGGAAGATGAGGAACTCGTGGAGCTAGACGCAGGGCGGCGAGCCGATCAGCTGCTGCGGGCGATACGCACTGGAGAGCGCCCAAACCTCGCCGGAAACCGTTATTATGCCATTACGGTATCAGGAGCGGCGGGTCGGACAATGATCCGTGATTGGATGGAGGGCCCCTTTGAGGATCTGTTGGGAAACGTTCAGGCGTGGTTCACGGATCTGGCGCTGGTCGCTCCCGATGGCAATGGTCTGCTGCCAGAACCACGTATCAGCACTCTGCTAGCAGCTAGTGCAAGGCGGTTGGAGGATTGCTCCGCTCCGTTAGCGGCAATGATGTGGCGGGCTGCAGTTTGCAATGAGATGATCCCGCCGTCAGCTATGGCTGGGGCTCTTCAGCAATGGCATTCGGAACTCCTTAGGGGTGGTCGATCCAACTGCTATAGAGTGGCCCTGATGAAGGCGTACCAACTGCGATGGGCACGGCGGAAGGAAGGGATGACAATGACTGAGCTGCAAACGCATCTAAACGAGGCGCATTCAGATGCAGCCTATCACTGCGGCAGGCTAATGGCCGTTCTGGCCGCAGTTCAGAGGGCGGCTCTCGGTGATGTGGGGGCCGGGGTAGTTCAGCGTTACTACGCTGCAGCAAGTAGCACGCCTGCACTGGTGCTAGGCAGACTCACGCGCACCAGTCAGTTCCACCTCGGAAAGATGGAGAAAGGCCTTGCTTATTGGTATGAAGGCCATCTGTCAAGCATTTGGAGTGCTATAGGTGATGAGTTGCCTACAGCTCTTTCGCTGGAGCAACAGAGCGTATTTGCTCTAGGCTATTATCAGCAGATGGCTGACTTGAGAACCAAGCGTAACGCGGCCGCGCCAGAGGAGGCTGAGGTAAGTGAGTGAGATCATTGCTAACCGTTTCGAGTTCCTGTTTCTGTTTGATTGCGAGAATGGAAATCCCAACGGTGACCCTGATGCCGGGAACGCGCCACGGGTGGATCCCGAGACGATGCATGGCTGGGTGTCTGATGTAGCCTTGAAGAGGCGCATTCGCAACTATGTGCAGGCATATGGCGACAACGCGTCGCCACACGCCATACTGATTCAGCATGCAACTAACATCAACAGGACAATTGCCCTGGCGCACGAAGAGGCCAATGGCCGGGTCCCCAAAAAGGGGGCGAACGTTGATGAGGTCAGTAGGGCGCGTGCCTGGATCTGCAGGCACTTCTATGATGTACGAACCTTTGGAGCAGTAATGAGTACAGGGGGCAACGCTGGACAAGTGCGGGGCCCGGTTCAGATGACATTTGCTCGATCTGTGGATCCTGTACTTCCTTTGGATGTATCTATCACGAGGGTAGCGGTAGCGGATAGTCCGACGAAAGTGACCACGAGTGAGGAATACGCTGCTTGGGAAGCCGAACAGCCCGAAGACAAGCTACGGACCATGGGACGGAAGACTCTCATTCCATATGGTTTGTACATGGGGAAAGGCTTCATTAGCGCTAATCTAGCCGCCGATACAGGCTTCACGGAAGAGGATCTATCACTTTTCTGGGAGGCTTTGTTGCAGATGTACGAACACGATCGCTCGGCCAGCAAGGGTATCATGACGATGCGTGAGCCAGTCTTCGTCTTCAAGCATGTGGGCACAGATAGCGATAGCGCGCAGAGGGCCCGACAGGCGAAACTTGGCTGTGCGGCTTCGCATCAGCTGTTTGACCTTGTCGAGGTTCGCAGGCGGGAGGGCGTAGTAGTGCCGCGGGCTTACTCGGACTACGAGGTGACGTTCCATGGGAGTAGGCTACCGCACGGCGTACAAGTGGGTTTTGCTGGACGGATAGAGGATGGCACTATAGGCATTACATGGGATAAGGCTCCAGCAGAGATCGTGGTGGATTAGTGCGGAGGCGATGGACAAGGCCCATGTTCGCAGAAGATGAACTGCTTCCCATATCAGCTATTCAGCATCTTGCGTTCTGTCCTCGTCGCTGCGCGTTAATCCATCTAGAGCGACAATGGGAGGAAAACCTCCTGACCGCTGAGGGTAGTCTGTTACATGACAGGGTACATGACCTGGGTCGGGACACGCGCGGGGAGGTGATAACTGTCCGCGCGTTGCCCCTGCGGTCGCTCCGGCTCGGTGTTGTTGGTCAGGCGGATGCCGTCGAATTCCTCCGTTGCGAGGGGTCTGAATGGGATGGTGGCGTGTCATTAGGCACTTACGCGGGTTGGTGGAAACCGTTCCCGGTGGAGTACAAACGAGGTCTTCCTCGCAGTGATGATTCGCACAGGGTGCAGCTCTGCTGTCAAGCTCTGTGTATCGAAGAGATGCTTGGGGTTGAGGTTAGTGAAGGAGCGATATTCCATGGGGCCTCCAGGCGCCGCGAGAACGTTCCGTTCAGTGAAGGCTTGCGTGCGACGACCAAAGAGCTCATCCAGCAGTTGCACGTTCTGTTCTCATCGGGTACTACACCAGCAGCACAGTATGGGCCGAAATGCAAGAGTTGTTCCCTGATAGACCTATGTATGCCGAAAGTTACCCAGGGTAATAGAAGCGCAGCTGGGTACCTCGCTGCTGGCTTCCGTGACACTTGGGGGGAGGATGTTGAGAACTGAATGAAGCGACTGCTGAACACTTTGTACGTCACAACTCAGGGGGGTTACCTCGCCCGCGATGGCGAAACGGTTGCGGTACGGGTGGATCAGAAGGACGTTCTTCGGGTACCCATACACACCTTGGACGGAATAGTCTGTTTTGGTCGTGTCGGTTGCAGCCCTGCTCTTATGGGCCTTTGCGGCGAGCGACAAGTAGCTCTTTCCTTTCTGACTATCAACGGCCGCTTTCTGGCGCGGGTGAATGGCCCAGTTTCCGGCAACGTGTTGCTGCGGAGGGAGCAGTACCGAAGAGCAGATGATCCCGTGGAAGCAGCTCAAATGGCCTGGAGTGTGGTGGGGGCAAAGATCGTCAACAGTCGCGTCGTTTTGCTTAGGGCTACCCGTGATCGGCCAGACATGCAGGGTAGATCAGCTGTTCAAGGCGCTGCAGAGCGGTTGGCACGTGTGCTAAAGGGCCTGGATCCCAGCGCGGGACTCGACAGTATACGAGGAGCAGAGGGCGAAGCGGCTCGGGCATACTTTGGTGTGTTCGATCATCTGATCATTAATCACAAGGAGTCTTTCTACTTTCGCCAGCGCAGTCGTAGGCCACCCATGGATAACGTGAATTCGCTGCTCTCGTTTGTGTACACTTTGCTTGCGCATGACGTGGCTTCTGCGCTTGAGGGTGTAGGTCTGGACCCTGCAGTCGGCTTTCTGCATCGCGATCGACCCGGGAGGGCAGGTCTCGCACTCGACCTTATGGAAGAGATGCGCCCTTTGCTCGGCGACCGACTTGTGTTGTCACTTATCAACCGCCAGCAGGTGGACCCCTCGGGCTTTGACCGGGCTGAAAGTGGGGCCGTATACATGGATGATAAGACACGCAAGGTAGTTATCGTCGCCTACCAGGCGCGGAAACAGGATGAGATCAAACACCCGTTCCTAAACGAAAAGATCGCGCTCGGGCTTTTGCCGCATGCTCAAGCGATGCTGATGGCTCGCTATCTGCGTGGTGATCTGGACGCATACCCTGCATTCCTATGGAGGTGAAGGGGTGCTTGTGCTCGTCACCTATGATGTATCCACGCAAAATCCTGACGGGCAGAGAAGACTTCGGAAGGTAGCCAGAATTTGCGAGAACTATGGGCAGCGTGTGCAGAACTCGGTATTCGAGTGTTTGGTGGATCCAGCGCAATGGGCGGTACTTCGGAATCGCCTGGAGTGTGCGGTTGACAAAGATCAGGATAGCCTTCGTTTTTACTTCCTTGGAAGCAATTGGAAGAAGCGGGTCGAGCACGTGGGCGCCAAGCCATCGTATGACCCACAGGGCCCGCTCGTGGTCTAGCGTTGCGAACCCTAAGCTATCAGGGAACCCCAGGGGGGTTCGCAGAAGCGCTAAAAGGGCCTCAGCAACGTGTTTTCGATGATCGCGTGAGACAGGCGGCTATCTGAAGAGGTGAGATGAGTGAGGGGTTCCCGAGAACACACCCAGAAACATCGATAACAACGGGTTTTGGGTGGCATGCTGTCGCCCCCCGCACGGGGGCGTGGATTGAAACGCTCTACGTGTGTGAGTTCGGTGGCCAGCGGTGCACGTCGCCCCCCGCACGGGGGCGTGGATTGAAACACCACCAACGGCACCCTCATCACAGCGGAAATTGGTCGCCCCCCGCACGGGGGCGTGGATTGAAACTCGCGCAAGGCTCGAAAAAGACTTGTATCTACTCGTCGCCCCCCGCACGGGGGCGTGGATTGAAACTGCTGAAGCCCCAGCACCGTATCCCGCGCCGCCTCGTCGCCCCCCGCACGGGGGCGTGGATTGAAACCCACGATGAACCGAGGTCGAACTGGCGTACATCGCGTCGCCCCCCGCACGGGGGCGTGGATTGAAACAGAGAGCGATTGGAGCGCACTAGCGCGGCGGCAGTGTCGCCCCCCGCACGGGGGCGTGGATTGAAACAGTAGCAGGGTTCACGCATGTGAAGGCGGTAGGATTGTCGCCCCCCGCACGGGGGCGTGGATTGAAACACCTGGGGTACGATCTTGCGTAACGGCCCTACCAGGTCGCCCCCCGCACGGGGGCGTGGATTGAAACCCGTCTACCGTGCAGCCATCGCACTGATCGGTACGTCGCCCCCCGCACGGGGGCGTGGATTGAAACAAATATGACAAGGACCTGGATGCAGTCCAGCGTGAGGTCGCCCCCCGCACGGGGGCGTGGATTGAAACAATCCGTTGATACAGCGGTGTGCCTGGCGCAAGCAGGTCGCCCCCCGCACGGGGGCGTGGATTGAAACGTCGGCCCTCTGGCCAGCGGGGGGTTTGGGTTCGGGTCGCCCCCCGCACGGGGGCGTGGATTGAAACGTCTGTGCGGGTGTAGTTTGGCTCGGTCAAGAACGTCGCCCCCCGCACGGGGGCGTGGATTGAAACATGGATTGGGAGCGTATTGTGACAGAACTGCTCGAGTCGCCCCCCGCACGGGGGCGTGGATTGAAACCCTTGTTCCCCTATATGCGACAGCGGAGAGAGCGTCGCCCCCCGCACGGGGGCGTGGATTGAAACATCTCGCACAGGCCGTGCCCGATGCGGTTGTTCCCGTCGCCCCCCGCACGGGGGCGTGGATTGAAACCTCCTTACCCCGGGCGGCTGCTATCCCGGCCCACACGTCGCCCCCCGCACGGGGGCGTGGATTGAAACTCAAGCGGCATCATTGTGATGTTCAAGCCCCGCATGTCGCCCCCCGCACGGGGGCGTGGATTGAAACAAAAGCGCTGATGTGGATTGTGTGCCAGCCCGGCAGTCGCCCCCCGCACGGGGGCGTGGATTGAAACTATTTTGAGAGAGGAGGCAGAACAGAGTGATCTACGTCGCCCCCCGCACGGGGGCGTGGATTGAAACCATAGGCGCAAACCACCGCCGACTCGAGCCAGAAGGTCGCCCCCCGCACGGGGGCGTGGATTGAAACTTCATTGTGGTAAAGCGACCGGGCCATCTTGTAGTCGTCGCCCCCCGCACGGGGGCGTGGATTGAAACTATTTTGAGAGATGAGGCAGAACAGAGTGATCTACGTCGCCCCCCGCACGGGGGCGTGGATTGAAACCATAGGCGCAAACCACCGCCGACTCGAGCCAGAAGGTCGCCCCCCGCACGGGGGCGTGGATTGAAACGCCATCAGAACCACCTACCCAACCGGAAGAGTCAGCGTCGCCCCCCGCACGGGGGCGTGGATTGAAACTCAAAACGAAGCCGTGGCGCAAGCGGCGAGGAACGGTCGCCCCCCGCACGGGGGCGTGGATTGAAACATAGCGACACTGCGTGAGGAGCTGCGCGGCTCGCGTCGCCCCCCGCACGGGGGCGTGGATTGAAACTCCTCGCGGCCTATCTGCCCCTCGTACACGCTGCTGGTCGCCCCCCGCACGGGGGCGTGGATTGAAACGTTACCCCTCTCTAGCTGCTGCGGATTCCTACGCTTGTCGCCCCCCGCACGGGGGCGTGGATTGAAACCAGCAGGAAACGCAAGGCGTTGATAGCCTGGCGTGTCGCCCCCCGCACGGGGGCGTGGATTGAAACCTCTTCGGCCACAAAATGAAGTTGCACAGGGTACTCGTCGCCCCCCGCACGGGGGCGTGGATTGAAACTTTGCCGAGTTGGAGAAGAACCTCATCAAAGCTCGTCGCCCCCCGCAAGCGAATTTGCCACAGGTTGTCTGCAATGCTCGCTTCTTGATCGCACCCTCGGTGGAAGTACCCAATCTGGCCTCGCACGTGCTATCCTTGGCGCTTGCTCGGCTGGCGGACGATTGGGACGAGCGCTACGCCGTTCGCCCGTTATTGGTAGAGAGCTTTGTCGATCCTTCTCATTTCTTAGGCACATGCTACAAAGCGGCCAACTGGGAGGAAGTCGGCGTCACAGCAGGAAGGCGAGACGGTGTTCGGAAGCGAATCTTTCTCTATCCTCTTTGCGCTGAGTGGCGGCAAAGTCTGTGTCAGGCTCCACCAGTGCAACTATGTGAGCTACCTCGGCCTGAAGAGCCAGCTCACTGGGCTGAAGAGGAGTTTGGCACCGTTCGTTTCTTTGACGAAAGGCTGAAGCAGCGTCTGTACATACTCGCTCAGGATTTCTACAATAACTCCGAGGCGAACATACCAGAGGCATGCGGTTCGAAGGCTCGCACGATGGCGGCATATCGATTCTTCAACAATAAGGCGGTTAGCATGGACGTAATACTCACGCCTCATACGGAGGCCACAATTGAGCGTATCAAAGAGCATCCCGTGGTGCTCGCCCCTCAGGATACCACCACTCTCGATTATAATACGCATCCTATGACGGAGGGGCTTGGTCCCACAGGTTCCGGCGGTGAGGGTCTCGGTATGCTCTTGCACGATACCTTGGCTTTTACGCCAGAGGGAACGCCGTTAGGAATTCTCGATGCGCAATGTTGGGTACGCGACCCACAGGAAACTGGCAAAAGCATGAAAAGACAGCGGCTACCTATCGAGGAAAAGGAAAGTATCAAGTGGCTGCACAGTTATCGCAAGGTGGCCGAGATACAGAAGCTGTGTCCCGATACACTGATCGTCAGTGTCGGTGATCGTGAATCTGACATCTATGAATTGCTTGTCGAGGCAACCAAGGATCCTCTCGGGCCTGGGCTTCTGATCAGGTCTGATAGGGCGCGTCTTCGCAAAGTTGATGAAGAAGAACAAAGCTACCTGTGGGATTTTTTGGCTGCCCGCGACGTGGCCGCGAAGCTCAGAATTCACATTCCACATGCTGGCTCTCGAAAAGCTCGCGATACTTGGGTTGAGCTGCGTTTTTCCAAGGTAGAGGTGCGTCCCCCTAAACGCGATGCCAAGGGACCACCTATAGCGCTATGGGCAGTCCGCCTTTCAGAGCTCCCTCCGGAAAGCGATACTGCGCAACCGACAGTACCGCTAGAATGGATGCTACTCACGACGGTCCCGGTCGAGACTGCGGAGGATGCCAAAACGAGAGTGGAATGGTACGCTGGCCGCTGGGGTATTGAAGCATACCATCGTACGCTGAAGAGTGGCTGTCGTATCCGCAATCGGCAACTCGGCACAGCTGATAGCCTGCAAGCCTGTATTGGACTGGACATGGTCGTGGCCTGGAGGATCTACCACCTGACCATGCTGGGCCGGGACACCCCCGATGTTGCTTGCACTTCATTCTTTACTGACGTTGAATGGAAAACGCTGTGCTGCCTTGTCACCAAGAACCCTCGTCCACCGGACAAACCACCTACCATGGCTGAAGCGGTTCGGATGGTTGGGCAGCTAGGCGGACACTTGGGGCGAAAAAGCGACGGCATGCCCGGCACCCAGGTTCTTTGGCGCGGGTTGCAGCACTTGGACAACGCAGTGGAAGCAGTTGAGTTGTTCAGCATATTCGCCGGCTCACCATGAGCCACGGTGTCCAGTGAGGGTAAGGACCAGCCCCGCACGGGGGCGTGGATTGAAACACCTTCGGTGGCATGCTGGGCTCGCTTGCCTCGCAGTCGCCCCCCACACGGGGGCGTGGATTGAAACGTTTCCGCAGCCTCTGAGCTGCGGTTCTATTGAAGGTCGCCCCCGCACGGGGGTGTGTTTGGCATAATGAAAGTGCACAGAATGGCAGCCAAGATGTTATAGGCACCGCGCCGGGTCCAATACCTCCCTGATTTGCATGTGCAGGCGTTCTGCAGGGGTTCGGTTGCTACGTGACATTCTGAAAGCCTATCCAATAGCTCAGATTGCGAGTGCTTTGGCTACCTTACCCCCAGAGCGTCAGGACGATCGGGCAGGCCTGGCACAAAGGCTGTATGCCGTCGACCCAGAGAACGCGATTCCATCACCCTTAGCAGAACAGCACACCCCACGCGAAGTGGCTGGTCTTGAGCCCTGACACAACGATCTACAACCGGCTATCACCAACCTATCGAAGGGAGATGCCTTCGCATGTCACTACTTAGGGAGCAGTGCAAGGTGCGTCGGCTGGATGCCGTACCACGTGTGTTCAATGAGATCACACACGACGGGAACGAGCAGTACCTTACGGAACTCTTCGCCGAGGAGTTGCGAGTGCGAGAAGGGAATCGCGTCCGTAGGGCTCTCAAACGAGCGGCTTTCGCGTGTGGCAAGACGCTACAGGATTACTGTTGGGACGACATCGCGCTGCCACAGCGCCAGAAGAACACTCGGCCAATTCATCCAGAGCCGGGGAAATGCGATTTCTATGTCCTGGATGAGTGGGGGTTTTGTGCCACTACATCGGCATGGTGCTGAGCTTCTGTTCAACGTAGTCGCGAGCTGCTACGAGCATCGCAGTGTGGCTGTAACGACCAATCTGGAGTTCAGGCAGTGAAACACCGTACTCGGTGATAGTCGCCTACGGCGGCGCTAAGTTGCTCTTGAGACCAGGTCGCGTAAAGAGCAGCTAGAGAGATCAAGGCTGATCTGATCACCTTCATACCTAGCAGTTACCCGGATCACCCACGCCGTGCGTTCCTAATGTTACAGAAAACGAAAATACTCCACCGAGGGCAAGGGCAGGCTAAAACCAGCCTTCTCGTATGCTCGTCGGGCAGGCGCGTGTGCGGGATCGCCCCCAGTGACGACACGTGCCGCACGCATACCTCTGGCGCGCATTTCGTCTAAGGCCCGCTGATACAGCATCGAGGCGATGCCCCGACCTTGGCAGCTTGGATGGACAGCGTTGTTACCGATCCTACCCACCCTGTTCGCGTCGCATGTGAAGGTCACGAACCCAACAGGTTTGCCGTCCTCTTCAGCGACCCATACATCGACGGTGTCTCGTCTTCTACACGCCGATCTGATCTGCTCTGATTTGTCTTCCTGCCAGTTTTCGTGCACGAGGGTGAAAAGCTCGTCACCCAGCGTCTGCTGACGAAACTCATAGATCGGTGTCCACGCTGCACACGCAATGGCTACGAGTTCCTCCACGTCAGAGTCAATCATCTTTCTGATGATGATACTGTCCATGCGATGACTCCCCTTGTTCATCGTTTTTGTGCTACGCCATCGAGATGACGGCATTCTGTGTGGCCAGCCTATGGCGGGCAGCGCCACCCTAACTGCCAACGACATTCGAGGTCAGCGTGCGTGTTCCTGCCTGCCTTGCGCGTGGCAGGCATGTCCTACAAGAACAGATCGTCAATCAGATTCTCTATCCTTTTCTTCCGCTCAGCCGTATCTGAGGGATCCACTCGGAGGGTAAGGGTGAGCGTATCTCCTTCCTTTGCTGCCGCTGGCAGTAGGCTGCGCGGCATGTCAAACGTTTCGCCATCGTACTCAACTACGGCCCAAGACCCTTCGAACCGGTCGATTACTAGCTTGAACTCGCCCATCGTCTGGTCTTCCTTTCGCTGATCTCTTGCGGACTGCAACGCTTCGCTTGTGGGGTGGCTATAGCGTACCACGGAAAACACGGGCTGCAAGGTTTCTTCGGTCATGTCTATAGGGAAATCCGCCTTGCCAGACGCTTGCGTGGCCACGCCTAAGCTGCTAGAGAGAATGATGACCAGCAGCAGACAGACCATCGCCCTCTTCGTCAATGTTCGTACATCCTCTCTGTGCCCATCAGATTCCTGGCCTGGCCTTTTCATCGCTACTGGCAGAGTTGTGGGCTATTGATGAAGCGTCGCCTTTCCTTGGTGGTAATAAGGGCTATCGTCTAGGGCGCATATGCGATTGTGGTATTCGAGATTGTCGGCCTAACTCCTGTCGTTTGCGAACGTTTTCCTTGTAGGTGGGACGCATGAAACTGGGTAAAAACGGTAACGCGGGCAAGGCACAAACCCCATGGGTGAAGAAACCATTTTGTACGAGAGGCAAGGAGGATGCATGAATGACTACAACCAAAACTCGACTCGCCATCATTTGGGCCTTGGCCATTCTGTGTATGACACCTTTCGCATGGGCCTCATCCCTGCGGGTTCATTTCATCGACGTGGGTCAGGCAGATGCCATTTTGATACAGACGCCCACGGGGGGCAATATTCTGATCGATGCTGGTGAGAAAGCGACGGTTGCGAGCCTTATGGCCTACCTGCGCCAGCAGGGTGTCGCGAAGCTAGATCACGTGATTGCTACCCACCCGCACGCCGATCACATCGGTGGTATGGCTAGCGTCATTGAGGGCTTTGATGTAGGAAGCATCTACATGCCGCGGGTCACGCACACTACAAAGACCTACGAGGATCTGTTGCTTACCATAAGAGACAAGGGTCTCAGGATCCACGAGGCTAAGGCTGGCGTGGATTTGAAGCTGGGTGACGGGATAGAGGCTGCGCTAGTTGCACCCGGCAGTGCGGGGTACAAGAGCCTGAACGATTACAGTGCCGTGCTACGGATGACCTATGGCAAGACCAGCTTTCTTTTTGCTGGTGATGCTGAGCGTATCTCCGAAACGGAGATGCTTGCTTCGAGGTATGAGTTAGCAGCCGATGTGCTGAAGGTGGCTCACCATGGCAGCAACACCTCGAGCATACAGCTCTTTTTGCAGGCAGTGGATCCCACCTACGCGGTGATCATGGTCGGGCGAGCTAATCGCTATGGCTTGCCACACCCGGCGGTCCTAGAGCGCCTAGAGGCACGAGGCATCGTGGTGTTGCGCACAGACGAGGCGGGTACCATCCTGATGACCAGTGATGGACAGACACTACAGGTGGAGTACCCAGGGCGGGTTTGGCTTCAACTAGGGTGGGGAGTGACCACGCAAGCAGCGTGAAGGGGTCAACAAGCCGAGGCGTTTGCGGGCGATGATCAAAGGATGGCCGTCACGGGCCGCAGTGGCGACGTGACGGCCGTGTGGTAACGTGACATGAGGAGTTGCGTGTGCTCTACCAGAACACGAGACGAGCGAATACTGCCGGGTTCTGCCAGCCGTCCCCACTTCCACCCAGGATGATCTGGCTCTCGGTCTCCTTACCGGTAGGACTATCCACATCGTTTACCGCGACGTCAAAGCCGACGACATCGCCAGCCTTGGGCTGGAAGTCGAGGGCCGCCAGAGACAGACGAATCTCCATAGCGTAGCCTTCTGCGGTGCGCTTAGCTGCTATCTCCATGTCCTTGGCGGTCATCGAGCGGCCACTGACCTGCGTATGCAAGACACCTTCCGGCTTAGCCGCATCGGTGCCCGGTGTGAAGCCGAACTGCCAGACGTTCTTGTTATAGCTGGTAGACTTGGCGGCCGGGTTCGTGTCCAGATAAAGCTCCGGACCGTCACCGTTGTAGATGTGTACACCAGCAAACTGTTGGACTATCTGGTCGTCTGCTACATCAAATGCCAGGAATAGATTCTGTGCATCGTATGCCACGTAGACTGTGGAGCTGAGGTCTTTGCGCCCAGTCCAGGAAACGGTGCTACCAACACCAGGCGTCAACTGCGCTTTCGAGTCCAACACAATGGCGTTCGCCTTGGCGAAGGCCCAATCGCTTAGATCTCCGTCGATCTGCAATGGCTTGGGAGCGGGGAGGGCAACAGCGGTTACCGGTGCTGCCTGTGCGATACCCATGGTGATTCCGAGGACGATCAAGAACACTAACGACGTCATGCGTAGTCCCGACCTAAACACTGGCACTTCCCCCTTCCGAACGTCTTATCGCGTAACCTTCGGCTGGCTAGTGGGAATTCCTACGTGCGAGCAAACTTCCATGAAATGCTAGACCGCATCCGCAGGAGATACTCGCTGCCCACCAGCGCATGATATATGGCTCGCATGAGGCTTCCCTATGGCCCCTCAAAAGTGATCACTTTGCCCCCACAGGCGGCCGATCTTTCAATAGCCGCCACCAGTTTCACTGCCTGCAGTGCGTCATCGATTGTGACCTGGAAGGGCAGATCCTGTTGTAGGCACGTCACGAAGTGAGCCATAGGGAGGATACCAAAGCCAGCAAGCTTTCCGTTTACCTCATTGAACATCAATACGTCCGGATGACTGAGGCGGTCAGTTGTCTTCTGAATGCAGCTGTGCTGCGCCGTATCAATCCGGATGCGTCCTTTGCTGCCGACGATATCAGCTTCAAACTCAAACACGGTGGCATTGGCGGTCGGAAGCACCCACGAATTCTCGAGGTAGGCTACCGTGCCACTGGAAAACTCCAGTACTGTCTGATAGAAATCTGGGGTGTCGACACCCTGCTCCCGCAGGACGCGTGAGCGCGACACAGCTCGCAAGGCCGCCACCTCGTCACTGAGCAACCAACGCAAGAGATCTACGCAATGGCTTCCCAGAAACCAGGCTACCGACGATTCACTGCTCCAACGCAGCATGTGCAGGGGTACTTCGAGCGTATCGTTGAGTTTCATGGATATGTGCACAGGGAGACCTATCTCCCCCTCATCGAGGGCAGCTTTTGCATGCAGAAAAGGAGGGCTCCAACGGTTCGCAAAGTCTACCATCAGGCGAATGCCAGCCTGCTCGACGGCCTCTAGGATGGCCTGGGCATCGTCTTCGGAGGTGGCCAATGGCTTTTCTACCAGGATGTGTTTGCCAGCGCGAGCCGCCTCTATACAGGCCTCTCTGTGCATGTGGTCAGGCAAGACAACTGAGACAGCGTCGACATCCTTCCGCTCCAAGAGCGCTCTGTAGTCCTGATATGCCTCAGCCCCATACAGCTCGGCAACTCTTTGTGCCCTCTCCGCGTTGACATCAGCTACAGCTACTAGCTGGGCATCCGTAAGCTCTGAGTAAGCCCGAGCGTGCCACTGCCCAAAAGTACCAACACCGATGACAGCTGTGCGAATCTGTGACATGTGATCTCCCCCCTAACGGATAGAATACTGCGGATGTGAATGTGTGCACGGTTAGGCCATAACCCGTCCACCCGCAGATGTTATCCACTCAGTCAGGCGTTGGCGCACCAGGGCACCCGTGGCATCCAGCACTTCCGCACTTTCTCCTTGCATGACCTCGATAAGAGCATAGCCGCGAAAACCATGCTGCTGGAGAAGTGAGAAGATGCGTGGCCATTGCACGTCGCCTTCACCCGGATTGGGGAATGAGCTGTTGCGCTGTGGCCCTTCATGGTCTTTAACACAGACACTGGTCACCCTGGGGGCCACTGTGACCAGGTCTTCCTCCGGAGCAAGCCCTTCATAGTAACGAATATTCCCTGGGTCATAGGAGACTCCGAAACATGGGTGATTCAGGGTCTCGGCTAGCTCACGGAGCCCGGGGCCCGTACCGTATGGACCCATATGCGGTTTGACGTCCAGACGCAGGTTGGCTTTCTCGCACTCCGGCAGAACGGGTGCAATGATGGACAGGAACTTGCGCTTCATTTCCTCTTGTGTCGGTGGGTTCTGACCCTTTTGTCCAGCGTATGGGCTTGACAAAAGAAGGTACTCCAGCTCTAACTCTTGAGCGATGGCCACGTGACGCCGCATGCCCTCAATGCCGTAATGTAGAGGGTCACTTCCCCAGGCAGTCACTGGTTTCAACCCGAAGCTCTCCATCTGCTTCTTCAGGGCCAACGTCTCAGCTAGGGGCGTGTCGAGACTGTAAGCCCCGCCATCTGGGTGTCTTCCCAAAAAGGCCGTGTAACGGTAACCTGCCTTGGCTATTCCTTCGAGGGCGCGGGCGACCGGGTACTTCGCGTAGGGGCGAAGCATACACCCGAGTTTGACCTCCAAGAACTTCACCTCCGAGAGTGTTGACAGCCCGAACACTAGGTATGCTGTCATAGCTATCCTACGCTGCGAGATAGGAATATCCTGCGCTACTGCTGACAAGGGTGGCGAAAACAGGGCGTGCACTAGGTAGATGCTGCCGGCGAGCTGGAAGGAGAATCTCCCTGTGACGAGTAGTCTTGACCCAAGTAAGCACAGAATGTGGCCATGATGGGGTGTGAGTACCAATGAAGCAGTTCAAACTGTCTGTCATGCTCAGCAACTTACGCATCAAAGATCCCTGGGAAGCTATGCGTCATGCGGCAGAGATCGGTCTCGAAGGGGTGCAAACTCGAGCGTCTGGGGAGTTCGCCCCAGACAACATGGATGTCGCAGCACGCAAGAAGCTGATGGATTTTGTCAAGGAGTTGGGCATCGAGATCTCTGCCGTAGCCGCTTGGGGTGGCGGTGTAGACCTGGGGCAGAGAGAGAAGCACGAAGAGAACATCGCCGAGGCTTTCAAGATTCTGGAACTCGTAACAGACTTGGAGGTCGGTATCTGGCAGTCGCATATCGGCATCATCCCTAGCGACGCTGCGGATCCTCGCTGGTCAGCCTTTATTGACGCTTTAGGGCGCATCGCCGCCCGTGGTGAGGAACTAGGGGCCTGCCTGGCGATAGAGACGGGGCCTGAACCTCCGGCGGTGCTCAAGCGGGTCATCGAGACGGTAGGTAGTGATACTATCCGTGTGAATTACGATCCCGGCAATCTGATTCTGTGGCCTGCCATTCTCGCGCAACGTGGTGGCTATGCGTACGATCGCGAGGCAGCCATGCGTGAGTATATGCCGACGGAAGGGGCGGCCTTGCTTGGCCCCTACATTCCTCATGTCCATGCCAAGGACGCGCTGGTGCATGAAGATGGCACTCGCCAAGAGGTGCCCCTGGGGCAGGGATGGGTCGACTGGCCTCGTTTCCTTGGGCACTTGGAGGCGGCAGGTTTTGATGGCTATCTCGCCATAGAACGGGAGACGGGGCAAGATCCTGCGGGGGATATCAAAGCAGCGGCAGATTTTCTGCGCAGCGTACGCTGGTAGAGTCGATGAAAAAGGAGGTTAGCGCCTAGGTGCCGACCTCTCTTTTTTTCACAGGCGTCTGTCGGTACTTTGCAGACTGGTACGCCACCCGCCACATGGGCATCTCCTGCGGGGACTGAGGCGACATAAGAGGAAACTTCTCCAGACAACACGAACCATGATAGGCCAGTTGTCAGCACGAAACAAAAGGAGGAAGGGCCTTGGCCGAACAGGTTGATCAGAAGAAAGGCATCGAGGGTAGCTATGGAGGTAGCTATGCGGCTGGGTTGGGTGAAGAACAGCTGAAGATACCGTATCTCTCCGTAGGCAGTCCCTTTGGTCTGGAAGAGGCCCAAGCCGTCATCGAGGCGATGCAGGGCGAGACCCTGACCATGGGCAAGTTCGTCACGAAGTTTCAGGAGGCCTTTGCAGAGTATATAGGCGTCAAGCATGCCGTTTTCGTGACCAACTGCACCCGCGCGATGGAAGTGGCCGCAGACTGCATCGATATCAAAGAGGGCGATGAAGTCATCGTTCCCGCTATTACCTTTGTAGCTACGGCTCTGCCGGCGCTGCAGCGGAAGGCCAAAGTGGTGTTCGCAGATCTCGAGTACGACACAATGAATATCGACGCGAACTCCGTGGCAGAGAAGATCACTTCACGTACAAAGGCTATTTTCCCCGTGCATCACTGTGGGCTGCCCGTAGACATGGACGCCATCAACGCCTTAGCCAAGCCGAAGGGGATCAGCGTCGTTGAAGACTGCGCTCACTCCACTGGTGCTACCTACAACGGCAAGCAGACCGGCGGTCTGGGCGATGCGGGTGCCTTTAGCTTCCATACAATCAAGAACATGACCACGCTTGGTGAAGGCGGCATGTTCACGACTAACAACAGCGACTGGGCAGAGGCAGTCAGACTGCATCGCTTTGTCGGCATGAAAGAGTACAAAGATCAGGAGCGCTATTGGCTGCCGTATCACTACGACGTGGTCGCCCCCAGCCGGACCATGCCCGCGTCAAACTCATCCATGACAGAGGCGCAGGCGGCTGTTGGGCTCGTGCAGCTAGCCAAACTCGACAAGATGAATGCTCGCCGGCGCGACATTGCCGGGTACTGGAACCGGGAGTTTGCTGAACTCGAAGAGCTGGGTACTCCCCCAACGCCAGAGGGACGAACGCACGCCTGCCACCTCTACAATCTCTACTACAAGAAGCCTGAGAAGAAGAACGACTTCATGATCTTGCTTCTCGATAAGTACGGCGTTCAGACCATGATCCACTACATCCCAGTCTACTGGCTCACGGTCTTCCAGGAGATGGGGTACAAGAAGGGCTCCTGCCCGGTAGCAGAGAGAATCTTCGCCGAGAAGTTGGATCTGCCTATCTATCCACATCTAACGGATAGTCAGGTGGAGTACGTGGCTAGCTCGGTAAAGGCAGCGGTTAAGGAACTTCGCTAAGTAGGCAGCGCGTGGGCACCTGCGAGAGTGGGTGCCCTTATGACATCTGGTGGCGATCAACGATGCATCGGAGGGACGGAGTACATGGCAGACGAATGCACGGCGCGAACGGCGCGGCTGATGGAGTTCATGACCATCAAGGATGTGGAAGAAGCTCTACAGGTCACACAAACTGTCATCGTGCCTGTGGGCTGTGTGGAGCAGCACGGATGGCATTTGCCCTTGAGCACCGATATGTTTAATGCCACAGAGTTGGCGAAGGCAGTCTCAGAGATAACGGGTTGTTTGGTTGCCCCCCTGATGCCCTACAGTTATTCAGGAGGAAGTCTACTCGGCACGATCAACATTGCTCCGGCGACGATCTCGGCCGTGATCAATGATATCTGCTGCTCCTTGGCCCAGCAGGGGTTCAAGAATATCATCGTCTTCCTCGGACATGGTGGCTCTGAGAACGTGAGGGGTATCCGAGACGGGTTGGATATTTGCCTGCGTACGAACCCCTCGTTGGCCGAGGCCAAAGTGGCCCTGGTGCCCTTTACAGACATGTCACCTACGATTGCCGAGTGGTTTGAGAAGAAGGACTTCCACGCGGCTGGTTTCGAAACTTCACTGATGCTGTACTGGCACCCAAGGCTGGTTCGTGAGCCGCGGGTGACGGATTCCGAAGAGATCATGGCCATGCTTCGCGCAGACCAAGACGCCTATCAGACTGTGGAGCGACCTGTCGATCACCCGATGGTTATGCCTCATATTCGACAAGATGAGCGCATCAAAATCGGTGTCTTGGGCGATCCATCGCAAGCCAGTGCCGTGATGGGTGAGAAGATAGCAAAAGAGGTTGTAGAGCGCATGGTCGAGCTGATTGGGCTCATGGAGTCAGCACAATAGCAGGAGAAAGAAGGAAAGGGCACCCATGCTGAATGTAGGTGTTGTTGGCCTTCGACGAGGGATGAGTTTTGTCAATATGTTCGGCAGGCATCCAGAGTGCAAGCTGGCCGCGGTCTGTGACACCCAACCCGGACTGGCAGAGCGGGTGGCCCGTGAGCGGGATATTCCAGCCGCGTACCTCGATTTCGACAAGTTCATCGATCATGATCTCGATATCGTTGTCGTTGCTGCCCCACCCATGTTTCACGTATCGCAAAGCATAGCAGCGCTCAAGCGGGGCCGCCACGTGCTGAGCGAAGTCCCGGCTGTAGCCAATATTGAAGAGTGCCACGCCTTAGTACAGGCAGTCAAGGAAAGCTCAGGCAAGTACATGATGGGCGCCAACCCCAATTTCTGGGCGTTTATTGAATCGTGGCGAGAGATGGTGCGGCAAGGGAGACTGGGCAAGGTCATCTACGCTGAAGCTGAGTATATTCATGACATCCCCAGCCTCAGAAGAACGTCCGACGGTCAACCGACGTGGCGGGCGTATCTGGCACCCATCCACTACTGCACCCATAGCTTGGGGCCTATTCTCAGCCTGTCGGATGATCGGTGCGTGAGCGCAGTGGGCATGCACACGGGGTCGAATATCGATACGGAGTTCGGTACTGTCGACATGGAGGTAGGGCTTTTCAAGACTGAGAAAGGAAGCGTCATCAAAGTCCTGTGTGGCTTCTCGGTCAAGCGCCCGGGCTTCCACTACTACTCCGTTTACGGCACTAAGGGCTGCCTTGAGAAAAGGCGCGACAGCGATCGTACGATAGCCTATTTCGAGGATATCCCCAATCTACAAGGTATGGTCGACATCCCGATCAACACTGTACATCCCCACTTGCCCGGTTGGGCCGGATCGGGTGGACATGGTACGGCTGAGTATGTGATGGTTCAGGCGTTCCTTGAGGCGGTACTGGAAGACAAAGAGCCGCCAATCGATGTGTACACGGCCCTTGATTACTCTGTTCCGGGTCTGTGTGCGCACCTGTCTGCCGAGCAGGGCGGCAAACTGATGGAAGTGCCCAACTTCCGCGATTAGTGAACGATCGGTTTTTCATGGGTAAGGAATCTGCCCCGGTGCCGTGAGCCTTCGGGGCAGTCTGTTATCGGGACGATGTTTCGTATCTGCCGATGGAGGTGACAAGCTCTTGGGTACGTACTGTCCTACCCTTTGTTTTACTGTCCTCTTGCTATGTGTGCTCTTCACAGCAGGCGCCGCGGCGTCTGATCACTTCTTTGCCCCTGCAATCCACCGCGGCCTGGATCTTCCACCAGACAAGGTCTATCCGCAGGGGCGCCTTTTCCCTTTTGGAGGGTACTCCGGAATCGCCTCACGCGAGGCGGGCAATCATTTCACCCTGCATGGACCAGCCTATGGCGACGCCAACAAGGTGCTGTTGGCCAACGCGGAAGCTCAGGGTATGCGTGCCATCTACACGGTTGGCATTCCCATGAATTTCCATGAAAAGGACGGTCAGCCAGCCCTTGATCTGTCGGCGGAGGAGATTGCTGCTGAGATCAAGCGTCAGGTCGAGGCTGTAGTGGATAGCGATGTGATAGCTTGGTGGTACCTGGTCCCCGAAGAACTGCGTTCTTGGAGACCCAAAGAGATGGAGTATCTTGAGATAGCTGCGCGCACGATTCGTGAGAACGATCCGCAAGGCCGTCCCGTATGGATGTACGATCCTGGGCATCGCACGGCCAGTGGCCTGGCCGAGACAGCCCAGTTCCTCGATATCGTCGGCAAAGGGATGTACACCAACTACTCTGGACAGAAGGGCCACCGGGTCTGGAATCGCTGGACGATCGAACAGCAGAGGGAGGCCATTGCCCGCAAGGGGCGCCCCGGGGCGATACAGATTGCAGTGCCCGAGATGTTTCAGGATCCAGGCCCTGAGGAGATCGCCAAGATTCCGGCGTGGGTGCGTCATGATGTCTACCTCGCGCTGGTGATGGGGGCTCAAGGGGTGGTGCCTTATTCGCTTGCCACGCGCAGCGGGTTTTCCTCTTCGGCCTGGCAGGCCTACTATGGTGCCTATGCCACAATCGCGCAGGAGGTATGCGGCAAGCCAGGTTTGGGTGAAGTCTTCCTGTTTGGTGAACGGCGTCACGATCTGCAGGTAACCGTAACAGATGGGGAGCAGGTGGTCTCACCTACAGTCTCGTCGGGAGGCATCACAGAGCTCATCGAGTACCCTTCCGTGGCTATGGCCAACATCGCCTTTGGGTCAGAGCGGTATCTCGTCCTGGTAAATTCCTCTGAGGAGCCAGTGCAGGTATGCATCGATGGCTTTCCCGAGTACCCAATCTATGCCCGTGATGCCTTCAGCGGTGTACCTTGCTCACCGATCACCTCATCGCATACACTCTCCCTCCCTGGGCTTGGTGTAGTCGGATGGCGCCTTGTGCAGGGTTATGTCTGGTTGGCCTCTCCACAGCCGAACACGGCGGTAGAAGACTCCGTAATCCCCATAGAGGTGGAGGCTCCGGGCATTCTGCTGGCTGAAGTCAAGGTGGTGCTCGATGGGACGACTTTGTACGAGGGCGAGAGCCTGCCCACCAGTCTCGTGTTGCAGACTGCAGACTTGGCAGCCGGACACCATGAGATCGTCGTTACCGTGACCGAGCAGACAGGAGACACAACGGAAGCGTCTTTTGCTTTTGGTGTACAGCATTTCCGGCTACGCACACCCTTGGCTTGGGCTGAGAGATTGCGGGGTAGCATCCTCTTCGCTTTCGACGTGCCTGTGGCACCTGATCAGTTGCAGGAGGCTTCTATCAGGCTTATCTCGGTGTCGGATTCGGGTCAGGAGTACGAGCTTTACACGGGCACGAGTCTGCCCCCCGTGCTGAGCGTAGAGACAACGTCTATGGAGGACGGCGCGTATGACCTAGAGATTAAGGCTACCACCGTTGCGGGCCACAGCTCTATCTTTCGCCAGCGGGTGGTGCTGAGCAACTGGGTTACTCTTGAGGATCCTCTTTTGCCTCCGGTGACCATTGCTTGGTTTGGCATAACGAACGATCAGCTGAAGGCCGTGGCGCGCTCTGATGGCTGGGAGTTTGCAGCGGAGAGACCTGATGTCTTCTTCGGCGACGCGCATCGGATTCGACGCACGTCCGACGCCGAGGAATACCTGACGTGGCAGCTACCGCAGCTTGAGAGCTACGCTTTTACCATGTATGCGCGGCGGGCAGACATCAAAGACCGTGTGGGCGTCGCTGTCTCCTCAGACGGTGACATCTGGCGGAGTGTCTCGTATACAGCAGAGGTCACGACGCAACCGCATACTGACTGGCTCAAGCTAGAGTTGAAAGGCTCTCTACCTGCGGCAATCACCGGGGACTATGTGCGCTTGACCTTCTCCGGCAGCAACGCTGAGGCGGATGCCCTGGAGCTGGGCCATGTCTTCCTTCGAGGGGCAGAGCCGTAGTTTCAGCCCACGGGAGGGCGACGAGATGCGTCAGTTTCATCGCCAGGCCTAGTCAACGGCGTGCCGCTTGCTGTGGCAAACACTGTCGGGTTCGGTCGATTGGCGTCGCCCTGGACGAGAAATTGGACGGGCTGGAGTGACTTTTCCGTGACGCGGCGAGGTCTTTGGGTGGAAAGGACAGCTCCGAGGGCGGTTACGGCACAACTGCTCCGGGGCCATCTGTCGCCGGAGCAGTCTCTATATTAGGCAGGTGGTCAGGCGGTACCACTTGA
>JBMNJG010000008.1:0-27414 GCA_050951545.1 Limnochordia bacterium | reverse complement strand
TCGGCTTTGCCCCTCAAGGCAACAATTTCGCCAATGAGATAGCCTGGCTCTGGGTCTTCGGCGGTTCGGTCTATGACGAAGCGGCGAAGATGCCTACGCTGGCGGTTAACCCGGCACACATCAGGGCTCTCGACTGGATCTCGTCCTATGCCGCCAGGTATGGCCCTACTGCAATGACAGGGTCTAAACAGTTCATGAACCGCGAAGCGGCCATGCTCGTGCAAAGCACAACGTGGCTTGAGCTATTCCCTGAACAAGCACCCGACCTGCGCTGGTCGGTAGGTCACATTCCATATCCTTCCGACGGAAGGAAAACCTCGTACTCAAGCGGGATGGGAGCTATCGTGCCACGCGGGGCCAGGAACACTCAGGGTGCCGCTGAGTTCATCAAGTACCTATCGAAGAAGGATACCCAGTTGAAATGGTACCATCTGACCCGACAACTTCCGTCACGTGAGGATGCCCTCCAGACGCTCCTCCGAGGACGTGAGATCTCTGACCCACGGGAGCGACTCATGCTTGAGCTCTTGCCCACTGCAGAGGGCACCCCACCCCTTTTCAGTATCGTTCGGCCTGAGTTCAGTAAGAACCTCGATCGGATGCGACGAAACGAGATCACACCGCAGCAAGTCCTGGATGATACGCAGCGTAGCGTGGAGCCACACTACCGAGGCTTGTAACGGTACTTGACAAGCAGACTACAGGTCATCAAGAGGGTAGCGCTCGCCGATCAGGCGGGCGTCATCCCTCTCTCAGAACCGACATTGGCGCTGCCGCTATGCGTCACAGCACTCCCTCTGCGGCTACGACCTCGGTACTGCCAGCCGCAGCCGCGCAGTCCCCATGAGGCCCGAGGGATATAGGGCGCCCTCATACGCGTTGGCCGCGGTGTTGGTGACCCGTACCTCCAGCACGTTGTCCCCCTGTACCCAAGCATCCTTCCCAGTAACGATGCGATAGGGTGCCCAGAGCGCCCAGCCAACCTCTTTCCCGTTCACAAGAACGCTGGCGGCTTCGCCCACCCTACCGAGGTCAAGCTCGAAAACTAATCTGCGTAGAGGTGTAGCTGATTCCTCTTCGTCCTGGCCAAAAGAAAAGGGTGGGTGACCCGGGAAGGGAAACGCCCACCCAATGGGAGATGGCTGACCATGGTGCGAATGCACCACTTTTCCGTCTCACCACAGACATATTGTCTGCTAGGAACCGGGAATGTATTCCCAGAGCTTTACGGATGCTCTCGGCCCGGATGCCCCAATCAGAGGCGCCTCCGAAAGCATGGCTTCTATTGGCGTTGGGTGATCACTCTTAAGTCGCAGCATCGAGTCCCATCCAACGCTACCTATGCCAGCGATGTCACCTGACCACCTCACTACTGCCCACGTCTGCCGCGCCTTACTGCAGTTCTCTTTGGCTGTTGTGGTCTGGATCCTGCAAGGACTTCATCAGTGTGAGTTATCCATTCACAGCGTAGCGCTGCGCTGGCAAGGACTAGGGCACAGTGTAGGGCTGAGTCGGCAATGGATTCAGCACATGCGTAAGAGATTACGCCGACATAGCCGTCCTTGTGCCTTGCTCATGGGGATCGATGAAGAGGACCTACCCAACCTGGAGAAGATCCTACCTACACACCTACCTGACTTTGGCGGTGTCGAAGGCTTCTCTCATGCCTACTTCACCCGATGGACACAGCCCATCCTCTGCCGCATTTAGCTTCCGTCCAAGGGATAGCCATGCTCAAGTGGCCGTATTTCGGCACTTCTCGCCCTTTTGGGGTGTGACACACACCCTTTGCCGCTTGAGGCCAGCGATTGGGTGAGCATACTGGTGCTAGTTAGAAAACACCGCAGGAGGTAACCGTCATGGACGACAAGCAACGCTTTGAGACGGCACTGCTGAGAAGGGGCATCCCCCAACGGCTCTATGTGGACAACGGCAAGATCCATCACTCCCGACAGATCCAGACTATCTGCGCCCATTTGGGCATCGTGCTAGTTCACGCCACCCCCTACATGCCCCAAGGTAAGGACAAAATTGAGAGAGCATTTCGCACTCTGCGCCAGCAGCCATTTGACCGCCTTGAACCCGACGATCTCGCTTCTTTGGAGGCGTTGAATCAGCGTCTGGCCCATTACCTGGAGTACGTCTACAACAACAGACCCCATAGCGCACTTGACGGACAAGCCCCGATGGAGCGTTTCCTGAGTGATCAAGAGATGATACGTGTCGCCTCGAAAGAGCGCGTTGAGCGTGCCTTTCTACATGAAGAGGAGCGACGCGTGGCCAATGACGCCACAATCTCGCTAAAATGTAGCGTTTTTGAGGTACCGCAAGTCTGTATAGGCCAACGAGTGCGTGTCCTGTTTCGACCGGAGGATCTCTCACAGGCGTGGTTGCTTCAAGAGGATGGCACACATCTGCCTATCGCCCCGGTGCGCCCCCTGGATAACGCCCATATCCCCAGGCGGCGTCGCCACGACCCCACTTCACGGTAGCCCTACTGTTCGCCGATGCGGCGAGTGTACGCCGCCTCTACCACATGCTGAGTGAACTCCTTGGCGGAGATTCCTCCCTGATGTAATGAAAATGTTGATACTATGATGATTATATAGATCAGTTGGTCAGATTGCCCTGATCGTGACACTGCCTGCTGGGCAAGTCAAGCGGGTACCGCCATAGGGAAGCCCTGCTTTCGTCAAAGATCAAAATGAAGATGTAGGTTCTAGAATCAAGAGGCAGTAAATGTGGAACAGAAGAGAGTGCATGTGGTACACTGTTTGCAGTGATTAGACAGCAGGTTACGAAAGAGGTGCATGGTCGTGTTCAGTCGTTGGATGAAAATCGTGTTCTCCTTTCTTGTTGCCACCACCCTGGTCCTCGCCGCCCCTGCCCTTGCCGCCGAAAAGGTGAAGATCACCCACCTGAGTTCGGGGTCTCATAGTGAATCCTGGCAAGAGTACCTACAAGAGATGAAGGTGCCCTTTGAGCAAGCGAACCCTGAGTGCGAGGTTGAGATCCTGGCGGACCCCAAACCCGACAACAAGTTCCTAGTGATGGCAGCCGGTGGCGTGTCGCCGGATGTCCTTGATCTGGTGACGCAAGTCTCTGCACCATTCATTGCCGACGGGATGTTTATGGACTTGAACAAGTTCCTCGATCGACAAACGGCTGCTCTGTTTCCGCCGTCAATGCTCAAGGCCTTCACGACGCCTTCTGGCCTACTGTATGCGCTGCCCGTGGAGGTCTACTCAATCGTCACTTGGTACAATCTCGACATGCTAGACCAGGTCGGACTGACCGCCCCGGCGCTCCTTAAGGATAGGTCATGGAACTGGGAAACGATGAGGAGTTACGGTCGCAAGCTGACAAAGGACGCCGACGGCGACGGAGTAGCCGAGATATGGGGGCTCGACCGCATCAGGTACCGCCCGTACATCCAAGCGCTCCAGGCTGGCGGTCACTTTTTCGATCGCGAGATCTTCCCGACCAAAAGCCTATTGCTCAGCGAGCCCGTAGTTACAGCGATGGAGTTCATCGAGAAGCTGATCTGGGAGGACCGAGTGAGCCAGCCTCAACGCGTCGGAGGCGGTACATACCTGTATCATGGCAAAGCGGCTATCGCGGTAACAGACGGTCCAGGTATCATTGGTACACGGATGAAGAATGTGGGCTTTGAGTGGGATGTAGCGCTTCAGCCCTATGGCCCGGCCAACAATGCCACCAACGTGTCGTTGAACGGTTTCCAGATTAGCTCCCAGACAAAGCACCCACAGGAAGCATGGCAGTGGGCAAAGTTTCTCAGCACCACTGAACAGGCACAGCGCAGTCTCGCGCGGCATACTGGTCGACTTCCTGTCATGGCCAGAGTGGCTCGTTCCTGGGACTCGTATGTCCCGGATCTGCCGCAGAACTGGATGGCGTTTTTCGAGCAGTCCGTACATCCAGACAACATCTTCCTCAAGGAAGGCCTAATCAGCGACACGCGTATCACCACAACCCTCACGAACCAGCTGGCCAGGGTATGGAATGGCGATGTCTCCGCACGCACCGCCCTCGAGGAGGCAGACCGCCTCATCAGCAGCCTGTTCGCCGAAGGAGCCAGCAGGACACCTTAGGCGAGAATTGACCATCAGCGTCCAGACCCAGCGAGCCGCACTGTCGAGGCTTGCCCACAGGCAACAAGAGCCCGGTCGCTTCACAGTAGTGAGACCACTTGCCTACGGCCGAGAGAGCAATCTCTCGGCTGTAGGCGCGTTCTTGACGTCTGTGCCTGCATCCATGTGGAGCGCCTATGCCACTACTCAATAGGTGAAAAATGCTCACCTTGCGAAAACGCTGCATATCACCCTTGACTTGAGCATAATCAAGACAGTAGAATGGTCATGTCAACCACTGGCGCCTCTACGAGTGGTAGTAACAAGATGTCCTGGAGCGTGTCGAAATGTCGTCCTCTACCTCACTTCCGATGTACGAGAGAATCGCTAAGGATATCGAAAACCGCATTCGGAGGCGCGTCTGGATGCCGGGCGAGCGCCTTCCCTCCGAGGTCGAGCTATGCCAGCTCTATCAGGCAAGCCGTACCACTGTTCGGCAGGCTTTGAGCACTCTCGCTCAAGACGGGCTTGTTCTTCGGCGACAGGGCTCAGGTACATTTGTCAGCGATAGGGCTGGCGACCTAATCCACTTGAGCATAGTGGTACCGCGAGGTTACGTCGAGGAGGCCACGCGTAGTCTCGCTGACCTTTACTCCACTCGCAACCCTCGTGTACACGTACGGGTGCAGTCGGAACCGTTCAGCGTTGCACTCAACCTGGCACATCGAGCCATCTGCCTACGTGACTCAGACCCTATTGACGCTATCATGGTCCCCTCTACGTTCATGAGCCAAGCAGCTCACTCGGGGCATCTTGAGCCTCTCGACCGATATATTGAGCAGTTCCATGTGGACCTCGTGTCTGATTTCGTGTCCACGCGAAGTGGAAGATCGGCTCTTGACCTGGTCTGCATGCGCACAGTGCTTGGTCACCGGTCAGTCTACGGATTGCCTTACCAGAACGATGTGCAGGTCTTATACTATCGGGCTGATCTACTTGATGAACTGGGATTTGCTGTCCCGTGTGACATGCAGGATTACCTGGCGATTGTCCAAGCACTGCACGAACGCGGCCGCTCATACGAGCCACGCCTGTATGGTAACGCTATTGCAGCTTCTAGCAGCACTTTCTGCGTTATTGACTCCTGGCTTTGGATTCTCAAGGCGCTTGGCGGCGACCTGTTCGTGGGTGATCTGGAACCCGCGGTCGACTCAGAACTCGCTGTCACCTCCTTAGAGCTGCTACGCGAGCTCTTCCTCCTTTCACCTCCGGGCAGCCAGCGCTTCTCATCCTACGATGCCGCTAGGGCGATGTGGCGGGGCGAAGCTGGACTCATGGCGAATTGGCACATCTTCGCTAATCGCATGGAGGCACCCAACGCTCCCTTACGCGGCAAGGTACGCTATAGCCTGCTTCCAGGCAGGCTCAGTCAGCTTGCTGGTTGGGAGCTCTGCATGACCTCTAGCTCTCCGCACAAGGAGGAGACCTTTTCCTTCCTGACCTTTCTGACTAGCGGTGATAGCGAGGTACAGGATGTCTTCCAGCGCAAAGGAGGTGACTCATATCGCGTTAGTAGCCTCTCAAATCCCGCCTATGTGCAACGCGATCCCGTATACGCAGTGGTGCGTGAAGCGTGGCAAAGTGGTTGGACACTAGGGGAATGGCCTGAGTATGAGCGCTTAGCGTTCTGCATTATCCAGGCGCTGCAGGCGCTACTCACTGGGGAGGTGACTGCGCGAACAGCAGCTCGTCGTATGGTTGTGTCCCTCGCAAGGGAGGCAGAGTTTCAGCGGATGCGTAGTGGGTTCATGGCACCCTACGTCAACTGCCCTGAAGTGATTGTGGACTAGTGTGCGTAATTCGGCTCGCTGAGCAAGAGCATGTGGTTTCGACCCACGCCCTACCGCGCGGTACAGTTGGGGGTTGGGAGTTGGGAGGTCCGAGTACCAGGAGAAAGCCGATGTGAGCTGACGACTAGAGTCGTGGATGCGAAGCAGTGACAATGGAGCGGTCGCAATGGCCTCATCGGCTGCGTATCCAACAAGGACGTACGGTGAGGTTTCAGAATGCATGGTTCCTTAGTTTGTGTTCGGTCATGTCAGGGGATTCCCTAGCGAAAACAAGAGCTGCATGGTCCCCTGAATATACAGGATTTGAGGTGGAGAGATTGGAGACGCGTGGAGTTGTCCTGACCCCAGAGGATCTGTCTTTCTCAGAATGGCCACATCGGGCAAAGGAAGCGGGACTCACAACTATTGCCTTGCATCATTGGCGAGACGTCACTCATGTGAGTAGCTTTGTCCAGAAAGATGAAGGTGCCGCCTTCCTTGCTGCATGCGGAGACCTGGGGCTCGAGGTCGAATATGAGCTGCACGCCATGAAAGACCTTCTGCCGAGAGATCTGTTCGACAAAGAACAGAGCCTGTTTCGTATGGACGACAATGGTGAGCGAGTCAGCGACTTCAATCTTTGTGTTCACTCCCATAGGGCGCTTGAGATCATTGCCGAAAACGCTGTCGACATAGGGCGTGTGCTCCGCCCCACTACCGGGAGGTATTTCCTGTGGGGCGATGACGGTAGACCATGGTGTCGCTGTCCCCAATGCCGACACCTATCTGATAGTGACCAAGCTCTGATCGTAGCCAATTCGCTCCTGCATGCCCTAAGAAAAGAAGACCCAAGAGCCCAGGTAGCCCACCTAGCCTATCTGAACACGCTTGCGGCACCGCAGCTAGTAAAGCCGCAAGACGGCGTTTTTCTAGAGTACGCTCCCATTCGGCGTCGCTACGACATACCCTATGCCGACCAGACTGGAAGCGACTACGCCAATGCCCTGGAGCTGCTTGATGCCAACCTGGCGCTCTTTGAACGGTCAAGCGCTCAGGCGCTTGAGTACTGGCTCGACGCTAGCCTCTTCACGAGATCGCAGAAGCCTCGCCCCGCGACCGTGGTCAAGGTCCCATGGCACCCAGAGGTGTTCACTAGCGATGTGCGCTTGTATGCAGAACGTGGGGTCCGGCATATCACGAGCTTTGCCTGCATGATCGATGCTACGTATGTCGCGATGTACGGTGAACCACCGCTCAGGGAGTACGCGGCGGCTCTATCAGAAGCAGGTTAGCCTCCCTCAACGAAAGGAGTCTGAGCGACATGACAAATGCCTACGTCAGGTGGAGTGTTCCATTGGCTCTCGTACTGATGTTAACCGCTATGGCTGCACGGCCTGTAGTGGCAAACACCGCCACTATCAGTTGGTGGGTTGTGAATCACAATGCCGCGACGCGAACGGCAATAGCAGAGACAATCATCCCGGCCTTCGAGGAGGCAAGCCCCGGTACAAAAGTTGATGTGAGCTATCTCAGCTGGGGCACGGTCTTCACTGATAAAGTCACGGTGGCATTTGCCTCAGGCACAGCACCCGATATTCTGCAGAGGGGCTGTAACGAGATATACGACATAGTATGGAACAGGCAAGCAATCGCTCTTGATCGCTACCTCGAGGAATGGAGAGACAGGGAGGATTTCATCCCGGAGACGTGGCACGGTGTCGTTGTCCATGAAGGATCTGTTTACGGCCTGCCATCGTTAACATCTCCGCGTCTTTTGTATTACCGCAGGGATGTTTTTGGGCAACTCGGCTTTGATCCCGATTCAGCACCGCGAACCTGGGATGAGCTTATCAGAATAGCGAAGCTAGCGACAGTGACCCATCCAGACGGTGGATACACCAGAATTGGATTCAGGGTAAATGCGAGCAATCAGCAATGGACAGATTTTGTTAGACAAAACGGTGGGGACATATATGACGTGGAAAAGAAAAGGTATGTGTTTGATAGTCAGGAGGGCATCGAGGCCCTTGATTTCTATGTCGAGCTCTACAAAGCTACCCGAGTTCCCGGGGTCGCCTGGTCCATGCATGGGAAGTCATCAGTGGGGCTGATGGTAAGTGATGACATTGCCATGGAGATAGCGGCAAGGAGCGCCGCGCTCAACGTTGAGAGACAGGCTCCCGAAGAGCTGGAAAACGTTGGTGTTGGCTATCCTCCTGGTCCCGTGCGCTCCGCGGCAACCACCTATACTGACTACTGGACCATCACAACCCAATCCAAGCATCCTGACCAGGCTTGGCGTTTCCTGCAATTCCTGATGAAGCCTGACATTCTTGTGGCCTATAACGAGACTATGGGCTTCCTTCCTCCGAGAAAGTCTATGCTTCGACATCCCTACGTTGCACGGAACCGCTTTAACAGGGTTTTCATGACTTCACTGTTGGATGGAGTCTCTCTGCCGTTACCAGTGACGCCTCTAGGGCGTCAGGCTGAGTTTCTCCTTAACGACGCCTTGGCAACCGCGGTCAAGCAAACCACGCCTCCTGCGGGCATACTGCAAGATGCTGGGCGCAGGGCCAACGCCTTTCTTCGTGAACTCTGGGAGAGGCTAGGTGAACGAGTAGAGTGACCACCTGAATGCCTGCCCTGCCTCGTCAACGGAGACGGGGCAGGGCAGCTTATGTGAATAGCACAGTCAGCCCACTATCAGGCCACCATAGGCACGCTGAATCGGAGCCAACTCATCCGCATCACGGCTACTCGAAACGCTACGACCTCGGTACGGCCAGCAGCAGCCGCACAGGCCCCATGAGGCCCGAGGGATATAGGGCGCCCTCATACGCGTTGGCCGCGGTGTTGGTGACCCGTACCTCCAGCACGTTGTCCCCCGGTACCCAAGCATCCTTCCCAGTAACGATGCGATAGGGTGCCCAGAGTGCCCAGCCAATCTCTTTCCCGTTCACAAGAACGGTGGCGGCTTCACCCACCCTACCGAGATCAAGCTCGATGGTTGTAGCATTGCCAAGTGCGGGAGGAGAGAGCGATACCGTGGCCTGGTAGACGAAGGTACCACTGAAGCGTTCGAGCTGCCGCTTAGTGGTCCAATCACCGAGAGCCGGGGCGTCTATTGGGTTGCCCTCCAGATCGGCGACATCCCATGGACCAGTTACCTCAATACTCAGCCATTCTGACGCCGACCCTGTTGTCCCTCGCTGACGCTCGCTGCTCTTCTGCCCATCCGCTGAGGTATCCACGATAAGCAGTCGGCTCTCGCGCCGTTCCAGAACGATTGGCACCTGCAACCCAGGCGAATCACCGCTGGTGAGAACCGCACCGGGTCCGAGCACTCCCGCCCTGTCCGCCACCAGTTCACGCGTGAGCCGCAAGGGGTCCCACCACTGAGCTATTCCCTGAACCCCTACGCACAGCTGCCCCTGCACTGGGGCCTCTCCTTCATTAAAGAACGCATAGATGTCCAGTCCCTCTCTACGTAGGTGCATCGTGCGCAGGCCGGGGGCTGCTGGTTCTACAGTAACGCCGGCTGGCAGTATGCGGCGGGCTTCTGCTACAAGGTCAACGCCCTGCTGGTACGAAAGGACTGTACCTCCTGCCTCTGTGAACACCCTCAGGTTCGCTCTGCTCTCTGGCGAGAGAATGGGCTCTCCGTCCAGCACGACTAGCTGGTATGCTTGCGATCCAATGTGGAGTCTGCCATCTACTACGCACGCCCCCTGCAGAGCGTGATCGTCGATGTAAAGGAAATCGATTTGGTTCTCATATAGATACCTGGCCGCCTCCCAAGGTAGATCGTAACCGTTACCCAGCACAGCCACGTCGCACACATGTTCGCAATTAGTGAGCAGCCACGACATACGGGCTGTGTAGCCCGCTAGGTGCTGAAAATGCGGCCACCACACATTATGCAGTGCGAGATCAGGTTCGCTCTCGTAGGCCCGTCCTTCTCTGACAGAGTAGTACAGAGCACTCGGCATGAAGAGGTTGTTTCCGCGAGATAGATGCCAGTCAAGCAACCATTTGACTTCGTCGAGGGAAAGGATCCAGCCATAGGCCCCAAACAACTCGCTACCGATGCGCCTGCGTCTATTGGCACGGGCAGCACTGGTTGCAGCCTTAGGAGCCACACTGTCGGGCCCGACCAATCCGCTGTCGTTGCCGGGCAGCACCCAGCGCCATACCATATCCTGCCCTGGCCATCCGAAGGCGCTCAGTGAGGTCATGTCATTGCTCATGTGCGGATGTCCAGTGAGAGCGATACCGTGTTCTTCGCACCACTTGGTTTGGGCACCGTAGAACACTTCTGTCACTCGCTCGTGTACGCCGCGCGCATAGGCTTGTCGAAACCATTCTGTTTGGGGTCCGTAATCTACCCACAATGACGGCAACCAGGCCCGAACACTATCGACGTCCTGCTCCAGGTGGTCCGCCAACCATCGTTCGAACCCTCTAGTGTATGGTCTGCCGTCACCCCTGGCGCCTCGACCCATGGGCGTGGGCTCATCGGTGAAGAGCCCCACCACGGTAGTGCCCAGGTGATCTCTGAGGTGCCTTGCATAGGCGTCATGTGTAAGGCGGATGAACGTGGCTACGGCCTCGGGGTTCATGATATCGCCAGCCGGAGGAGCTGTGGCTGTGCTGTCTTCGTGTTCAGGCAAGACGCCGCGGATGTGCCCCCCACTGGGCACATCGAAGCAGGCCATCACCTGCCAGGTCCCGGCGCCCAAGTCAAGGTGGACCAGATTGCGTTCCATGGTATCCAGTACGCGCAAGCTCTCAGGCTGCACAACGCCCGCTTCCACTTTGGCTAACACGACACATACCAAACGGTTCAGAAGACCACGTCCAACTGACGGCCGCCAGTACCCGTACCATGGACCTGTGATCTCCTGTCGGGTCAGGATAAGAGCTCGGGCTGCATACCCAGGGTCGACAGCCACCACTTGCCCACAGGCCGATCCTGACGGGTAACCCCCTTCATCGTACAAGATCACCTTCAGTCCGAGGACGGCACACTCGTCTACCACACGTCGCACCAGCTGAAAGTAGCTGTCGGAGAGGTAACTAACCTTCTCGGATAGCCCAACAAAGGGGAGGATGATCACGCCTCCCAGGCCTCCGGCGTGAAACGCGTGAAGCTGGCGAATGAGCTCTTCCTCATCGAGGTCGTCATTCCAGAGCCAGAACGGAATCATTCCAAACTCCCGTGGCGGGTCACACATCCGCGAAAAGAAACGATCAAACGGCACTTGGCTGTCCTCCCTATACGGGTGCATTTCGACCCGTCCTGGACTAATCATTCAGGATGGCGTTGATTCGCGGGTCCACGCGGGCTACAGCCGTGCTCAGAGACTCTTGCCCGCGCAGGGCTGGCACCACTACGTCGTTGATGGCCTTGAGGATATCTGCCACCCTTGTGGACTTGATTGTCTGCGGAAGTGCCGAAAGGGCGCCGTCTACGAAGGCAGCTCGGTTGTAATCAGCAGGTACAGGCGCGAAAGGCCAGCGAT
The DNA here is from genome assembly GCA_050951545.1 of Limnochordia bacterium. Classification (GTDB taxonomy): domain Bacteria; phylum Bacillota; class Limnochordia; order DTU080; family DTU080; genus DTU080. Next base: position 15,969 of record JBMNJG010000008.1, on the reverse strand, counting down.
TTGTGCGGGCCATCGGGAGGTAGGCTGGTACGCTGTTGTAGCTGAAGGCCCCTTCTTGACACATGAATTTCATGAACTCCCAGGATTCCTGTGGGTGTTCTCCCTTACCCATGACCACGCCTCCGGGAACTACCGCATTGATGGCCCCTGCTGGTCCGGCTGGCAGCCGAGCCACGTTATAGCTAAAGGTAGCGTAGCTAGTCATGCGCTGGGCGACCGCGTAGTACGCGTACATCCCGACGCGACCCTCGTAAAACGGTGTAGCACTATAGCTCGGTTCCACTACTGCGTCTTGAGCTATTAGCTCTTGCACGAACTGCAAGCCCCTCACGGTCGCGGGCTCGCCCGCCGCTGAGCGAGTAGGATTATCTGCATCATCAACCCAGTTGCCACCAGCAGAGAAGACCCAAGGCGTGACGAATTCGGCACCGAGAGACATGGCCAGGCCCCATTGGTCAGTGCGGCCGTCGCTGTTGCGGTCCTGCGTAAGCTTCTTGGCATCGTCTCGGAAGCGAGCCCAAGTGGAATTATCGGTAGGGTACGAGAGGCCAGCGTAGTCGAAGAGCTCTTTGTTGTGCCAAATGCTTGTCACCTGGAAGTGACTCGACAAACCGTACTGGACACCGCCCCGCGCGTAGGCCGTCAGAGCAGCCGGAAAGAAACGGTCAGCCCGAAACGAAGGATCTCTGTCGATGAAGGGGTTTAGATCGTTGGTCAGACCAGCCGTATAGTACGTCAGAGCGGTATCGGCATTGCTCATCCATACATCAACGGTCTGACCCCCCAGGGCCATACTGATCATCTTCTCCTGGAAACCACCGGGGACATGCATGAGCTCTACGCGAATGTCTGCGTGAGCATCTTCGAAATCGTTCTTGATGGGCACCCAGATGTCAGTGTACTCCGACTGCGCTCCCCAGAATGCCACGGTGATCGTGACGGGCGCAGCCACAGCCATACTCGGGAAAACCAGAACTGCGAGGAGTAAGACACAATGACTCGTTCGGAATGGCACCGACATAGCAATCCCCTTCCTGTATCTGGCCTGGTATTCAGATCCATGCTCCAGGAGACGCCTCGTGGGAAACGGCTTCGTCCTCTGCGGGAAGTGGTGTGTGCCACATGCAGTACTATGTAATGTCCGTCCTTCGATGCGTTTCTTTCTGACCCTTCTATGTACTTCTATTGTTTTACGGTTAGCGAGCGAGAGGGCCCAATCGCTATGTTGCGAACGACCGGAATCGGCAGTGAACAGGAACAGTGGTACGCTTATGCGACGGCACAGACGTCATGTCCCATCGACCCCATCTTGCCACCCACCCGCCTCACAGCAGGATCTCCTTCCCGGTAGCAGAAGCGAAGATGCACAGTGAAAAGAAGGAGGCCCTTCTGTCCATGACTGATCATCTCGACCCTCGCCAGAGCCTTGTCTTGCGCCACGGCTGGCGGTTTGCGCGAATGGATGACCCCCACGCTGCCTACATCGCCTACGATGATGCAGACTGGCAACAGGTGCGCGTTCCCCATGACTGGGCCATAGGTGGTGCCTTCGACAAGACCACAGACAAGGACTTGGGGCGCACTGGAGGTCTGCCTCATGTCGGTGTGGGTTGGTACCGACAGCGTTTTGTCGCCCCCCAGACCTGGACGGGTAAGCGCGTCTTTGTCGAGTTTGACGGAGTGATGAGCCGTAGCACCATCTACGTCAATGGCCACGAGGTAGGATCCTGGCCGTATGGCTATAGCTCCTTTGCCTTTGAGATCACCGATTATCTACAATATGACACCGAAAACGTACTGGCTATTCGGGTAGACAACAAACCCGCCGCCTCTCGCTGGTACCCGGGGGCTGGCCTCTACCGCTATGTGCGCCTCGTGATCGTCGATCCAGTGCATGTTGCCCACTGGGGGACCACTGTCACCATACCGGAGATCACAGCCGAAAAGGCCGTCGTGGCCATCCGGACGGAAGTGACCAACAGTCGCGACGTGGTTCGGGCAGTGGAACTGACCAGCACTATCCTCGATCCCCAAGGGGTGGAGATAGCCACGGGTACCTCGGTGCAAACGATCGCCGCAGGCCACACCCAGGTTTACGCAGAACGGCTCACAGTAGAGGCACCCCAGCTATGGGACGTCAACCATCCCCAGCTATACCGTCTGGTCTCACGTCTATATGTAGACGGGCACGAGACGGACTGCTATGAGACACGCTTTGGCATTCGTACATTGCGTTTTGATGCCAATGAGGGGTTCTTCCTCAATGGGCGGGGGTTGAAGCTGCAAGGGGTCTGCCAACACCATGACTTGGGGGCCTTGGGCAGCGCGGTGCATCCCCGAGCTATCGAGCGCCAGTTGGAGTTGCTTAAGGAAATGGGCTGCAACGCTATCCGCACAAGCCACAACCCCCCAGCCCCGGAACTGCTCGATCTGTGCGATACGATGGGCTTCCTCGTCATTGACGAAGCCTTTGATGAGTGGCGGATCCGCAAGGTCGAAAACGGGTACCACCAGCTCTTCGATGCCTGGGCAGAGAAGGATCTGCAAGCGATGATCAGACGCGACCGCAACCACCCGTGCATTATCATGTGGAGTATCGGCAACGAAGTGCCCGATCAGCGTCATCCAAGTGGTGCGGAAACTGCCCGCTTCTTAACTGAGATCTGCCATGAGGAAGACCCCACTCGCCCGGTCACAGCTGGTTTTGATTCATCAGATGAGGCTATCGCCAACGGCCTGGCCGATGCGGTGGACATTCCCGGCTGGAACTACAAGTGCCACCTCTACGAGAAGTATCACGCCGAGCATCCGGAGTGGGTTATGTATGGTAGCGAAACTGAGTCGTGCGTCAGCTCCCGCGGCGAGTACTTCCTGCCCGTTGAGCCGGAAAAGGGGGTCCAGCGCCCGAGCCTACACTGCACCGCCTATGATGTAGCTGCGCCACCTTGGGGTTACGTACCCGATGCCGAGCTGACAGCCCAAGCGGATTGCCCCTTTATCTTGGGTCAGTTTACGTGGACTGGCTTTGACTATCTCGGCGAACCCACCCCCTATCAGTCGAAGTGGCCTAGCCGTAGCTCCTACTTTGGCATCATCGACTTGTGTGGCATTCGCAAAGACCGCTACTACCTGTACCGAAGTGCCTGGTCCGACGAGCCCACCCTCCACCTGCTCCCACACTGGAACTGGGCAGGCCACGAAGGACAACCCATCCCAGTGCACTGCTACACGAGCTACCCTACAGCCGAACTCTTCTTGAACGGCAGATCCCTGGGCATCCGGACCAAGGGAACCCAAACGAGCGAGCTCGGCAAGCCCTTCACCCGGTGGCGCTTGATCTGGGATGACGTACCCTACGAACCCGGGACCCTGGAGGTTGTCGCTTTCGATGCTGACGGAAAGCCAGCGATGACCGCACAGATGCACACCGCGGGAGCTCCAGTCAAGATTGAACTGCTGCCGGACCGCGAGGAGATCAAGGCCGACGGCGAAGACCTTAGCTTCATCACAGTGCGCATTACCGATGCTGCGGGCCATCTCTGCCCCCACGCTGCACAGCGCATTTCCTTCCGCTTAGAGGGAGCGGCGGAAATAGCCGCCATCGATAACGGCGACCCGACCAGCCTGGAGCCTTTCTGCGCGGACAGTCGCCGCGCCTTTCACGGCATGTGCATGCTGATTGTCCGCTCCCAGGCTGACGAGAGCGGTCCAGTGCATATCGCGGCAACTGCTGACGGGTTGGCTCCTACTGAGATTTCCATCGTCGCTACGCCCTCGAGTTAGCGTGGCGCGGAATTAGTACCTGGTCCACCATCTTGCGCGATCAGGTGAATCACAGCATCGCGGTCTATGCGCCAGGCCTACGACTGGCTGGACCGCTGGTTAGCTGAAAATGACAGTCGCCGTCCAGAGCAAATGGGCGTTAGCTATGCTCTACTGCGCACCGCGCCGCCCGTTATCTGCTAAAAGAGGGGATATACCCTGGGGTATCCAATATTGTGGTCCATAGGACTATCCAAGGGGGAATGACCCTCATGATCATGCGTCTTATCTGGGCCGCCTTGGCCATGAGCTACGCCTGGGGTGTGCGCGGTACAGTAAGTGGTGCGATGCGAGGAGCGATGTTCGCTGGCGCGGTTCTGGGGCTTTCCACGGCCCTGCTCTCCACCCGGGCCGATGTACAGCAGGCCTATTTCCTCCTTGCGGCGGCCGGCGCCATAGGGCTAGGTTTCGGCGGCTGCATGACCTACGGACAGACTCTGGGACTCATCCACGACTACCGACCAGCGCCTCTCTACTGGTGGGGACTGCTCGGTACTGCAGTGAAGGGATGTGTCTGGATTGGCTTGGGGGCCCTCCTGATAGCCATGCTCGGGGGCCCCGCGCACTACAGCTGGTTCGAGTGGGGCGGCTTGGCGGTGGCTGGCACCTTCGCCTGGGCAGCTGGTATTCTGCTTCTGAACCGACCGCACGCCCCACCTGACGACCTACCTCGAGTCTACTTCTCGAAGCGCGGTCCAGACGCCCGCTTGGAGTACTGGGGCGGCATGTGGGGTCTCTTTGCTGTGCTCTTTCTCTATGCATGGCGAGTTCGGCAGGATAGTTTTGCCTGCGGTATGGCTGGCTTTGGCCTGCTGGGTGGTCTCGGCTTCCCTCTGGGCCAGATCCTTCAAGCCTGGGGCCGGCATCGAATTCCCTTTGGCCCTCGCCTGCAACACAGAATCGACTGGTGGAAGGTGATGGAGTTCACCTTCGGGGCTGTCGCTGGCATCTGCGTCATCGGTGGTTGGCTGCACCTTGAGAAGAGTATCCCGGAGCCGATGCCGTCATCATGGATAACTGGAGCGTCAAACTCGCCTCTGGCAACGATATTCCTGGCTCTGTGGGCGGTAGTGATACTGCTCGAACCGTACTGGGGGCCCCACCGTTCTCCTCAACGCACGTGGCAGACCCTTGCCCTCTGCATGGGTGTCCCTTTACTGGGCGTAGCCAGCGGTGCTCCCTTGTGGGCCCGCTGGGTAGCCGGTCCTCTTATGTTCTGGGTAGTTGGGATCACCGTCCCCAACCAACACTGGAAAAGGATCCGAGGCCAGTCATGGGTCTACCTGGCCATTTTCGCCGTGATAACAGGCGCAGCCATATGGGTGACCTGGGGAAACCCTTCCGCGGTGCAGCTATGGAGAGGGCTGATCATGTACCACTTCATCTTGGTACTACTCAAGGAATGGACCCTAACCCACGAGACGTGGCCCACGCTTAGGGCTGAAAAAGGCTCCGTCCGAGCCCTCCTCCAGTGTCTGGGTGGCCGCAATCCTGTGGTGGTGGTTTTTGCCTTGCAGGTTCTGCTACTGATCATCTGGCAGCCGATGCCAAACGGATCATAGGAGATCATCTGCGGGTTTGCCTAACGTATGACCTAGAACGAACGTCAAATGAGCACTTTGGAGAAAGATAGGAGGTGGCCTAGGTGCCAGCTGTTGCTGGAGTTGCTGTAGCTGTAGACCCACGAATAGAGTTAGTACAAATTGTCATGTTCCTCACGGGTCTACAGGAGAAGACGCGTCAGCCTGTGCTTAAGCACCAGTATACAGATGCGGTACAACGGTGGTTTGCCCCAACTGAGAATCACCCTGCTGTAAAGACTGCAGCCAGGCTTATTGGCGAACGGTTCATTCATCCCAAACCCAATCGCCTCATGTTGCTCTTAGGGTTGCCACCAGACTTGCCTGAGATATTCCCTGTTGCTAGGTACAACGATCTTGTAAAATATGAGAGCGGCTACATTGCTGAGGTACTGCAGGACTGGGTTGAATCTGGTATTCAAATGAGCTGCTAACGTTTTTGATGAGGCACGAATATGCTCATTGCTTTGTAAACCATATTACCTACGAACACATGCAGAGCATCAATGCGTTGAGTGGGTTGAAACCGCGACAGCAACGCGCAGCCAGGAAAAACAGGTGCTGCTAACCCGTGAGGAATGGGGGGCGATTCTAAGATCGACCGCCTATCACTTTGTCGCCAAGATATCGCGAACCAGAGCGGCGTTCTCCTCCACTATGTCGTCTTTGTCTCCACGGTGCATGCCCACGTTCACCACGTCGTCCGGCTTGATATGGTCAAAGGCGTACTCAAAGGACATACGTGGGTCCATGCGGCCAGCGCCCATAATCTTGTAGGCGATGCACGGCTTAGCGATGCGCTGGATACAGTCCGCCGCAACCGGAACGTCTGCCAGCTGGAAACGATGCCCTTTGCCTGAGTGCAGGCTTCCGCAGTTGAAGAAACAGACGGCATGGAAATCGACGACGTCCAGGCTATCGACCCATAGATGCGCTTGTGGAGCATGGCCAGCCACGCCCACTGGCACACCCAAAGAGCGGGCATAGTCACACCAGGAGCGTAATTCCTCAGCATCTTGCTTGGCAAAGACGCCATCCACAAGCCCGCCATGGAAGTACAGGCCCTTGCATCCTATCTCCACTACCTCGTCAATGGCTGCCTTCCAGCTCGGATTAACCCGCAAGTTCACCTGGGCAATCCACTGGAGTGGTCCGTTGGCGGCTCTATACTCGCGTACTGCTTGCATGACATTGGGGCTCTCGTTGTTGGTGATCATCGTGTTGATCCCTGCAGCGGCAGCCCTTTCCCATGTCTCCAATATTCGGGCTGGCGTATGGTAGGCGACCATCTCTTGATCCCGCGCTTTGCTTTGGTGGCTAAAACCCCCAAAAGGGTTCGCCCCGATGATGAGACGCGTAACGGTAAGGCCGCAGAAGTTGACACTAGGCAGCATACGAGATTCCTCCCCACACAAGAGCTAATGGTTTACGTAGTAACGCGTGGTCAATCCCTATTTTATGGGCAGGAGGCTGTACTCCTGCATGATTTCAACGTAGTGCGACTTTGTTATTCCTTCACACAGGCGGTACCACGACTTACTGCTTGTTGACCAGGGTATTAGAGTTGCGCTGCAGAATTGACTTCAGACGCCTACAGTGCACGACGGGGCGAGGGTTGAGTATGGGGGTTGCGTCATGAGTCATAACCGCATCCGGTTAGTGTTGCTTGACCTCGGTGGTGTGCTAGTGGAGCTTGCTGGGCTTCCCACCCCGTTGCAGAGGCTTACAGACCACCTACCACCCAATGAGATCTGGGACCGATGGCTTACATCGCCTGCGGTGAAGGCCTTTGAGACGGGACAAATAGAGCCCCAAGCATTCGCAGCACGCCTAATTGAGGAAATGGGTCTATGCATGGGACCTGATGAGTTGCTGGAGGAGTTGCTCTTGTGGCCGAAAGGATTGTTTCCGGGGGCTTTCGAACTGGTGCAGAGCATACCTTCGCAATACGAGCGTGCTATCTTGAGCAACTGCAACGCCCTGCACTGGCCGCGGTTGGTCGACGATACGGGGCTCGGGAGCATAATAGGCCTGCGTTTTGCATCACACCTGATGGGGAAGGTCAAGCCCGACAAAGAGGCCTTTCAGCATGTGCTTGATGCTACGCGATTTGCTCCTTCCGAGATCCTTTTCCTCGATGACAATAGGTCAAACGTGGACGCAGCTACAGAGCTTGGCATCAATGCATGTCAGGTGCGAGGCATCGCCGAGACCAAGCAGGCGCTTGTCCAGGCGGGCATCCTTCCGGCCCAGCACCTTGAAGGCCCCTCATGTTCATAGGTCGCGGTGGGCCAGCCATGCCGAGCGCCCTTTTTCCGCTCGCTTTTCCCCGTAACGCCGCGGCGCCCGGACATGGCCGCAGGCGCACTGCAGCGTGAAGCAGAATACTGACTCTGCAGTAGGAGGTGCTTGTATGCCAACCACCGATGTGACCCCTTCCCGCAACCGGGCTTTCTTTCAGTTACCGCCCAGGGCCTGGAACCCCAGCCTTCTTGCCGCTGCCGTATCCATGGACATGGGCCTGAGCCTCAGCCTTCTCGCCACTTCGCTCCTGGCCATCGCGTTGGGAGCCTCGCCGCTGCAGCTTGGCCTGATGGGTGTGGTGTGGCGCATTCCCTATGTTCTTTTCTGCCCGGTGGCAGGCAAAGTCTCCGACCGGGCCGGCCGTAAACGCATGGCGCAGGCTGCCGCATTGTCTCTGGGTTTTCTCCATCTGGTGCTGACTCGTGTTACCACTGTGAGTCAGTTACTTTGTGTTGTACCTTTCATTGGCCTGGCCACTGGCATGTTCTGGCCACCCCTACAGAGTTGGATCGGCGACATGCGGACTGGGGAACTGGGGACCGCCGTGGGCAAGTTCAACATCGCCTGGAGTTCAGCTGGGATGCTCGGCACCCTACTGGCAGGCTTCCTATCAGAGATTGGCACGCGGACGCCCTTTCTCATCTCTGCTTGTCTAGTGGTGATGATCGTCTTGCTGGTCACGCTGGTGCCCGAACAACCGCCGATGCAAGACCGTTCAAGCGCCGAGCCAGCGACTACTCGCCTAGCGGCAGCACGGCCTGACCCGGAGACGCACCGCGCCTTTCTGCACGCCGCGTGGGTGGCAAACCTGGTCGCCTTTATCGGTATCGGCACCATCACCACCTTCTTCCCCAAACTTGGTGCTGACCTTGGCCTTTCGCCTAGCGTTATAGGGATGATCGTAAGCACTTTTGCTCTCGGTCGCCTCCTGACGTTCGTCATACTGACGCGAAGCACTCGCTGGCAGTATCACGCAAGGTTGCTCGTGATGGCCCTCTTGGTGAGCGCCGCTAGCATGGGCCTTGCCGCCGCCAGTAACACACTCTGGCTGCTCGCCTTCTGCTTTGCCATCATGGGGGTTGTAGGCGGCATCACCTACACTGCCAGCCTGTATTACGCGCTCGACGCGCCTGGGCAGGGTGGAGCGAACGCTGGAATCCACGAGTCGCTTCTGAGCGCTGGCCTGGCACTTAGCGCATTCTCCGGCGGTGTCGTGGCGCAGACTTGGGGGTTGAGGGCTCCGTTTCTGCTTAGTGGCGTGATACTCCTGGTAGGAACCTTGTGGATTGCGTGGCGACTGGATCTGCATGCCACGGGCCTCGCCTCAGAATCGGCTCAGGAACCGTAACCATTACGCGATCCTTACAGACGAGGCACGCAGGGGAAGAGGCCAGAAGACTACTCTGCCCGCTAGGCCAATACTGACACCGTTGACCAAAAAGACAAAAAATGACGGTGAGTGATAAAGGAGCCTGGATGTGGGTGGCGAAAGAGGGACCCACGCCGGCTGTCGTGCGACTCACTGCTTGTCAAATACAGGTCTGTCTCTCTTCTCTGGTGCGAAAGACGGCAGCCAAAGCATATGAGGAGGGATCTTCGTGCGTGTAGTGAGTGCTGTCACACTGTGTGTCGTTCTGCTTCTCGGGTCAATAGGAATGGCTGCCCCGTCCAAGGAAAACGCAGTGCTGTACTTCAGCTTTGAGGAGATCGTAGAAGACCGAGTGGTCGAGGGTACTGGGAAGTCAGGCATCGGCACGATCAACGGCAAGATCACACTCGTAGAGGGCGTGAGGGGTCAAGCGGGCCAGTTTGCTCCCAACACGTACATCGACATCGGTACTCTCCCGGCTGACGTCATCCCCAAGGACGAAATAACGATTTCGGTCTGGTTTAACGTGCCCTCGGGCACAACCCACGAAATCCTGAACGCACGGGGTTCAGACGGCACATGGGTTTTCCACCCAGAGATTCGGTCTGACGGCAGATATCGTTGGCTTGTCCGGACGAAGGGCGCGAATACCGTATTTGATATGCAAACTGGTTCTGTCGCCTGGAGTACCTGGACGCATTTCGCCGGGGTCTACAGTGCCTCGCAAGGATACGCGGCTCTTTACATCAATGGTCAAGAGATTGCTCGACAGCCCGTTACTGGCGTCCAGATGATGCAAGACTGGGGTATGGGGGCTCGGGTAGGCCTCACCATTGATGATGCCAGACCCTTCTCCGGCAAGATGGATGATCTCATTGTGTGGAATAAGGCCCTCACGGCTGACGACATCAAACACGTGATGGAACAAGGCATTGGTAAGTAGACTCCCATAGGTGAGTAGTCTGTTTCTCGAAAGTCCACCGGTGTGAAAGGGGCCGCCTTTCATGCCACAGCTGGTCTGCGCGTGAGTCCCCCGTCAATTGGGGGATTCGCGTTATTTCTCCGAACCTTTTCCCCCGAGGTGCCACTAGGTAAGTGAGAGCCATGGCGGTGGTGTGATGAGTAGCTCGATGGCCCATGTCGGTCGCAGACATCTCGAAATGCTCTTCTACTTCTCGTTGAAAAAGACGGGGAACAGGCTTGATGCGGAGGAACTCGCGCAAGAGATAGCCTTTGAGGCCATCGTCTCGCTTAGCAGAGGACATGAACCAGCTGACTTCGATCGCTGGCTATGGGGAGTTGCCCGCCATCGCTACGCTCACTGGGTCGAAGCTCGGCGAAAAGGGCGGCTCCGCTTGGCCCCTGTCGGCGTCTCTGATCAGATCGACCAGCGAGCGCATGCCGGCAGTAGCCCGGAAGATGCATACATCACGCAGGAGCAACTGGAGCTGCTCCGACGCGAACTCGCCCTCATGTCCCGGGCATACCGCGAGATCTTGGTCGCCTACTACATCGAGCGCAAGAGAATTGCCGACATCGCCCACAGCCTCGGTCTGCCGGAAGGCACCATCAAACGCAAGCTGCACGAATCGAGAGCACTACTTCGGGAGGGAATGGAAATGGCCCGCGCAAACGGTCAAAGAAGCTATGCACCGGAGCAAGTGAGTTTCGCAATGAGTGGCAACAACTTCGAGGCCAGTAGCCCCTGGCCCCTAATAAAGCGGCTCGCCCCCAAGAACATCCTGCTAGAAGCGTATAACAACCCGAGCACCATCGAAGACCTAAGTCTCGCCCTGGGCATAGCAGCCCCGTACATAGAAGAAGAGGCAGAACTACTGACCCAAGGAACGCTCCTCAAGCTGCTCGCGGACGGTCGCTACGAAACCGACTTCGTCATCATCAGCAAGGAGATGCGTTTGGATACCTTTGCCCGGATGATCGAGGTCAGCAAGGCATTCTGCCCTGCGGTCTTAGGGCTACTTGACGAAGCGATCGACGAGATAAGGTCGATCGGCTTCCATGGTTGCACATTGCCAGCCGATGAGCTCTACTGGCTGCTACTGCCACTGATCGCTGATGACATCCGTGACCGAGTTCTTCGCACTAAGGGTATGCCTGGGTATACGCCGCGTCCAGGCAATGCGGAGTGGGACATCATCGGATACGAGACCTGCGAGCTACCGTTCGAGACCTTTGTCGGCTGCAATGGCACTGGCAAGGATGGGATCATGTTCACAGCCTTCAAGATCAACATGGACGATCTTTGGGATCGTGCCGGGGAGATGAGCCAACCCGATGCCCTCCTGGTCGCCGATATCATCCGTAGGCAACGCCCAAGTGACTCGTGGACACCGCTGGAGCGGGAAGCCCTCACGAAGCTGGTCGACCGAGGTTTCCTAGACTACACAGACGACTCGATCATGACGACGTTCCCCTTGTTTGACCAGAAGGCGAAGAAGGAATACAGCCAGCTTTCTCAGCTGTTCGCTCGTGTGTTCACTGGCAAGGTCTGTGAGATGATTGACGCCCTTTTTGACTTCTACGTACAGCGCATCCAAAGGGATGTGCCCGCCAGGCTGAGCAACCAAGTTAAGTTCGTCGCCGACATGTTGCTCGGCGAGATGCGGATGACGCTGCTACGCTATGGGCGTCAGGAAAAGCGTCTCAAGATACCGGACGATACCAGTAGGAGCACGATAGCGATGTACATGAGAATCTAGCCCTAGGCCCCTGCGATGCGCATTACGGCGGCGTTCCGCCTTCTAGGGACCACGCAAAAGACAGCGGTAGGTGATCCCTGTATCTAGTTAGTGCGGGTGCGCTCTCGCCGACGGGTTGGCCACCTCCCCGGACGGGGAATGGGATCCATCCTGCGGTTTTGGCGGCGGCTAGGTAGGTGGCAAGAAAGGGCGGTTTCGGTGAATGGTTCTGGCTGAAACCGCTTCTGATATCCCGCTTTTGCACCCCACAACCCCGCTTGGCTGTGAAAAGGCGGCGCTGGCCGGTCCGGTTCGTCGTCTGGGGCGCCAGAAAGGATCGAACCCGACACGGTTTGCCGCGTCAACTGGCGAGGACCCACACAACTCCCAGCGGACCCAAAGGACGGCATCGCGCCACCGCCATGGTGAACGAAGGGGGCAACTGGCCCACGGTGATCACGAACAGCTGGGCGCCGGACATGGCGAAAGACCATCGATGGCGTCGCGTTATGTGCAGTCCACTGGTCGGGGTGCGGTTTTTGAGGTGGGGAAACAGCGATTTGGGGGGCAAATCCGCCGTTTTCGTGGGTTGAGTCCGCAGAAAGTGGTCCGAGAGGGCGCCATCGCTGCGCATTGACCACGTTTGTCGAGTCCAGGGCTCCAGGGGGTGCCAGCGTGTCGCCGAGCCGCCCCCTCCGCCCCCCGCCCTCAGCCCACCCGGTGAACGGCTGGGCGCCGGACATGGCGAAAGGCCATCGATGACGTTGCGTTATGTGCAGTCCACTGGTCGGGGTGCCGCTTTTGAGGTTGGGAAACAGCGATTTGGGGGGCAAATCCGCCGTTTTCGTGGTTTGAGTCCGCAGAAAGTGGTCCGAGAGGGCGCCATCGCTGCGCATTGACCACGTTTGTCGAGTCCAGGGGTCCAAGGGGTGCCAGCGTGTCGCCGAGCCGCCCCCTCCGCCCTCAGCCCACCCGGTGAACGGCTGGGCGCCGGACATGGCGAAAGGCCATCGATGACGTTGCGTTATGTGCAGTCCACTGGTCGGGGTGCGCTTTTTGAGGTGGGGAAACAGCGATTTGGGGGGCAAATCCGCCGTTTTCGTGGGTTGAGTCCGCAGAAAGTGGTCCGAGAGGGCGCCATCGCTGCGCATTGACCACGTTTGTCGAGTCCAGGGCTCCAGGGCTCCAGGGCTCCAGGGGTCCAAGGGGTGCCAGCGTGTCGCCGAGCCGCCCCCTCCGCCCCCCGCCCTCAGCCCACCCGGTGAACGGCTGGGCGCCGGACATGGCGAAAGGCCATCGATGACGTTGCGTTATGTGCAGTCCACTGGTCGGGGTGCGGCTTTTGAGGTGGGGAAACAGCGATTTGGGGGGCAAATCCGCCGTTTTCGTGGGTTGAGTCCGCGGAAAGTGGTCCGAGAGGGCGCCATCGCTGCGCATTGACCACGTTTGTCGAGTCCAGGGGTCCAAGGGGTGCCAGCGTGTCGCCGAGCCGCCCCCGCTCTCAACCCACCCGGTGAGCGGCTGGCCGCTTGACAACAGGGAAGGAACGGTGATCCTATCCGGTTATGTGCTGTGTGAAGCAGGACTGAAGGGTTACCAGAGCGTGGAACGACGTTTCTAGACGCTCCTACTCCTAGGTGAGGAGACGCATCTTCAGTGGTTACGCCTCAGCGAAGGCGGCCCGGCGGACTAAGCTTGTGGTGTTTCCGTAGATTCACTGGGCGCCCAGCCGTGCTTGGCCTGCTCGCGGTACCGCCGGCACCTGGGCTTGAGAAGCCGGAACAGCTTCCGGTTGATGCGTACGTCGCGCCGCAGCGGCAGTCGTCTGCCAATCTTCTTCTTGATCGTCTCCCACGAGAGCTCGCGGGACTGGATCACGATCAACTCTATGTCCTCCTCGGCACAGGTCTGCTCCTTTGTCTGGTCACGCTTCTGCTGCTCAAGCACTTGCTCAGCTGAGTAGAGCTTCGTGACACCGTAGTGTTGCGGACCATTAAACTCGAAGGCCGTATAATGAAGATAATAGAAGAGATCCAACTCCAGCCTCTGACCGGTGTCGGGGTTCTCCAGGAAAGGGGGGCGGATGCGGGGCGTGTAATGCTGAGAGTCCACAAGAGCAGTGCAGATACCTGTCATTAGTGCTTCCCCGTAATACTCAGCCGTGTCGAGTTTGTGCTGTATGCGCCACACTTCTTCGCTGTGCTTCTTATCGATCGGGTTGAGGAGGGAAAAGCGAATCACGGCCTGTTTGTGTGGCTGCTCCATCTCGAGCCAGCTCAGTTTGGCTAATCGCCGCACCGCATGTTTTACGGTCTGAGGGCTCAGATGCATCAGCTCGGCGAGCTCAGAGTATTTGAACTGCCGCAGACGATACTCCGGATCGTCTTTGCCTACAAGTACTGCATAGACGACTTTGGCCTGGGGGTTGAGTTCGGTGGCCATGATCAGCTCGACCGGAATCTGAAGCCAGCCAGGGGGCAACCACTGCTCTGATAGTTTATTCATGAGCCGAACGGTTGCCAAAACAAACCGCTCCTCGCTGAGCAATCTGGTTACAGCCTTGCGAACGGTCGATCGCGACATGCCCGTGCGCCGTGCCAGGCGGCTGGGCGAATAGAGAAACGCCTCGTCCAAATGAGCATCCATAGCCAAGGCCATCCAGACTACTTTTTCGGTAGCTCTCAAATCGCCAGCGCAAAGTATCGAATCAGGCACACGCGCTTCATCTATATGCAGGGAATACAAGGAACTCACCTCACACAACCGGGAACATATGTTCGCCCCGTTGTGACTTCCTTCTACCCGCCCAGGCAGGATCCTGCCTCTCATGCAAGAAAAATGGCTTGGCCAAAAAGCGATACTGTTTTCCGGTCACGTGCTGTGCGTCAGTCTTAGAAGAGGCACAAAAAAGATCGAAGCTCCGGTGCAGCGCTGCTTAAGGCGTGACCTATCGGTGGGTGAAGTCGCCGAGTTGCATCGTATTCCTACGCACATCCTTGTGCGTACTCTTCAGGAGGCGCATTCCGATGCTTGATGTGACACAGAGGGGGCAGCGACGACGTTGGAGGCGCTACGCGTGCGTCACGGTCTTTCCGCTGATGATTCAAGCAAGGGGTGCTACCTGCGGTAATAAATCTAGTAGGGTGACGCTCGCTGATCACGCGAGCGTCACCCTCTCACAGAACCGTACGTGCGGACCTCGCATACGGCTCCTGAAGAACATGATCCCTATGTTCGGTAGAGATGCAGAACCCCAACCTTATACCGGGTCAAGTCGACAAGACCCTGTTGGTCGAACCAACAGTTCGGAAGAGCCATAATGAGAAGGGGACTGGCGGAGCCGGACCCGATCCTTGAAGCGCTTGATGCGCTTGGGGTGTATCGACACGCACTTGGCGTAGATGACAAAACCCAGGAAGGGTACACCGCGGTATACATCCGCAATGTGCGTCTTCTGCCGGTTGACAACCAACCTCAGATCCTCTTCCAGGATCTGGGTGGCAGTCTCCCGGTAGCGTTCCGCTTGCCTTGGGCTCCGCGCAAAGATCAGAATATCATCCGCATAGCGGACGATCCGAATCCCTTGCGCCATCATCTCCTGGTCAAATGCATCCAGGTAGATGTTGCACAGCAACGGTGAGATCACCCCTCCCTGGGGGCTGCCAATCTCTGTCTCCTCCCAAGATCCATCAGCTACCACACCAGCCTCGAGGAACTGCCGGATCAAAGCCAACACGCGGCCGTCGCTGATGCGGCGGTTCACGGCCTGCAACATAAGCTCGTGGTCGAGTCGGTCGAAGCATTTCGACAGGTCCATATCCACTACGTGCTTTAGCCCATAGCGATTGATGAACGCCTCAGCTTTGGCCACGGCCATGTGACAGGAGCGTTCCGGCCGGTACGCATAGCTTGATGGGTGGAAGTGGGGCTCAAGAATGGGCTCGATCACCCGACGCAGTGCTTCTTGCACTACGCGATCCCGCACCGTGGGAATCCCTAGCGGCCGTTTGCCGCCGTCATCTTTGTCGATCTCCACTCATCTGACTGGACTTGGTTGGTAGGTGTTGGTCTTCAGCTCCAGATGGATCTGATGCAGCCGTTCGTCGAGTTGCGCTCCGAACTCCTTCACGGTCTCCCCATTTATGCCGGGAACTCCATTGTTGGAGCGGACGCTTCGATACGCCTGGTGAAGGTT
>JBMNJG010000007.1:0-678363 GCA_050951545.1 Limnochordia bacterium | reverse complement strand
ATAGGTGGATCAGTTGCTTATACAGCTGGTTTTCCGCACCCTTCTGCCTGACCCCCCTGGTTTTTGGCCACGGGTTACGTAGCATAGCTCACATAGATGTAGGCCTTGTGATCAAGGCCCGTGAGTTCCAGGAGCTCGTACACGCGCGGATCGATGTTCGAAGGCAACCTTCGTCGAGTTGTTGTGCCGTTACAGAGTCTGAGGATCTGAACGCCACTGAGGATGTCGAAAATCATGCTCATCGTTGGGCGTTCGGTCCAACGGTTCCCTGGAACCAGAAAGGGTCTTTGGCGTTTTTTGAGCTCCTGGCGGACCCGCACTTCGATATACGAAGCCACAATCAAAGCCAAGAGAAACAGGTAGGCGAGTGCTTCCGCCCGGCGAGATGAGTTGACGTATAGGGTGTCCACGATACATGGGTCGGCTTTGAGGTTGCGGAAGCGGGTTTCCACGCTAGTCTGGCCCTTGTACTCCTCAAGAATCTCCGTGTTGCTCCATTCATCCTCCGGCAAAGTAGTGATGAGGACAAAGGTCCCGGCCAGTTCCTGCTCGACACGTAGTGCCGTCTCCGATGGTGCGACTACCTGTACTTCAACGCTGTACTCGACAACCGTTGGCGGTTGGGCGTCTTTGGCAGGGCGCCCCGGAGGTCGCTTTACGACGAATCTCTGGGACATAATATAGGCTAGCGCCGATGGAGAAGCCAGACTTCCTAGAATCACAGGGTCTGGCATCGGTGCCGTGAGAATGGGAGTCTCTATATGGTTGCTCTCGCAGTGGCGACAGCTATATACATTGCACGTGTGCTCAACGACGCTTACCTCAGGCGGAGTGATCTTCAGTTCTCGCTGGATCTCTTTGCTCATCTCGTGCAAAGCACCGTCGCAGTACGGGCAAACGCATTCATGCTCGGGTAACCGGTACTCGACCGTTTCCACCTCAAGATTCTTGAGCTTCGCCTCGCGTTGTTGGCGCCATTTTCGGGGGGAACGGGTAGTTTTTTCTTCCTCGTCCGCGGATACCAGCCTCGGCTTGCACAGTTGCTGCCTGGGCGGACGCCACATCCTCGCACAAGTCAAGCAGCATTTGTCCTGAACAATAGCGTTCGCTGGAAGGGCTGTATCGGCGATGCACAGCAAGGCGCAATTGCTCCTCTAACCAGCGTGTTTTGTCGCTGATCTCGATGATCTGCTGCTTCAACTCGGTGTTGAGCAACTCTAGATTATGATTGAGCATCTCCAATTCGGCACACCGCATACGGAGGCTCTCATTTGTGGCGTGAGCTGGCGTTTCCATGCATGTTTACTTCGCCATCCCAGCCCATTTCCCTCTTACCAGGATGGCAAAAAATGACGTGTTCCTGCAAAAAAGCCGCGGTCTAGATGACTTCGCGCGCTCTCACAGCAGGATGAGCCTGGTGCTGTTCGAGCGACAATCCATCAAGTAACCACTGCAGTTGGCGACGACTCACAGACATCGTGGCCTCTGGGGAGCTGGGCCATTGAAAACGCCCCCGTTCAAGCCGACGGTAGTAAAGCCAGAAACCACTATGATCCCACTCAAGGATCTTGATCTTATCTCGCTGTCTATTGCAGAAGACAAACAGACACGGCGCAAACGGATCTAGCGCAAACGCTTCACTCACCAAGGCCGCCAGACCATCGATGGATTTGCGCAAATCGGTGCATCCACATGCCAGATAGACTCTCCGCGCCCCGGTGTCCATCAACATAGCGCCACCAGGGCTTTAGCTACGTCGGCAAATAAGTTCTGATCGAAACCCGACTGCACTTCTATGACGGCGTGGCCTATTCGAACGGTAAGAGGCTGTGCCTGGCCCGGATTCTCTGCGACGTCTATGGTTTCAGGAAGCCACCCATTGGGCTCCGCCGCCGGGGCGTTGTCCGGGGTCGGTTCATTCTCGAATTTCTTCAGCCAGTAGTACAGCTGATCTCTACTAACACCCTCTTGGGCACACCAAGCGACCCCGTTGAGACCGCTCGCGCGGAAGGCGTTCACTCGCTCACGCCACAGTTCACGTAACCCGGGCTTTTCCATCAGGAACCAACCCCCATACAGCGATTTCAATCCCAGTATGGGGTCTCACGATGACCCGTTCAACGTGGGTACTATTGGACGGTTACGTCGTGGCCAGCCGACCCTCTTCACTCAGCTGACGCTCCCCTTCGAGCCATATGTCCCTCGTGCCCAGACACACGTCTACTACGTACATCGTCCGCAGCCAAAGAAACAATCTCGGGTTTTCCTATGCAGGCTACATGTGCCCTGCTGTAGAAACAGAAACGCAATCGTGGCCACTACGGTTCTCGAATAGGGGAGCATGCCAATGACAAACGGTCGTACGTTCCTTGGATTTCTCGCAGTTGTATGTTCTATGTGGTGTATCGGCATTGCGTTGGCGTTTGCCGATGAGCACCGGGGCGAATCGGCCGACAATCTGCTGACCAATCCCGGTTTTGAGGAGATGGACCAAAACGTACCGGTGTTACCCCGCGGTTGGTCGTTCCTCACTCAAGGCGTGGAGACACTGGCATCAACAGCTGCGCCGGAAGCAGGCCGCACAGGTGGTTTCGGTGTCAAGATGACAGCAAATGCGAGTGATGCGTACCGCCTTTGGCAGACGGTACCAGTTGAAGGAGATAGGGTATACGAGTTTTCCGCATGGTTGAAGAGTGACGTCCGCTCCGGTGGAAGGGCCTACTTGACGGTCGAGTTTTACCGCGACACGGTCAACAAAGCGGGTTACCGGGGTTCGAAACACAGCGAGAACTACCCTTCTTTTCCCGCTTGGGCTCAGGTCAAGATGGAAGCAGAGACCCCCTCTGATGCGAATCTGGCCCGTGTCTACTTGAGGATGACTGGTCCGGGAACTGTCTACTACGACGATGCCTCATTCGGAGAGGTTGGGGTTGCCGGGCCTGCGATGCGCATTGAGGAGCACAGTGAAGCTCAGAGCCCTATGCCAGATCATCACCTTCGCTACGTGGTTCAACACGGTGAGGCCAACGCGGTCATTGTCAGGCAGATGCCTCGGGCGTTCGGCCGCCTTCCTTGGGACGAGGCGATTGAGCATTTTCAGGATGTCGTCCATCGCTCCACAGGTGCACTGATTCCAGTCGTCACCACGGATGAACTGAGCGACTATGGCGAAGAGGTCATCCGTCTTGTCATCGGTCCCGGTCCACTAGCCATTTCGTTGGGAATTGACGCTTCGACTTTTGAACCTGAAACATTTCGGATCACGGCTGTTGACAGCTACCTCTGTATGGTGGGAGACGTGCGCGTTCCGGAAAGCACTCTATGGGCGGTGGCCTATTTCCTCGACCGGTACGTTGGAGTTCGATGGCTTTGGCCCGGCGAGGTGGGGACGTATGTTCCCTTGAGAGACAATATCGTTTTCCCGGAGATCGATATAACGTCCCGGCCCTCGCTAGAAAAACGCAACATAAGAATTTCAGCCTTGGCCCCCGAGGAAGGTCGGTTTTGGCTCAAGGTGCATCAAATGGGAAGTCGAAGCGAATACAAGTTTGGCCACGCATTCACTAACTGGTGGGCAAAGTACGGCGCAGCTCATCCCGAGCTTTTTGCGATGCCCCCTCCAGGCGAGTCTCGCAGAAAAGCCGAATACGTGAAGCTGGACGTAAGTAATCCCGCAGTTGACGAAATGATCATGTCGGAATGGAAAGCGGCGCGCATGCCCAATAACTGGAGCGTGTGTCCGAACGACAGCTCGGGGTATTGCGTAACTGACGGGTGCTTAGCGATGGACGATTCCACTGGGCATTCGCTCGCAGACATATGGAACGGTCGGGTGAGCATGACGGCGAGATACATCCGTTTCTGGAATCGCTTGTACGATCAAATGAAAGAGCTCAACCCAAACCTCACGCTGTCAACCTATGCCTACGGTGCCTATCGTGAACCGCCAACTTCTGATATCAAGCTCAACGACGGCATTGTGATCGGCATCGTCAATTCCTGGTGGGCGTATAACACATGGAAAGGGTGGTACGATGCTGGGGCCAAGCTCTTTCTTCGGCCCAATTGGTGGCATTCAGGCAGTGCCGCACCCCATATCCCGCTCTACCAGCAAGGTGCATACTTTAGGTTTGCGCTGGAACACGGCATGCTCGGATTTGATTTTGATTCACTCGTCGGTCATTGGGCAACGCAAGGACCCCTCTATTATCTGATCGCCAGAATGTCCGAGCGACCGGATCTGACCGTCGACGATATCATTGATGAGTACGTCTCGGCCTTTGGCAAGGCTGAATCCGCAATCCGGGATTACTTGGTTTACTGGGAGTGGTTCTCGGAAAGAGCGGCATATCCGGCCGACGTCGGTGGAACGGCATACCAAGACGTCAGAGGAACCTATGTGACCGAGCTTGAAAAGCGCGACCTCGCCACTGCACCGATCGCGGGCAGCTACAGAGCCTTACCACTTCTATATTCGGATGTGGTCATTGACCGTGCTAGATCTATTCTGGAGAGGGCAGATCGCTTGGCGGAGGATGACAGCGACGAAGTCCGTGCCCGGATCGCCTTCTTGAAGGATGGACTGACACACCTACAGTTGACGAGGGACGTGGCTGAGTATGGATACCCACGGCTTCGGCCGTCAGGTGTCACAAAAGAGGCGTTTATCGAGCGGCGGCAAAAGCTGTATGAGTTTAGACAACAGGTCTCCGCAGATCACGTGGTCTGGGGGGATGCATTGAACAACTACGAGATACGTTGGGGTTTTCCGATGCATGAGAGTCAAACAACGGGGTGGTAGACCCAGACGAATATGACAGGTCAGGCACGATGTGAGCAGCATCTAGCCTAGCGGCGGTCTCGCTCGGGGCCGTATGTCTGGTCAGCTCCCCTATGAAGCCAGCGCCTCCGGCACCACTGCGCCCAAAGACGAGCGCCGAACGCGCCAGCGCAGATGTGTGTTCACTAGCTCATAGCAGGCCAACGCCTGGCGCGTCTGCCTAGCGCTTCTAATTCGTGACTCCGTCGGCGGATGAGTACGACTATAGCCGCGGGCGCCTCCGGTCAAGGCTCTTTCCAAGTGGTAGAGCTTGTTCAGCAGTGACAACATGGCCTCCGGCGGATAGCCCGCCTTCATGAGGTAGGCCAGGCCCGTCGAGTCTGCCTCATACTCCTGGGAATAACTGTAACCCTGATCCAGGATCTGCCCCAGAAGATCCAACAGATCGACAGCCGATTTCATCTGTCCCGTCACCGCCCCAACCACGATCGCGGTCACGGCCAAACCGACCTGCCGTTCGTAATTGCGCACGGCATGCAAATGGCAGATATGCACCAGCTCGTGAGCTAGAACAGCTGCCAACTCCGCGTCCGTATCGAGCATCTCTAGGAGTGGCCTGGTTATGTAAACGTATCCTCCCGGCAGAGCATAGGCGTTGTACTCTCTGGTCTCCAGTATGCCGAAGGTGAACTCCACATTGGGTCGTTCAGTAACTGGTACGAGCGACGCCGCGACCCGCCTTAGCCGCTCGACGTCCCGCCCGGAGTACACGACACGGTAGCGGCCCTCCATAAAGGGCACGACCTGCCGAGCCAGTCGGGCCTCTGTGCCTTTCACAGGATCGTCTGTGGCTGCAGCAGAACCCCTGGCGGCACAAGCCTCCAATGGACCCTTCAGCCTCCATACCCCATCCCCGCGCAGAAAGGGCAGGATGATGGTCGTTCGAGTCTGTACGTTAAACACCTGCAACTGTCCATCCAGATGCCTGGAGACCCAGACCACATTTCGGACGCCAAGGGCCCGCCCCAAACACACCAGCGCCTCAGCACTGAGGTATGGAAGAGCATCTTCAAGGTTACCCAAACCTGTCGCCTGTCTGATCTCCGCCCTCATACTCCGTGCATACGCGTACGTAAAGCTGCTGTCGGTTCCCAGGTCAGTTGCCTCGTCCAGGGCCAAGAGGTAATCGATATGTGGGGTTTTTTCGACCCACTCGATCGGTCTGTAAGTGAAAGTGATGGTCTGCGCACCCTCACTGAGAGTGAGGGGAATCTCCGTCGGTGTACGTCCCACAGCCAGAATGTAGGCTGTACTATCCGTAGCTAGGATGCCTTGGAGCTGGAATCTGCCCTGACTGTCGGTCGTGGTCGCACCCGACCCTATCAGCACCCCAACGCCAGGAACTGGGCGACCATTGGTATCGACCACTGTGCCCATTAGCGAGGCTAGCTTCTGCTCTGATGAGCAACCCGCGAGAAGCAGCAGACAAACAAGCACCAGCACAAACAGATATGGCCAACGGGGGAAGCCCTTTCTTACCATATACACCGAACCCTTCCTGTGGCGCTCTGCGGTCGCAGACCTAGCCTTCACACAAGCACGATCCCTTGCGACCCCGACAGACCGAACAGTTCTCTACGTTCACCCCACTGGCATAGCCAGTCGCTTGATCAGACCCCAACACCGGGATGGGCCCGACAGGTACCTTTACCAGTAAGTCGTGAAATCGCAAGAGGCGTGGTGGTGCGCCTTGTTCTTCAAGCATCTTCAGCCATACGAGCTGGAAGTCCAAGTCATCGTTAGGCAGAGGCTCAGTGGCCACGGGATCATAGAACACAAGATCGTTCACATACTTGCGCCCCTCATAGGGGGTACCTAGAGAGCCCCCAATATTCCTTCCCGGCCAGCATGCATACACCTTGTCCCTATATAGGTCTCGACTTAGAGTTATCATGGTCGAGCTGACCGACGTTAGCAGAAACGCTGGAACCATAGCCCTAGCTCATACCCGCTGGCTCTGACGGTACATGGCTGGCCCCTGTAATCCCTAGTGGTGATGAGTTCACCGTTGTCCCAAGCATTATGCCCCCCAGAGGCGAAGCGCCTCAGGTACGCCAATCCGCCACCGCGCCGAATAGCGCCCACTATGTACTCTGAGTACCGGGGAGCAACACTCAGATCATCATCGTTATGCCAGATCCTCAGCGGTACGCTGTGCAATTGGATGAGCCTCTCATACGCAGGCCTTTCCAGAGCAATCTCGCTGGCATTGGCTATGGTAAAGCTATAGGGACTCGCCTCGCTCCAGTTGACCGTGTACTTCATGATGGGGTTACACCCTACCACATTGGCGAGGTTATCGAGGTAGTAGTCGATCTCCACCTGCGAAGGATAGCCGGATGGTGTGAAGCCAGGGAACCTATGCCAACCCTCGAATCCAAACAGTTTGGCAATCTGCAAGCGTTGTCCCCTGGTCCAAGGATTGCACCATGCCTGCTTGAAGTGGTCAACCACTGGGCAAAAGCCGCCTTGCGCCAACACAGGGAAGACACCACTTTGGGCGAGCATGAAACTCGTCAACCCGCCCATTGAGCTGCCCACCACAAAGCAGCCCGTTGGATCTAGGTTGTAGTTGTTCAGCACGTATCTGTAGCCCTTGATGTAGCTTTGCAGAGCCAGGGGCGAACCAAAGTGCAGTCCAGTGCCGCCACTCAACTCCTTTGGCACACCGTTCATGTCCATCACGGCCAAACCCAATCCGTTGACCAGGTAGCTCACAGGGTTAGTCAGAGAGGTAGTGGACGGCGTTATCGTGGTCCCTGCGCCGTGACAGTTGATCACCAGCCTTAGCGGTCTACCTGCCGGATCATAGCTATCTGGTAATAGCAACACACCGTCGTCAACCATGTCGCGAACGCTGTCCTGAGCAGCTAAGACTGCTTGTGGTCTCTGAAAGTGAAGGTCCGCGTTGATATGAACCTGGAAACTCACGACTCCATGTGCGGGCCTAGGCAGCTTGGGCCTCAACCCCGGGTGGAGTTTGGGCATCTCAGTCATTTTGCCGCGTCTCCTGTCATCACGAATTGCACATGGTGCTCGTGCGGGTTAACCCGACGGCGTGGCCGTCCTCCTCAGCTACCGTCCAGTGATCTAGTAGAGGCCCCAGCCCGTTGATTCAGGCATTGTCATTCTATCACCCACACAATCGGAT
Source organism: Limnochordia bacterium (assembly GCA_050951545.1). Taxonomy (GTDB): domain Bacteria; phylum Bacillota; class Limnochordia; order DTU080; family DTU080; genus DTU080. Next base: position 670,372 of record JBMNJG010000007.1, on the reverse strand, counting down.
TGCACAGGTCAGCGATAGAGCCGACCCATCACCGTCAGCGAGGACCTTCTATCACCAAGCACAGAGCGGTTCCGAGAAGGACTCGATCGGCATTTGGCTAATGCGAGCGACGATAATTTCCTTTGGCGAGGATTCTCGTACGGCCCATCAGGTACCGTATCAGTGGAAACGCACCGACCAGCATTCAGGGAGCGTGGTAAAAGTGGATGAGACCACACAGAACGGTCGTGTCAAGCCACAGTCTAGCTGCGAGGAGAACGAAGGCTGGCCACTGACGCTCCCGCTCGTGGCGCCCCTCCATAGGGCTGCCCTCGCCAACGGATGCAGTTTCCGTGTCGATGAGACTGAGAATGGCAGAACCATAGTCTACTCAGTGCGCAATCTGAGAATCAAGCTGGATGACGGCCGGGTATCTCTCACAGGCGCATACGATATCCGAGCGTTCCTGAAACTCTACCGCGGTACAGACGATGACATAACCCGCAAGCTGCTCTTTGATGCAGCAACACCGTGCTGCTACTGTATCGACGACAAGTGCACGACGCTGTTGATGGCAGATCAGCGCACGATCAGATACGAGGACCAGGCAAAGAAGCTATGCGGCCCGTACCGACACACCCTGAGGATTGACGTCAACAGTGACAACGCCTCTGGCCTGCGTCGCGATCGTCAACATGATGCTCGAACACACCTACCCCTACATGCACAGGAACCTCACGGTCGTGCCAAATGAGGTGACATACAAACTAGCCGAGACTGACGAGTTTTTCGTGCTCGGCTATAGCCAGAAGCACAGCCCGATTAGCCCATCTGACGAGGAGTTTGCTGCTTCACTGCTCCGCAAAGATGAGACTGGCAGGCGCAAGATCGACACGCTCCTGGAAACAGCGCACCTTACACATGTCCGGCGATACGTCGGCGCAGTCGATGATTTCGTGAGTGGCGTTTCCTACAGTTTCCTTTTCGGCATAATGGTGGGCACGAGGCCCGACATACTCCCTGAAGGGGCGGTGTGCCGCAAGGTTCGTGGTGGGCAGTGGGCGGTCTACAACAGCAGCGCAGGCTGCTACAGGAGCGTCTGGAGGCACTTCACCGAGCGGTTCTACGAAGTCGAGCACCAAGGCTATGACAGCAGTAGAATCCCCTTTGAGTACTATGATCAAGACGGCTGCTTCTCGGACGTCCACATCCCCGTAGACTCGGACATGCCCGCCGATAGCGGAATAACATGGCAGGTGACTCATACGCCAAACGAACTGCTAGCGGGGTATGGGAACTACGCCGAAACAGATTACCCACTCTACACAGATCGCCCGTTTGACGAGCCGAAGAGGATAGGCGAACTGTTTCCCCATGCGCAGTGCCTGACCAGGGTGTCCATTCATGCCCTGTTTGGCAAGCCTCTGTTCTGCTTTGAAGGTGTTGCTGTCGACGACCTAAGCGCCATTCCCGAGGGTGTAGAGCTGTACCACATGCAGGGCGGCTACTGGAGACGTCTGGGCTGGAAGCATTTCAATGGCGGCTACCAAGGCTGGGGAGAAGCCTTTGACGCAAGAGCAGACAGTGCGTTGCCCGTGTGGGACATGCACCATCCCAGAGGCTTCAACGAGTACGTGTACAACGCACGGGGCGGCTACAGCGAGATCGGTGTCCCGATGAGGCTGGTCGGAAAGCGTCGCTTTGAGCTTGTCGAACTGCCACCACAGCGCGTGATCGGTAAGCTGGAGGCACCCCCTGAGAGCGTTGTGACACAGGCTGACCAAGAGCGGTTCTACGACATGCCGGAGAACGCCGAGGAGGGCACCTACGTAATCGGCTTCACGCAGGTGTTGATCCAATCGCCAGTCGCAGATAATCTATGGGCCTATTTCGATAAGCCGCTTGTTCAGGGCGTGCTCGCCAAGCCAAACGCCTCTGCCCCAGATGGGCTATCGGAGTTCACGCTTGACAGTGGCCTATACGTGAAGGTCACGGAGGGCATCCCCAATGGAGTTCTCGGCTGGGAGCTCGGCAGAATCGAGAATGTGGAGAAGGAGACCGGGCGTGCACATGACCAAACGAGACAGTTCGTCTATAAACAATGCGCCTATGGCAAGAGCTACGAGCTTTACGTACCCGTGATCTAGACTGGCATCGAGAGGCGCTATGGATGCATGGAGCGGTTTCGCCCCTCCTCAGCTGCGCCTGTCCACACCTGGCGGTAGGCCACTGCCACCCAGACGACAGTCAGACAAGCTCCCCCCACGTACAGCGCCGGAAGGCCCAGAAGAACGCCTATCGAGTACCCGATAATCGGTCCGAGAGCTGCGCCAACATCCGTCCAGTTAGAGTAGCTGGCCAATGCTCGACCGCTATGCGCTGAGCCCGAAGCCCCATCACCCGCTAGCGTATCTAGCAGCACCTCCATGCCAATGCTGGCAGCCAATCCCAGCATGATCGCTATGACCGTCGGAGTCAGCCGAGGCGAGATGCCTACAGTGATCAATCCTATCACCTGCAAACCAGCCACCATGAAAAGAGACAGGCGACGGCCTAGGCGATCCATCATGATGCCATAGAGCGGAGATAAGGCGATGTTCCCCGCCCAGAGCCAGGCGTTAAGCAACCCACTGAGCGTAGCCGCGCCAATCAGCACCAGCTCCCCAGAGAAGGCGTGTTGCAGATGATAGCCCATGGTGGTCGCCAGTAGCGACGACAAGAGACGCTGCAACAAGCCCCCTAGGTTGATCAGCAGCGTGTCCCGGCTTCCAGCAAAGCTACTCAGCCACTCCGCCCAAGTGGGTGGCTCTGGCTGGGGATCTGGGCTTGAGCCTGGCGAAGCCGACGCTTCTGGCGTATCGCCCAGTGGGTTCCAGCACAGATAGATGGGGATGCCGAGCGCGCTCACACCCGCAATGAGCGCCATCAACATGCGAAATCCGAGCCTATCGACCAAAAGGCCAGCGGCCACGGCAGCGACCAGGCTGCCGATACGGAATATGCTGCGGAAGAGGCCAAATGCTGTGCCCCGCCTATCAGGGGAGGCAGACAAGGCCGAGAGATAACCGGTTAGCCTGAGGACGCTCCAACAGAAGCCCCAGAGGGCACGAGCCAGCAGGAGGATCACCACGGGTAAAGGGAATGCCCAGGCCAGCGACGTAATGGCCGCCAGGACCATCGCCCCCAAGAAGAGGCGGCTGCGGCTGTAGCGTGTCATCAGGTGCGCAGCCAATGGATTGCTGACCAGCCGTGTCAGCCGGTTGATTGAGAGTGCGAGACCCACTGCAGCTGCGCTCAGCCCCAGTGTCTCGACTTGCGTAGGCAACACCGCATACAGTGTCGAGTCGCCCAAGATCGCCAGCGCCACGCCTACTGAGACAAGGGCTGTCCGGGCAAGAGCCGAGCGCTCGTGGGTCGCTTGCACTAATGCTGCCTCCTGTCTCTCAGACCAGCGCATGGGTAGCGATCAGTGGTTTGTGGTCCGACGGAGCGAAATCGCCTTCGTAGTAGTCGAGCACCTCGCTCGTCATGGGTCGGATGGGGCCTCTGTAGAACTGCCAGTCGATGGTCTGTGGTGTCCCGCCAGCAGTGGGACGAGCCGGAATGGTGGGCACCGGAAAGGCACCCCGGCCTGTAAAGCAATCGGCGAGGCCTTGGGCTCGCAAGATACGGATCGCGTTGACCTGATCGTTTAGATCGCCCATGAAAAGCACGGGCTCTTCAGACGAAGCTAGGCGCTGAATCGCCTGTAGACTGCGTCGCGCTTCATCCAGCCTGGGACTGAAACCCTCTTCCTTTTCCCGTGGATTTCCCTGCCAGGTAAAATGCACTGTGGAGACGAAAAGCGTGCGTTCGGTGCCTTTCAGCTGCAGACGGGCCCAAAAGAGCCGCCGCAACGGGCTCAGTTGACCGATATTCTCCGCCCCATACTCGAGCATCTCAAACATGGTGCTCAACCAGTAGATGTTGCCTTCCTTTGTCCATCCCTCAAAGGAATCATCGATCCGAGCATGTGTGGGTAGCTCTTCATCGAGCACAGCGCGTGTCACATCACGCAGCTCCTGCACACACAGGATATCCGGTGCATGGGAGCGCAGAAACGAACGCAAGGCAGGCTCTCTTTCTGGCCAGCGATTCGTCGCCCACAGGTTATAGGTAACAGCTACAAAGCGAACAGGTAGCCCCATGATCACAACGCTCCTCTCAAGAATCCTTCTTAGTTGCATAGAAAAGATCCTGAACCAGGTGACCGCTCATTTCGTTGTCTTCGACGCACACGTTACGAGCCTTTTCGTCTACGAAGACGCCGTAGCGCTGCGTGCGCCGCGCAGGTGGACGAGTGTCTGCAATCACATTACCCACGATGGTGATATCACACGTCTCGCCGCCAATGAAGAATCCGCAGCCTCCCTTTTCAGAGCCGTTGTCGACAACCCGGTTCGCCTCAAAGCGATTGCGATGCGCCGCTAAGACCTCGGGCTCGTTGCGAAACAGCACCCCGTGTTGCCGATTCTGAGCTATCACGTTCCCTCGAAACATGTTGTCTGTATCCTTATGGCCGATAGAAACGCCCGCTGCACCATTGCCGATGAGCTCATTCGCCTCAAACAGGCTGTGTTGTACGCGCCAACACACAAAGAGCCCATCCCTGCCACTCTCACGAACTACGCATCGGCGAATCCCCGTCCGCTGACTTCCGGAGCCCGGGTGAAGGCCATGGCCAGTACATCCGGAGACGGTGCACTCTTCCACTACCACGTCGCAGCTCTGCTGATAACTGATGCCGTCGCCGTTGTAGTCGACCACCGTCACAGCTCGTATCTGCGCACTGTTCACCCGGTAGAGGAAGATGCCCCCACCCCGGCATCCCCCCAGAAACGGGTTGTGTTCCTTATTACCGTCAATGGTGAGATTCCCGATGGTGACATCCGTGAGATGGTAGCCGCTGATGATGGGAAAAGTGGTCTGCGCTTGCGCCTGCCTGGCAACTAGGTAATCATTGACGAGGGGCCTATTGATCGCATAGGTATGAGAGCCGACCTGAGCTATCACCGTAGCCACTGTGGTATGGAACCCGTGACCGCCAGCGTAACAGACCGTCACCCCACTGCCCGGCCGCAGCCCGATATCATCTGTGACCGTGATCTGCTCTTCACCGTAGTCCCCATCGGTGGCCAATGGCGAGCTGGCCCCATCTGCCTTCCTCAGGACCGTCTCCTCGCCGCTTCCCTGCACATGCACGCCGTTGCGTAGATGCAGGGAATCCTCCATGAGATACACACCCGGACCGATAGCTACCGTACCACCACCCAGACCGCCGACGTAATCCACTGCAGCTTGTAGTGCTATGTTGGTGTTGCCCACGACATCGGCGTCCTTGAGCCCCACGCGTATCTGCAGGCTCCTTTTCACGGCTCAGCTCCTCCTTACCCCTGTATCTCCTTGCATGAGCTTCACCGAGCACTTCGTGGGGACCTGCATCAGGGCGGCCTCAAATGCATCCACGTTGAAGCCTGTACCGACCTCCCAGATAGAACCTGGCAGCCTCCAGCGCTTACCACCGCCGCTACCGTCAGTCACGCCGTTGACTGCTGCTGGGAACAGCTGCTCCCACTTCAGCCCCCGTTCCTTGGCCATGTAGGGATTGAGGTCAGCGAACATCCCGTTCTTCATGAACTCATACCCTAACTCGGGAGCCATATCCACGACATCGGGCAGCGGATTGGATGCCCACACAGTTGAGATGCTGAATCCTCACCTTCGCAGCTACCGTCCTGCCCCACATCACCGCCCATTGCTCGCCATAGCCTGGGCACCCCTGCCATCGTCTTCGTCCTTATCCGTCGCTATCGGAGAAACGCAGATGAAAGGGGAAGTGTGACTCAAAGGCGAAAATGGCACACGAGCTCGCTGATCCGATGGCCTTAGCAGTGGTAGCGTGAGAGGCGGTGGTCTTGTGTGCCTCTGGTGTGGACCGTATTTCCTGTATCTTGGCATCGGCTTTTCCCTCGGCCTACTCTACGTCAGCATCCGCTACGGCATCCCGCTTCTTCTTGGGTTTCTTTGTCTCATAGTCGAAGCAGCTCGACAGATCGTAGTAGGCTTCTGGTCAGGCATCAGGGGAAAGCCCCTTCCCGATCGAGACGCTGATCATCTGTAGTACTCATAGCCATGGCCAGGAGGAGGGGCCCGAAGGTGTCGACATCGTCCAGAGACTTGGCCTCTCGCTTACCCTAGGAAAGTGATCTCTGGAAAACCGTGGACCACCGCGCACCGCGAAAAGGCGCGTGGTGGTCCACTCTACTCCTCGAAGCGAACCCTACTTGCCCGAAATGATGGCGTTGACCATCTGGCATATGCGTACAGCGGCGCTCGCCGCTGCTTCCTCTCCTCTGGAAAGCGCTCCTAGTTCACGATTAACCAGGGTAGGCACGTCCGTGTAATGCCCGATCGGCACCGCCCAGGGCTTCGTGAAGGCTGTTATATCCATGATCACTTGATTGTTCGTAGCCGCCATGCGACCTTCGCGCAGCGACTCCGCGGCCACATCGATGCGCCCGGACACCACGAAGTTGTCGTCGATGCGCCGACGCTGCACTTGCGGACCGACAATGTAGTTGATAAAGCGAATGGCTGCATCGGGGTTCTTCGCCTGCTTAGCCACTGACATGATATTCGTAGTCATCACCGTGGCGTAGCTTCCCGAGCTGGGCCTAGGTAGGGGTGCGACAGCAAGCTCCCATTGCAGCCGGTCCTGCCAGATATTCTGGTTTGACGGATACCCCGGGTGCATGCCAACCTGACCCGATTCCCAGTTGCCTCCCCTCAACTCCCGTAGATCGGCAAGCCACTGCAGAGCGACGATGCTGGAGGGATCATCAAGATAATACCTTGTGAGGTCCTGGCTATAGACGCGACCACCGTTGGCCAGTTTCATGGCTTGGCGCAGCTGTGGATGCGTGGGTGAAAAGCTGGTTGTCATTCCCCACTGCTGCGGCAAACCCGCGCCGGAGCGATCTATCGTCAGCTTGCGCCCTACTGACTCAAAGCTCTCCCATGTCCATTGCCCCTGCTGATGCAACGCATGGGGATCAGAGAGCCCATACTGCCTGAAAAGCTCCGCGTTGTAATAGAGAACCACTGGCGAGAAGTGATCGGGCAAACCATACAACAGGCCACCATAGGAAGCTGAATCGAGCACAGCAGGCAAAAACTCAAGGCGGTTTATCTGGCCCCTATTCACGTACGGATCAAGAGGCAACAGGAAACCGTGGTGCGCAAATGTGGGCAAATGCTGCCCTCCAATGCGCACTACATCCGTCTCTATGGTACCAGCCAGCATCAGTGGCATGCGCTCAAAGTGCGTGTTGAAGTCCGATGCTAAGAGATTGACCTTGACGTCTGGATTGACGCGTTCGAAATCTGCGATGTCGCGGCGCCACATCGCTTGTTCGGATACCGCTCCCCAAGTGGCAAAGTCGACTACGTTTTCGGACATAAGCGCCGTACTGAAGCACAACACTACCATCACAGCGACCAAGGCAAAGGTCACTACTCTCACGTCTTGTCACAACCTTTCTTGATTAAGTACCGTAATAATTACCGCCAATTGTCGCCAGTTGTTGTGGGAGGCTTCACCAAAGGGGAAGGCGCAGAAGCGTCGAACGCTCGTCTCGGCATCCGTTTTTTCTGCCATCGGCTACATTGTTGTCCACACTCACCTAAAAACCTTCCAGGAGGTGCGACTACATTGAGAAAGCCCATGGGGGTCTTGGCACTTTTGATCGTAGTATGTGCTGTGGTGACCGCAAACGTTGGCAGCACCGAAGTGAAGCTACAAGTGGCCATGTGGATCAACGACATGGCCGAGATTGCGAAAACACAAGCCCTGCTCGATGAGTACATGGCCACAAAGCCCGGAGTGAAACTGGAACTCATACAACAGCCGTGGGGTGGCTACCACGAGAAGATGATTGCCCTTTCAGCAGGCGGCCTCACCCCTGATGTGATGGTAGTCGAGCGAAGGTTCGTACCCTCGTTTGCGCACAATGGTGTCATTCAGCCCGTCGAACAGTGGCGATAGCCTTTTCCCACTCAGCCGATTGGGGTCAGCTCCCCAGTGCGCGATCACGGCGGGCTCACTCAGGTCCCTCTGCGGACTCACCTTCACTGTTATCCCGGTCGGTGTGTTTCGAAAAGGGTGGACGGACACCATGCACCATGCACACGCTTGCGAGACTGGCTCGGTAGTCGGACAGATGCACCCGGATTGGTACGTGAGTCGGGGCCAAGAATCCGACCGCCATGGCAAAAGAGCCGCCTCATTAACCCCCGAGAGCCAATGTGCGTGGTAAAAGTGCAGCGATGCGGCCTTCGCGAAGCCCTTTTTGCTCATTTTGACGGCCCGAAGGGCTCATTTCCCCGCCCAAGAGCACGCTTTCCCGCCTTGGTGGCCCCTTGGGGGCTACCGCGCAGCACATAACCCGACGCCATTGATCGCCTTTTCCCACTCAGTCGATGGGGTCAGCTCCCCAGTGCGCGATCACGGCGGGCTCACTCAGGTCCCTCTGCGGACTCACCTTCACTGTTATCCCGGTCGGTGTGTTTCGAAAAGGGTGGACGGACACCATGCACCATGCACACGCTCGCGAGACTGGCTCGGTAGTCGGACAGATGCACCCGGATTGGACATGAGTCGGGGCCAGGATCGGACGGCGATGGCAGAAGAGCCGCCTCATTAACCCCCGGGCCCAATGTACGTGGTAAAAGTGCAGCGATGCGGCCTTCGCGAAGCCCTTTTTGCTCATTTTGATCGCCCGAAGGGCTCATTTCCCCCCAAAAGAGCGCGCTTTCCCGCCTTGGTGGCCCTTCTGGAGCTACTGGGCAGTACATAACCAAACAGTGGCGATAGCCTTTTGCCACTCAGTCGATGATCCGAGGGGGAAATGCTGTCGACTCCCGGTGGCCTCCGAGTTTTAGCTGGCAATGCGCGCGCAGTCAGCGAAGAACTATTGTCTGTGGAAGGATTCTGGCCTCACGTACCGAACATCGCATCGAGACAATCGAACACATGATCGTTGTGTGAGGTGAGGCCCTTGTACTCTCTCTATGTAGATGAGGTGAACGTGCCGCTCTCACTGCTACTGACTCGCGAGCTAAAAGCCAGCGAGAAGATCGTTTGGATGGCCTTAACGATGGATGATCAGCTGGAGGAAAGTTTCCTTTTCTCGCCCAGCCGCCTGGGGCGGCGCACGGGTATGTCCCGGCCTACCGTTCGCAGGGCGACGGCCAAGTTAACCACCGAGGGCTGGTTTGCTCCACCGGCTAGGCGGGGACCTAGCCAGACCGCGGCACAGAAGCCATCCCCGGATAGGGTCTCCGTGCCTGTGGAGCTAGTCATGGCTACTGAAATCCATGCACAGGCCAAATTGGTTTATGCCCTACTGCTGTCCAAACCCACGGACCCACCTCGCAAAAGGCAGTTCACATACGCTGAGTTAGCCGGCCGGATGAGTCTGAGCCCCCAGACCATCAAACACGCAGCTCGTCAGTTGGCCAAGCATGGTTGGCTGGAGATGGAGCAGGCGCACAAGCGGGCACCGATTCGCTTCACTCTCCACAACCCGGTTGATAAGCGAAATGTAAAAGAAATACTTGACGTGCAGGATGAGCTCCACCGCGCTACGCACCTCGGAGAGGCTCTCATGCAGGCTATCTTCTTGGCGCTTGTCGATTGCCTTGACTTCGACGACGGAATGCGCCCAGGTTTCATGAGGAACCCAGCAACTGGCAAGCGTCTGGAGGTCGATCTCTTCTATTACTTGCACAATACGGCCATGGAGTTCAATGGGGCGCAACACTACCGCGTCACGGAGCGGAATTCGGCTGAGCAGGTCCATAGGCAGCAATGCCGTGACCAGACCAAACAGCAGATCTGCGCTAAGAAGAAGATCAAGCTGATCGTGATTCAGTCTCACGAGCTGTCCTGCAAGATCATCAAGCGCAAGATTCACAGGCGGCTGCCATTCCGGCGCGGTCAGGACTTCAACCGGAAGCTCATCAACTATCTCGAGTGTAGATGCGGTGAGTACCAGCAAAGAATAGATGAACGTGGCTGGGGAACCGCTAGCGAATCAGAGGAAACGCAAGACGAGTAATCACCCTGGGTCACCTTGTCCGTTTCGTCAGGGCTCACATCAGCCGTGCAGCCAATGTTAGTGCGCGTCCACCCGCCGCCGGCGATCAGGGCAACACGTCTGCACTGATTTTCACTCAGACGGCACCGTGACATAACCAGCAGTTGACCGCCATTTCTCGTGTGCACTCCCAATCCCCCTATCGACCAGGACTTCCGCAAGCCACTAAGTTGAAGGCACCCTGAAAGGGCCTATGAAGGGGTATTGGGGGCCTAGCGGGAAGAGGGACCTTGTTCGAAAATTCTGTCAGTCAATTCGCGCGGTTGGCGCGGATGTGAAGATAAAGACTTCTGGTGGCGTAAGAAGAGAATCCCCGTAGCTGCCGAATGCAGTAGTTACCAGCCGCTGCGAAAGGGGCTACGGGGAAACATGGCAGATGTGTTTGAACGGTTCGTTAACTATTGTAATGGAACCTACGGCGTTGAGCAACACCTTCGGCAGGTTAAGGATGGCCGGGTCCGGCCGCGTTACGGATTGCCTGGCCTAACATGGAAGATGATGATAGGCATTGTTACGGGGATTCGTAGCATGAATCAGTTGGCGGAGGCCATCCGTGACGGTAGCTATGATGGTGTAGCTGGCACGGACCGCCCTAGTGCTGATACGTTCATCTACGCTTTTGAGCGGGTTGACCGCGACAGTCTTGTACGGGCAAGTGACGCCATCATCACCAAAGCCAGAAGGAACAAGGCGTTGGACCAGACACGGGTTGAGGGTTTCCGCGTCGTGGCAATCGACGGCACAGGGTTGTTCTCGACCAAGAGCGAGCGTTTGGGCCATGCAGGTCACCATCGGAAGGACGTGCATGGCGGAAGTGTCGAGAAGGAAAGGTATCTGGAGCATGCCCTAGGCGTCCAGTATGTGAGCGCATCAGGGACAAATCTCCTTTTAGACATGGTGCGCATACCGGCCGGACAGGGAGAGACGACTGTCGCCCGAGCCGTGCTTAAGGACCTCTATCAGCGTCATTGCCGGTTTTGCGATGTTGTGACCGTGGACGCCGGTTTCGCTGGGAGCCCCTTTCTTAACACCGTACTGGGACAGAATAAGCATGTTATCGTTCGGGTAAAGCAGGAGGACTACAACATCATCAAGGATGCCGATGCTCTTTTTGAAGGACAAAGCCCCAACGAGGTACACCGGCGTGTTCGATTGAAGGCCGAAAGCAATACGGTGTATGATGTCCAGACCTGGGAGGACGAGGGTTTCACCAGCTGGGAGGGCGTGAATGAGCCCTTGCGCTGTATTAAGGTTCGTGAGATACGCAGGGAGCTCAACGCGGCCGGTGAGACGATCAAAGAGCAGGAGGTAACCACTCACTTTGTGACCAATGCCAGCAGGAAGATAATGCCCGCACTGACTGTGTGGAAGATAGCGCACCGGCGCTGGGACATCGAGAATGGTGGGTTCCATTTCCTGAAGCATCATTTCCACCTAGGCCATGCCTACTGCTACGAGCCACAAGTCATTGAGGTTTTGCTCACGCTATTCGTCATGGCCTACAACCTGTTTCAGCTGTTTGTGAGGCGCAACCTACGGTCCTACAAGTGGGGCAGAGTGACGTTGCGGGGAGTCATGCGGCAGATCCGCGACGGCATGGTCGTGGTGGCCTATCTGGCTCGCAGGCGGGTGAGGGAAAAGGCCTACCCACCTAGAGAGATGGTAGTCGTTACGTAGGTCGGAGAAGGCCGATCTGCACACGGGAGAATAACTACCTCGGGCCGCAGTAGACGTATTCTCTGGGGGTAAGGGGGCCTTATTACCTGCGAGCCACCCGAATGACCGGAGCGAAGTGAAGAGACAGCAGGACGAAGGAGCCGCGCACCTCGTCAGGGACCAGCGGCGGTTCCTTGCGGAAGGCCAAGGCTGGTATCCACCCGCTGTAGGTGGTACCATGGGAGAGCTATCCATCCAAACAGGGGGCACTGTATTTGACATCATACACAACTGGTCTGAACTCTGCGCAAAAAGAGGCGGTGCTCAGTGTGGACGGGCCACTCATGGTAATCGCTGGTGCTGGCTCAGGCAAAACTCGAGTTATCACCCATCGCCTGGCCCACCTTCTACACACCGTGGGCGTCGCACCCGAAGCCATTCTCGCCGTTACCTTCACGAACAAAGCTGCCCGCGAGATGAAGAGCAGAGTCACGCAGCTGGTGGGCGAAAGCGCCCGCTCGACCTGGGTGTGCACGTTCCATTCAGCGTGCGTACGTATCTTGCGCGAGCACATCACCCACCTGGGCTACAAGCGGGGGTTTTCCATCATCGATGATAACGATCAACACGCCCTGTTGCGCGAGATCTTGGCGGGTACCGGGCGCGACAGCAGCGACCCAAATCCTTACCTGTGGGCGACATCTCGACACAAGACACTGCTGCTCAGTCCCAAGAGAGCCTTGGAGCAAGCAGTCACGCACTCCGAGCACGATCAAGCGCAGGTCTATAGCATCTACGCCCGCCGTCTGCAAGAGATCGGCGCCGTTGACTTCGACGACTTGCTCTACCTAACCGTCCGCCTCTTTCAGGAGCATCCCTCGCTGCTCGAACAGTATCAACGCCTGTTTAGCCATATCATGGTCGACGAATACCAGGATACCAACCATGCCCAGTACATACTGATCCGCATGCTCGCCGAACAGCACCGCAACCTCTGTGTGGTAGGCGACGATGGTCAGTCCATCTACGGCTTCCGCTTGGCGGACATCACGAACATCCTCAACTTCCAGCAAGATTACGCTGAGGCCAAAGTGATCAAACTGGAACAGAACTATCGCTCCACACAGACGATCCTGAGGGCCGCTAATGCCGTGATCAGCGAGAATACCAGTCAGCTGGAGAAGAAGCTATGGACACATAATCCCAAGGGCGATCCCATCAACCTATGCTTTACGCCTACTGATAGAGATGAGGCCCGCTTTGTGGCGCAAGAGATTCAGTTCATGGCGGGTCAGCACCGCTTTAACGACATCGCGGTACTGTATCGTTCGAAGGCTCAGTCGCGGGTGTTGGAGGAGCAGCTCGTACGCCTGCGCATCCCCTACCGGGTTGTAGGAGGCTTTCGCTTTTACGATCGCACCGAGGTGCGCGACACCCTGTCCTACTTGCGCCTATTAGGCAATCAAGAGGACAATGTGAGCCTGTTGCGGGTGATCAACACGCCACGCCGAGGCCTGGGCGAAAAGGCTCTGGGTAAGCTGACCGCCTACGCGGCAGAGGAAGACATCTCGCTATTCCAGGCAGCCACTCAGGCTACCAAGGCCGGGATTGGCGGAAAGGCTGGCGCGGCCATTGAGCAGTTCGCTACCATACTCCAAGAGCTGGCAGAGCTGGTACCTGAGGCTGGTGTCGGTGAACTGATGATCGCCATCTTTGAGCGGACGGGCTACCGAGCGATGTACAAGGAGTCCAATAAGAACGATCGCGAACGGCTCGAGACTCTTGACGAGTTCCTGAGCATGGCTAAGGAGTATGACTCCCGACACGGCAGAGGCAAGCTCCAGGATTTTCTAGACTACATCGCACTGCTCACTGACCTAGACACCCTGCGCGAGAGTGCCGACCAGGTGACCCTGATGACCGTGCATGCTGCGAAGGGATTGGAGTATCCTGTGGTCTTCATCACGGGTATGGAAGAAGGCGTCTTCCCCCATTACCGAGCACTGGACGATAACGCTCTTGAGGAGGAAAGGCGTCTATTCTATGTCGGGGTGACGCGCGCTCGGAAGCAACTCTACCTCACTGCAGCCCAAGAGCGGCTGCGTATGGGAGCTCCCATCAGCTGTGAACCCTCTTGCTTCCTCGACGAGATCCCGCAGGAGTGCCTGCGCAAGCTGTCTTTTTACTGATATAACCGAGAAGGTGTGGAGGGGGCTCCCTACGGGCCCCCGTCTTCTCACATCCAGCGTGGGACACGCCCCCCAGAAGATCATGTGCCCTGCGGCAACTCGTACTCCCTGAAGGCCACGCTCTTGTAATCGTCCCGCCAGACACCGTCCGACAGCAACCGCTCATAGCTTTGGTCACTGTGACTGCAGATTTCGCAGACATACAATTCGCCGCCTTCTGTAAAAAAGAACACGCGCTCAGCCCGAGCCCCCTTTGGGAAAACGCGTAGATCACTGTTTTTCTTGCTCTCCGCATCAGCCCGCACCTCAGGGATGAGCAAACGCATCAGTGCGCGCTCCACTTTCTGCCGACCGGCCGATTCGAGCGTCGTCAAACCCTTGTAGGCCTGTGGGGAGAGATACACCCTGCGATCGTCGACGTGGGCTAGCCGACCTTGGAAGGTTCTATAGATCAAGTCACCTGCGGGAGATAGGCGGACCAGGCCTTCCTCCTGCAGGAAAAGATGTGACATTCTCGCAGGAAGGAAACCGCCCCCTTGGCGCCTCCAAGCTCTCAAGAAGGCATCCCACTCGTCCTGCCAAGGCATCTCATCGAGCTTCTGGAAAAGCTCCTCATACTCGGTCACAAAGGTGAAGTCTATGGAGATAGGCAATGGGGGCATCTCTACAAGACCTTCAAACTGCTCATGCACATAGTACACTGGCACACCCAGGAGAGCCCCGGTCATCGTGGCGTAGGCGATCTCGGCCTTAAAGCCTCCAGTGGCCACCACGATCACTGGCATCTCTACCGCCTGATCGGCGCCATACCTGTCGACCAGATCGATCAGTGTGTCGATCAGGTCGGTGAGGCCCTTGTTGGCAAACTCCTTGTGCTGATAGTTTAGTCCTCTGATCTCTCGTGCTTCCGTCTCATACCCGTGCAAGGCATAGTGCACTTTCAAAGCCCCGCTGCACAAGGCTCCATCTGGAGTGGCGGAATGCAGAAAGACAAGGCGATGGCCCGGACCCAACCTTCCTTTGTCGACGAGCCTGTGGATGGTATTCGTCTCCGCGCAAGCCCGGACCGGATCGTGTTCATTGAGAAAAGCGACCAATTGCGCTTGAGTGGGCTCGCCCGTACCCCCGTTGCGTTTCCAGTTGGCTTTCAAAGATGTGCCCACTGTACAGATGCCAGTGCGCATCGTTTGCTCACTCTCCCTCTTCCAAGGGTGCCAGCCTGACGAACCGATCTCTTGGCTCGAAGCTCACAACACGTAATTCACGTTCCTGACCAATCTCTACGTCGTTCTCTAGCCCGGCTACAATACCCCTGTTTTCGGTATCTCCGAGGATCTCGTATGTCTGCCGCCCCCTGCCCCTGCGACCCGTTACCTCAATACGGCGCGCTCGCACTATCTGTCCCTCGCGGTACACACCAACAGCTAGTGCCGGCGGAGGGGCTGCGGCCCCTTCTGCCTCTTCCTCGCGGTGCTCGTCAGTGGGTGACAGCCCAGCGACAGCGACCTCTTCTGGCAACACCTTCGGAGGCTCCCACGTCACCCCGTCATAGAGCCGTCCATAGCCCGCACTCGTCTTCGCCCCCACGCCCCACTCTGCCAGAGCTTCCAACAGAAGGTCCAAGGCAAGCTGGACCCATGGCTGAGCTACTTCCTCGTTGACGACTGGTGAAACAGCCACCAGAAAACGCCCCTGTACGCTCACATAGGACACAGGGATCGGATCCTCACTCTCCATGTCATGGCGTTGGGCGGCGTTTCCTCTGTAATACTCGGGGTAGTGCACGGTCAAAACATCCATCTGCATGGCCTCGGGTAGCGAAGCTGGCTCTAGCCAAGCGTCGTGAAAGACGATCAGTCCCTGCGTATCTTGTGTGCCAAACAGACACCGGTAGGCACTCCCTGTAAGCGAGAACTGCTCCTCGCCGTGCTCGGAGCATCCCCACACAGTGGCGGCGTACGATGAAGCCAGGCCTTTGAGAGCCGAACCCGGGATGAACGGAAACCCATAGGTACCGTGAAGGCGCAGACTGGTCTCATACACCGTCTGCCCGCTACCGATAAGTACCCGGCCACGACCTGTCCCCGCCACTGCTGTCTTGGCATCTCCCAGCCTCTGCTCCCAGCGGGCGAACGCCTGCTCATACAATGCCTGTAGATTACGTGTGGCACTAACGGCATTACGTAGGGAACAGGCACGAAGGTCTGGGTCATTCTCCTGCAGATCGGCGTACCGGTCCATCACGAGCCCAGGGTTGCTCGCCCCATGCATGTCTGCCCGAGCCAATGCGTCTCGCCTACTCACCTCTATCCCCCTCCCTCACGGCGGCGGCGCCCACCTGTTTCAGGAGGGCCTGCGCATAGCGCTTAAGCCAGCCAGCGGCCATCATCACCTCGCGCGTCAGATGCATATACTCCTCCACGTCACACGTGCGGGCTCGCTGGTGCAGCTGCTGCGCGTTCGCTATGCCCAACACGGTGGCCACATCGCCCAGGTAACGCGGGCGGCCCTCTTTGGCGATAATGAAAAAGGACGTAGCTTGGGCTAGGCCGTTGGTATGCACCAGAGATGGAAATCCCTCAGCGGCGCGCAGGTACTGCTCTCGCTCACTCTCTCTGGCATCCACTGCAGCCTGCACAGCCCGAAAGGCCCCCTCAGCCAAAATGTGCTCCCTCACAATCACACCTCCCGACCTTCCCCAAAGACGCAGCGCACCCTACCCAAACCAATGGTCTGGTTACCTCCAAGTTGAGCTGACCATTCACCCTGGAACACAGTGTTAAGCAGCTGCTCCGAAGTCAGTTCTGCGCCTTGCCTGCCCACAACACGATCGCACCACAAAACTCCCATCAAGATGCTCTCGGCGGGAAGGCTCTCTTCATACCATAGGGCCCCTGTAGCGACCGTCTTGCTACCATCCTCCAATCGTACGCGAGCTACTACCTCCGTGCCATACCTCGTCAGGTAGTTGAAAACGTTTTCGGGCACCACCAGGAAGCGCTCGCGGAAAAGTCGCTGCCACTCGGCATCAGCAGGAAAGATCCACGAGGAAAGCTGGTTAGCTAGGTTAGTGACCCCCTCTGAAGTCCTGGTGTCAAGGTCTAGGTCCTCAAGATACACCTTATCAGCTCTCACCAGGCTGCTACCCTGGGCGGCTAGGGCCCCGTTGGCGCGGAGTTGCAGGGATGGAAGCGTTAGTCTGTCCGGAGCGGCAAACTCGGTATCACGCTGTATGCGCCGCAGTACCAATGGCGTGGTCACATAGGCAAAAGTGCCGTAAAGACTGCGCACTGGGAGGAAGGCCAGATTGGCATCACCCATGACCACTGAGCCAGCATGACCCTCACTCTCCCCTGGCACCCCAAAGATCACATCCTCGAGCTTCCTGTGCTCACCTGCAGCCACAAGCGTTCTCCAGGCCCCTTTGACTCCGCTTCCCGGCACTAGGGGCCAACCGGTCGCCTTTTCTCGCATGATCGGAAGGTCCACGAAACCCAGACCCTGCCCCGCTCCCACATGCAGCGGCGTCAGTGCATGGATCCAGTATAGCTTGGCGTAACTGCTCATCTCATCTCCACCCCTCTGTTGGCAGTCGGTATCGCCTAGGCGTTTTGCTCTCCCCATACGCCCCAACAAACAAGGCCGAAGCCGTCCTGGGCATCGCCCTCATCATCTGATAGCGACTGTAACCACAGTCCACTGAGCTCGGCCGGGTCGCCGCTTAGCACATCAAAGAAGTAGACACTCCCCGCCGGAACCAATCTACGAATGGGCTTCGGCCCGCGCTGTTCATAGCTCCACCCGGATACGGGTTGCCAACGCCCCACGGCAGCCCCCCTCAGCCGCACCTCTAGGCCAGTGTCGGGGACTAGGCCTGTGAAGTCGTCGGGATCGAGCCATCCGGGGCGCCATCCGCCCGCAAAAACGGCTGGCGTCGCCACATACATGCAGACACGCTGTGCTCCGGCCAAGTGCTTCGCCAAGTCACTCGGCATCGCCCATTGGTTGCCGTCGTCTTGGCGCGGTTTCCATACTGCCAACCGCCTTTCACCACCTGCCGGATGCACCAAATCCCTAGTACCCCACATCTTGACCCACTCAAGATCCGGTAGCGTAGCCCGAATGGCCAAGGCCCGATCAGCGCCCCAGGTGAAGTCAAGGCCCTGAGTGGTGAATAAAGCGCCGTCAACAGCCACGCGTTTGTCGCGATCGATCTCTACGTGGACCCGTTCCTCCATGCTGGGGTACGCAATGGCCTGATCCGCATCGAAGACGAAAGGGTCCTCACGAAGTAGCCAAGCGTATAGCATATCCGCGGGCCACAGGGCTTCCCCAAGATCGGGCTTGTCCCGCAGTTCAGCCGTCAGAGGCCACAAACCCGGTAGGTTCAACCCACATCCGGGGCCGGGCGGCCGGGGTTCAAGTCTTTCTACCGTGTACTCCCTTTTCTCTTTCTCACGCGCCCGGAGAAAGTTGCGAGGCCGGGGGAAGTACAACTGGTCGTCGTACAACGGTAGCGGGCCTCGCACCCGAATCTCCTTGAGTTTGTCGACAAAAACCTGATCGGCAAAAGCATCTCGCCTACCCGCTATTTCCTTCCCCAGCATGGTACGCAACGAACCAGCCACCACGGATGGGTAGGGCCATGGTAGGCAGTACATGCGATTTCCCGCCCCGCGACCGTAGGGCCGCCCGTCGCGAGCCACCAGGGGGTCACGGGGATATATGGTTATCGGTAGCACCCATATCACCTCACTCGCTATCGTCAGCGCGGCTCATCTGCACCAACTGCACAGCCAACAGCATCATCCGTACATTGTGTGTGAAATCGTCCGCAGTGTGCGCGTCGTCGAAGAGGAGCTCCATGGCCCGGGCCAAAGAAGCCGCGTCTTGTATTTCCTTTCGCTTGAGTACCCTTTCGGCATCGGCTCGCAGCGCCTGATAGACCCACGCGTCGTCACCCTTCGGATAGCGGCTGGAGAGCATATGTAGCTCATAAGCGGCCCCCATGGGCACATCGTCTGACTCAAGAAGGGCTATCCACTTGGCGAGCCGTTCGTCGGGGTCATCGTCCCACCGGTAGCGAACCAGCAAGGCATCCCCGCCAGCCCTCTTCTGCAAGCAGATGGCCAGGCCGTTGCGGTCGGGCTCCTTGGCAAACTGGCCAGTCTCTCTCGTACGAGTCAGGATGTCGGTGAGAGGTTCGAGGTAATGGTTGACCGCTATCCCCACCGACAGGGTAGGATTCGCTCCACCCGCCACAGGCGTGAGGATATCGGAGTATACGTCATGCAGTCTGCGGGCTGCGGCCACCGCCTGGTCGAGCGGTAGCAAGGCAAGCACGTCGTCACCACCAGCGTAAACGAGAGCCCCGTAGTGCTCGGCCACGATGCCCTTGGACTTCTCGGCGAAGCGAGAGAGTTCTTGCGAGAGTGCCTGCACCTCTTCCATAGTCTGCAGGCTATCGATAAGTGCCCCCATGTGATCCCCGTCTGCGGTGAGAACGGTCATATAGGGTGAGGGGCCCCGCTTCACCAGCCCCTTAATCTGCTTGCGAAGCTCGCCATGCTCCGGTGCCGGAAGGGCGTCCGCAAGCCGAGAGGGATAGCAGATGCTGGAATCAAACGGGAAATGGGCGAACTGCGGCGCACTGAGGCAGGGGAGGTCCTGCAACCGGGCGGCCAGTGCCTTCAGGTCGGCCAGCGTCCTTTGCTCCTCCGGTTCACCCTTGGCTAGACGGCGTAACCAAGGGTCCGCAGCAATCCGACCGATCGATGGGTACTGTCTGCGCCCTTGTCCCAGCCGCTTGATGAATCCTATCGCATCTAACTGCTCGGAGGCCCGCAGATCAAGGCGCCGCAGGCTATCTTCGGAGAGCGGCTGCCGGTGGCGCAACACGCTTTCCCGCATGGCATCCAGCGACGACTTAGGCACCAGCGCCGCCCCATGGCCGGGACCGAAATCACGCAGCGCCTTTCGACCGTTGAGCAACTGCTCCACGGCACGTCTGCTATCGTAGCCCTCATCGGGGACCCAGGCTCCATAGATCTCCAGGAAGTCATCGATCTGGTTTTCCCAACGCCCTTTGTTAATGAAAACCGCGATATCTCCTAGCACTTGGCCAGCTTCGCTGCGCAGACGAGCCCACGCTGCCCGCTCGGCTGACGCAAAAACCTGTGCCGGGTCTAGTGGGTCAGGAACGTGGGCCAGTATCTTGTTTGTGACATTGAGGTCACTATCGGGCTGTAGCTCGGCGGCCGACTCCACCCCAGGTAGCACGATGCGTACTCCCTGTTCATGTAGATCAAGGGCTGCGGCCTTGCTTATCTCTGACAGAAGCCACGAACCATACCACAGATCGCGGGTGCGCCTGGCCGCCGCGATAAATCCCTGCACTGGGCCGATGCTAATGCTTAGCCAGTACGCCCCCATCAGCGGTTCCACTCCCTTCCGAGCATCTCTTCGAACGCGTCGACTGCGTTGTCTTTTCCATATCTGTCGAGTGGGGAATCCAAATAGCCGCGCACTCCATGACCACGGAGATGCTTGCCGCCGTAGGACTTGCCCAGGGGATCTAGGCGCACCCCCTTCAGTGGAGGTGTGTTCATGATCAGGGCCATGGGTACCACACTCCCATCCTGCAGCTGTAAGGGTCTGAGAATGACAGGGCTCGGCCTACGGCCCCCCTCAACAGGGACCAGGGTAACTGGGCCAGGCTCGCCCCTATCTTTGAACCTGATGATCAGCGGCAAGCCTAGCTCTGCGCGGGGAAACGCATTGTTGCTCCCTGTGATGCTTTCGCGGTGGCGGGCTGCCGCCCTCCGCGTGATGCGGCGTATACTATCTGCTTCGGGCCATCTGGAACGACTTAGCATGCGAGGGCGCCCAATGGGGATCTGGCGGAATCTGGAAAGTTTCTCAAGAGCGGCCCCCCAGGCGGCCATAGCATCAGTCGCTTTGGGTCCGCAACGTAGACGGGAACTCAGTACCGACCAGGAACGCTCACGCTGATGGTGGTTGCCACAAAGGGTCCTAAGACGCTCGTCCAGCGCATCGCAGTCCGCTGGTGCGTACTCCCGCACCAACAGCGCCCCGGCTCCCCGCCTAGTGCGCATACCGATACCCCCGAAGTTGGCCCATGCCCACAGGGCATTGTCCAATTGCGGCTCATACTCTGCGGGGTACTCCAGGCGCAGGGTAAATGTGACCATAATGCTTTGGCTTTGGATATCCGCTCCACCCGGGCCCATAAAGGGAAACCGCACATAGTTTGGGAATCTGGTTCCGTTACGAGTACGCTTCGCCTCTATCTCCCCCAAGGTGATGGAAAGACGGCCGGGCGTACTTGCCGCACCGAAAAGCTCTGTTTCGCGCTGGATGAGTTCCGTGAAATCCACATCAAACTGACAGGCTCGCCACCAGTAACGAAGAAGCCCGCGGATTGTGCCACCGCGCACGTAGGACTGCCTATCCAGGTGTAGGGGTTTGGTACCCGCCCCCAGCATTGGGGTGATCGTCTCTAGCCTCAGCTCTTTGCGCACCCAACCGGGGCGCCGACGAATAGCAGGTCTTGCTGGGCAGTTGGGAATTTTGCGCATGGTCCTGGCGCAACCACCGTTGCGCCAACCCTCCCTCCATCAGTCGTCGCTAGGCGTTGGAATCTGCTTATCAAACCTCCAGAGAGACTGGTCGAGCATGCTTTCTAGCTGGTCGATCAGAGACTGGAGCCTTTCAGGTATCTTTCTGGGATCAATGTCCGTGTCGATGAGCCGCTGCTCTTCTTTAGACCCGCGCATTCCGCAGTGGGCCAGGCTGTTGCGGATCTCGCGTAGCTCGCCGAATACCGTGTAGACGGGATGTGCCTTGGGGAGTTCCTGCCCCACGCGGGCCCCCATCTTCTCGCGCGCCTCGGTGTTCATGAGCAAGTCACCAGCGTCGTTGGCCTCCATGAGTTGCGTCACTACCGCCTCCCTGGCCACTAGGGCGGCACTTACAGGATCGTGGTGATCGAGATGCCAACGGGCCAGACGCAACTGTGATCGCGGTGAGGACCCCGTCTCAGAGAAAATGGCGGCATCATCTGCTAGGCGGTCTATAAGCGGCAGAAGTAGTTGCAGCGAACCGCTAGCCTCCCGTTGCAGGTCCGCACTGGCGAGGAGCTCATGAAGCTTTTCGGCTTCCCTTGAGACGCCGACTAATCGGTTCGTGTTCAGTTGCTGACCAAGTCTTTCTAGGCGGGAGCGCAACTGACCCATCGTGTGAGGCCTCGACCCCGCTCGCTCCTTAAACTGCCGCTCGACCTCTTCATCCAGGATCTGAACCAATTGGTCGCCCTTGCCGTAGCGCAGAAAAGCGGCCACGGCTAGCGTCCATCGTTCCACGTAGAGGATGCTCGAAAGGTCGACGATACGCCCTGGAAGGGGCTTTTCCTCTTGAAGGGTAACGCGCCCGTAATAGATTCCGCTCACCGGTATGTCTTTGACCAACTCGAGGTAGTTGACCAAAGGCAGGGCCGCCACGGGAATCGAACGATAGGAATGGGTTATGTCGATAGACAGCCTATCCCCGGGCTGTAGAAGGGCGTTCAAGCGATCGAAGATGGGGGTGAAATCATCGTCGTCTACGAGCCTTTCCCGCTGGCAGCCCCCAGACAGAGCCGCCATGAGTGCTTCTCCATTGGCCTGCCACGCTTTGTCGGTAGCGAATACGATCACTTCGGAGATCCCCGGCAACAGATCAACCAAGGCTCTTTGTACGAACGGTGTGACGGACTGCTTGCCTCCCCAGTCATAACAGGCGGGTTCATACCTACTGGTACCCAGGAAAGAGACCAACTTCATGCCGCGACTCCCCCCGTCGACTTTTCCTGATATATGTCACATTACCTAGGGGAATATATATATCCTTTGTTTTTCTTCGCCAAATATTACTATGGGGGGATTTGCTCGCTTTGGGGGCATCCCTGGTGAGGGTCAGACACCAGCAAGGGCGCACAAAAAAGCCACCAAACCCCTGAGTTGAGGCTGGTGGCTTTCTCATGCGATCAATGCCGAACGCTATGCGTTCGGCATAGTGCGGGATTTGGTTGTCTCATCACTCATACGTTCGCCTAGTTGCTCAGCAAGGACGACCTCCATGCGCGCTTTTATCCATGCGGGGGCGCGCTCAGCCCCCTTGTCAACGGCAGCCCAAATATCCCTTCCCGCCTGGGTGGCCTCGTTACGCAGTATGGTCGGTTTCCTCAATGGGGCCGCCCCCCTTTACCTTTATCTGTCCGATCCCCTTAACGGCTAGGGCTGCAACAGCCTCACGATCCATATATGTCAACGCCTAGAGGCGCCACGCCGACAAACGAACCGAAGCGGGTTCTACCGTTCGGTGTCTCTTCCCTTAACGCGATGGAATCCCCATGGAGCTCTTGAGCTAGACTTTTTGGGTAGAAACTGTGTGATACGTTGGCGTGCACGCAGACGATCTTCAACGGCGTCTTCTCTGCCGCTCACCAGGTCTCGTAAATCCTCATGTCCCTCCCGCATTACCGCAACTACGATCCTCCCCTTGTGCCTCTAATCCCACAGATGTGGTTACCTTCATAGTGCCGGCCTACTCACGTGTAGCTCTAATTGGGTTCCGCATTAGCGTTCCCAATTAACCTACGATCCGTGGCGCATAGGCCGGCTCTTCCATTATGTCTTTACCTCTATGTCTTTACCTTGATTGGGGACACCAGCCTCCCCCTCCGATCACTTGCCACCACTCAACAGGGCATCGACGCGAGCGCGCACCTCTTCGAAAAGCTGCTTGGCAGGTGCCTGACCTTGCACCGCGCTGACTAGAGCTGGCCTTATCACGTCGCGCGCTTCGACGTATCCAGGCACCTCAAAGGGCGGGACAAACGGTCTAGCTGGAAGATTCAGCAAGGGCCCCATTACCTGCTGAGCGGAATAGCGACTTGGCAAGTTCAGCTTCCTTACCATTGTCTGCAGGCCGCGCAAGGTCTGCGGATACACCCCGGAATCTGCGAGGCGGCTCTCGGTTTCCCAGTCTGCCCAAAACAGCACAAACCGGGTAGCCTCATCAGGGTGCGGTGTCCCTTTGATCACAGAGACGGTGTGTCCCCAGCCCAAAGTAGTCTGCGGTCCCCGGCCCACTGGCCAGTAGACCATGGCCCAGTCGAACGTCTCATGAGTCCTCTGGGCGACAAACCAGTTGAGTGCGCTCTGCCACTCGCCAGTCATCCCGTACCGGCCCGCGGTAAAAGCCATCCTGCGGTTCGCCGCCCCAAAAACGTTAGTGCTAGCGATACGTTCGGTGTTGATCAGGTCTGCCACATACTGCACGGCATCGACATAGGCTGGCGCATGAACGTCTGTGCGGCCCGTCGTAGGATCAACGATGCTAGCTCCGTGCGCCATGAACAGCGGTTCCTCTACATCAATGAAACCCGGATTCAGACCATATACATCCGGCTGTCCATCTCCAGTGGTATCGCGAGTCAGTGACCGAGCGGCCCTAGCCATATCGTCAAGGGTCCACTTCGGTTGCGGCAAAGATAGCCCGGCATTCTCAAACATAGATACGTTAATCATCATATTGAAAAAGCCAAAGCCCCAAGGAAGACCGTAGATACGCCCCTTACGACTCACCGTCTGTTCCAGGCCCGGCAGATAAGCCTTCATATCAACCTTGGCACGCTGGACATGAGCGGTGATATCCATCGCTACGTCCGCCAGGTGATGCGGTTGGGTGACTCCGTTCACTATAGAGACATCAGGAGGGGCCCCTCCAGCGATCATCGTCAAGAGTTTCTGACGCGGATCTCCGCCAATCTTGACTACCCGGATATCCGGGTTCAGTTCGTTAAACCGAGCAATCACAGTCTGTTCCAGAGCATCGGTTTCACCCGTATACCAAGACATGTACGAGATCTCGACTGGAGCGCTGGCGACGGTGACCGACCCACCCAGTACTAGCGACAAACCGATAGCCAGCACACCCTTGTGCCAGTTGCCTCGAAGACACCATCGCGACCGAGTTCGATCTACCATTTCATGCCCCCTTCCCTTGAGCTTCCAATCTGTCACCTGCCCCTAGTGCCGCCCACACACGCTGCAGTAGGCAGAACTCCTGAGCGTCGAGCACGTTAGCTGCGAAACGCAACGGGCGCGGGGCGGCCATGGCCCATAGCCCTAAGCGGTCGATAATGCGAGCACTCCCCGGCACCACCCCTTCCATCCTTCCTTTACCCAGTGCAGACGGCTCCTCCCCACCGCGAGACACGACCCACCCTTCTGAAATGCGCTCATCGAGGGCCATAACCCAAGCCAGCACATCGTCGACCTCCCCGCGGCATACGACCCGCGAGACGTCACCGCGCGCCAAGAGCCCGTCCACTGCGCACTGCACGAGACGGGTGTTGAAAGCCGTGGCGGAGCGGCCGACAAGCAATTCGTTATCGTTCAACCCCACTGCATCCAGTACCACGACCACGTGCCCACGACGCAACCACCCGTTCAGCAGTTCCGAGTTCGCATGGGCCTGACTACGGCCTGCAGGCTGGTAGATCACGCCCAGGCCCGACCGCAGATCGCTCCCTGGCTCCCACAAGGCAGCAAAGAAACCGGGAATGCCCAGCTCGTGTCGGTACAGACGTCTCCCAGCAAGCGCACGCTCACCAGGCTCTTCCATGCCACCACTGCCCCAGTGCAGCGCGTTTGGGCCCAAGGCGAGCAACTCGCCCAACTCCGCCCTGATGCTCTCCCTGTTCGTGAGCCAGGCTCGGATGCCCGCCTCGTCGGCTGGCAAGCGTGGCAACTCGACGTTCCAGGCCCACCAGCCACGGCTCCAGGGCATAGGGACCCGTCGTCCGTCTCGTCGTCGGAGAGCACGCGCAAAGTGGCGGGCTGTCGGAACACGGCACCGATCTCCAGGCTGCGGCCCCCTCGATGGTGTCTCGGCACGTTATACAGCTTGTCGATAGTCAGGCCATGGCGCTGGGTGAACTCATACAGGCTGGCCTCAGGAAGCTCCAGGAACGCCTGGGCCCGTTCCCCCTCGATCTGCAAATGGGACGCTATCCAGCGCACAGCCTCCTTCGTCAGATGGTAGGGGCGGTGCCCACCATGCGCATCGGCAATCAGCCTGCAGCGCTCCTCGGCACCAAACAGCGCATAGACCCGCCGTGCCGCATCTACCATCTCTCTTGTTCTCAACGGCGGGCATATCTCGTCCAACGACCCGATCATCACCAAGTTAGCACAATGAGGTGCCCCCATGGCGATCAGCTCAGCCTGGTTCATGTCCTGAATGAGGTCGTGAAGGCGGTAGCAGCATCCAGTATCTCCATCAAACTCCCGATAGTCAGCAGCCCAAGCGGAGTTCACACAAGCGACCAGACGATCGTCAACCGCCGCCAGCAGTTGCGTTACCGTGCCTCCCAGAGAGCTACCAGCGCAGGCGATCCTCTCGGGATCAATGGCCTGATGGTGGCGCAGTAGATCGATACCGCGGGTGAGGTCGTAGACCACCTTGCCGACAAAAGGACGGCCCGCCAGGAGCGCACGGTCCAGATTGCGACCACGCCGATGCGCCTCGCAACCCCAGCTGACCGCTCTCGTGCCGCTCTTCCTCCCCGATGGGATCAGCTAGCAATACGGCACAGCCGAGTTTGGCATACAGCTGGCAGGCGTATTGGTTATACCAACTGGACTTGCTACCTCCGTGGCCACACCCTAGCACGATAGCTGGCAGTCTGGTCGCTGGTAGTGGTGACGGCCAGTAGAGCAAACAGGGCACCTTCGAGAGAGGCTCTGACTCGCTTTCATAGACGAGCTTTTCAATACGATAGCCGTCACCGTCTATGGTCCCGCGCACCTCATGGCGCACAGGCCGATCGATCTCTGAGGTAGGGAAACCCAACACCTGACGAAGCCGATCTCGCAGCGCTGGTGACCGCTGCTGCCATTCCGCCAGTGACGGCGCCCTACGATCGATCGCTCCCACTGGCAGTTGCTGTAACTCCGCTTGCAGGAAACTCGAATAGGCTTGTTCCAAGGACTTGCTCCTCCCCGTTTACTCCGCCAGCAGACCTTTCATGGCCACCTCGCCCAGTTGTACCTCGGGTGCCAGCGCCTCTGTGAAAGTGAGCCGCAACCAGTGCGTAGTGACATCGGCGGGAGAGATGAAGCGCAGGCGCACCTGCTGCCAACCCTCTGATGAGGTGCCCACGACCTGTGTCTCGTAGGGCACATCCTGCCAGTGCGTACCATCCTCAGAGACCGCGAGAACCACCCCGCCCGCAAGCTCCATGAGCTGGGCATACAAGGTGACCTCACACTCTTGCAGTAGCGGCGTCGACCAGACCAGATACTCATCGGTCGATGTCGCGCGCGTCAGACGCTGGGTGTCGCCAAAGAAGAGCTCAGGATGATCATCCACGTACTCCCAACCGTCGGACTTGTCTTCTACCCGCAAGAGGTCTAGGGAGAAACCGAAGGCCATAATCGGTGCTTTCAGTTCGTCTACCAAGCTCCACCAGTTTCGAACTCGGAACGAGATTCCCCTGGTAATGAGCCCTTGGGTGCGATCAACTACTGTCACGGTCAGCTCGTGCAAATCGTCCGTCAGTGCCAGGGTATCCAGTACATAGCCCTCCGCAGCGTCAAGATCCCCGCTCGCCAGGATTTCCTCGCCGTCAAGCGTGATCTTGATCTCCACGAAATCCTCTGGCGCCTCTGTCACCACTCTGATCCCCAGCGGCACTTTCCCCCGCAGGCGTGCATTCTCACGCAGCTCGCCAGCAAAGCGAACCCGCAGGGGAATCGTCCAGGGACGCCATGGTCCCAGATAGGCATCAAACTCTGGGTCATCGTACTCCGATTGCCAGCTCACAGCAGGCTCCGACCGCCGACGCACGTCGGCATCCAGCTGCTCTACCTGCTCAAGCTGCGCTTGGCTGGGTACAAAATCGTCAGGAAGCGCTGACACAACATAAGGCAAGGCATTCATCCAAAAGTGGCAGCTAGGCACTCCCCCCCGAATAACGGCTGTGGGACCCGACCAATGGCTAGAATCCCCGTTCACCATCCGGACAGCGTATTGCCAAGCCTCCCCCTCAAATGCATTGCGCAGGCACGACTGATACGGCTTGGGGTCATCAGCATGTTTCGCAGCAAAGGCCACCACGAGCCATGACGGGTTAGCGGATGTCGGTCTGAGAGGCAATGTAGGCATGAGCGCTGCAGCCATCTTGACCAGTGCTTGCCGCAGCTCTTCATCATGGGTCAGGTAGTAGTACTCGATCAGCGCATGCGTAGCCCCAAAGACGTGGAAAAACATGCTCGTAGAGTTGGTATCCTGCGGCGGGCCCATCAGCGCTACCTGCGGTGAGAATGCCACAGGCGGCGAGGCAGCGATTCCCTCAGGAACGATGAACGTATGCACGTACTGGCGCAAGATCTCGCCGAGTTCTGGGTCACCACTCATCTCCCAGTTCGTCAGCAGCCCATATAAGCGCCCCGAATGCGCCGCGTGTACTGAGACATTCTTCTTAAGATAGTGCTGCTCAAGCAGCTTCTGAGCCACCTCCCGCGAACGCGGATCCCCACTTAAGAAGTAGTGGAAACGAAACTCCGAATGAATGGTCTGCCGTTCCTCATGGTTCCCATCGCTCCAGGGTTGCACGCCATGGCGCGTTCCCTGACCAAACCATCTGCCTGACTGGCGGATGATCACGTCGCGGGCATGCCGGGCTAGTGCCTCCGCCATGAAATACTGCTCCCGATCCCCTGTCCGCAAATACTCTCGCTGGAAGAACAGACCAGGCAATCCTTCCGTATTGCCCCAACCCCAGCGCCCGTTATCCATGGCCCAATGATGCTGCGGAGCATAATCCAGCTGCCTCTGCGCACTGCCAAAGGTAAATGCCTGGCGTTCGACCTGGGGAAGCGCCAAGAGTTCAGATAGCGTCTGGGGCAAAGCAATGGAACCGTAGCCTGAATTGAACTGATGCTGAATATCTCCATAATGCCATTTGCCATACCAGCCAAAGAGCCGTTGATGGTAGAGCCAGAAATCGGCCACCAGGTCACGGTTTTGGGTCACCTGAGGCAGAAGCGCCGGATCGGCCTGCGGCAGCAGGAAGCCATGCTCCCTATACCACGCCTCGCCCATGTAGATCAGCGGTGGGCTCTGGAAATCCGCTGCTACAGCACCTAGCTGCTGGCTCTCAACGCCTTCTTCATGGAAAAACCAGAGAACTTCCTGCGTCTTCGATACACCCACAAACGGATCGCGACCATAGTAGGAAGTCTCTACCCAGTCGTTGCGATCGCGCACCGACTCGCCTTGCGAAAGGTGAGGAAGATCCGAGTAACGACGTACGTCCATCAGCGGCATGCTGGCTGGCCAGAAGTAGGCGGTCAGCGTGCCATCATCTCGCGACGCCACGAGCTCATTGGGCGCCTCTTGCCACATGTCGCGCATGGCCAGTAGTACACCGCGCTGGCCATCAGAGACATCGATCCAGCCCGCGGCTCGATGTAAGTGCTCCACCTCGTCGAGCTTATCGCCATCTTGCTGCCAAATCGTGTACTCCATGTGACCACTCTGGCACAGGCCCGCTTCCTGCCAACCACGAAGTTGAATGGGCTCTTTCTCGCCACCCACTGTGACCGTCTGAGAGTACGTATCTAGAGCCGTCGGCAGCCGGATACCCATCTGACGCACGAATACCTCACGGGGATCCTGGTGTAGATACTCCACGGTATGGGTCATGCGAATGAAGGCGCGCTGTGCATACAGCTCAAGGCGGATGATCACCCGAGCTTGCTCACGGCTCTTCGCACACCCCTCAAGACGAATCACTGTCCTGTAGGCACCCGCCGTCTCCACAGCTATCTGGTCAATCACCACAGGGCCCGGATCCTCTTGGCCTGAAGGGTGCGTAGTCTGCGTTACATACGGTTCATCCACTCGGAAGAAGTCGACGAAAGCAGTCGGCCGTGTGTCACCCGGCTGCGCGGCAGCGATGGTCTCGCCATTGAGGGCAATGCGCTTGATCCACTGTGAGCCTGGTTGTAGCTCAACCTTAAGGGGTCCCGTGTCAATCGAGAGACCCTCCGCGTGCTCCATGATCTGAAGGCCGCCAGCTTCTGTACCGTGCTGTGGAGCATCAGCATAGCGCAGGCTAAACGCCCGCTCAGTCCCATCCCGCAGCGTGACCGTCAAGGGAATACACCCATCACTAGAGGTACCGCCCGGCATAGTCCCTGATCCTTCATCGTCAAGAAAACTCATCAAGAGCCATTTGATCGATCCATCAGGCCAATAGGCGATAGGCTCAGCCTGATAGCACAGCGCCCGGGCCCCACGAAACAGCTGCAAGCCGTAGGGATCACGCACCTGGCCGCGCGGTAGAGCAACGCCACCCGTGATCCACGGCGCCAGGTCACCACTGCTCATCTGCTTGGGTAACCACGCATCGTGCCCCACCATGAACTTAGGCTCAATGCGAATCGGAGGATCACTCGCAAGTGAGGACTCGCCCCAGCGAGATGCAAGTTGTGCTGTAGGCTGTGCGCTCTCATATGTTCCTGTGAAAAAGAGCATATCGATGCTATGTGTCACGCCCAAAACCTGCGCCGCTTGCGGCCCATAGGGACTGATAGCCCGTGAGGAGTCTGGATGCAGCATCACCAGCGCCGCCCCCCGATCCCAAGCCTGAACGCGCAAAGCCTTAGGTGCCAAGCGAGCAAGATCCCGGTAGGCGAAGAGCATGCCGCCTTGTTCGTCGTAGATCGATGTCCAGCCTGCAGCCTGGGCGCCCTGCTGCATGACTAGTGGAGCAGTGGTCTCGCTCTCCGCTCGCCAGATCTGGTACGCTACTGGCGTGCGTTGGTCGACACTAAACAAGCGCCACTCGTTCGTGTCCGGTTCAGCGAGCAGCCCCATAGTGGTATTGAGGTGGAACTGGTGGAAATAGCGCGTGTCCCAGGTAAAGCCCTGGTCACCGCCCTGGGCAATCCTCTTGCGGTGGTTGAGGGCTAGAGGAAGGCGAAAACTCACGTCTCGCACAAAGCGATTGGTGAAAGGTCCACGAGCATCAAGACATACCTCTGCTTGTAGCGCCTGTTCCCCAGCCCGCCCGACCAGTCGCAGCTGGAAATCGAGCGCGTCATCGCCCGAAAAACGCAGCGCACCCTTGATGAGCACCACTGCCTTCTCACCGTCGATGGCGTACTCGACGTGCCCTGGCACGAACGTCCCCGCCAGGTCACGACCATCGGGCATATAGTCTGTACGCTGATCGTAACGCTGACTCTCGATCAAGCTGGCTTGCAGCAACGGCTGGGTATTCGCCCAAACGATGGATCTGTCACCCACCACCACACTGCGCAACGTGGCTCGTTCAGTGTCGATCTCCAGCGTCAGAGCATCGCTAGCCAGCTGAAAACCATCCGCTGTGCGGTGCACCGTCCAAGCCTGCTCTGCCGCCCAAGCTTGGGCCATAGGGAGTGCAAAGAGCATGACCACAACTATCAACAGTGAAAGTAGCATATGTCGACCGAGCAACAACCAATCCATAGATGAGCCTCCTGCGCGAGACATTGTCGCTACGCTTCGCTGAAGTCGGAGAGGTTCCTTCGAGGACACTGCGTTCGGGTGGCTCGTCGGAAGAGGTACTGGGTTGGGTACAGGTAGGTTTGAGAGACGCTCAGACAGCTATGATCTCCAAGCTGACTATACCTGCCAAATGATGCTCGAGCAGTTCCTGAAGACGCCGCTTCTGAGCAGGTGTCATCACCCCTGTGACAACCGCGCGGCCTGCTCGATCGACATTGATATCCCTCACGCGCATCGTGCTCAGTTCGGCATACCCGTCAAGCAATCGACGTATCTGGTACTCGGCGTCGAGCTTCCGTTGGGGCTCTGGCCAAAGACCCGACTTGGCACCAACGATTAGTATCAGGTCGGTGAAAGCCTCCCATAGGATCTTGGCCAGCACTCCTGAAGTAGCCCAAAACATGAAGTGCCCTGCCAGCAGCCGCACATAGACCCTGCGGTCTACGTAAAGAGCCATGGCATAGAGAAGGAGCGGACCTGACGCGTAGAGGATCATGCCATGCAATGGCCACGGCAGACGAACACGTGCCTCGTATGGATGCCACGGTATGTGCCGGTAGCGAAAACCAAACCTTCTCCGTAGATACCCCAGCACTAGCCCTGCAGGAACAGCAGCGAGCAAGAACGGCCATATCAGCCTCACATAGCCCACCGAGAAAAGGTGAGCGGCATATATCAGTGGACCACCCCAGTAGGTGAAGTTCGAAGCAATGACTTCACCGACGACCGCGATAACCGCCACAACATAACGCGCACCTACAGGTGTAAGCAGTACCAAGACTGCCGCCATCGCCGCCGCGAGATAGGCCGCCCAGCTTGGCAAGTATGTGATCCAGCCCTCTCGCCACGCCCGGATGCTCCCCCACTCTTCGTATGTGGCCACGTCCTCGTCCTCCTTCCGCAATCCCTATTCGCTACGCGTCGATATGGAGTCGCTTCATCTGCGTCGCTTGTAGCGTTGACAGAACGCGCAAGTCACGTCGGGAGACCCTACCCTCAGTAACTTCACGAACCCGCGTTCACTTCCTCTCCGCACGGGCAAGACGAGAGGTAGAAAGATGCTGCGGGCGAACTTCATCAGGCAATATGCGCGATATTTAGGTCGCACTAGCTATTTTCCTCAGCATGACTAAATTACTTACAGTCGCAGGACAACATGCGTGGAGTACCGAATTCACTACACAACTAAAGGCAGGCGCACGCATACCTGCCTAGTTTTAGGAGGATTGCCGTGAGACCGAACCATCGCATTGTTCCATTTCTGCTCGTGGCTGTTCTTTTGGTTGGCGCTCTACTCACTGCTGTGGGAGCTATAGCAGCCGAAGAGCGCGCGGTGACTCTATGGCACTACACACGCGGGGAAAGCATGAACCTACTGGCCGCCGCATTTGAGGAGGAGCATCCGCACATCAAAGTGACTCCGGAGCATATGGGAGACTTTCGGGGCGAGAAGTTCTTTCTCCACCTGGCGGCAGGGACCGGGCCCGACGTTGTGTGGGCCGACGGAACCCTAGCGACCAGCTGGGCGGCGTCCGGAGCTATTCAGCCCCTCACACAGTGGGTAGAGAGAAAAGGCCTCAAGAGAAGTCACTTTGTCGAACCGTCGTGGGATCAGGCCGTCTGGGGCGGGCACATATGGGCACTACCACTGTACCTCGACGCCAACTTCTCGATGGTATATAACAAGGAAATGCTCAACAACGCGGGTGTGCAACCACCGACAACAATAACACAGCTGGATGTGATGGCACCTAAGTTGACGAAGTTTGCCAGCGATGGGACGCTGACCCAGACCACTACCGTTCCCTGGGACGTCCACGGTGCTGGTAACAGCATATATACGTGGGGCTGGGCCTTTGGTGGTAGTTTCTGGGATCCTGCAAGGGAGAGAGATCACAGCCAACGATCCTCAGGTTGTCCGGGCTCTGGAATGGATGGGAGACCCTGCGCGACGCTACGGCTTTGAGGCAGTTAACCAGCTCCTAGCGAATCTACCCAGTGGTCAGGATTCCTTTATAGCGCAACGAGTAGCATTCCGATGCGCTCATCAGGGCATGTCCAGGAACATTGCCACCAACTTCGCTGATCTCGAATTCGGCCTAAGCCCTCTACCCTACCATCTGGCCTATGTGAATGAGCCGCAGACCTGGATTGGTGGCTTCACGCTTGTTATGTCTTCGGGGGCCAAAGACCCGGACGCGGCGTGGGAGTTCATCTACTATGCCACTGCGGATCCTAAAGGAACCCGCAAATATGGCGAGATCTCCGGCGCATTCTCCGGCCTCAAGTCTGCACTGACTTCTCCGCACCTGACCAGAGATCCAATCGCAGCCCACTTCCTGGAGATACTACAGGGCGCTCGCCACACTCGCCCACCAGTGCCCAATCAGGGGAAATACTACAATGAACTCAACGCTGGTGTCTACAAGGCAGTACGCCAAGAAGTAACCGCCAAACAGATTCTGGATGAAATCACCGTATCGATCCAGAAAGACCTTGACGACATCATGGCCAAACAGCGTCAGAAGTGACCAGAGTAAGACCTGCACACGCGCAGTCCCCGGGATCCCTTGCCCGGGGACTCTGCGTTCTGGGCCTGGCATCGACCTATTGTTCCTGACGCTCAGCCACCCGTAGGGTCAGGCGCCCAGGCAAAAGAGCAGGCAGCCGGGATTATTTGGGTTCCATCCCTTGATCCAGTGAACAAACCATTCGCTGCGAACATGAATACTGATCTTTCCGTCCCTTCGGGCAAACTCCGAGAGCCCAGGGCGACCCTAGGCTCTCTCTTTCTTGCTGCAGATTTACTGTCAGGAAACATCTCATGCTTCACTTACGCAGCTCGCAGCGTCACTCCTGCAAAATGGCATTAACGATGCGCTCAGCCTCCAGCAAAGCAGCTGCTGGCGCCATCTCGCCTCTCTCCGCCCGAGTGAGAAGTGGACCCATCTTAGCCGTGATGTCGGGAAAGCGAATAAACGGATAGGGCCCTGCGTTGTTGAACACCTCAGGTATCGCCGCCATATAGGGTATCTCCTGCATGGCCACTCTGAAGGCGTGACTTTGCAGAAAGTCTCTTCGTGGCGAGTTCACATTCTGCCCGCCGAAGTGCTGGAAATGCTGAACAACCGTGTCGGGCTTCAGCCACAGCTTGATGAAATTCCAAGCGAGGTCCGGGTTCTTGGCACCCTGGGGGACCGAGAACATATTGCTCCAACTCGCCGTCGACGAACGCTTCCCTTGTGGCCCCCGCGGGATAGGAGCCATTCCCATCCATGAAACAAAGTCAGGGGCTAGCGGTTGGATGAAATCCACTGAGGAGGTATCCGCTATCGTCATCGCCGCGGTCCGATTCGCCAAGTCTTTCCACCAGTTGGCCCTAGCTGCCGTCACATCGTATTCCCTCGCGTACTTGACCATCATCTCCAGAGTTTGCACGCCCTTAGAGTCATTGAAGGCGGCTGCAGTACCTGCCTCATTGTAGAACTGACCACCATTCGAGTACAGATAAGCAGCAAAATGCGGGACACCGCCCCTGATGATCATCCCACTGCGCTGAACCACCTGGTTCGCGTCTCGCTTGACGAGGACTCTGCCATATTTGATCAGATTATCCCAAGTGCCCAAGGCCTGGGGCCGGTCATCCAGACCCGCCTCGTTGAGAAACTCACGGTTATAGAGAACCACATTCGCCTCTAGGCTCCAGGGAAGACCGTAGATCTTACCCGCTTTCTGGATAAAGGGGACTGCACTGGGCAGAAACTTGTCGAGCGCCATATGAGGAGTCTTGTCGACATAGGCGTTGAGCTCTGTGAGCATCCCTGCTTCATAGAAACCACGAGCGCGGGACATGGAAACCAGGCTCACATCAGGAGGAGCTCCACCGGCGATAGATACGATCAGCTTCTCACTGGTCCAATTGTCAGTGTACTCAAATCTAAGAGTG
Source organism: Limnochordia bacterium (assembly GCA_050951545.1). Classification (GTDB taxonomy): domain Bacteria; phylum Bacillota; class Limnochordia; order DTU080; family DTU080; genus DTU080. Next base: position 634,784 of record JBMNJG010000007.1, on the reverse strand, counting down.
GCCCCTGGATTCTCTTTCTCAAAGCTAGTGGTCACTTTTTCCGCCCATGACTGATACTGGTCCGTCAGATGCGCGTTCCACAGCCAGATCACGACTTCCTTGTCCGCAGCATGGGCGACAACGCCACCCATCACTAGCACAACCATACACAGTGTGATGAATGCCGCAATTCCTGGTGCTCTTTGACCTGTCACAGTTGCTACCTCCTCTGCTTGCCAGTACGGGAATCTCAGTGCAGCAGCAAGTGCTGGATCCGCCGCCCGACATCGTCGATGGCAGTGGTCAACGGAATCTCGCCTGCGTGCAGGGCCCTCTGCACGACCTCCCTGTCAATGAGATTCTCCACCTCAATGACGTTATGTGTGGGAAAGTCGAAGAACAGAGCCCGCCGCGCATTGAGTACCGCTCCCATCAGGGCAGCTTGGCTCACGGGAAGGAATCTATCACTGCGAGTCTGCACCGACTGGAAGAAACGTTTCAAAGCACTGATCCGGGCTGGAGGCGTACCTAACCCCGCCAGAACCTGCGCTCCGTCAGTTGCCGCATACTTGATGAAGGCCCAAGCAGCCTCAGGTCTCGTCGACCTACGGTTGATGCTCCATTGGTCGTTAGCGAAGATCTCTACACGCTTCCCGATTGGGCTCACCGGACGACGCACCATGTCTATAGGCAACTCTGTACGTTGCGGGGCGTCCATAATGCCGCTGACGCTCATTTGCTGGATGGCTGCACCCCCAGTCCAGATCTGTTGTCCCCTACCCCAGGGAACCGCGCTGCCATCTTGATGGATCATCTGCTGAGCAAATTCCAGTCCCTCAAGGCTCTTCTCACTTCCCAACACCCATTTGCCATCGGCGTCAAAGAAAGCCCCACCCATCCCGAACACCCATGGGGCAGTGTAGGTGGCATCTGTGGACATCCGCAGCCCGTAACGGGTGGTCTCACCATTTACGACCTGGGTAAGCTTGCGGGCATACTCGCGCATGGCTCCCCAGGTCCACTGATTCCTGGAATCCAAGTCATTCAGATCGGCCAGACCAGCCTCCAGCGGCAGGTCGGTCCGGTAGGCAACGCCACAGACATTCATATAGTAGGGTAGGCCATACTGCTCTTCCCCGTATTCACCCCAGTTGACGTAGGTAGAGGCCCACATCCCCGGCAGGAAATCGTCGATATCCTTCTTCGATAGATCACGTCGAACATAAGGACGCAAATCCAGGGCGACGCCCTTCATCACCAGTTCGTGATTGCGCGTATGCCAACCGGTCCAGGCATCGAGTTCGAGGCCAGCCGCCAAATGCACGGTAAGGAAGGAGTGATGATCTCCCGATGAATGGATCAGCTCTACCTTTTGTCCCGGATGTGTCTCCTCAAAACCAGCCCTCAGGGCCTCAGCACGAGCAACATGAAGTGCAGCTGAGGAGATCAGCACCTTTATGGTTTCAGCAGCGAAAACCGTGGTCGACAGTGACATGAGAAGAAGCAAGACCGCCGTGGCCAGGACCCATTTTCCCTTGGACATTGGTGGTACCCCCTCTTATCTGGAGATCCCTTCGGGAACCTCATGCAACAATCACTGCGCTAACACTGCCTTGGCGACTCGCAAAACGTTACCACCAAGGATCTTCTGAATATCATCATCGGAATAGCCCCGCTGAACGAGGCCAACAGTGAACAGTGGCCAGTTTGTCCACGAGAGACTGAGCCGTGCTTTCTCGTCGACCGCTCCCCCGAGCGCACCTTCTGGCCAGAAGCTCTCCCAGATACTGCGCACCCGGCGCCGACGCGACACCTTTTTGTACCCAGCACCCATCTGCCTAGACGTATAGGCCGCATCGGTACCAATAGCCACGTGATCGACTCCGAAATTCTTGGCTACATGATCTATGTGATCGAGCAGAGCCTGGATGTCTTGACCTCGTCCGAGAAACTCTGGTATACAGCAGATGCCGATGAACCCGCCTGTATCGGCGATCGTCCGAATCACTTCGTCTGGTTTGCAGCGAATGTGCTCATTGACGGCCACACATCCCGAGTGGCTGGCCACCATGGGCTTGGACGAAGCCTCAGCAACCTCCTTGCTGGTCCGCCAACCCGAATGCGCCACATCAGCGATGACACCGACTCTATTCATCTCAGCAACGACTGCTCGACCAAAGTCGCTCAGACCAGCGTTCGCTGATTCCGCACACCCATCACCGATCATGTTGCGCCGGTTATAGGTCATATGCATCATACGATGACCCAAATAGAAGAACGTCTTTATGTAGGTGAGCTCCTCCTCTAAAGAGACCCATTGCTGCGCCAGAGGTACCCCGTTGGAACTCATGTAGAAGCAGTGCTTACCCTCTGCCTGGGCTCGCTCAACGTCACTGGGAAAGCTGGCCCGGATCAAAAACTCGTCCATTGCGTCTGCCGCATATGTGAAACGTGACAAGCGCTTGATGATTTGGAGTGGGTCTTGGCTTTCTACTCCGGCGTTCTGGAAGATACAAGTGACGCCAGCAGCTTCCCAAGCCTCCTTAAACTCTTGGCGCTCAACCGGATCGGTGACCTGGCGCGTCATCGTCATGTCTTCAGTCATGTCGCGAAGCTCTACCTCTGAAGCACCGCTCTCCAAGGCCTTCTGCAACGCATCGCCGTCAATCGCCGCACGCGGGGCAAAGCCATAGGAGTCCCATACGAGCGAGTTTTTATGAAGCTCTAGCCCATGCTCAAGATCCCTCTTGCTCGGCTGCAGAATGTCCAGTGCAGCTTGACGCGCCTGTTCAATACGTTCATTCAATTCCTTTCCTCCTCATGTATACATATTGTGCGCAACCCAAGAACCCATTTAGAAATCTGGACAGGCTTTCCTTCTTCAATAGGTCCGCTCATACCTTGCGGCCCGCACTGCATACGCTTCACGGCTATGCAGGACATGCCTTACAGACCTTGAATTGTTTCGGAGACACGAACTAGAGCGAATATGGCTGGTGATGTCTTAGAATCCCTGATGTAGGAGTATTACCTTGCCCAATAACCTTGCGCTCTCGCAGCTACGGGACACACTTTTTGCAGAGGCACTGCAGGAACTGACGCCAGATGCTTTTGCAGTCGTTCTGGATGCCCGCGTGCGAAAACCCGAAGACTTTGTCGCTCTGTCCGACGAGAGTCTAAGGGTGGTTTGCAGTGGCCGTGAATCCGTTGTTGCCGAGATTGTATCTGTGAGGGACGATCTCGTTGAGAGCTTTCTGCGCCTCCCGCCCTTACTCAGTTAGCAGCTATTGGGGTTACGGGGCGTGATAGCCTACTTGACCTCATGTCTCTTTCCCTGGGGTATATCGCGCAAGCCGATCTGTCAGATAGTGAGTTCGCCCTGATAGAGGCGCACGGGCTTGGGAGGTTGCCCCCCGCTTACACTCGCTGAGATCGGAGAAATCCAGGGCGCCACCACGGAACGTGTGACGCAAATTGAGAGAAGCGCTAGGTATAGCGGAGCATGCAGACGGGAGATTCTCGAGCAGGATCTTCGGGAAGAGGGGATCATCCAAAAGGCGCTCACCCAGTCGATGCTAGGTGAGCACAGTAGAGTTATCATCAAGGGGGACCTCGTGACCCTTACGGAGTACGAACATGTCGACTCTGGCTGTGCGTCGACGACTTTCAGAAACGAGCCCCAAAAAGGTTCCAGTGGTTGAACCACAAAGCCAGTGTCACATTCGCCAAGGCTACCAGTAGGTAGTGCACTCGGCTTGCCAAACTACCATAGCGATGCCGCCACACAACGACTGCCACCACCGCCACTACTGGCGATAGTAGCGCTGCGAGCGTGGCTACGCCAAGCATAAACCGTAGCCCTCTGGGCACCCCAAAGGCGAGTTCCATCGGATCCTTCAGAACCACCACCAGGGACACCAACACGATAAGATACAAAGCGCTCACGACCCCAGCGAGCCACCTCGCTCGTTGCAGACACTGCGCATCTGGCCCCCGACGTCTCTGGCGCAGCGCAGCCACTGACCATGCGGTCACCGCTGAGAGCAACGCCAGCGCGCAGGCCACCACGATGCCAAACTGCACACCAGGAGTCTGGTACCAGCTCATCTTCTCTGACATCCAGACAGAGCCCATGAGCAGCCTGTCCGGTTGACCTTGCTGGTCGGTGACAAACCGGATGTGCCCCGTAGCCCCAACCTCCTGGAATACCCCATCGTCGACTTGGCGAAACTGCAGTGGCTCTTTACCCAGCCCAAAGCCGACCAGAAGCGAAGTGCCAGTGGGGTCTGCTCGGTTGACCCGAACAGTAGTGACACTCAGGAGCTCCATCATCCGGTCTAGAGTGGTGCGAGGCACCCTCGTAGAGCGATACACACCAGCATGCTGACTCAGCCCCTCGCCCTCGCCTGTTCGCGCCCCTTTGTCTCCGCTCTCAACAGACTCGTTGGCATAGCTAGCGAAATAGCGATCGAAGAACGCCCGCACCAACTGGTCGCGAGCCATAGCGCCATCGGGGCTGTTGTAGGCGACAAAGAGGCCCAGATCATGGGAAGGTACCAGACGCAACTCCGTGTGGAACGCAAAGGTATCGCCACCATGACCCATGGTGCGTAACCTGCCGTAGGGCCGTTCCAGGAAGCCATGAGCTACACCACCCAGTCGCGAGTCCTGACGAAGACTAGCACTGTGCATGCTCTGAGCTGTCTCGGCCTTCAAGATCCGGGCGTCGTCGAGCTGCCCCAGCTGCAGATGGGCGATCATGAACCTTGCCGCATCCGTGGCCGTAGCACTAAAGGCGCCAGCCGGAGCTGCAGGTACGTACTCAAACGGTTGCGGCTCATAGTCCGCCGAAGCAGGACTATAGTAGTAACCCACAGCCAGGTTGTCTTGTAGAGGCGCTGGAACTGGTTGTCGTGGCGTGGTCTGCTCCATACCCAGCGGCTTCAGGATGTTTTCCTCCACATAGGTGGTCCAAGGTAGGCCACTGATCGCTTCTACCACATAGGCGGCCAGCGCCGTCCCGTAGTTCGAATAGGCAGTGACCTCACCAGGCGGTAGTACACGCTGGGGGAGCCTGGTGGCCAACACTTCACCAAGCGGACGCACACTCTCGGGGTCGCGGCTAAACAAGCCAATGTTTCGATCCTCGAAGCCCGCGGAGTGGTTCATGAGGTGAGCCATGGTGATGGGAGCGGAGAAAGCCGGAGGCACACGGACATCTGTATCAGCCAAGTATGCATTGATATCCTGATGCAGATCGAGCAGACCGCGCTCGACTAGTTGCATGACCGCAGTCCAGATGAACAGTTTCGAAACCGATCCCAACCGAAAGAGAGTCTTTGTGGCCTCAACAGGTGTCCCGTTGTCGAGGTCGGCGTAGCCATATCCCTTGGCGAGGAGAATCTCCCCGTCCTTGACTACGGCCACTGAAGCCCCGGGAATATGGTAGGCTTGGAAGTGAGCAGCCATAAGGCCATCAAAGAACGTCTCCAAGTCAGTTGCGTCTAGTGGGCGATCTGGCGTAGCAGGACCAACGGCCTGGGCAACTACGATAGGGACTGGCCACCACAGCAAAAATGCGAGGATCCAGGCACTCGCACCACCACAAGCCCTGCGCATCATCAGGCATCGCTCCTTTACTGCCACGCGTATATGTCAATTCTACTACAAAAGCCAGTCATTCGCGACGGAGCCACCAGACTTTCCCTCCGAGTAACGTGGCTGCCAACCCTCATGCACCGTCAGCATCTTCTCTTCAGTTGACTTCCGCTGCTGCTGCTGAAGGTGAACCCACAACCCGTCTACCTCAAGGAACAGGACGGGCACACGACCCTTTCCGCATGGATCGGCCAGTTCTGCATCCTGGGCATCCTGTAGACGCTCACCAGCCTCTAGGACCCTCTGACGCACCGTCTCGTGGCTGACGACCCGATGCCCCTGAATCGCCTCCAGGCTATCAGCCGCCTTCCGGTAGGCCGAGGTGTTAACGGCCATCTCCAGGAGCGTTTCTGCCAACAGCGGGCTGATCTGCTTGTAGGGCTCTAGGCTGAGCGCCTCATCCAGCAGGAACACGTACTTGTTCTTCTTGCAGTCAAAGTACTGCCGCCGGCGAAAGCGCACACTCTGGCCTATCGCCGTTTCTACCGTGCGCTCCTCGTGCTTCTTGACCTTGAAGCGCTCCGAGTCCCGCATCAACGTTGGGTGATTGACAGGAATTGCCCTGAACGAGTAGAACAGGCGAGCAGAGGTCATGGACCACACATGAACAGCGTCTACTCTCGGCGAGCACATGGTCTGGAGGTACCCGGCATGCAAGACGAACGTTCCTATCTGCGCGCTCTGGCGCAACGCCTGGCCGAAGCTGCGGCCAGTCCTAGAAACGCCACGATCTGTCAGCGTTGGCGTGATGTGAACGCGTTGCGCAAACCCGACCGGCCACCTGTGTGGTGCAGGCCAGTTGGCGCTTGGAAGGAGCTTCTGCCTGAAGACGCTCTGCTGTGCAGCGAACCTTGGCTCCGCACCATTGAACGCCACCTACGCATGGAAATCATCAAGTTGGAGATCGGTGACGATACCCCTCTGGAGGGCACCTTTCCGGTCTCTGCCGTGTTTAGCTACGACCCTCCCAATGTATGGGGAGTCGACATCCACCAAACAAGGCCCGCGGAAGAGGACGGTGCCTGGGCTTACGATCCTCCTCTACAGACGGAAGAAGACTTCGCCAAACTACGTCTGCCCCGCCTGACCTTCAACGAGAAACGGACCCAGATCAACCTGTCACGAGCCCATGACCTTCTTGGTGACATCCTGCCCGTCAGATTGGTGTGCGCACCGCCCCTTACGGCTACCCTATGTAACCCCGCTGCCTATCTGCGCGGCCTCACCCAGATGATGCTAGACATGATCGACGCCCCTCACTTGATGCATCGCCTGATGAGTCATCTGAGAGACGGAGTGCTGCAAAGCATGCGTCAAGTGGAGGCAACTGGCTTGCTTACTCCCAACAACACTGGGCCTATGACCTGTAGCGCCCCCATTGCTCCCTCGCCACCTGGTGAGCCTGTAACCTACAAGAACCTGTGGGTGATGGCTAACAGCCAAGAGTTCGATCAGGTTTCCCCGCAAATGTGGCAAGAGTTCTGCCTCAACTATCAACTGCCCATCTTCGAGAAGTTCGGTCTCGTCGGTTACGGCTGCTGCGAAAACCTCACCCACAAGATCGACGGTGTGCTGGCTATCCCCAACCTCCGCATTTTTGTCTGCAGCGCCTGGACTGATCTGCCGACGGTCATTGAACGCGTCGGCACCGAACACGTCATCATGTGGCGTCAGAAGGCCAGTACGGTCGTGTTTGCCCCCGACGAAGCCGCACTCAGACATGACTTGGACGAAGGGCTGCGGCAGCTACAGGGCTGCTACGTCCAGGTTGTGCTACGAGAACTGCAGACCCTCGCTGGCAACCAGGACCGCCTGCATGTGTGGACCCGGCTGGCGATTGAAGCAGCCGAGAAATATGCGTGAAACGAGCCATCTGCCCGAAACGCCTTGTACGGACAGATGGCTCAGTACACCAGCCTTCTAGTTGCTTAGCTGCTACTTGGTGGTAACCCAGAAATCGTCGAGTGCACGCTGTAGTGCCTTCTGGGAGGCCTCCAGTAATGTCTCCACGGGTATCGATCCATTGTGAGCCGACGTCTGATTCCATATAGGCCCGAACATCTGGCTCATGATATTGCCAAACGCCGGATGCGCCCAAGCAGCCATCTGGTAATCCAGGGAATTGACGAAGGCTTTCAGATTCTTGGGGGCTTGCGTCGTTCGCAAGAAGGAAGTGGCCAATGTCGATTGCGAGGCAGGCATGATGGCCCCCGTGTCCGCAAGCCGAGAGAGATTCTCACGCGAGAGCATGAACTGCGCAAAACGCATGGCCTCTTCGGGATGCTTGCAGTCCTTGTAGATGCCATAGCCCTCCCCAGTCCACACGCCTCCACGCAGCATCTGGCCCCCATGCTCAAGCATCGGAAACTCCTGTACGTCCCACTCAAAAGAAGTGCGCTCACGAATGAAAGGCACCTCAAAGATGCCAATGTCCCAGAATCCGAGTTTGCCTTGCGTGAAAAGATCACCGGCAGAGGTATCCACGCCAACGATCGATGAAGGCATGATTCCGAGCTTGCCGGAATAGACATCGAGCCAGATTCCCGTAGCTTTGAGTATGGCCTCCTGGAAGATATTCGCGCCCTGGCCATCGTCCGTGTAGATGCTCTCTCCGTAGGCAAAGAAGCTCCAGGGTTGCCAGTTCAGGACCATGCCCCACGTGTCCGGAACACCGTCGCCGTCCGTATCACGTGTGAGCTTCTTCCCCATGCTCAAAGCCTCGTTCCACGTCCACTCTCGAGACGGAGGTTGGGTACCAGCTTTTTGGAGCAGCTCGGCGTTGAAGGCTACAGCTCGACTTGAGGCACTAAAAGGTATCGCATAGCTGACTCCATTGAATGAGAAACCCTTTACCATACCGGGTACCAGGTCCTTCACAAAAGCCGGATTCTTGGCGTAGAACTCTGTGAGGGGCAGGAAATACCCCATCTGGTTCCCCCACGACTGCCCGGTCCAGATAAGATCGGGGGCTACCCCACCTGCGATCATGGGTGTCAATTTGCTGATTCCCACGTCGAGGAGTGGCTCGATCTCAATTCGGGGGTTCTCCTTCATGTAGGCTTCTGCCGTACTCATCAGCCACTCGTGACGATCCAGCTGCTCGCAGCAGATCGTCACAGCGATCTTCACCTTAGCCGCTGCGGTCGCCGAGAGTGTCACAACGATCGCAACCAATGCGAGAACCCAGACACCTGCAGGCGCGCGCCTCGTCATTTTCACTCCTCCTGTCCTTTGTGTGTCTCGCTTGCACTAGCTCCCATCGGCCCGATGTACTCCGTCGCTACCACAAGATGGTCAAACCAGACGATGGCTTCCTTCGTATTGGCCATGACTCCCAGATGCTCACGCAGATATGCCTCGGTCCACTCGTAGGCTCGATCTTCAAGGTAGTTCTCCAGCTTAACAGTCCGGAGTTTAGTCCGAGTGTCGTTCCGCCAGCGAAAGCCTGTAAACGGCCTGCTCTGCATATTGGTGGGGTCTGTACGAAAGGCGTCACGCACCCAGTACCCGGCGATGCTGCCTGGCGCATAGTGAGCCACCAGTCTTCCGTCGATCCACAGGGCTAGCTCCCCGTCAGAGACCTCTGGCGTCGAGTTCACCTTGGCCATGATCTCCACGCAGATCCATGCCTCTCGCGGGATAGGCACTGGCGGACGAGGGTGGAAGGTGTTGCCGTAGTAGCTTGGATTGGTCGGATCTGCATCTCCCCACGGAGTCTGCCACGAACGCATCTCAGGCCAGTAGTTGTAGAAGCCCCACACGCCGGGAGGTGAATACTTGACAGCTGGGTAGGTATTCCCAGAGGCTGTCATGGCATCCAGACCCACAGAGAAGTGATCCTCGGGCCGTTTGCCAGCTCCTCCTAACGGGTAGGGGGGAGCATCAACCCTTCCCCCCATCCGGACAAAATGATGCGAATAGGGATGATCCGCAGCAAATCTGACATAGAAGCGCATGTGGAGCTTGTCGTATCCGTCATCCAACACCTTGAACACGTAGCCACCAGTGTTTTCACCCCGTCTAGCAATCACTTGCAGAGACCGAGAGCCCGGACTGCCAACGGGAGCAAGCTCACTGACCCGCAATGTCATCGGGTCCTTTACCGTGCTCCATCGTTCCTGGAGATGCTCGACACCAGCGACCTCAAAGCCCTCGACAAAGACCGCGTGAGGATGGCTGGCAATGCCCACATCACCAGGGTACTGAGCAGCCAGACCAAGGCCCTGAGGTAGCGACGCGAGTACATGCTGCGCATATGCAGGGAGTGGTGCAGCTATGGCCATCATGAGAACGAACAGACAGACTCCAGGAAGAGGGGGATACATTCTTTCATCTCCCTTCTGCCTTGCGACTCTAATATATCACGAATAGTCAGGAAACTGGAATCCTTTTTGCGCTTCGACCTCACGCATTACTGTACAACCTGGCGTGTGTGCCCACCATGTCAGAGTCGATCATCTCCCCAACAGTGAGGTTGTCCACGCGATGACCTCTGGGCGTCAGCGCGGAGCCAGAGCAAAAGACGCCGCCCGCTCCCTCTCGCCAAGACAGAGCTGGCCGCCACGACTCAGAAGTGCAGCCTACTGCCCACCATTCCCAGCACAAAGCGCTTCCCCAGTTCACGAGCTATACGGGCAGTAGCCGCGAAGCCTGTACAGTGCAGTGGCACCACAACCTCGACATCGTACCTATCGAAGCTCTCAATCGTGAGACGCAGCTGTTCTTCTGAGACACTCTGAAGATGCAGCCCACCAATCAACGCCCGAATAGGCCCGCTAAAGCCCAATTGCCGAACATGCTCCAAGGTGTTGACTACTCCTGCATGCCCGCACCCCAGCAGCACCACAAGCCCGGTAGGTGTCTCGACGACAAGTGCTTGGTCATCCAGAAGCTGATCGGGCATCAAACTCCCGCCTCGCCTGCACAGAAAGGACGCCGGAACCCTCTCGAAGTCAGTGACCCGTGGAATCTCACCGCACACCAGAATGCCAGGCGCGATCATCTGGGGTGCTTCGGTAGAGACCAGCTCCAGCTCCAGACTCCCCACCGCTTGCCGGGTCAGGCCGCTGCTGATGGGACGCAAAACGCCTGCGGGGCTTCTGCTGAACTTCTCTGCGAACGCTCCTGGATGCGCATAGAGCTTCGCCATGTCAGGCTGCAACTGCACGCTTGGCAAGCCACCAGTATGATCATAGTGCCCGTGACTCAGCACAACCGCGTCGAGTCGACCCAGATCGACACCCAACACCTCAGTATTATGTAGGAGCACCTTGCCTGACTGCCCTGTGTCAAACAGCAGTCGGCATTCTGGTGTCTCTAAAAGGATGGAAAGCCCGTGCTCCGCCCACAGCTTCGGCGCTTGCACAACGTTATCCACGACGACGGTCAGCAACACTGCCGAGGTCGTCTCGCTCATAGCCCTCATATGGACCCCACCTTTCGCTAGAGAAAAATCAGAGCGCCGCCGCATGCCGCTCGCCCCAATACCATTGGCCGAGCTGGCCGCCTCGACGGCGCCTTATGCTGGATCAGACTGGGTAACAAGCCTCGTCACGCTGCCGCTAGGCTCAACTCTCAGTCTCCTCATCCCTACTTTCTTTGGCTCTATCCTGCTGCTTATGCCCTTGCTGAGCACTGCGCTCCCTCGCATTCTCGCTCAGCTGCAGGATGCGCTCATTCAGAGCAGCCATCGCTTGCTGACACTCCTGAAGCTGACCCCTGAGCAACGCCACCTCGGTCTCAGCGGCAACCGGAGCGATCGGAACAGCAGGCGTCTCCTCGATGTGCGGCGCATCAACGGGGAGCGGTTGCTCTATACCAACTGGCCAGTTGCGCCAGCCTCGACCACCTCGTCGTAGACCTCGACCTTGACCTCGACCACCCCCGACCGAGCCCTGCCTGCCTCCACCCGTTGGTCCCTGCCCTGTTGGGCCCGTTCCGTCACCGCGCGGCATAGTGATCCTCTCCTTTCTCCTTCCGGACGTAATGAGCATATGTTCCTTTATAAGGATACCCCGCCCCCTATACGTGTGTCAACGCACTAAGAGCAATGGAACTACTGGCCTACTTCCGCCAAACAGTCGTTATTTCTGTTTTTGGCTATAGCAAATGCGTTCAGTAGCACCGCCGGAGATATCATCATACGACACCGATCGCCAACTGGTGTCACAGGGCAGCCAAGCGGCTTGCAGACCAAGCGCTGCTATCTAATTCTATGCGATAGGGAAATAGCTTACATCCATCGGCTAACCGGAGTGAGTACGGCCGACCTCGCGCCCTATCGCTCTCGCTCGTGCGCGCAAGATAGGAGTACGCCCCCGCTAGTCCAACCGCCCGTAGGAAGGATTACGGCACCCCACCGTCAATTACCCCGGTATGAGAAGGAGGCGCGAACGATGCGGCTACAAGGACTCTCGGCGGCGTTGTTTGACGAGATCAAAAAGATCCCGGTGGTTGACTGCCACGAACACCTGCCTACCGAGGCAGAGCGACTGGCCCACAAGGCCGATGTCACTACTCTCTTCTCGCACTACTGCTTGGCTGACCTCTCCTGCGCAGGCTTACCCTATGGTAGGGAACAGAACGAGGTGTTCGACACCACGCAACCCCTTGTGCCTCGCTGGCAGAAGCTCAAACCAGCGTTTGAGGCAATTCGTTTCGGTAGTTACGCCTACCCGGCGCTAGCCTATGTCCGTGACGTCCTGGGCTTTGACGACATCAATGACGACACAGTCGAGGCCATCTCCCAGAAAATGCAGGACAGTCTCAAGCCGGGGTACTACCGCCGGACTATCCAGGAGCTCTGTGGAATTGAGATGGCCATTCAGTGTACTGGCAGAGTAGTAAGGGACGATCAGGACTTCTTCGTTTATTTGTGCCCAGATAGGGCCTGTGGTATCCCCAGGGCCGCTTTAGAGCAGGAGACCAATCGTTCCATCCACACTCTTAGCGAGTATGTCTCTGCGCTGAGGCAGTACGTGGCAGATCGCAAACAAGAGGGTGCAGTCGGTTACAAAGTGAGTGCGGCGTATCAGCGGCGTATCGACTTCCCTGATGTCGCTCAGGCCGAGGCTGAAGGCGTCTTCATCCGTATGCGAGCTGGCATCGTCCAAGGCATCAGTTCAGCCGACCGCGAGTTACTGGAAAACTACCTCCTCCGTCGGGCAGTCGAGGCCTGCACCGACGTTGATTTGCCTGTGGTCATTCATACTGGCTACCAAGCTGGGGTCCACAATGACATCCGCAACGCTCGCGCCACTCATCTGTGGAGTCTGTTGCGCGACTATCCCAGGACGCGCTTCGACCTCTTCCACGGCTCATTTCCCTTCGTGGAAGATATGACCTGCCTGGGCAAGTACTTCGAGAATGTGACCCTCAACATGTGCTGGATGCACATCATGGGGCCTGATGTCTCGCGGCGGGCGCTCTCACAGTGGCTCGATGCCGTACCAGTCACGAAGATATTTGCCTTTGGAGGCGATTACCACGTGCCGGAGAAGATATACGGCCACCTACAGCTTGCTCGGGCCAATGTCGCCGTGGTTCTGGCTCAGAAGGTAGAGAAAGGGCGTTTCAGTGAAGAGGACGCGTTGCATATCGCACAGCTAATCTTCTGCGACAACCCCAAGCGCTGGTACAAGCTGAACACGCCCAGCACTTAGTAGCACGGCAAGCGCGCGCAGGCAACTGCCGATACCCGCCTCGGCTTAGCAGACATGCCGAGCGTACAGCAAATAGGTTGCCCGTTATCTAACGGGCAACCTATTCGGGCATTCGATGGTGACGACTTAGTCACCTTTGAGAATCTGGCTAAACGCGTGGTCTAAGGCTTCCATTGTAGCCGCAGCACTCTGCTCGCCCCGTAAGAACCTGCCGACTTCCGGTGAGTGAGTACTGAAAAAGCGGTTTGTATTGGGTACCAACGGCGATATGGGAATCGCTTCAGTCGATGTCGTCAATATGTTCCAATACGTTTTGGCGTGTTTGGGGTGGCCGCCCGCCGTGATCATATCCGTGTATTTCATCAGTGTCGGGATGTATGCTGTAGGACGATTGACAACTTGAATGAGGATGTTATTCGCCTGGGGATCCGTGGTTAAGAAGCTGAGCCATTTCCACGCGCTCTCGGGATGGCGAGTCACGCCCGATATCTGCACGCCATCAACATGGACGAAAGCAGGTTTTCCGGCCGGTCCCGATAGCATGGGAGCGACGTCCCATGATTCATCGGGCATGCCAGCGTTTCGAATGCCAGCTATACGCCACGGTCCATCGAACATCGTGCCTGCTTGACCGTCTGTGAACTTCGATACAGGCATTCCGGTGAGCCCGCTGACCTCCGTAATGTGGTATTCGTGTGCCAGGGAATGTACGAACTTCAAGGCTCGCTCGAATTCCGGAGTCTTGACTCGGCTCTCAGTCGGGTTCGTGTACTTGTCGAAGTAATAGGCACCACTTTGACCAATCCAGAAAATGAGTCGCTCAATACTCACCCATGACCCACCGGTAGCGAAAATGTCGAGAATGCCGTCGCCCGTAGTGTCCCGGGCCATTTTCTTTCCCGTTTTGATCAAACCATCCCAATCCCACGCACCCCGAGCGTCCATCTCATTCGGGGATTCAAGGCCCGCCCCATTAAAAAGCCAGGTATTGTAGTAGGTAACCGCTGGTTGGACAAAAAGTGGAAGCTGTACGAGTTGACCGTCCCATCGACCGTGCTCAAGGGCAGCGGGCACATAGCGGCGTTCAAGACTGCCCTTGCCTAAGAAAGCGTCCATCGGGAGTAGCATGTTCCGCCCGGCGAAGTCGCCATACCGATTAGTCGTGAGCGTATCCGGCGAAGCGCCACCAGCCACTCGAACGATGATCGACTCATTGTAGTTAGCTAACACGGTCACTTCCACGTCTATTTCGTCCTGAGATCTACTAAACATAGCCGCGATTTCCGTCGTCGCGTCGATATATGCTTGCCCGTGACCTGAGTTGACCGCATGTTCAATCGTGACACGCTTGGCGTGCATCAGCGGGGTCAGCGCGAAAACAATGACCAATGCGGTGACAGTTGTTAGAGTGATCATACGCCGGCGACGATGCGCTATGGCTTTCGATGCGTTTGTCATGTCCTTACCTCCCATGTTTGTTTGGTGCGGGCGATTGATCAGTTGCTGGTCAGTACGCAGTTACAGTCACAGTCAAGCTTGGGTATCGCACATTGCCCTACCACTCACTGTGTGAAATGGTGTAGGTGACAGCGGATGCGTTACCCTGCATTTCGGTTCAACGCAATCATTAGTTGTCCTGCTTGGGCACAGGCTTTTTTCGACCACGATTAGCCAGTGAATCAGTGCTAGACCAGGGTGCGCCGGGCACCTAGCACCACGGTAACCACGCGCAGGAGACCGCCGATGCGGCCGAGAATATCGCAGATATCGACTGTGTGATCTCAGAAGGGAGCGACGCAGTTGCACGACGCTATTCTCGCCATCGACGGCGGACAGACTTCTACAGCCATCTGGCTGGGTTCTTGCCTGACCAACGAGGCCTTTCAACGCGAAGCGCCCGGGTTTCACTACTCCACGGAGCCGACCAGCGGCGGGCACCCTACCCCTACCCAACTCGAGGGTATCCAAGCAGCCGTCGCGGCTCTGCTTGTCGAAGCCGACTGCGCACCACAAGCAGTCGGTGGGATCTGCTGCAGCCTCAGCGGTTGGCCAGCGGGCCTCCGTGAGTTTCTGGCGCAGACCTTTCCTGCCTCTCAGATACTACTTGTGGAAGACAGGGAAGCTGCCTACGCGGGTACCCTGTGGAAGACCCCCGGCATAGCCCTTGTCGGTGGCACTGGCACGGTGGCTTTAGGTTACAACGGGGAACAGTGGTTGACCGTCGGGGGCTGGGGATACCTCTTTGGGGACGTAGGCGGTGGCTGGGGTATCGCCCAGCGAGCCGTCATGGCAGCTATTGCAGCAAGCGAAAAGCGCGGCCCCGACTCCGCATTGCCCGAACGCCTTCTACAGCTATTCTCAATGACTTCACTGCGCGAGCTGGCCTGGGCGCTTTATGAGGGTCGGCTTATGCGACGGGAGTTCGGGCAAGCCACACCACTTGTCCTGGCCCTTGCCGAGGAGGGGGATCCTGGCGCCCGAGGGGCCATAGAGACTGCCGCCGAGGAATACACAGGGTATATCCGCAGTCTCTGTAGGCAGCTGAAGCTGGCATCACCCATTCAGGTGGGTTACACCGGAGGTGTCTTGACCAGAAGTCCGTTCCTTGTCAACTTGATCGACAGTCAACTGCAGGCCTATGGCGCAAGAGTAGATCGCTGGCACCCGGGATCCGCTCTTGCTGGCAGTGCCCTTCTGGCTCTGGAGGCCGCTGGTACTGCGGTCACAGACGACACTATCGAGCATATCCATAGTCTGACTGCCTGATCTCCGCCAACAACGAGGTGTTTATCCTGGGCACAGCTTCGGATCTAGCCACAGCCCACACACCTGATTGCGCTCGACGCAACCTCACCGCTTTGCTCATAGCTGCCGCCTGTGTCGCCGTGGCCAACAGCATCTTTGACACCTCATTCAACAGCTACCTCAACGAGACGTTCCGGATCAGCGCCGGAGCACGAGGGGCCCTGGAATTCCCCCGCGAGTTGCCCGGGTTCCTCGTAGCTGTCTCCACCAGCTTGCTGTTCCGCCTCAGCATCAGCCGAGCAGCCGTCGTAGCCGCCTCATGTATCGCAATGGGTCTGTTGGGTCTGGGGTTTATGTCACCTACCTATACCACAATGATCCTCGGAATGGTTCTCTGGAGTATGGGGACGCATCTGAACATGCCCCTAGAGGCCTCTTTGGCTCTCACCACGGCGCGTGATGGACAAGTGGGGGCTCGGCTAGGTCAGCTGGAAGGTGCCAAGACAACGGCAATCATCGTGGGCGCTGGTATCGTCTGGTTAGGAAGTGACTATTTCCACCTTGGGTTTGCGCGCCTGTTCATTACGGGTGCCTTGTTCGCTCTTGTAGCCGCCGCCTTCCTGTTTCGAATGCGCACCCCACAGATGGGCAAGCCCGGTACCGCACGCTTCGTGGTGCGCAGGGAGTACAGCCTGTACTACCTTCTGTGTATGCTGTATGGGGCCCGCAAGCAGGTCTTCATCACCTTTGGGCCGTGGGTATTGATCAAGGTATTGGGTGAACCAGCCTCTACCATCGCCAAGCTTTGGATCGTCTCCGGATCGATAGGTGTCGTCTTCCGGCCAGCACTCGGGCGGCTCATCGACCGCAAGGGAGAGCGGTTCGTACTTATGGCCGACGCCTGTTTACTCATGCTGGTGTGCTTGGGCTACGGATTCGGCCCTCGCTTGAGTTGGGGGATGTGGGGCATTCGCCTCGCTTATGCTTGCTTCGTACTCGATCAGCTGCTCATTGCCACTACCATGGCCCGCACCATGTATATGAACCGGATCGCCTTGAGCAAAGCGGACATAACCCCCACCCTCTCGCTGGGCGTGACCATTGATCATGCGGTCTCTATGACCATCCCCTTTGTGGGAGGGCTACTCTGGATGAGAGCTGGTTACTCGGCGGTCTTCGCTGTGGCAGCGATCATCGCCCTCATGTCACTGCTCACAGCGTACCGCGTCTCACCTGCAGCTGGCCAGGCGGCTTCGTAGCGCACATGACTGCTGTGCAGTTGCGGCCACATCCGCGTGCTGCCCCACTCAGTCTCACCCCATCCTCACACCACAGTGTGCGGTCGGCGACGCCATATGAAACCTGTGGCTACCAAGAGGAGACCCGCTAACACAGCAAGCGGTTCTAGATGCTCGGTCGGCAGGCCTAGCGTCCGAACGGTTGGCGAAGCTCGCCCAGGTCCATCTCCTCTAGGGCCCTCAGGTGGTTGCATCGCCTCAGGTAGCTGCATCCTTTCAGGTCGCCGCATTTGCTCGGAGGGTTGCACGCCCTCCGGCGGCTGCCATCCTGGGCGTTGCAGGCCTGACGGGGGTGACCTCCGCTCTACTCGCGGCATCCCAGCCAGTGGAAGTCCTATCGCCGCATCAGCCTGCCCACCTGCCCCTACCACTTCCGGGGCATCACCTCTGGGCCCTCTTTATGTGGCGCCTCGATGACGTTGTCCGAGATCTCTTCGGGCTCGGTCCAGCAAGCGTCTGTGATGGTTTGCCGTGAGAGGATCTGACCCGGGTGCCGCATGAAAAGCTCCATAAGATGGAACTCTTGGGCAGTGAGTTTGACCCGCTTGCCACCAGCGAAAAGGCAGCCCGTCTCTGTGTCCAGGAACAGATCACCCACACGCAGTTCCGTACCCCAGGACTTCTGACCGCGTCGGACCAGCGCCTCTAAGCGGGCCAGCAACTCCTCGAAGGCAAACGGCTTCACCAGGTAGTCGTCGGCGCCGCCGCGAAGACCAGTGACTCGGTCGGCCACCGCATCTAGCGCCGTAAGCATAAGCACTGGTGCATTCAATCCCTTGCGTCGCCACTCAGCGAGCAGGTGGTCGCCAGTTGATGGGTCTGGTGCAGGTCTTGGCCATCGATGAACGAACTCATGTGAGGTGAGTAGATCCGGGAGCTAACTGAGCAGAAAGGAGTCGACGACATGATCAAAGGATTGGCTTTCGTAGCCCTGCCAGCCACAGACCCCAAGCGCGCAGGGGCCTTCTATCGGGAAGTGTTGGGGCTAAGGGCTGGTGACTGGAATGAGGACGCCTGGGTAGAGGTCACGACTGGGTGCGGTTGTGCCATTGCGCTGGAACATGCAAAACATCCGTACATAGCGCTGGAGACGGATGATATCGCTTTAGAGATTACCCGTCTGAGGAACCTCGGTGTGGAGGTAGTGGCGGACATTAGGCCATCCGTTGAGCAAGAGCCCGATGCCTACTGCCGCGCCGCATGGATCAAGGATAGTGAAGGAAACAACATCATGATCCACCAGCTCAGACCAGAGCTGGGGTGGTGATGGGAGCGCTGCGGAAAGGTTCTAGGGTGGGGTGTACAGCCCCACCCCTCACAGTGCCTACTTGCCAGTCAGCGCTCCGTAGACATGCGGATCACACAGGCATCTCCAGCCTCACCACACCTCTACCACTAGACCGTCGTAGCCCACGATGATATCGTGCTCACTCAACAGATCCTGGGCCTCTTCATGGGTCAAGCCGCCATTGTCACCGATGTGCAACGCCACAGTCAGTGCATCGGAATCCAAAGTACCCTGAGCAATCAACCGCCGCCTGATCTCCAGAAAATCCGCGGCTCTGAGATGGCTAGCCATCTTCGTCTCATGCGGCCCGAGATAGGTACACTCCATAATCAGTGCATCAAAGCTCCAGTCGCGCAGACGATCCCATACCTGCTCCTCCCACCAGCCATCCCACGCCATAAGCACCTTATGCTGGCCATCATCAATGCCGAAATGCAGGCAACCCAGAGCTCCACCATGTGTGGACGCAAAGGCTGTGACACGGAGTTCCCCTACGTCAAGTGTGTCGCCACCATCAACTAGGTGGAATTCGCAACGATTCGCCTCGAGGTCCTGGATGTCAGCGAGCAAGCGCTGTTGCACCCCGGAGTCCCCGTAGACATGCAGCAGAGGCAGTGCCGAGACCGGGCCGCGCACAGTGCGACGAAAAGCCAGATACTGCCCACAGCAATGGTCGGCATGTGCATGAGTGAAAAGTAAATGCTCGAGATCGCTCAGATCAACACGCTGACGATCTAGCTGGTATGTCAGATCGGGAGACAGGTCAACCTGGTAGCGCGGCTTCTTGATCGGACCTTGCATACTCCACGTGTCGCCCGGGTACAAACACACCGTAGTACGTGTGCGGAGGTCTTTTCCTCCGACGTGTCGGGCGTGCTCACACACCCGACAAGCGCAAAAGGGGCGTGGCACTGGCTTGCCAGCAGCCGACCCCAGGATGTGTATATGCACGCCTGATGCCCCCCTTGTATCATGGTGAGTCATTTCTGCAACACCAAGACACTTCCTCTCCCGAACGATTGCCTGCGATGGGTATCATAGAAACACTTCGCCGACGATTGATCGCATCGCCTCGCAAGGAACGCGCTTCGGCATCCACTCTGGGATCCACACACTCACGTAGAGCGTAATCCGCACCAGCTAACATCTGTAGAACCAGCAGCAGGAGTGGCTAACCCCCAGAGAGAATTAACTACTGCTATCTGGTAACTTCTCACTCTGACAGGGGCAAGTGACTTGATGGGGGGTTCACGAAATGAGATGCCGACTCGTTGTGTCGACCGTGGTCCTAGTCGCTCTGCTGATGGTTCCTAGTACGTTCGCGAAAGAGAGTATCACTGTCTGGCACTCGCTGGATACTGGCGAGGCATCAAAGTCCTTTGACGCCATCTGCGAAGATTTCAGCAAGGCCCATCCGGAGATAGAGGCTGAGATCGTCTATATCGGGGGATACGTGCAAGGAATGGAAAAGGCGTTGGTCGCCTGGGCTGGTGGAGCGGCTCCCAATGTGGCCATGTTTGAGCAGACCCGCAGCGCAGCCTTCTACTACTCCGGCGCCCTCTTGGATATCGGGCCCTACATTAAGGGACCCAACGGCATCGATCTGAAAGATTTCTCGCAGAGCATGTTGGGTGCCGTCACCTACGACGGCAACATCTGTGGTCTGCCCTACAACAACAGCACCCCCCTGATCTACTACAATAGGGACCTCTTCTTGCGGTCGGGTCTGCAACCACAGGCTCCCAAGACCTGGGACGAGATCCTTGCCTTCTCCAAGAAAATCGCCCGTGACACAGACGGCGATGGCAAGAACGATGTGTATGGTTTTGACTTCTACTCCTGGGGTTGGCTCTTCGAAGCCTGGATAGGTCAGAATGGGGCACGCATCCTCAACGACGATCTGACTGAGTTTACCTTCAACTCCCCCGCCGCAGTGGAGGCCATGCAGTTTGTGCAGAACATGGTGCACGAACACGGCGTAGCCTACTATGCGGGTAGCAGCGGCTACAACCTCTTCTGGAACAACCAGCTGGGCATGACAGAGCGATCAACCGCATCGCTGGGCAACAACATACTGAAAGCGACCTTTGACATGGGCGTAGCCCCACTGGCAGGTAATAAGGAACATTACGCCCCCATCGGCGGTGGCAACTTCTTCCTGATGAATACTGGTACGAGCGCGCAAAAAGAGGCCGCTTGGACGTTCCTGAAGTCCATCACCTCGACGGATCAGCACGCGCGGTTCTCCGCGGCTTCCGGGTACATGGGAGCTCGGCGCTCTACCTTCACGTCACCCATCATGCGAACTCGATTCGCTGATGAACCGCGCTATCGCGTGACTTACGAGCAAATGGATGTCGCCTATGCCCGGCCCAAGGTGCCGTTCTGGCAGGAGTCCGTGGCTCCGGAGATCACGAAGTTCTATAAGACACAGTTCGCCCAGAATGGCAATGTAAAGGCCGCTCTGGACGAAGCAGTCCGCGTGGCCAATACGCGATTGCAGGAATGGCGGCGTACGCTCGTCAGATGATACCACGCTCACGCATGATCGCGCAAAGGGACTGACCTGGCGAGGTCACAGGTTCGATTTTGGGACACCCGCAGCCTAGTTCGCACAGACATTCGCACCGGAGAAAAGGCACCCCAAGGGGTGCCTTTTTCTTGCATACATAGGCTGGCGATCTAAGCCCTAAATCGTGCATCTGGTTCTCGCTTCTCGGCAATGGGGTTCTCCCACTCAAAGACTCCGTTCACCGACGGTTGTCACCCCAAGTTAAGCCTAGGACGCGAAAAATGCGTTTATGATCTCCGTCGCCTCTTCTGCCTGTGATTCCGGCACAAGCATTTCAACGCTGGCGGATGCACCCAGATGCGGCAGACCGATGGGTCGTAGCGTGCCTATGATCCCTTCGTTTTTCAGCATATCGAGCAGCATGTCTGCCACGGGGCGATTGGGTGCAGTGTACACGACTGCCAACATGCTAAGCGACCTCCTCGAAAACGTTTTTCCGCACATACTTCTTCTACCCCTGATGAAGTGCCTGCATTATAGCCCCCATCGGGTGAGGAATCAAGCCCAGCTCGCCTTCACGTGATGCGAACCAGGATATCCCCTCACCAAAAGTGAACGCCAGGCGATGGCGCGGTGTCTCTAAGGGTGAAGGGGTGTGAAGCGCTTGGCCGAAGGTCATCAGACTGACGAGGAGCTGCTTAGGCAAGTGCAGCAGCGAGATAGCGTAGCCTTTGAAGTTCTCCTCAAGCGCTACCAATCACCTTTGCATCGGCACGTGATCAGCACCCTACGGGATGGGGAAAGTGCCCATGATATCGTGCAAGAGGTTTTCCTCAGAGTCTGGACTAGAGCCGAATCGTGGCATGAGCAGGGATCATGTCGAGCTTGGCTCTATCGCATCGCCACCAATCTCGCGTTGAACCAACTACGCACCCTCAACCGTCGCCGCGAGCAACCACTGGTCATGCAGACAGCAACTACTGAAGACGATGAAGAGCTCCCTGTGCCCGGCTGGTTGGTTGACACTGTAACGTGTAACCCACAGACTGCCCTGGAGCGAGCTGAGCAGCGTCGTCTGCTTGACGAGCTCGTCAACAGCCTGCCAAAAGGAAAGCGTGACGTTGTCCGTCTGATCCACGAAGAGGAACTCGACTCCCGTGAGGTAGCTCGCCTCTTGGCCATCCCAGAGGGAACAGTACGCTCTCGACTGCATCACGCCCGCAAGTCTCTGGCCCAACTGTGGGAAGCGCACACCCCCGATACAGATTGACAGGCAAGGAGATGCCCAATGTCTAGACATCGCCGTGTAGACTTCGCCACCCCCTGGCACCGAGCGTCATTTGTGCGGTGCATAGATGAAACGTTGCCCCGACTGCTTGATGAGCGACTGCCTCTGGCAGGGTATCACACGCTATGGAACAGTGACGACACTGTGACGGTGCACATCACGGTCGCCGATGTGCAGACCGCCTACACCGTTCCGACCCCTGATCTGTCGGGCCTCTTTCACTATCTAGGGGAGGCGTGGGTGGTGGTACCGATCGCCGATCAGCCCGAGTTAGATCGAGCGCGCGTCCTGTGCGTGGGTGAGCAACTGCTTGAGTATGTCTCCACTCGCCTTGGAGAAGCTGCCTCCCAGCTTCCATGGAATGAGTCGCTCTTGCAGGCCTTTCTACCTCTAGAGTTGTGGACAGAGTCGTTTCTGCAAGAGCGTGCGCAGCGGTTGGACACCACCAACTGGTTGTCCCGACGCATCCATCTGCGGCGCCTACTCCTCAACGAGGGTCCACCCACGTCTTTTCCCGCCCACGCCGGACGTGTGTGCCCCATCGAAACGCCGGAAGGCCCCAACTGTGGTCGAGTACTGACCATCGCTCTGGGCGCCACGATAGAAAACGGCCAGCTTCTTTCCGCCAGCGACAGTGACAGTGACGTCTTGGCTTTGGGACCATCTGCCGCGATGATTCCCTTCTTAGAACACAGCGACCCCGCACGCACACTGATGGGGGCCAATATGATGCGTCAGTGGCTTATGCCGAATGAACCCGAGGCTGCTCTCGTGCAGTCCGGTATCGAACCTGATGACAAGAGCTTCTGGCACGGATGCAACCTGCTTACAGCCTTTACATCGTGGGGAGGGGACACGGTTGACGACGGCATCGTCATCAGCGCATCAGCGGCCCACAGGCTAGGCCACGGCGAGCCGCTTGAACCGGGCGACAAGCTCTCCAATAGACACGGCAGCAAAGGCGTAGTAAGCACGGTGCTGCCCGACAGCGACATGCCACAGCTCAGCGATGGCACCCCAGTGGATCTGATCTTTAGTTTCATCGGCCTGCATACCCGCCTGAACTTCGGCCAGTTGCGCGAGGCCATCGCTGGCCGCATCGCCCGGGCAGCAGGCCAAGCCTTTGTGGCGCGCCCCTTCTCTGCCCCTGACGAAAGCTACGTCCAGGAACGTCTGCGCCGGTTGAATCTGCCCACCGATGGCCAGGAGATCCTGCATATGGCCAAGGCCGAGACTCGTCTTGAGCAGCCGGTCACTGCTGGTTGGGTGTACTGGGGCTGTACCAATCACCTTGCTCGTCACAAGTTGCACGTATGTGCTGCTGAGCCTGAAGGGCAGATCCTAGGGGCGTCGGAATTCGCAGCACTGCGCGCGGTCGGGGCCTATGATCTGATTGCCGAGCAGCTAGACATCGCCTCCAGCGCCCACCGCGATGCACCAGTATTGGCTGAGCGACTAAGCTGGGGCGAAGTAGTACAGGCAGCTGAAGCGACGTCGGTCTTCTTAGAGCTCCAACAGCGATTGGCCGCTGCCGGAATACGGAGCGTCCTGCACGATGGGCAGCTCACCTTCACCTTTGGCGCCCCCAGCGACACAGGTTGCACAACCGTCATAGGACTCGCTGCACCTGTCGCCCATCCCTGGATCCCAGAGAAAGAGCTTGTGGAGATTGGCGTGGTGCCTGACGTGGCCTATCAGGATCTCGAGAAAGCCAATGCACATCTCACCCGCATGCAGAAGAGCGGAGCCCCCGCCGCCCTCGTGCAGGCAGCCACTACAGCCCTGGCCCGCTGCGTAAGTGAGGTATGCGATGCCTTGGTTACGCCAGCCCATCTGCGGCTACGCTCCCGCCTGATGTTCAGTGCCAGAACAGTCATCACCCCGGGAGCGGACCTCGACATGCGCCAGGTCGGCCTTCCTGAGCCTATGGCCAAGACCATGTTCGCACCCCTCGTCCGACGCTATCTCAGCCGCGTCCCCAAGTCCCAAGACTTGGACCATGACACGCTGCTCGATGCAGTAATGGCAGAGCACATGGTACTGGTCAATCGGGCTCCTTCGCTTACCCCTACGGCCTTGGTGGCGCTGCGCCCTGTCCGCGTGCCGGGAAACGCTATGCAGCTTCATCCTCTGGTGTGCCAATGGTTACAGGCGGACTTCGATGGTGACCAGGTGGCCGTCTTCCTACCCCTCACGGCTGCCGGACTGAAGGATGCTGAAGTCCATCTTTCGGTGGAAGGACATCTACAGAGAGACCCCAGTTTGCTTGCCGAGCTCATACCACGCAATGAGGCCATGTGGGGGCTGGCCTGGCACAGCCTGACCCCCGCCGGGAAAGAAGAGATTGATGCCCTGGTAGGCCTAACTGTGGCCGCGCCATCGGGCTATGTCACTCGCGCCACCCTCATCCAAGCCTGCCAGCAGCTTCATGCTGAGAAAGGAACACAAGAGCTCATCGCAGTGCTCACGAGCCTGCTACACAGAGGGTTGGCCGTAGCCAAAACCACGGGAGCGTCCCTGGCCCCGTTCGTGTCGTGGGCATCCGTCGCAGGTCACCTGGGCGACAGTGCTTTGGATTCCGAAGCAGTGGCAGAGTATCTGGCCTCCACGCCCTGCACACCAGCTGATCCACTGGCGCCCCAGATTCTAGCAGTAAAGAGCATGGCTCGAGGAAGCTTCGCCCAACTGGCCATGCTCATCACCGGTGGTCGGGAAGTAACCGATGCCAGCAGGGAATCCCTCACCATCAGGCACGGTTACAGCGCTGGCCTCACCTGTACTGAACTGCGGGCTGTGGCTGCCAACACCTGGCGCAGGTTTGGCAAGCTCCACTCAGAGTGGGAACAGTGGTCACGGACCATGGCCGCTCGCCACGAGCGCGAAGGTTATACCGTCTTGCTCCGGGCCATGCGAGCCGAGCGACCCGGTATCGTCTTCGCAAGAGCTGCCGCTGCCGGCGAGACTGACCCTCTTGCGGATATCGACAGCCGCCTGTTCGTGGGCCTCCCGGTGGATTAGCGTCGGGGGTCCCCTCCACACGCCACCAGGAAAGGGAAGTCTGGCTTCATGTCCGGACTTCCCTTCGCTGTTCAGTTCCTGGTGTGTCGAATGTCACGGTTCGAGAAGGTACGTCAGACTTTGCCTCAAAAACGGCTCGCAGTCCCAGTAACGGAGCCAAGTCTCTTGGCGGAAGGTATCGAGAGCCTCCTGATCTTTGCAGGCCAACACCGTACCTCGACTCGCATGGAAGCGGAAACCAAGCGAAGCACCATTTAGCATCTGCACATCGATTTCATATGCGAAGTTGATTCCGCTCTCAAGCGTTTCCTTTAGGTCGAGAATTGCCCTGACCGGGTCTTTAGGATTGTGTCGAAAGAACACGGCTACGTCTATGTCTCCAAAGGGGAGATCATGATCGAGGAATGAGCCATGGAGAAAGGCAAACAATACGTTCTCTTGGTCCATGAGAAAACGGTGTAGATGCGTTTCCAGGCGATCACGTTCGCAGGAAGGGAGGGCATGATGCTTCTTCATGGCGCATCAGTCCCCTGAAGCGTCAGTGCAAAGATCTGCGTGAGAAAGTCCTCCATGTCGCCTAGACTGTGACGCATTATTAGGAGGGTCTGGCGATCGTCAATACGTGCGTATCCGTGAACAAGAAGGCTGCGAAATCCGGCTACCTTGCGAAGTCGATTAGCCAAAGCGGGGGTAATAAGCTCGTTTTCCGCCAGTAGCGAGTAGCACCCTCCATACGTCTCTGCTGTTCGCCCCAGCAACTTAGCGATAGTATGAGAGCAGATGTTGGCAGCCGCTTCACTAATCACGATGAAAGCGTACCGACATGCCCGGATCGCGAGATCATCGGAAAGAAAGTCTTCATCGGGACGCGTGGCTTGACCCCGCAAAAACACGATGTTGCTTCTTATGTCCGAAGCCCTTTGGCGAATGAGCTCGTGATTTAGCTTCCGGTACGAGGTTGGCATGACGCGTTCTCTCCCCCTAACCCGGAATCCTGACCTTGGCCAGGTAAATGGCCGTCTTCTCTTCATGAGAGGAGTAGTAACTCACCCAAAGCAACCCATCGTGAAAGACAAGACCAGCATAGCTCGTATCGCCACCGGACGGGAGCGCAAGAAACTCGGTGCACGTGCCCGCCTGCGGATCGATCCAGCAGAGCGAGGTACGCACACTGCCATCGTAGAGGCGCACCGCCGATACGAAGCGGCCGTCAGGCAGACGAAGCATGTGCGGCCCACCGATACGCACGCCCAGACCCTTCCACTCCCACTGGGTATACGGCGGCTGCGAGATGCCCAGCAAACCTGTGTTGCTTTCGCCATCGCGCCGCAACAGGCAGTACAATGTGTCCCCGTCAAAGACTAGAGAGGTCTCATTCGGATAGCCGACATCATGAAGTCGATCCACAAGCGTTTCGTAGCGCTTGCCATCGCTGCTGACGTAAAGCCGAACTAGGCGTTCCTTGCCACAACCGTAGCCCACACCATATGCCTTGTCGTCATGCCAGGTGATACGCCACAACCAGATGTTAGGGTCGCCGATCTCATGCTTGTCGCTCCACGTGCGGCCGTCGGGAGAGAACCAGACCAGTGATTGGTGCGTCTGCCTAGACTTGTCGTGCAATGCCTCTGCCCCCGCCAGCATGAGCTGGCCATCCGGGGTTACGGTTATCTTGGCGTCGCGCAGGTCGGAGTCTCCCGAAGTGATGAGCGCAGCCGATTCCCACGTGTCACCATCCGTCGATGTGATCACCCGTAGCGCGCCATCTGGCGATACATGAGCCTTCCCCTCCCGAAAGACACAGAACCAGCGATCCTGAAAGCGTACGAGATCGGTAAACGCGTTGTGAGATGCCTGATCCCATATTCTCTGCACTTCCACCATTTTCCCCAACACCTCCCCCTCATACGCGCTCCAGTGCAGGCACATACAGCGGCACTGGGAATAGTTCAGTTACACGCCAGGCCCCAGGCGAGTCTCCAAGAGCGAGTTCGGGTGCAAGTGGACCAAACACAAGACGCGCCAACGCCCGACGATCCGCGGCGATGACAGCCGTGTCTGGCAGCCGCCCACCCGGCTCGAGGCGGCGAACCTTGACTGACTTCGGAGTCCATCGCAAGCCCACGGTCTGCTGTTCAACACCTGAGTCGTCTTGCATCGCCAAGACAACGGCTCCGGATCCAAGACGCCGTCTCTGGGACCACCAGGGTTCATAGTGGGCCAGTAGTGAAGCAAGGTCATGAATGCGAACCTTGCCAGTCGCACCGATCTGCACGTAATCCGCCCGATCGACCAGCATCTGCTCCGCGGGGTGTGGCTCCAGACCAATAGCCGCCCGCCACGTATCAGACGACTCCCGCATCAGATGGCCGAGCAAAGCGGCAAGAAGATCGGGGGCCCCGCCTACCTCTAGCAGTTGACGAGGCCTCGGCCCTGCCTCGAGCACTGCGTAGGCCTCGTCGTCGCCTTGCGCAACCCAGACTGTACGATACCTCGGACTGGAGATCAGCCCCAGCTGCTCATCCGAGGGTCTCAGTAGACGACCAGCATAGTGCTCTTGTATGCGGGCCAAACGATCACCCAAATCCGGCGGCAGTTGGGTGTCTTTGCCCATGCCAACCAACTCTCCAACATCAGCGTCTGTCCAACCCGGATCGCGAAAGTGTCGCCGGCTGACGCCTAACTCAATCTGTCTTCCTGCTTGCTCCCAGCCGAAATGCCCATAGCGCGCTCGGTCACCCCACAGGATGCTCACTGGCACGCCTCGCTCATCGGTATCGCGGATCCCTGCCTGCAACATGCTGCCCATGACACCTCTACCCCGAAACTCCGGGGCTGTACAGACGCTACCCACGCCTACCCATGGAAGGTTCAGTCCTGGCATTCTCAGCGTAAAACTGCGGAAAGCACTCACACCCACAATATTCCCCGCTGATACGGCGACCAAGAACTCGCTAGGATCAACCGTTTCCGGTGAGAGACGATACCATGAGCGATTGGCGTACCATTCACCCGGTTTCTGAAAGAAGATGCCTGCTGCTAACTCCAGAATAGCTTCGCGATCCTCGAGGCTAGCCTTTCGGATGACGTCGACGTCCTCTGGCAGACTCGCTGGTACGTTGCCCTTGTGCACGAGACTCCTCCCTGCATTGAGCGAGATGTATGGTGGATGGGTTTCTGGGCTCGCACTGGTTTTCTCGCTTTGCTGGCGATACTCCTTGCGCGCCAGGGCCCCATCAGAAAACTAGGACAGCCCCCTAGCGTAGAGGGCTGCCCGTAGTCGGTCAAGTTTTGTCCAGTCTGTTTCACTGGTGTGATATGTATGATCTGGCCGGCCTACTTCGTCTCGTTGAAGAGTGCAGTCATGTGCTGGTGAAGCTCCTCAAGCACAGAACCAGGGTCGCGTTGACCCCGCAACACTTGGGTAACCAGGGATAATGAGAGTGTCTCAAACCTGGAATAGTGGGGACTGGACACAGGCACGTAGTTGTCCGGTCTGATAGCCGCCTGAATGTAGTTGTCGATGGCTTCGGGAGGATTGGGCATGCGCTGTATGTGCTTGACCCACTGGTTCATTTGCCGCTGGCTCGCTGGTAACCGCGAAGTATTGGCGATGAAGGATGTCCATGAGTCAGCTGAACTCGCCAGGAATTCCATCCAGCGCCATGCTGCATCGGAATTCTGGGACGCTACAGGGATCTGTAGGCTGCCCACCGCTGTGTAGGCCCCCCGCTTTTCCCCACCTATGGGCAGTGCAACGCCCCACCTGAATGTGGCATTGGCCTGAACCATGCCCTGCGCGGCGTTGGGACCTGCTCCCATGCTCCAGGCATACTTGCCCTTGCGGAACTCCGCAGAGTAGACACCGCCCGAGATGTCCGCTACATTGTGCACGAGATGAAGATCCACCATCCACTGGAAAGCTTGCGCCACCTTGGGTGTGTTGAGAAGACTGCGCGTCGGCTCGACGTTACGATCGAACATCTTGGCGTCACGATTCTCAAACGCATTCCCATAGACCCAGAAGGTAAAGGCCCTGTGGGTACCCCACTGTTCTGGGACTCCATCGCCGCTGCGGTCAATCGTCAGTCGTTTGGCTGTAGCTACTGCTGCATCGAAGTTCCATTCCTCGCCCAGCTCAGCTGGTGTGGCCAGGCCTCCTTCTGCGAACATATCGGCATGGTAGTGTGTGGGTACGACATACAGATCTACTGGAAGCCCCCAAACGAGGCCGTCAAGCCTTGTCACTGCGGAACGAGCGATCGGAACATAAGAGTCGAAGGAGACCTTCTTGCTTCTTTGCAGGTAGGGCCTCAGATCCTTGTATCCCCCTAACGCGGCAACAGAGGCGCCCATCCGCACCACAAGCTCAGACACATCAATGGAAACGCCAGAGGCGACAAATACCATGAATTGCTCAGCATTCCCCCCCGTGGTCGGTGTCGTGAGCTCAATCTTGATATCGGGATTCTCTGCTTCAAACCTGGGGACTTGCTCCTGTAGCCACGATAGCCAGCCCAATCCATGCGCTGTGTTGTTGAAGTGGTTGACTACCGTGCGAGCCGAAGCTCCATTTACCAACGCACAAGCAAAAAGAAACGACAGCACTAGACAACAGATTACTCGGTACCGCTTACACTGAATCAACAATCGTACCCTCCCCCTCGCCTATTTTTGGATTATAATTCCTCTATTTCTATACCGTATGGCGCTTCTCTTCTCTGATCTAGAATCACAATTCAATGTCCTGCTAGCCAGTAGGTCAGCAGTAACGGGCGGCCTCAGGCATAGCGCATCGCGAACGTCCGTTCTGTTCCATCCGTGTGATGTCACGCGATGGCCCACTTCCGGAGCGCGTAGCATCGCTAGTCTTGCCTTCTCGGACCGCGACGTGGTAGAGTGGAAGGGAACATTCGTTCTACTCGGGCCTTTGGTTAGGAGGACTGACAGATGGATTCATCATTCACCAGCGGCGGTAGTGAAAGCACGAACTGCCCGCGTTGCGCATCCTCTCACGTGGTACGTAACGGCTATCGACGTGGTCAGCAGCGCTTCCTGTGCCGTGGCTGCGGACGTTCCTTCGGGCCCACGACGACCCCCAACTCGGGCGGTATCCGTCTGGTGGAGAAACACGCAGCTTTCCTGAAGCTCTGCCACGAGCCACTTCCCTTGCGGGCCTTAGCTCAGCAGGTCGGCGTCGCCCTGTCTACTGCTTTTCGTTGGCGCCATCAGTATCTGCAACGCCTGGAACACGACTCCCAAGAGTCCTCTGTTCAAGGTTGCGTGGTAGTACTCTTCACTACCGTCACCTCCGCAGAACCGGTGCATTCGGAGGAAGGGGTTAGCCGAGACACGGGGCGTCTTGTCCCATCAGTGGCCCGCTTCCCGGGGCTGATCCCCAAGGGGTACAGCGCAGGCACCATCACCCATCTCCTACAGTGCGACGAGAAGCGAATTGTCGACCAGATCAGCCTTTACGCCTCCCATCGTCCGGGGCGCAACGAGCTGGCCAACATCGTGTCGGAGTATGCCGCACCGGGCACATCGGTCCTGTCACCACTAGGCCAGGGTGTGGTGAGCGACAATCCCACCTCGCGCGTGCCAGGCCGTCCATGGAGCGGTTCCGCCAAAGTGAAGTGGCTGCTAGGCGGTCAGGCCCGGCGTAACCGATCACTCACAGACGCAATCGCAGATGACCCCGCCGCTATCCGTGCAGT
Source organism: Limnochordia bacterium (assembly GCA_050951545.1). Classification (GTDB taxonomy): domain Bacteria; phylum Bacillota; class Limnochordia; order DTU080; family DTU080; genus DTU080. The sequence continues at coordinate 603,620 of JBMNJG010000007.1, read as the reverse complement.
GGCTGCCCGACATCAACTCACCTTTCGTCACTGGATGCGAACCTTTCGCGGGATAGCAGTCCGCTACATCGAACGTTACCTGGCTTGGTTCAACAACTCCTGGAGACAAGCACCGACGCCCACACTTTGGAGTTACGATCTCTGCTTGCTCACCGAGAGTCACTAAGCTGGGATGTGCCCTGCTACATGACACACGCATACCATGGCAACGTTAGTGTTTCCTCGTGGCAGTCTGACCGCGCATCACACCGATGGAACAGACTGGAGAAGATCACCGACTGCAATACCAGCGAGCATCAGCCGCCAAAACACAGAGAAGGCTGCACACAATGCACAGCCTCCACCTCACCAAAACCCCCTACTGGGCCTCGCACTGCCCACCACGTTGCTTCTAGAGCCCTATCTTGAGCTGATCTTGCTCAAGACCGCCCAAGCAAGGCTGGCCAACTCCTTATACCCGTCCTTAGACGGATGGATATAGTCAGCGGCTAGGGCCGAGTTCACTTTACCAGGATTCTGCGGATCTTCAAACCAGGCGTACAAGTCCACGACACCGACCCTCTCCGAGGGCAGGTTCTGAAGCATCCACGTGTTCATGTCCTGAACCATCTGTATCTGCTCTGATGTGGCTCTGTTCGATGGGGGCAGAGTCAGGAAAACCACATATGCACCAGCACTATTCAGCGAATCGGCCATAAACCTCAGATTAGCGCGGGTGGCCTCTGCGGGAACCTTCAAAGAAATATCGTTGACCCCTGCAGCCACTACCACCGCATAGGGGGTGCCGGGCAGCGTGCGATTGCCCCGCCCATCCTGCGGATCATCTTGCCTACCCAAAGCGTCTCGGTTCCAGCGGGCCCGAATATGCTCCGTCGACTGGCTGCCGATGCCGTTGTTGTACCAGTGGTACCCACTCAAGACACCTAATTCGTACGATAGCTGACCAGGTTGACTGGCATAGGTGGGATCATATGCCGCCCGGCCAGGATGAAGCGCCCCATGCAATGCGGGGTGACCTTCTGCAATACTATCGCCTATTACCACACCAAACACCTGGGGCGCTTCTGCCGTCACCAGGCCTGCACAACCCATGAGGATGAGCAAGAGAGCTATGGTAGACTCATACAACCGATACATGGTACCCCTCCTCGTCATCTGGAGCCTCGCTACAAAGGCAGTGGGAGGCTGCCGCAATCCACAGCCCCCTGTTGACCAAGCCCTATGTGATTCTGCTTACTTCAGGTTGAGAATGGCCCTAATCTCCTTCGCTGCCGCGGCCATCTCATTCGTGGGAGATTGGCGTCGGTTGAAGACATTGGCCAAGTGGGCGTTCATCGCCCTCTCCACGTCCGGCCACGTCGGCCAGTAGTTCATCGTGCGAATGAGGTTTTTCCCATAGATATTCTCCATCACGGCCTTTTGCACGCGTTCGCGGTTCTGCGACGACAAGTTGCTGTAGTAGCGATTCCATAGGTCGTTGTTAGGAGATAGGGGCTGACGGAAGTTGATCTCCACCACCGCCCTCTGGCCTTCTAGCGAGAGCATCCATTCCAGGACTTTCCACCCCAACTCTGGTCGGGGCACCATCGCCGGAATCGTCCACAGATGGCCGTGGGCGAAGCTGTCTTGCCCAGCTGGCCCTCTGGGGTAGGTGGTAAAGGTCCACTCAAACGGCGATACCTCGTGCCTGGCGCCCCAGTGCGCCCAGCTCCACCATATGGCATAGCCGCCCTGAAACTCGTTCTTAACAGTCGGCTTGCCAGAAACATACGCTGCATCGTAAGCCCACGCGATATCCTGCCAGAACTCTAGCATCTCGATGTTTTTCGGGTTCTCCACATTCACTTGCTGAAGGTCATCAGAGACCCAGCCCTGGCCAGTATAGTTAGCACACCACTGCCAGTTCGTGATACCACCAGCCGCACCAAGCTTCACGCCGTATCTGCCCTCTGACGGCTTGTTCAGCTTCAGCGCATACTGCTTGAGCATATCAACGTCCCAGCTATAAGGCGGTTCGGGCAAGCCAGCCTCAGCAAGCGCATCTAGATTCATGGCCCACACTATAGAACTAAAGTCATAGGGAACACCGTAGAGGCGGCCTTTATACTTGGCTGCCTCCATAGCGAACGGGTACAATCGGGCCCTTTGAGCGATCTGGCTCTTCTGCCACAGCGGCTCAATATCGAGCAGAAGACCCTGCTCCGCCCAGCTGGGCTTGTACTGAGCCCAGGTCAAGAAAAGATCCGGGTACACACCACTGGCCAGCATGATAGTGATCTTCGTGGGGTACTCGCCATAGGGATACACTTCCACCTGTAGATCGTAGTCAGGGTTAGACTGGTTGAACACCTCGGCAATCTGCCTGAATATGGCCAGGGTATCAGCCTCACCATACGTCACCATGCGAATAGGAGTCTTAGCTGATGCTACCACCGCGACTGATAATGCGAGCAAGAGACACACTGCCGACAGACTCCACCTACGCCACACCCAACATACCCCCTAATGTGAATAGGATAAAAAACTGGCTTCTGCACGAAGAAGACTCGCGCGTGTCTTCTTCTACATGCACTAAAGTCGTCCTCTTCTTGCTTTCGGCATTGCGAGTTGGGTAACGTCGCGGGGACGCATCGACCCAAACAACCATACTGGGGTCAAAACACGCCCTCGGTCGCCCTGAGACTGATGCGAATCTCACACAGAAAGCGGGTAATCCCATGAGCTGTAGAGCGCGATGGCCACTCCACCTGATCGTCCCTTTGGCACTGATAGGGATGTTGGCGATGACTGGCTGCACGCCCTTGACTGATCCACAGGCCACAGACACAGTCGATCCCGCCGTGATCGCTGCTCAGAACCGATTCGGCCTCAGCCTCTACCACAGACTAGCCTCTGGAGGCACAGCAAACGAACAGGGCATCTTCATCTCACCCTCCAGTATCGCTCTTGCGTTGGCCATGACCTATAACGGCGCTCGGGGCGAGACCCAAACCGCCATGTCCCACGCCCTTGGTTACGACTCCCTTTCCTTGGACACAATCAACAGCTCCTACGCTGCTCTGCTGCAGCAAGTCGCCCATACCTCAGCCAACACAGAGGGCATCGCACTGCGCATGGCCAATGGCCTATGGCAGCACGAAGGTGTCGCCTTTAGCAGAGACTTCCTACGGCGCAACCAGCGCTTCTACCAGGCCACTGTCCGTTCTCTGGACTTTGCCGCACCTGGCAGTGTTGACGTCATCAACCAGTGGGTAAGTGAGCACACAGAAGGCCGCATCCCCCGCCTCCTGGAGCAGATTAGCCCGCGATCCGTGCTGTTTCTGATCAACGCCACCTACTTTAAAGGCGACTGGACACAGCCTTTCGACCCCCGGCTCACCCGTACGATGCCCTTCCACCTGGCTGGAGGCGGTCAGCAAGATATGCCAATGATGCACATGGAAGGCTCTTTTCAGCATTACCAAGGCCAGGGATTCCAAGCCGTGCGGCTTCCCTATGGCAAAGAGGGCCTCATGGCCATGTATCTCTTCCTTCCGGACCTGGGCTCTGACCTGAAAACCTTTCACGAACAGCTCACCTACGACAACTGGGAGCAATGGTTGGCGGGTTTCTCACAGAAAAGAGGCCGCCTCGCAATACCTCGCTTCCGACTCGACTTCAAAGTCCAGCTCAATAGGACTCTCCAAGAACTCGGCATGGCCATCGCTTTCGATGCCAACCGAGCAGACTTCAGCGGTATGAGACCCGTCTCGCCTGGCGCCAATCTGTCCATCAGTGAAGTGATCCATCAGAGCTTCCTTTTGGTGAATGAAAAGGGCACCGAAGCAGCCGCGGCAACCTCCGTAGGCATGCGGCTTACCAGTGCCCCAATGTACCAGTTCAACTTCATCGCCGATCGCCCGTTCTTCCTGGTCATCCGAGATGAGATGACTGGGGCGATGCTCTTTATGGGTTCAGTTTTAGCGCCTAATGCGGCTGAGGCGAACTCCGACTAGGGTCTCACACCAGTTCGCATGTCAACGATATCGGGGCAGGATCTCGGCGCGAACACGCCGAGCTGCCTCTTTGGCCGCCACGCTGATAGGCCCCCTGAACCGCGCTCCGTCGCCAAATGCTTCGGGGTTGATGATTGAGTCTACAAGCTTCCTGGCCTCGTTATACCAACCTACAGGCTGCTCTATGTATGCTGAGTCCAGCAGCTGCCCAACGATAACATCCTGAAGAACGGACGCATCGGCTCCTGTAAGGGCAAACGCCGCGGACATCATGTGAGGTGAAGGTGGCCAGTTCCGTCCTGCCTGCGCGTAGTACTTGAGGGCCCAGTCGCTGTTCAGAAATCGAATTAGCTCCCAGGCCTCCTTGGGGTGTTGCGCCCCTTTGGGTATCGCGTTGAACGTGTTCGTGGCATTGATATAGCGGCCAGCAGGCCCTCTTGGGACCTTCGCTACCCGCCACGCGAATCCGACCTGACTCATTAGCGGGCCAATCTCCCAACAGCCCACACTCGTAGTCATCGCCACACGACCTTGGTCGAACTGGCCACCGCTCATATGCAGACCGGACGCGGCCACCAAGGCGGGAGAACCAGCCACAGTCTGATACAGATCCCTTAGGAATTCATAGGCTTTGAGGCTCTCTGGTCTATCAATGCCAATATCCCCGTCCAGCGTCACAAAGCTGCCTCCGAAGGATCGAAGATAGCCGGGGGCTAGCCACGAGTGGAACATCGGTAGGCTGCCCCCGAGATGCGTGATATTCCCCTCCGCATCACGCCTCGTGAGCTTGGCTGCCATGCCCATGTACTCATCCCACGTCCAGGTGTTGTCTGACACTACCAGGCCTGCCTCACTGATCATATCCAGATTCAGGCCAACCGTGTATAGCGCCGTATCGCACGGAACGCCGTAGAGATGCCCCCCAATCATCGCCATCTGGCGCCATATAGGAAACCAGCGGTCGATGGCAACAGGAGCCCCCTTGTGCAGCTGCGAAACGTCCATCAGGAGGTCATTCTGTACAGATCTTAACCTTTGTAGACATCACAGAGGATCCAAAGGAGACCAGAACGCAAAGCACCGTGAGCGTGCGCAGACAGCAACGGTAACTCAGCCGGCTCACCGTATACCCCCTCCCTGTTGCGAAGACTTACCATTCTATGTAACTGCAGTCTGCATAGAACTCCGGTTGGACATGCAGACCTCCGAGAATCGAACACCTTCACAGTAGCGGCAGACGAATGCATCTTTGCCGGACGTGCAGATATGCATATGATCAAAGCTTACGTTGCGGATGATGGTCTGCGGATTCCCTTCGACAAGACACGGGCCGCCGCTCCTGATACGAAAATCCGAGAAACTCAGATCACCTAACCGAGGCAATCTGACCCCCTCCTCAGCGCTCACCCTTAGAGGAATGGCGTCACAATCGATGATGACCTGAGAGAACACTAGATCATGGATATCGGCACTTCCCTCACTGTCTGCAGGCAGGTAACGCTTGAGGTTATCGATCACGATCCCGTTACTGGCGCTCTTGATCACGATGTTGCTGAATGTGCATGCACGAATCACACCATCACCGGGACAGCCCACTCGAATACCGGAGCACCAGCTATCAAGAGTACAGTTGCTGATGGTCACGTTCTCACACACCGCTGGCGTGTCGTAGACCCCGCTGATCGCCCGCAGCGCAATACAGTCATCCGCAGTGCGTATAATGCAGTCGCTCACCACTACGTCACGGCACGCATCAAGGTTGATGCCGTCATTGTTGATCATTCTCTGATCGCCGAAAACACGCATCCCGTGGATACTTACTCTCTCACATTTCATCAACCACACGGTCCAGCACGGCGAGTCAATCAGCGATATACCTGCGAGGCGCACATCACGACACTGGTAGAACATCACCGTTCGTGGCCGGGCTATGCTCGGCTTGCGAAAGAACCGCCCGCCCATGTCTTCGGTGTTGAAAAAGGCCAGCCCAGAGCCATTGATCTCACCCAGGCCAGTGATGGCGACATGCTCGGCGTTCACCGCTCGGACGAGACTCTTCGAGGTGCGTTCCGGTGCCCTTTCCGACCTGAAACCAGCGGCAACCAGATCATCGTAGTCGTCCACAGAGCTACTTCCCACAAGCCGACAGCCTGCCATCAAGTGCAGCTCCACATGGCTCCTCAAAACCAAGGAACCCGTGATGAAGGTCCCGGGCCCGCACAACACCCTGCCTCCACCTGCCGCATGACACGCATCAATAGCCTTCTGAATAGCGCCGGTATTGACTGTCTTTGCATCAGCGACAGCTCCATACTGCTGAATATCAACGGAGTACTGCACGCCCATCTACTCTCTCCCCTTTGCCCGCACCAGGCTTTTGCCGCTTCAGGTGCGGCGGAGCCAGATGACTCCGCCACCCGTGTTCCTGAGAAAGGCCGCTACTGTTGCCAACCCTCTCGAAGCAGAGCCTCCACGGCGCTACGTACGCCCTCGATGGCCGTCTGAACTGGTAGATCACCATTCCATGCCTGGTTGAATGCGCTCTGAATGATAGGTGCTATCCGGCCCCAGTTCGGACCTCGATCAGCGCTTGGATAGGCATAGGCCACTGCATCAGCAGCAACGTAATAGCTGGCAGGAGCAGCGATTTCGCGGAAGGCCCGTGATTGGAGAATGCTCCGGCGTACAGGCACGTGATCACCCCTGACAGCAATCTGCTTGAGGAACTCAGGACTCATAAGGTACTTAAAGAACTCCCAGGCCGCCTGCGGATGCTTAGTCTGAGAGAACATCGCCAACGGTGTTGAGCCCAGGATTCCTGCTGAACGCACGGGTCCCCTAGGTAGGGGTGCCAGATCCCAAGTGATATCAGGGTAGGCAGCCTGCAGCACGGGATATCCAGAGGGGGTACTGATGCGCATCGCGGACTGCCGCGGAAAGCCGCCTGACCGCGCGATACCATGCCGGTTCTTGAGATCGATGACGTACTGCAAAGCCCTCATCGATTCGGGCGAGTGCAGAGCGAAGTTACCTTGGGTATCGACAACGTCACCACCCGACTGCCACACATACGTAAGCAAGCCCCCCGTCACATCAGTACGCCCCTGGAAGGCATGCTGATCGGGCTCCCCCTGCCCGCTACGACTGATCGTCAGTTTCTTGCCAACCTCAACAAAGGTATCCCAATTCCAGGCGGGATCGTCCCATTTCTTCGGAGGTACGTCGACCCCCGCGGCATCGAAGGGGGCCTGGTTGTACTCGATCGCATAGACCTGGATCTGAAGCGGAAGAGCACGCAGGCGCCCCTTGCCGCTTCGAGTGTAGTCATTGATGACCGCTGGGTAGAAATCCGCCAGGTTGACATCAGAGTCTCGGTCCAAGAAAGGCGTCAAGTCCGCGATGATGCCTTGGACAGCCCAAGGTCCATGATTCGTTCCGTGAAACTCGAAGACATCCGGGGCTTGGCCTCCGGCCACCCAGGCGAGCATCTTCTCACTTTGCGGCCCGGGGCTGGATGATCCCCAAGAAAGGATCTCAACTTCAATCGCATTCTGGCTCTTGTTAAACTCCTGTATGAGTCCTCGCCACACCTCACCCCGGTCATCCTGTTGGTCTGTAAACTGGCTGACGAAGCCGATATTCGTCTTGGCCTGCGTCGAGAACGTAACCGACAGCATCGTGAGCATCGCAATGAACGCAGCCAGATGGACTCTCCGCACTCTGATCCCCTCCATGTAGTCAGTTTCAGGTAGCGTAGCACCTTGTTTCCCAGACAAACTGCGAAGTCCTTCATAGTGCCGGCAAAAACACCGGAACGCCAAAGATGCTGCGTTGGCAGAATGATAGTCCCGATAAGGACACCGGGAGTTAGCACTCGCTTCCTCTGGCTCATCACACCAATCGAACAGAGCCGAGAAAACCAGCCAAGCATACCCAATGCAGATGATTTCCCCCTCCTTAGCATCTCACTGTCACATCAACAACCGCCAATAGCAGGGCAGGAGATGAAGGGGAAGCCTGGAAATCCCGTAGCGAGGTGTTACTGGCTACTCACATGGCCATGCGCTCACTCAGATGAAATACAAGCAAAACGGAGGGTTTCAGACAATGCACATAAGAAGTCGTCGCCTGATGGCCAGCCTGGTCTTCGCTTTGATAGCGATCCTTGCCACTAGCACCCTTGTGTCAGCCAAGGAGATCACCTTTCTCGCCGTCGGATACACCGCCGCGCTTAGGAAGTACGTTCAGGATGAGGTCATCCCGGTCTTCCGCCAGGAACACGGTGCGGACGTCGTCCTGCTCAATGCCAACTGGAACACTCGCATGGAACGCTTCATGGTGCTGACCGCCGGGGGCACTCCTCCCGATGTCATATGCACGGGTTTCTACTCCCCATACGAAGAAGGATCCTTAGGTCTGCTAGAGCCCTTAGACCACTACCTGGCGCAATGGAAGTATACTCCTCGCTTCCCTAAGACACTCTGGAATGCCGTCACGTGGCAAGGCCAAGTAGTAGTAGTCCCGCAAAACGTAGCCCCTCGAGCCATAGGATATAACAAGGAGCTCTTCGCCCAATCAGGATTGGATCCGCACAATCCACCCCAAGACTGGTCTGCACTCATCCAATCCGCGCGGCGCCTGACCCGGCTTGAGGGCGACAACGTGGCCGTGCGCGGCTTCGTTAACACTACCGGAGGCGGTGCGGCCCAACAGCTCTTCTGGTTCATGCGCCAAGCTGGCTTAACCGAGATCGACACGAAGACTTTCACCTCGAATCTCCTGGATCCTAAGACCCTCATGGCCCTGGAAACATTGCAGGAGCTTTATGAGGCGGGCGCCAACAGCAGGCCCATTCTCGCTGGAGGTTTCGAGCGCGGTCGCATCGCCATGCAGTACAGCAATCCGCAGCAGATCGTCTCTATGCTGGCAGTTGACCCAGACTTCCTACTCAATGATTTCGCCCTCTTCGCCCCACGCCAGACCCCGACGAGCACCCCAGTAGCGCATCTGTTTACCGACGGTCTGGCCATCCCCAGTGCTAGCCGAAACAAGGACCTCGCCTGGGAGTTCATCGCCTTGCTGATGAGCGATGAGGTGATCTTGGGGACGCAGCGCGTTGGCGGATTCTTCTGCGGACGCACGGACATGCTACAGCGCATGATGAGCACCCAGCCGCGCATCCAGCTATGGTATGACATCTTCCCCTTCATGCAAGCCTCTGTCCTTCCGCCGCCACGCAACACCAGCCAAACCGAGCTGGGCCAGCTGATCGAAAGAGTCTACAAGGTAGAAATGGCCCCCTTGGCAGCCCTCGAACAGGCCCATGCTCAATGGACTCGCCTACTCGCTGACTGGAAAGCCGAGATAGGCAAGTAAGTCAGACCGAAGCAGCTCCAATCAGGGGATGTTGCAGGTCAAGCGAGCAGCATCCCCTTTTCACAGGCTTTCAGGAGGGAACTACATGTCACTAAGCGCATTACTCCTGCTTCTCTCGCTTGTCGCTTGCTTCCCTTGCCCAGCGACGGCTGCTGTGCAGACCAGCGAGAATGAGGCTTTTTTGTGGCTGGTTAAGCAAGGCGAGCCGCAAGCCCAGATCGTGGTAGAGAGGGCGGCTTCGCCGACTGAGCGCTACGCCGCTGAAGAGCTGCAACGTGCTGTTGAGCGCGTCAGCGGCGCCACATTACCTATCACAGAGCGGATCAGTCCAGACATGCCTTTCCGTGTGATCATTGGCACACCGCAGAGTTCTGCGGCGGTAGCCGCTGCCGATCTCTTCGATACCAGCCACCCTGAGGAAATCTGCATCGCTCAGCAAGGCTCCACGCTGTACCTAGCAGGACCCACGCCACGGGCGGCACTGTATGCAACCTACACCCTGCTGCAGGAGGTCATCGGCGTCCGCTGGTTCTGGCCCGGACAGAGCGGCGAGTATTCTCCGCGACAAGAGAGCATCGCCATCCCTGCCTCGGACATACGTCATGTACCAAGCATTGAGGTACGCTCAATTGCCATCAACAGCCCCTTCTACGACGAAGACACTCTCATTTGGATGGCGCGCAATCGCATGAACGTGCACTACATGAAGTGGCACGACCTAGAGACCAAAGCCTGGCAGGTTGACGCCATGAAACTGCGCGGCTTCCAGGTGACTCTCTCCGGTCACAATGCCGTGCTTTCCCAGAGCATCTTGGATCAGCACCCCGAGTATATGGCTCTGTATGGCGGCAAACGTCAGAAGCCAGCGGGGCATCCACCGCACCTGTGCTGGTCCAATCCTGCCGTGCAAGAGGCCATGGCCCAGACCATCGCTGGCTGGTGGGAGAGCAACCCACATATCGACACCGTGAGCTTCTACGGAGCCGACCACAACTACTTCTGTGAATGCGATGAATGCCAAGCTTTCGCGCCTGATGTGAGCACACGCTGGCAGAGATTCTCGAAGATCGTCATCGACCGCGTCAACGAACTACACCCCGGTGGGACACACTCGACCCTGGGCTATCAGGCCTACCGCAATGTCCCCACAGAGGCAGCTCCTTTTGATCTTGTCGGTTATGCCACCTACAACATCAACTACACCAAACCCATGACCGATCCGTCGAACGCTGCCGCTCGCGAAGAGATCTTGAGCTGGCAAGCACTCGGAGTACCGATGGGAATACGCGGCTACCACTTTTGCATCTTCAACGAGAAGCTATTCGTGCCCCAAACTTCGGTTATCGTCGATGAGATCGCCTGGGCCCACCAAAACGGCCTGAAAGGCTGGACTTCTGAGACAGCACCCTATCGGTCGCCCGCAAGTCACCCGCCCCAAGATGACAACTGGGTGACCAACCGCATGGCGCTCTACGCCGCGGCACAAGCAATGTGGGATGCACGAACTCGTCCGGAAGACGTCATGTGCGACTGGGCCACCTACGTCTTCGGTCCAGCAGACGAGCCGATGCGTCTGTACTACGAGGCCATGGACCGCGCCTGGCGCAGCACGACCCAGCCCATCTCCTATGTGCACAATCCGGCCTCCGGTTTCTCTGGCAGCTTCCTGTCACGAGAGCTCCTTCAGACAGCCGATGCCTGTCTCCAGGAGGCCCGGCGGGCGCTGGTGACGGTCACCGATGAAATCACGCATAAGCGCATCCAAGAACAGATCAACCTCGAAGCAGCCATGCTCAGCAAGTGGCACCAAACGTATCTGACGCAGCAAGGACGAACCGCTCACTATGAGGCTCACATTCCTCGAGCTGCGGCCAGACCACGCCTCAACGCGACCATCGATGATCCGGCCTGGAAAAACGCTGCTCGGCTCCCCGCTTTCGAAGACAGCCAGGGCGCAGAGGCCCTCGACAGGACGCATGTGCTGGCTCTTTGGGACGAAGAGGCGCTTTATCTGCGTTTTATTAGCTACGCGCAGACAGAGCAGCTCAAGATGGATAGTCTCTTGGACGACGCCATCGAACTCTTCTTAGAGGATCCATCCGAACCCGCCGCTTACTTTCATCTCGCAATCAATGCTAACGGAGCGCGCTACGAGGCGCGCGCTGACGCCACGCTAACGATCGATGAAGCCTGGTCTGCAGAATGGCTCGCCCAGACACGCATCGGGAAAACCAGTTGGATCGCCGATGTAGCGCTGCCATTGGCCTCCTTTGGCATCAAGCCGACACCTTCTGCGACAGGTATCTGGCGCTTCCCGCCGTATTCAGCGATGATCAAGCCTACGACATGGAGGATGTCCTTTAAGCGTTCGGGAACGGGCCGCCCCAACACAGGCTGGCCCGATGCCGCCTTTCACAACCCCGCCACTTTCGCCGACGTGAGGCTTGTCGAGACAGTGCCTCAGCAGAAGCGTCTTTTGCTGTACGATGCGAGCGGCAAGGGCGACCCGCAGCGAGCCAACACTCTCTACGCAGAACTCGTCAAGGCGGGGTTCAGCACCACTCACATACTCCAAGGCGAGGCCGAGCTGAGTTCAGCTTTGGCCAAGGGAGCAGACGTGATCGTACTGCGTCATCTCAGCAATGCTCGCCTGTCTGATGAATTCGTGGCCAACAAATTGCGTCCGTTCGTTGAAGAGGGCGGCCTGCTTCTGATCGCGGCCACTGGCGCACTTCCGTTGGACAAGTGGTTTGGTGAAGAAGCAGGCGTACAATGGAGCGGTTGGGACTATCATCCAAACCGGGTCACTGCCTGGTACGAACACGGCGATTGGCTGCGCAAGCCCCATGCCCTAGAAGCCGTTATTCAGAAGAAGACCACTCCTGGAACTGGCTACAAGCCACTTTCAGACGCCTGGACAGTGATGGCCAGGATGCGCATGGCAGATGACAGGCTCTTCCCTTATTTGATGCAGATAAGGATCGGTCAGGGCACACTGGTGCTCACCAGCTCCAACTTTGGCTATGCTGGCGGACATGAGATGTTTGGACACCTCAATCCCAGCAACGCGGCCATGCTGGTAGATAACCTCCTGACTGCCCACCGTGAACAGTAATCGAATGCATCTCGCCCCATAGCAGAGCAGGCCGCCGCACATACCGCGACGGCCTGCTCTTCGCTGCCAGATGCTACCAATAAACGCAGTACTCACTGCCTGTCAAAGCGCAAGTCGAATCGCCCGGCGGTCCATCCTACCCCCTCGCTCCTCGTCTACTCCACCCGCAGACCTTTCATTGCCACCTCGCCCAGTTGTACCTCAGGCGATAGCGCCTCTGTGAGAGTCAACCGTAACCAATGCGTAGCGACATCCGCCGAGGAGGTGTAGCACAGGCACACCTGCTGCCAGCCCTCTGGCGAGGTGCCCACCACCTGCGTCTCGTAGGGCACATCCTGCCAGTGTATACCATCCTCAGAGACCGCGAGAACCACCCCGCCCGTAAGCTCCATGGGCTGAGCATACAAGGTGACCTCACACTCTTGCAGCAGCGGCGTCGACCAGACCAAGTACTCATTGCTCAGCGTGGCACGGGCCAGAGTATCCAGTACATAGGTCTCCACAGCGTCAAGGCGAGTGCTCGTCAAGATCCCCTCGCCGTCAAGCGTAACCCCGATCTCCACAAAGTCGTCCGGGGCCTCGGTGAGTACGCTGATCCCCAGCGCCACTTGCCCCCGAAGCAGCGCGTTTTCGCGCACCTCACCCGCAAAGTGAATCCACACGGGAATCTTCCAGTCCGACAAACGGGCGAGGATTTCGGATGAAAAATGCAAGCTCTGGGCAATCAATTTGCCGTCGCCCCTGGCCCCCGCCCGCACGTGCGCATCCATTGCCGCATCCGCTGTTTCCAGTAAACGGTCGTCGTTGCGAATTGATCCTACATACGCTATCGCGGGCACCACTAGGGTGTTCAGCCCTGGGTTTGCCACATACAATGGTTCGCCTTCCACCGCGGCGGAGTACGGCCACCCTTTTCGCTGCGGATCCCATGACTTGACTACCCATTCCACTCCGGCTTCGAGCGACCTAAACACCTCGAGATCATCCGTCTCCGCATGATAAGCCTGCATACCGCTGAGTAAGACACCCATCAGAAATAGGTTGTTGCCAACCGTTCCGGGGCGAGTACCACTGTGGTCTGTTGGAAGAGGATGCGGCCATGCCCCACTTCCCTCCAAATCCTGCTCTTTTGGGACCACGGAGGCGATGTGCCGAGCGGCTTCCATGTAAACCGATCGTACGTGGCACGAAACAGTTCCGTGAGCGCCTTGAGGGACCAACCAGCTGAACGCTCGTGCGTGCCGAGAGCCTTAAACCCGGGACCATAGACCATGCGATATGCTCGCCGAGAGCCAGCGCGGCTTCCATCACCCGTGCGTCCCCTGCAAGAGACCAAGCGTCCATCATTCCATCTGCCCAAGTGTGACCGTTTGAGGCCTAAAAACTCGCGTCGAAAGCTTTGCTCCAAGTCGCATGCGGAAGATGCTGAGACCAGGCACCTGTATGTCCGACAGAGTGCTCGGCATTTGCACCAACATAAGTCGGATCGGGATAGGCATGAATGATGTCGACATCCGCTTGGTGACGGGCCGCCGCCAACGCAAGGCGGTAGTAGCGACGATCACCGGTCCGGACAAACTCCATAAAAAAGCCATGGGCCAGATCGTACTCGTTATTGCCCCAGTTGCGTCCTCGTTCACCAAACCAATCACCGTAGTTGAGATAACCGAACTCACGGGCGCTTGTTTTCTTGCCGATATGGCCAAGGTAACTCTCGGAAACAAAACGGTCCCATATAGCCATACGCTCTCCGCCTGACACGGCAATGGGGCCGAGAGCGCTTCCTCGGCCGTGCAACTGAGCCCAATGTGATAGTCGAGCACCATGCGATCGTACACATCTATCACCGTCTGTACGAAGAAGAAGCGACGTTCTTCGGCAATGTAACCATACTTGATGTCAGTCTCCCACAGCTGGTTGATACCTGTGATTTCCCTGTTCGTGGCTACCTTGCGTTTCGCAAGGCGAGGCCGCAATCGACGTTGAGTCTGCAAAATCCCTAGCTCTTTGCAGAGTCTGTACACTTTTTTCTTGTTGATTCTGAGCCCGTGCTCTCTCTTTAACCAGCTCGTCAGCTTGCGATAGCCATAGGGGTAGCCGTCGCCGCTGATGGCAGCCAAGAGAAGCTCCTTTATGCACTCGTCACTAACGATCTCGCCTTTCGTGGTGAAACAGCAAGGCGGACGTTAACAAGGGTGACGGACAAGGCATGGCCAGAGGTCTAGAGGTACCACCAAACCCGGAGGTGGTGCCGCGGGCCACGCGACGGACTTTCACAGCGGAGTACAAGCTACGAATCCTAAAGGAAGCGGAGGCTTGTACGGCCCAGGAAAGGGGCGCTTTGCTGCGCCGCGAAGGACTGTATGCCTCACATCTGACCTATTGGCGGCAGCAGAGGGAAAAGGGTTCTCTAGCGGGACTAGCCACGCAGAAACGGGGCCCAAAGCAAGACGCCGATCGGGCCAAGGCACGCCGGATTGCTGAACTAGAGCGTGAGGTGGAGCAGCTAAAGGCGAGGCTAGAGAAAGCCGAAACGGTCATCGAGGTGCAAAAAAAATCTCAGATCTGCTTGGCTTTCCGACTCAGGGCTCCTCCAGTGGCGGGAGCAGCTGATCGAGGGTGTAGAGGAGCTTTCAGGCCTTGTCGGCACAGCGGAGGCGTGCCGTGTGCTAGGTGTCCCCCGGGCGACCGTGTACCGGAAGCGCAATCCCAGGCAGCAGACAGGCGATGCGGTAAGGGCCAAGCCGGCCCGGGCGTTAAGTGATGACGAAAGGGAAGAGGTGCTCAAAGTGCTTCGCTCAGAGCGTTTTGTCGATCAAGCCCCTGCTAGCGTCTACGCCACGCTACTCGACGAGGACGGGATCTACCTCTGCTCCATCAGGACCATGTACCGCATCCTGTAGGAACACGGCGAGGTGCGAGAGCGCCGTGACCAACTGCGCCATCCCAACTACCAAAAGCCCGAGCTGCTTGCCACAGGCCCAAACCAGGTGTGGTCCTGGGACATCACCAAACTGCTTGGACCAGCCAAATGCACGTACTACTATCTCTATGTCATCATGGACATCTTCAGCCGCTACGTCGTCGGTTGGATGATAGCCGAACGTGAAAGCGCAGCTCTTGCCGAACGCTTTATTGCCTTCACCGTGGACAAACAGGGGGTTTCGCCTGGCCAACTTACAGTACACGCCGATCGTGGGTCAGCGATGACCTCCAAGGCTGTTGCCTTCCTGCTGGCGGACCTGGGCATCACGAAAACGCACAGCAGACCCCATACCAGCAACGACAATCCGTTCTCAGAGGCCCAGTTCAAGACGCTGAAGTATCGGCCTGATTTCCCCAAACGTTTCGGTTCGATTCAGGACGCCCGAGCCTTCTGCCAGCACTTCTTCGACTGGTACAACAAGCGTCATCGGCACTCCGGAATTGGCCTTCTCACCCCGGAAACGCTACACTACGGCCGTGCCGATGAGGTGTTGGCCCGAAGGCAGCAGATCCTTGACGCCGCCTATGCGGCACATCCGGAGCGTTTCGTGGGGGCCGCCCCCCGATCCGCTGCAGTTCCAACGGCCGTGTGGATCAACCCGCCCCAAGGAGATGATGTGACCTCGTCAGTTCAGTAAAATTTGTATGTAGGTGTCTCACAGGGCTTGACAC
This sequence comes from Limnochordia bacterium, assembly GCA_050951545.1. Lineage (GTDB taxonomy): Bacteria > Bacillota > Limnochordia > DTU080 > DTU080 > DTU080. The sequence goes on along the minus strand of JBMNJG010000007.1, from coordinate 587,477 downwards.
GTACCGTGCGGTTTGGCTCTGCACATCGACTGACTAATAAACAAATCGATGGATGGCTTTTTGTCGGGGCTGTGGAGTCTGTGGGCAACTCGAAGAGTTGTCCATCAGAATCCATGGCCCAACGTTGAAAGGGTCGGAATGTGGTGGACAAAAAGCAGTGGCCTACCTTTGAAGAGCGCGCGGAATTGGCGGCCCACTTTACTGTGAGCGTTCTAGGCCATTTTGGCGCAGTTGAAACGTAGCGTTTTCACCCATGATCCAAAATCGGCTCAGCCAGAAGTGGGGAATCTGGTCCGGACAATCCTTCAGCAACCCACCCACCGACTCGCAGAAGCCCAGCTCAAACGAATCGTGTTGGAACTGGAGAAACGTTTTCCAAAGGCGGCAGGTATCCTTGATTCGGCTGCTGCAGACTTGTTGAGCCATATGCATTTCCCGTCAAGCCATTGGCGACGGATTAGATCAACGAACCCTCTGGAGCGCCTTAACCGCGAGATTCGCCGCCGTACCGACGTGGTCGGCATATTCCCGAATCGGTCAGCGACGACACGACTTGCCGGAGCAATACTGCTCGAACAGCACGAGGATTGGATGACAGGAAAAAGGTATTTTAGTGAGCAATCTATGAGCAAGCTGTATGAGTCCGTGACGCAGAAGAGCTCGGCAGAAGTCGCAGCGATCTAGTTTTGTCTTGACGCGTTGGAGCTGCAATTACACCACTTGACAAGACATGGCCATCAGGAGTGGCAGTTGCGTCATTGCCGCTTCTGACGCTTTGTGTGGATGTTGCAGGGGTCATGATCGGCTGCAGAATTGTAGTTCTGCCGCCACACATGGCAGAGGGTACCATTTGCTCTTCAGACATCATCTGATATCAGGTTTGAAGTTCCAAAACGTCCCATCACTCGCCTCAGAGCATAGGCCCTGACCTTTTCAATGGTCACAGGAGCAGCGTTTGGGCTGAGAGCCTCGGCGAGGGTAGACATATTTCCCTTTACTATGCCCGATATTGCAGCAACCGTTTTCTTCCAGTCGCTAATACCAGCAGGAGCATCGATTCCTAGAACCGCCAGAACATCGTTTAGGTAATACCAACCACCCTGTGAGCCATTTGGGCGAATATCGCACCAGACGTCGCCCCTATCTCTCACGAATCTCAGGCAAAAGCCGGCCTTTGACGTGAGCACGAAAACGAAGTTGCCAAAATTTGCCTCATCCTGCCGGACCTCGCCTAACGAAAAGGTACCGTCACGAGTCAGCAGTTCTGTTGCGGCTATGGCGTCATCAACTAAGGCCAAGAGTATCTCCCTCCTGCTGCTACTTCACAAGCTTGGTTCCACTCTCTATCAGACGGTAACCTTGCGACAGCAAATATGCGATCTCTTTTTCCAAGAATGAACCTGAGCGCACCTGATCAATCGGTGTAGCCAAGATAAACTCCGCACCCTTCGCGATTGCACGGTCTAGGAACTTCTGGTTAGCCGCCCATTGTTCCGCTGGGGACATCTTCGACCACACTTCCTGTGGTATTGAAAACACCTTGGCATCTAACTTGTTGGCCAATTGAACATACTCGGGATAGTGACCGATTACACGTAGCTCCGTTGCAGCTTTACTCGTCCCCTGGGTGGCGGGGTATAAGACAGGGGTTGGGGCAGCTTTAACCAAGCTGCAAAGTTCATAGAGTGCGACTCCTGCAAGCGCGCCGTATGCGACCCCGTCTGCAACCGAACGCCAGTTGATTTGCCCCTCGTCGACGTATGTTCTGTATGCTTGGTAAATACCCCCTGCAATAGCCCCACCTATCATGCCTGCTAATTGAGGTGGTACGAAGGAGTACCCATCCGGATCCACATACTTCAGTGGATTGCCACTGCAGTAGGCCCACCAATTTAGCCCATCCTTGGCCGGGTCCATCGTGATGAACCTGCCCAGCTCAGGGTCGTAGAACCTGGCTCCGTAGTGGTACAACCCCACTGCATCCTGGGGTTTACCTGTGAACTTGGGTCCCGTCTGTGTGTTCTCGTAGAGGTCTGCACCATAGGGCTGGTAGTCGAAGCGCTGCACCGGGGCGCCCGTCTGGTCACTGATCACCCGCACCGAACCCAGATGGTCGGTGGTCAGGTGCTGCACCTGGCCATCGCTCACCTTGGCTACACGGTGTCCGGCGATGGAGCGGTACAAAAAACTGGTAGAGTACACCTACCATCCAGAGTATAGGCTGCCCACCAAGAAGACGACGACGCTATACAACGCCGCGTTTGAACCGGGGCCGCCTTCGGTGAATCTGATGGGTTGGGACTGGTATGGCAACCAGGTGGTGAATAGTCAGCATGTTGTGGGTAGCGAGGCAGAGGCAACCACTCAAGTAAGCAAGCATGAATCCCGTTTTCAGACCCCGCTCAAACAATACACGCGTCAGCAACAGGATACCTATCTGGTGCGGGAAAACACCGTAGATAATAGCAATGGCAATGTCACCCAGACCCGCGACATGCTGGTTGATATTACCCAGGGGGTCGCGACTGCCCAATCTGATTCCGGTGTTTGGCTCGATTATAGCCAAAGGAGATGGATCTGGGTTACACCGGCAATCGCCAATGGCTACATAGAGGTGAAGACCTTCTATGTAGCTACACCGATCAGGAAGGAAATCTACTACGTGGTCCGGGCGCGCAAGCTGGGGGAGACTGCGTGGTTAAAACAAGAAACACACGGCAACATTGGGGGTTGGTCTTGGGGTGATGATGTCAAGGACTGGCCGGTTGTTCGTTTTGACTTGCCCTCCCCAGGGGTCTATGAAGTAGAAGTTGTGATCACTAAGGTGACGGGCTACTGTGGGGTTGAGATACTAAGCATCGATTACGACGAGCGGGGACTTGCCGTAGAGGGTCCCATAGTAACAGACTATGCATATGACCCCAACGCCTCGGTGAATCTGGTGGCGAAAACCTTAACAGAGAAGGACGGTCGACAGCGAATATGGCAATATGAGTATACGCCCGAGGTCCTCGATCAGGGGTACGAAGTTAATAATTTCCTCATCTCCGTACAGCGGAGCTTCCAGCACGACATACAACGTATCGTCAATAGCCATACCCCCGGCGAAAACTCGATCTCGGGAATATGTGGGGCTGTGGCTTGATATCGAGACGTTTCCTTCGGACAGTGTGACCATGACGTCCACACCCTGATGCGACGAAGTACCCTGACGGCCTGTGTCCCGATTACTGTCCATGTCCAAGTAAAAGTGGAGAAGCGAACCGTCGTCAAACCGCGCGGGATGCGCAAACTTGACCGATTACAGCCTCTTGCGTAGTCGCTTTCCCACTTCGACCACGACATCCTCCGCAGACATGCCCGCGGCGTTGACCACGGCGCTGTCACTTTGCATCCCCTGATAGCCAGCCATGTCCTGCGTCATACCACTCAAGACGACCACATCCGCAGACTCGGTGGGTTCTTCGATACCGACCACCTCATAGCCAGCATCCGCCAGTGCCTGACGCACATTGCCCAGCTCATCATCGACAGCAATCTTGCCTCTCATACACCATACCTCCCGTCAGTCGTCTGTAGACTGCACGAGGAGGTGGATACATATGCAACTCCAGATCGATCGAGTCGTTCTGCCGCACTCCGCCGCTGCTTAGCAGAGACTATTCCAGTCACATACTCTCAAGTATCTCCTCGGCGTCAGCAACGCTGCCCCGTCCACATCGGACCTCCTCCAAGACATAACGTGTGAGGTTATCGAGCTGGGTAACTGACGCCTCGCGGGCGATCTCTATTTCCTGATCAGCCAGCCATCGCGATACCATGTCCCATTCATACCGCCGCCACGGGTAGTAACGTATTGTCGGCATGCCCTGGCGACTCCATTCCCAGATGGTAAACGGTGACACGAGCAGTCGTCGCGACAGATCCCGTACATCCATACACGAGGCTCCCTCGGGAATGGCCCAGTGCTCACGCGTAACCCACCCTCTCGAGAGCGTCCCGCTCATGATCCTCTCTCGGGTCATTCTCATACCCACATCCGGCACCTCGATGCCATACAGCCGAGCGTTGTTCTCGGCATCCGCCTGACGGCGTTCGTGCCACCAGCGCACGTTCGGGTCGAGCAGCTCCGGATTCCGGTCAACAGGTCTGATCATCGCAGCCTCGAACTCCTCCAGTCGCTTCTCCACCTCGGCAACGATCCGTTTGGCAGAAGAATCCATCTTCGACTCCCCTTCTCGATTCTGTAGGAATTCCTTGAGGCGTCGTCGGGCGCTATGAAGTCGGCTCTTCACAGTTCCCACTGGAATGCCCAGGATTCGCGCAGTGTCCTGCACGCGATAGCCATAGAGGAGTGCTACGGTAACCGTCTGACGTTGTGACGGCGTCAAGCACATCAAGGCTGCCTCAGCATCCAGCGAGTTCGTGACGTCGGACCATGGATCGTAGTGCGGTGATGCGAAATCCAGTGGAATCGTTTCGTGGCGACGCGCAATGGCCTTCTGGCATTGCCTTCGGGCGATGGCCGCCAGCCAGGCCTTGAACAGCTGCGGATTACGCAACGCAGGAAGGTCCCGGTAGGCCTCCAGGAACACCTCCTGGCATACGTCCTCGGCGTCATCGCCGACTCTGTATTGGCACATCGCCAAGACCCATGGTAAGTGAGATCGCATCAGCTCGGCGTAAGCGGTGCTACTATCACCCCGCTGGAACAACTCCACCAGTTCCGCATCCCTAGCGTACGACGTGACAGGCAACGCCTGCACCCCCCCCCAATCAACACCTCTCACATAGTCAAGGGGCGTTCGAGACGAGAAAGGTTCACTGTGGCTCAGGCTGCCAGATCGTCGGGAATCAGATCAGCGTTCACAGAGCCATCTAGCGGTTCGCTGATCCTCCCCGTCTCCAGGTCGATCGTGAAGCGGTTCCCAAAGCCGTAGCGGTCTTTGTCCATCTTATAGACACCCAGATACGGAGAGTAGACATCGACCAGCACCTTGTTGTCAGGCGTGAAGTGCACGAGCGCGAACCAGCCGCTGCCTCCGTCGGGCTCGCTTTGGTAGTCCACTAGGAATTCATAGACGCGGTTGCCCTTATCCCCTCTGGAGACCCTGCGGGGTACTGCTGTGCAGCTCAGATGCCCGCTGAAGACCATGAAGACATTCTCATGCCTGCGCAACAGCTTCTGCCAGATCTCTTCGCCCTCGTTCACCGTCGTGGCTGGGTTCTGTGTCAAAGGATAACCCGAGCTACGACCCGCAGGGGCCCTATTGCCTACAGTGTTCAAGTAAAAGTGCGTCACTAGTATCACGCGGTGATCCGGATGCGCCGAGATCACCTTATCGGCCCAGGCGAGCACATCATCAGGCGGAAGGAACTCCAAGGCCAAGACAAGATAGTCGTCATCGCCCAGCCGAATCTCGTGGTAGGTGTTGTCGAGGGTACCTTCCGGATAGGCCCCCCTGTAGCCTGCGAAATCCGCTGGCGTGAAAAATCGCTGAACAAGGCTCAAGCCCCGCTCTGCCACGTTACCTCCTCCTGTGGCCATGTCGTGATTCCCTAACGAAAAAGCGTAGGGCACGGTACCGTCTAGGAGGCGAAAGCTGTTTTGCACCCGAGTCCACTGCTCAGCGTTGTTGTCATTCGTGATATCCCCCACCTGCAAAAGCATCCCGATGCCCAACTGTGCCGCATTCTCCGCCACCCAATGATTCATGCGCATCAAGATCTCAGGGTAGCTTCTGCTGAAGTACTGCACGTCAGGGTACACAGCGATCGTATAGGGCTCGCCGCTGGCAATCTGGGCGGGCGGATAAGTGAAAACTTGCGTCTGAACAGGGTAGGCTTGCACGAGGACGCCCGACTCAACCGCAGGCACCACCTGCAACCGCCAGAAACCTGGCTCCCGAGGAACCGGAATCGACAGCGCTACCTCGCCTGGGGAGTCGGGGCCAGCTACGCTTAGTGGACCTGCAAAGAGAACCAGGGGATCTGCAGCTAGTCGCTCCCGATACCTGCGGGCCACAGAGTCCCATACGCGCTCGGTCCACCGCCCCTCCACCACCACGGGCACATCAGCCATCTCGTCTTGACTGCTCAAGTACATCGTCGTCTGGACGCTCTGCCGATCCTCATCGAGTTCCAGCGGACTGAAACTCGTCACCAGGCGCCCTACCACGATGCTCTTTTGGGCGCAGAACGTCATCTCTGATCGGTCCCAGTAGCGCAGCTCCACGGAGACTGGTCCCAGGGGCCAGTCAGCCACCTGCAGAGGAATGGCAACGCTGCCGCTCGCAGGCAAACTCACTCGCCCTAGCTCGAGCTGCCTGTCGCCTTGCACCAGCAACAGGTCGAACTCGCCTCGCACTGGATGAGGTATGCTTAGATCCAGGATCGCCTCATCCGTGCGATCGACATGAAAGGTCGCCAAAGGTGCCCCGTGTGGGCTCTCGCTCACAGCCACATTCCAGCGCACACCCCACGGCACGTAACCATGCTCTACCTGTAACACACTCGCCGAGGCCTGCTCCTGACGCTGACCCCCGGCCACCAAACCCGTAGCCAGATGGAAGGCGCCCTGGCGCACAGGTACAGCAACGCTGTCGGCGACGATCTCACTTCCCGCCGTCATATCGGTAATGACGACCGACAACCCTCCTAGATCCGGATCGTAGCTTAAGCACGACTCGTACCGGTGACCGGGTATGGGCTGAACCGTCGTCAAGGTGAGACTTTCCATGCCGGGCCACAATGAGAATTCCTTTTGCGCCCCTGCCCCTGCACCGACACCCAGTGCATCGCGCCTGGCGACAACCTGAATACGCCAGATGGGCCAGAAGGCTTGGCTATCCAGGGACCAGGTCACAGCCAGCTCCGGTTGTTCAGCGGTTTCCTGTAGAAGAACACCCGTCCAAAAACCTCTGAACTCATCTAGCTCAACGGCCTCATCGAGCTGCCACAGGGTGCGGATGCTCACTGGCCCCTCCACTGGGCTGGCCACGGCACAGGCACCGAGGGCAATGATCGCCGCCAGGAGCATCAAGGCTAGAAGACTGCGTTGGGAACGTCGACTGATGGTGTTCATCCCAGAAACCTCCCCCATGAACTTGAATCAGGTCCGAGTCCTCACACCAAACCAGCCCACTAACGCCCCAGCCAAGGCCAGGATTCCTGACAGGGCAAACAAGGGCTGTATACCCAGTGCATCCGACAGAGGTCCTCCGGCAAAGGCGCCGATGGCACCTGCGACCCCAGTGGTCAGTGCCACCCAAAGCGTCTGGGCCCCCGAACGCCTCTCAGGCGGGGCTTGGGCGTGAAGATAGGTCACCGCCCCGACCTGCAGGGCACCAAAGGTCAAGCCGTGCAGCATCTGCAAGCCCAACACCAGATAGACGTTCTCCACCACCGCATACAAGCTCCAACGCAGAGCGGCAGCGGACAGGCCCACGGCAAAGAGAGTCCTGGCCCCCCAATGCGTAAGAAACCGCCGCGACAGACTTAGGAAGACGATCTCACTGACGACGGCGATGCCCCAGGCCACCCCAATCAGCCCTTCCGACATTCCAAGGGCGTCCGCATGAATCGTGAAGAATATCTGATACGTGGACGAGGCCACCCACCCCAGAAACCCGGCGGCAAACAGTGCTGCCATCCCCGGCAAACGGAGCACCTCGCCCCAGGTGCTCGCCATCTCGCTCCACCATCGCCGAGAGGTGTCGGAATCCAAACCTGACACTGATAGCGACGGGAAATCGACAGTCTGCCTCCCCCAGTGCCAGGCGACGCACCCCGCGAGCAACAGCACCACCCCGGAGGCGGCAAGCAGCGTGGGAATTGAGCTTCTCTCGCCCAGTTGGCCACACACCACTACAGCAATCATATAGCCCAATGAACCCCAGCGGCGCAGCAACCCATAGCGCGTGCGGTCCCCTGCCAGCACGTCCAAGGCATTCGTATCGAGCATCGGTGTGATAGCGCTAGTGAAGGCGGAGAAGGCAAACATGGTAAGCAGCAGCAGACGAAAGTCATGCGTACCCAACAGCAGATAGAAAGGCACCACACTTCCCATCAACAGCCAACCCAGAGCTCGGCGATGCGCATGACGCTGGTCTGCCACGTACCCTACAAATGGGGGCACAAAGATGATCAGCAGTGGGCGCAAGGCGGCGAGAACACCAATCTGCGATCCGGGCATCCCCAATCGCCTAAAATGGAGGTTGATATACGGCTGATAGACTCCGTAGGAGAAAAAGTAGAGGAAGTACAAGGCGGTAAGCACCTGCACATCCGGCCGCCTCACCTTGCGGGACTGCACCTGGTCTGCCACGATCGCTCCTCCACATCCGGTCACCACCGCGTGCGCTAGTGGCGCTCCCCACCGTTTCTGCCTGCGGGCGGTCATCTCCTGTCCAGCCAACCGCGGAGAGGGCTCCTTCGGTAGGGTTTTCAAAGAAGCCCACGAATTCAGTAGTACCAGGGTAAACAACGAGCGCCCGAGGGACTCTTCGTAGACGTGAAGCGATGAAAAGGTACGTTGGCATCACATTGAGCCGCACATGCAGTTTCGCAATTCTGCTCCTCCTGTTGGTAGCGGTCAACGCTTCGTGCTCTGACACAGCATCCATGAATCTTCTGACCAATCCTACTTTCAGCGGTGGCGAACACCTCTTGCCTCCCCCAGGCTGGTAGCCTTACGCAAATCCGAAGGCAGGTACACTTAGCATAGTAGGCGAGGGTGATCCCGCACAGCGAGGACTTTGAGGCGGTAACCGTTTGGGGTCAGGCTCCTGCAGGCACCACTCAGATTGCTGTCTATTTGTACACGCATGCGCTATCAACGCCGAAACTGCTGGTGCGTAGCGTGTTTTTGGTACCGTCCGCAAGACAACCCGTGCCCGAGCCCAACCCACCAGTGTATAGCGAGCTCAAGGATCTGCACATCGATACAGAGTTAGTAAAAGAGGGTCGCCCCAATACGCTAATCGTGACTTCGCATGAGGGTACGTACGATCAGGAAGCCAGACGCATTCAGCATGCTATCGCCCAGATCACTGGTGTTACCTTTCCGATAGTCACTGATACTGACCCTGAGGCAGCGGTTCACGTACCATCCGCATGGCATACGCCTAACTATGATGCAGGACGGGCGCCCACTCGCTCACCATTGACAGCGCACCGATTGTGCTGGGTAACCGATCCACGAACAAGACCATGAGTAGCCTCTATGACCTGCATTTCTCGCTGATCGATCTAGAGTATCCGGGGGCGAGCGGCTATAACGTACGCAGTGTGCACAATCCGTTTGGTGATGGCAAGAACGTGATCTTGGTTGGTGGCAGCGATGCTACTGGTGTGGGCCGAGCCACGGATGTCTTCTTAGAAGAGCTTGCGGCAGCTGAAGGGGATGCGGGTCGTCTTTCTGTTGGTTGGCTAATGGAGATAGCGCTCGGTGAGGGTCTGGTTGTTCCAGATAAGCTAGAGGATGTGGAGATCTGGGAGGCCTCGGTAGCCTCAGGCTCTTCGGGGTTTTTCGGGTGGAATATCATAAGCAAGCGCATGGCGTTGTACTACATGACAGGGGACGCTTTCCACGCGCAGGAGTTCTTACGGTTGGCTTTCCCCGATGAACAGGCGATGAAGGAGCTCATAGCTGACGGGGAAAAGACGGAGAACAAAGACGACCCTCTGGCTGGACCGTACCACTACACTGCTCACATGCTGATCCTCTTTTGGGACCTCATCGAAGAGAGCCCGATCTTTTCCGATGCTGAACGTCTGAAAGTGACCAATGCCTTCTCGCGGCAGCTAGAACATCGCCGTGATGAGGGCATCTACAAGCAGCACAACCAGGTGCCTGTGGCTGTCGGTGACAGGCACGCCGCCTGGTCAGCCACTTCACTGTATGCCTTGGCTCGTTACTTCAGTAAGGAGTACGAGGACTCAGTCTGGGATTACGCGCTGCGTGGCTGCGTTAACCACTTTGGCTCGCTGCACGAGTATGCCTATGTGGATCTCGAGCATGGCCACCAGGAGTGGCATATTACGAACCTCGCCCCTATCGTGACCTACCTGCTCTTGAGTAGCGATCGGGTGCCCGTTGAGCATGGCAGCTTCGGAGAGCTGATCAAGGAGCAGGAAATAATCGTTTCGGGGCGAGTTCCGGACTGGTCTCTGGAATCAGCCTCCATTGGTATGCTCAACACAGTCGCCTATCTCACTGGGCAAGGGCAGTGGCTACGCTACCGAGAGCGAACCGGCATTGATACAGGCATCTTCCGCCTAGGGCAGTCGTTTTGGCCGCATGAGACTCTCGCGCCCAGCGAACCCGAGGACCTGGTAAACCGGTGGACCATCCGACGTCTCTCCTACGCTGAGTGGGCAGACAGACAAGACGGCCTACCCTACATCCTAGTCAAAGGCCTGTTTCAAGGTACGCGGGTTCCCTACCATACTTTCTCTCTCATGGAGCTGCGAATGAACGGCATCACTATTCTCAAAGGTCACCGCAATCAGGTGCTCGCCTTTTCTGATGGCATGGTGGAGCCAGTAGTCGCCACCAATGCTACTCTAAAGCATTCCGATGTCACAGGGGCCACTGCTGCTCTTGTGGCCACTACGCATATCCAGGCCAGTCAAGGCAACACTAGAGGACCAGGTGTTGACGCAAAAGTGGATCGGAACAGTTAAGGAGGGTGAACACCGCCGTTTCTTCAGTGTGCTGGGCGCTTTGCGAGGGCAGTGCAAGCAGTTGTCGGAGAATGCTGCTGCGTTAGCACTTCCAAAGCCAGCCCTAGCCCTGGTAGAAAAGTAGACAACTCGCAGGCTCAGTTGGCCGTACTGGGCAGCGATCACCTCTTTGGCATTGGGCTACTCAAGGCTCGACCAGTGGGGCGTCGAGGTCAACAACAGCTTCTATCGCTGGCCCATATTCGCCCATCAGGCAGGCGGTCTTCTCTTTGACAGGCTCGATGAGCCAACGAAACCCACCTTTAGCTCACCTGCTGGCCGCGCTGGTCTAGGGTTTTTGACGGATCTGTTTGTGACTCATAACATCGCCTTCGACATCAACCGCATGTGGGACGGCTATAAGTTCTTCTATGCTGGCAAAATTGGGTTTTCGCTAGTGGATGGTCCGTCTCTGTTGGGGTCCATGCCTCGTGAGGTAGGGGACCGTTTCGAGTAGGACGTATCACAGCTTCCCAAGGGCCCGGACAACAACGGTACCATGCTGATCATGAACGGTTTTCAGGTTAGCTCCGATTGTACCCATCCAGAAGCTGCTTGGCGTTGGGTGAAGCACCTGATTAGCAGAGAGTGGATGTTGGAGTTCATGATTCGTACTGGCAGGACCCCCAGCGAAGACGGCGGTCGGATATGGAGGGCACCGTCAACGCTGCGCTGGAGCTTCAGCGTAGCAGGCTATCAATGGAAATGGCACGGGTAGTCAGTTTCATCCAGAGGAAACCGCCGCAGCACGATGAACGCATCCTCTACACATAGACCCCGATGGGAGATGAACAACCCTATGTTTTGATATTGTCGACTGAAGTACAAGGAGGGCCTGCAAATGGCACCAAAGCTCAACCTCTTTCCCTGCACCGCAGCCATCTGTCTGCTCTGTTTGTCTCTGATGCTAGCCTGGCCACCAGTACCCGGCCACGCTGAGGGCACTCCCCTCACAGTGATCACCACCATGACGGTAGCCGAGGACACAACGATTCCGGAACTCGACATGCGACTGGCTGGCTTCTGCCTGGAGAACGTGCCAACCGAGCCGGCGCTCTCTGTAGTCTGGACACAAGAAAAACGAGGCGGCTGGTTTCCCACATGGGAAGTCGGCCTCGAGGTGGCTCCACACCTCATACGCCCCGATGAACAGGCTGCGCGCCCCTATCGAAAAGGCTTAGGCATCATGGGCCCGGAGGCGGGCCACGTCTACGAAACCTCACTTAGCTACGACCCGCAATCTGGCCTCGTTTCGGCCGCCGTGGTCGATCTCACCTCTGGGATGCGGGTCTTTTCGGTCAGTACCCGTCTGCAAGCCTACTCAGGCACACTGCGTCCGTGCGGTGGCTGCGAACAGCCTCCTGCTCCAACGAACGATCACACAGGGCCCAGCATCAAGGACACCTCACTCCTCACCTTCTCACAGCCCCAGGTAGTTGAGACCCTGGTACCCGTGGGCACCGAGTGGGATATCCTGGCTTGGGATGCACAGACGCAGTCCTTTGCCTGGCCTCTTGGCCACAGTGCATCGCTGCTGACCATCGACAGACGCCAGCATAGAGAAGTAGCTGTGCAGTTGGTGCCCCCGGAATACCCCACAACCGGGCGTTTTCGGGTGACAGTGGACAATGGTGACGGCCCACAAGAGGTAGCGGCAATTTGCTCAACGACAGACCGGCAGCTGCTCCCCGTGCCTACCGCCGACTTCCCTGTTGGCCGCGTACAGCTGGCCCTGGAGTATGTGGACGAGTCCAGGATATGGCGGCTCGATGCACGCCAAATCCGTGTCGGGGCCCTAGAGATGACCATGGCCCCTATCGCCGTCCATGGCGACGAATGGAGCGGGAGACTCACGCTAACTGGAGACGGCGCCTTCCCTGGCCTCACCCTAAGGCTGGGATTAACGCTCTCGCCCGTGTCTGACCATCACTCGCCACGAAAAGGCCAGGACCCCCTATTGGCGATACTGGAGACCGAACTCGCGCAGAGCATTGAAGAGGCCATGACGCTGGCGTTTCCAATCCCGCACCCTACCTCAGATCACCGCCGCTGGCAACTGCAATTCGAGCCAACGCTCTCCAAAGATGTGACGCTGCATTTCACGGGAAAAGAGGATGTGGTGTTGCTGACTGGGAGAGGACGCTACACGCCCCCTGAGATCAACGTGGAAGTCGAAGATGAGGTCTACAGCTACATCCCAGCAAACAACGGTGCCGGGCCCATGTGGTGTCGCGGCAGCACTTCCTTGGTCCGATGCAACGACCAGCTTTTTGCCGCCGGGCTCGAAACCATACCCGATGCGAAGCCCCTCAACAACTGTGTACCCCTGCTTTTCTACCGCGATGACGAGGGATGGAAACAGGTATACCGAGGTACTGCACGCACCCGCGAGCCCTCCCCGGTGACCTGTTTCGACGATGGTCGGCTTTTTCTCTCCGTCAACCCAACGTTGACCGCACCGGACACCTATAACGGTCCTAGTGAGCCGCGTCTCCTCGAGTTTGATGCCAGCACACCCAGCTCTGGGTTCAAGACGCATCTTCCCGTCTGGGTTAGCGAACCGTCATTCACTGAGCACTCCTACCGCAGTTTCGCCGCCGACGCTACCAACCACGAGCTGATCCTTTTCCAGAACATCGGCTACACCCATGCGGAGTGGGCCTTCTACGACCGCCACGGCGAGTGGTCAGCTCAGGGGCAGCTGGCGTGGCCCTGGGCCAAGGAGTATGACGAACCCGGCCCGGTGCGCATCTGTTACCCCACTGTCGCCCTCCAAGATCGGGCGGTCTACTTCTTCGGCGTCTCCGACGTGGTAGAGCCCTACCAGGTCTGGCGTGAGCGCAAGAAAGAGATCACCGGGCAAGCATGGGATTACGATTTCCGCCGCATCTTTTTCGCCTGGAGCGATGATATCCGCTCAGGCCAGTTCCATCAGTGGTTGGAGATCTCTAGCCGCGACAGCACCGCCGGATGGCTCACCCCGTGTGATCTCTCCGTCGACACCGATGGCAACGTCCACCTCTTGTGGATTGAGCGCGCTCTTGACGAACGGCTGCGACAAGAGTTCTATCCGCTTGAGCGTCAGACACACACTCTGAACTACGCCATCGTCCGTGACGGGGTCATACTGTTGCGACGGGTGCTCCATCTCGCAGACGAAAAGCATCCCGATGAGGTACCGACCGAGGCCCGCTTTCATGTGGCACCCTCCGGACGCCTCTTCGTCTTCTATCTCATCAGGTACTCCACAGGACTGGAGAACAGGATCATGGAGGTCTTCACAGATGGAACAGCAAGCAATCCGTACGTAGTGCCTCTTCGACGACACAGATAGGCCATAGGAGCCAGACCTGGCTCTGAGAAACGTCAAAGGAGGACGGAATCGGTGAACAGACCTGCAGAGCTACGGATCATCTGGTGTGTCGTGTTCGTGATGACGCTGGCCCTTGCGTCCCCGCATGTTGTGGCAAGTCAGAAGGTGGTCCACCATTTCCAGAACACTGCCCATGGCTTGGGATGGCTGTCGTGGATTCGGGAGCAGATACCCCGCTTTGAGGCCCAGAACCCGGACGTGAAAATCGAGCTGTCGGTACCCACCACAGGCGGTACGGCGGACACCTTCATGGTCTTCATCGCCTCGGGCGTCAGCCTCGACGTGTCAGAACTCGTGCTGCGCATGGCCTCTTCCGTGGCCTCGCAGGGCGGCTACATGGATCTGCGGCCTTTCTTGCAGAGAAGCTCCAAGATATCATTTGACGCCTACGTGCCGATCGCCCGCACGGCCATGACCCGGCCGAACGGGATGATCTGGGGCATTCCGGTAGACCTCTATGTGGTCCCTACGCACTATCATGCGGAGATGTTCGCCAGAGGAGGATTGGCCACGCCCGCCCAGCTCGGCACGGGCTGGAACTTTGATGCTGCTCTGACGGCATCGAAGCGCCTTACCATAGATCGCGACGGGGACGGCATCCCTGAAGAATGGGGCACGCACAATGCCTACACCCTCTGGGTCTACAGAAACGCCTTTGAGAACAAGGGTGCCAAGATGTTTGATCGCGACATCGAACCCACGCGCAGCCTTCTGAATACGCCGAAGGTCATCGAGGCCTTGCATTGGTTGGCAGATCTGCACCTCGTCCACAACGTCGCCCACTTCGACTCCGGCAATTACTCAGGCGAGTTCCCCAAGGGCATATACGCCTGGAGCCTGGGGACAGGCCCCAACACAAGCCAGCTTCTTGCCCAAGCCAACGCTGACTTCCGTTGGGGTGTAGCCCTGCCAATCGGCGGTGTCAAACAAGGATCCTACACTGCCGTCAACAGCTTCCAGATTCCGGTCACGTCTCAGAATCCGGATGCCGCGTGGCGCTGGATCGAGTTTCTGACAAGCTCTCAGGAATCATGGCAGTCGTACATCGCTCACACCAACAGGCTACCAGCCAACCAGAGGTTCATGACCCAGTGGCTGAGAATGATCCAGAGCATGCCCAACCCGCCTGAGGCAGTGGAAAACTACATCGAGGCGGCTGTGCATCCCGATAACTACGTGGATATCTTGAGTCCGCACTACGCCCGGTTCGAGCAGATCGCGTACCCGCTGATCCGCAACGAGGTGTTGCAGGGCCAACGTGACCCCCGCGCAGTGCTCGAGGAACTCCATCAGCAAATGAACGCACTCTTTGAAACCACACAGCAGGAATAAGCACTAGACAGTGAAGGGCGCGGTGGAGAGCGTTTCGCGACGCCACCTCATCGCGCCCTCTCGTACGTATTAGAACACGCCAGGGCTTGAAGCCTTGGTGCGGACCTCCGTCCGCTATCTGTCCTTGGCCTGAGCCAAAGCAGCGTTGACAGCCGGCACAACCTCGTCTAGAACCGTCTGTGCCAACTCTCCCCTGCGAAGAATGCGTACCAGCCCCGCCTCGAGAAGGGGAGCCGCGATCCGTTGATCAGAGTACATTGGCTGGGGGGCGGCGTAGCTCCAGGCTTGCAGGAACGCATCTAGGTTTGTGTCAGCCGCCCCAGGATATGTCTCTCGCAGACGTCCAAACCACACCATCGCTGCAGAGCGGCGCGCTGGCTGAAGTCCCAGCGTAAGGGCGCGCATCTCGTTTGCGTCGCGGCTGGTCAGAAACTTGAGCCATTGCCAAGCGGCATCCGTGTTAGCAGAGTTGCGTGTAATGCCATAGCCTTCGAACGCCACAATCGATGATCTCGCGACAGGACCACGCGGCGGCTCAACCAATCCCAATCGATACTCCGTCAGTGACAGGTACCAGTTGACGGCCCATGAGCCCTCGAACTCGAGAGCTACCTTGCCCGCCTTAAACGCCTCTACACCCTCAAATCCACCAATCGGCATCACGTTGTGCCGATGAATAAGCCCGGCCACGAAATCGATGGCCGTGACTGCGGCTGGCTGGTTAAGAAGGCATGCTGAGTTATCACCATCTGGGTGGAGTTCCGCACCGTTCTGCCGTAGAAAAGGAGTCATGCGCTCTAGGTTCATGGCGGCCTGAACCCCCCACTGGACCACCTGATTGCCGTCATATCGGGTGAGCTTGCGAGCTGTCGCCACCAGCGCATCCCAGTTCCAGTCGGAAGACGGGCGAGGTACGCCTGCTTCGTCAAACTTGTCGGCATTGAACCAAGTCGCCCAGGTGCCACCAAACAAAGGCAAGGCGTACAGGTAGCCCGATCCAAGACGAAATGCCTTCATCTGGCCTGGATTGAAATCGGCCAAGTCAGCCTCCGACAGGTCGCGCTTCACAAACGGGTCAAGGTCAATGATCAGGCCACTCTCACCCCATCCTTGCAGAGTATCAGTCCACCACGTGACCACATCAGGTGCGGTACCACCTGCCATGGCTACGGTCAGTTTCGTAGCGTCAGTTACTGGCTCATAGACTACTCGGATATCAGGGTATCGGGCGTTGAAACGCTCGGTTGCCAAACGCTTGAAGTCATCCATACCAGCCCGCGGATACTCGGCCCATCGAACGATAACCTGAGCAGCACTAACTGCGGCGAAACTGCACGCCAACCATATCACGAGACCCCATCCAAATACCTTACGCGTCGCGCACATCGAAGCTCCCTCCCTCGTCTTTATTTCAGACCAACCTCTTCGTTCCCCGTCACCCGCTGACGTATCTTTGCAGGTGACAGCCATATGTAGAAAGTGGCGGCTCACCATACATCGCTAGGTACTCCGTGTCCACATAAACGGCAAACGAGGTAACATGACGAACACCTAGAGAGGCATACAGCTCCAGGTCAGCCAGCAAGACGTCTTCTCGCCAAGGCAGCACCACCGCCGGGCGTTTCCACCTTGAATACATAGAGACGTCGAGCCAGTAGTCCAGAACCTGCGCCTGCGACACGCCAAAGACTGCCAGATTCGCCTGCAAGGCCTCCAGCTGTTCCCTCTGAACAGAAACGTCAGCTGTCAGGGGAAGATCCGTCTTGCGATGAAACGGCGCAAACTCCAGAAACACGCCTTCCTCTGGAGTGATCTGTTGCGGTGCCTGCAAAGTGTTGTGATAGGCAATATGCGCCAGTTGGGCTTGGGGATCGACTTGGTCGCGTAGAGCGCGCAGCATCGCGTTCTCTACCAGCAACGCCTGATCTGAATCCGATAAGGTGCCGCACTGCTCACAGTGACACCACCCCGGACCATCATCTGGCCAGAAGAAGAAGCGATGTGTTGTTGGACGTAGACGCCGCGCCAATTTCACTGCATTGGCACAGACAAGCGCTACTGCTTCCTCATTGGTGGCGCACAGGTTACCTTTTGCCGTCCGCTGCCCTGTTTCATCAAGGCGGAAGAGCTCTGGGGATGTCTCAAACAGACGGCGAGGTAGTAGCTCCCCCATCGCATGTAGCTCAAACTCCAGCTGAATATCATTGGCCTTGCAGCCCGCTATCAGCTTCTCACCGACTTCACTACCCGTGAAATCCACCACCCGGGAAGGCGGCGCATGCAGTGCCAGAGTAGTGAGGCCGTAGGTCCGCGCCCGTTCGGGCCAGTCGGTGATCCAGTGCTCCAGGCCCAGGACCAAGCCCCTTGTCACCTGCGGCTTTTCTTTCATTTTTGCCCTCCTGTCGTCAGATTGCACCTCGCAGCCCCACCAGCTCAAAGCCAGGAAGGCTCTTGCCGTCCTCAGCTTCCACAGGCGGGTGCATAGCCCTTCTGCCCTGACAGCGCATAGAGCCATCAGAACGCCGCCCCGGACTCACGAACAGTCGCAGATCCCTTCGACCAACCAGTTTGCGTCGTTTCACCAGATAAACCCAGCGACCGCTGCAAAGGGCGTGAACCCTACACTAGAAGCCACGAAACGACTTAGGGTTAGCTTGGCCAAATCCGGAAGGCTGACCATATACCAACTGGGCAATAACCTCTATGCTCATGGTTTGGGCCTTTGTGATTGTTCAGGACTCCACCTGAGCCATAATTCACTACCTATGCTCTTCGAAAGGTTTTGCGGATGCACAAAGGCCTTCCTGTGATTAGGACTCAACGAAAGAGCCGTTTGTTCGAGGATGTCGACATCCTCAGTGACAAAAGCCCTGGCCCCCGCATGTATGCTACACACCAGGATCTCAAGGTCTTCATTTGGAATCATGGTGCTATAGGCCAGCTCCAGCAACAGGTTTTCGTTTGCTATGGGGTTTTCTTCGCCTGATTCAGGACCGTTCGGTAGTAAAGCGGTCATCTCTTTTTTCTAGCAGTCAAAATCCTGGAATGGCATCATAATGGCTTTTGGCTGTACTACCGCCGACTTGAGCGGGGGTGCTTTAGATGGCCCAATTCTCCCGACGCCACTATGTCCGTCAGCCGTCGCGCACCGCATGCTTCTCGTTGCCTTTCCGCTATGATGGGGATCGCGAAAGCAGCGGTCTTACCAGTGCCCGTCTGAGCTTGACCTATAAGGTCTTTGCTCCGCAGTGCGGTCGGAATGGCTCGGGCCTTCCGAGGCTCTATGACAGAGCCACTTCGTCCAAGAATGAGACGAAGTGATCAATGTCCTGCTTTAGCTCTTCGTATACTGACTGAAGCCCCGAGGCTAGCGGTTGGATCCGTTGGTTGTCGAGTTCGAAAGCGTATAGGTTTCGAACGATATGTCGAAAGCGCAGGTACTCATCAAGGGAGCGGGCGGTGGTGGGCCTTAGAATCGCTGGTCGGACAGTGTGGACCTCTATGATCATCTGTTGCAGCAGTTGCCGATGCCTATCTGAGCCCTTGGGAATACCGCCGTCTAGCGAGGATGCAACGAGTTGAAGGAGCCGCTCTACACCTGTGTAAAAGCTCTGTAGATTCAAGGCTAAGGACTCTGATTTGATGGTGTCCTCAAGATCAGCGTTTTGACAAACCGCCTGCACCCGTAAGACAATGTGTTCAATCTGGGCGATTTCCTGGCGTAGTCTTCCGGCCAAGACAGCGTACTGCCGCATCATATGTCGACTCCCTCGCGGTAAATTGCTTCCCGTAGACTTTGGCGACAAGCATTAATATCTACCAGGTTTATTGGGATACCCTCGACTATTCCGAGGTCCCATACATCACTCATAGCCCGGAATGTCTTTTCAGCCGGAATGCCCCACGCGGCAATGTCTACATCCGACGCCATGGTAAAACGGCTTTCGTCCAAGAGGGAGCCGAAGACTGCCACACGTATAACGTCATGGTGTTCTCGTAACAAGCGGGCCGCCTCACGTGCCAACTCCCAGGCCCGTTGCCTTCGAGCCGCCAGCTCCTGCTCCGCTTTTGCTTGACGCATCTTAGCGTACAGGTGATACTGCTCGCGTTCCGCAGCCGTCAGTTTGTCGGCGGTCTTTCCCATGTTTCTGACACCTCCACAAGCCGCGGTTCTACAATGAGAAGATCCGGTTGGCCCTTTGCTATAGGGCACCCCGGGGAAGTAGCGTGGCAAATGCACGATTTGTTATACCATGTGCCCCGGCGTCTGGTACTCGCGGGCGGTGATGGAACTAGCGATTGAGCGGCATCGGCATCCCGCAATAATCGCTGAAACGCACTGGCCTGAGGTTCGACGCCCCGGGCAATACGCTCTTTCACGATCTTCACCTCTCGGGCATCAATAACGGTCATCGGGTGTGTGAACTCGAAGTGATCGAGATCGAACTCGTAGACGCGTGTCTCTTCAGCTCGGTAATCGGAGGGTAGCGGCTCAAGGCACAGGGCGGCGAAGCTCGGGGCGATCCTGCCCGACTAGGTCACGAAGAATCAAGGCTTCGCCGGTCTTGCGCTCCACTCGGAAGAAGGAGACCCACGTGCTTCTCACAGCGCCATGTACCGAGCTTCGCTTAACGCGTCAATCTCGAGCATATCGGGTGTCAGCACAATCGTACCGAACAATCCGGAACCGATCCCTCGTCCGGCGGCACGGTAACTGTAAGAGCAGGCCGCGTCCGACTCCTCACCAATATAGAAGTCAGGTCGCGCTCCAAGGGCCTCGCGAGCCTCTTCAGACCGGTCCCACGTCGTCCACGTCTCTTGGTAGACGGTGCTGAGGCTGACCGTCCCGTCGGGGGCTTGGACGAAAGGCCTGTGGAAGCGCCACTGGTTGCAGCACTCGCCAAAGGGGTGGTCGCTACCGCAAGGGCACTCTGATCCGAGATCGTAGGGGACAAAGTAGAGCTTCTGCCCTCTCTGAGGTTCGGCCGCCCCGTTCTCTGCCATCTGTACTGATCGCAGCATAAGGAAGCCGGGCTCGGCACCCGCGCGTTCCAGATTATGTCGTAGCTCTTCTTCGCTTGGCATGAAGGAACTTGGGTCAGGTTGACGCACCACAGCGGCCCCTTCGCTCTTCTTGCTGCTCACTAGCGCTCACTCCTCTCCGGTCGAAACGGTAGCTTGTTGTTACTATGACGGTTGACGATCCATGCGAGCCAGGACGGACATTCCGAACGAACGTATTTCTGGAAGCCTCGATCTCAGCACCCCGAACACAATCGCCGGATCGATGGTGGCGTAGTCATGTACCAGGATATTGCGGAAGCCGACCATGCCAACGAGACTCTCCCGCAAGTCCTGATCGATCCATCCATTCTCCGCAAGGATGTCCATCACGTGGCGTCCGTACTGAGGCTCGCGATATCCGTGGGATGAGATAATGTGCGAACCGATGTCGAGGCAGGCCTCGATGGCAAGTTGGAGCGTCCGCTCGACAAATCGGCGAAGCACCTTGTTCTCCATGAACTCAGCAAAGTCACTCTCTTGGACGCCCTCCAAGTCGCTGATGTACTCTGCGAGCAGCTTCAAGCGTGCTCGAATCAGGCCCTCGTCGACCACGACCCTCGCCTCCTTCCTCGAAGCACTTCAGGCTGGCATCCTCGAAGCGTTGGAGATACGGCAGCATGTCGAAGTAATGCCGTCGTACATCCTTCTCGAACGCGATGCGAGCAGGGTCGTGGTGCCCCTTCACGACGACCTTGTGACGCAATACATGGTGGTTAAACTGAGGTGACGTCTCGCGCAAATCAACTACATCGACGGACCGCCCCAGCTGATCCGCTAGGTCGTGACTAAAGGAAATTCGGCGGAAGAGCCGCTCAGTTGCACTTAGATAATCGAGGAATAGCACGCCCACATCGATGTCACTCATTCCATGGGTATTGCCTCGTACCACGGAACCGAACAGGTATGCAACGGTAACGTCAGCCGAAGTGGCAAAATACTGCCTCAGTGCTTCGGCGATGGTCTCTCGGTCCACGAGCAGTCTCCCTCTCATGCTGCAGCGTGTCGCTCGAAATGATCTTAACATCGTCGGTCTTGATACGCCTCTCGATCTGAATCCCTAACCTGGGGTCGCCTTCCGTCTCATAGAAAAACGACACCCTGTGCGGTAATAACGCCCCCAACCAACGGGTTCACCGTCGCTGTTTCACTCAGACTCACCACTGCCAATCGTCAAAGAACCGCCACAGCTTCTCCAGCTCCGCTTGGTTTTCAATATAGACCGATACCCCCGCCGAGACGCGATCTTCTGCATCAATGGCATGGATCACATACGATCCGTGTAGTTCAGCGTCAGTCGGAAGCACAGCAGGCACGTCTGCCGAGACCTCAACTTGAGCTATGGCCCCGTCGCGGACTCTCTCCGGTGTAGGCACTCTGCGCGAAGAGGTGCCCTCCGTCAGATATGCCGTAGCGTCCACGGAACTGATGAGCGTTATTGGCTCGCCAGCTTCCACTTCCGAGGGCACATCTGACAACTGAGGAGGCAAGCGCTCGCCCAAAGTCAGCGTAACGTGCTGGTCCTTCTCCGTGATCAGCATCCCTTCGGACAACGACGGCACGAACAGCCTGTGATCTACCTTTAGCCACAGCGTTCCGATAGGTAGCTGACCGAGTTGGAAGCGTCCGCTCGCATCTGTAACCGCCGCCTGTTGAGTATAACCCGCCGCATGCACCACGGCCCCCGCCACGGGCTGGCCCTTTTGGTTATACACCATCCCGGAGACCATGCCTGTCATCTGCTCAGTGCGCGGTTCACCCTGCAACTCTGTCGCCCGCTGCGTGGTCGTTATATGGAAGGTATGCGTACCTCGCCACTCCAACCGCGGGTGAAAGACTTGATGCGAAGAACCGTCGGCCTCAATCTCAAAACCGGGATCATGTTCAGCCAGCAGAATAAGGGAGCCTTCGCCCTCTTTTTCCACACGCCCGATCTTGAATCCACTGGTTCGGCCATCCGGGTGCCTGACGATGACATGACTGCCTGCCACGGCATCCGGCAGCACAGCGTCAGTGATTAAGGCGTCTACGTCATCGCCTCCCGCCCGCCGCAACGTGCCAGTGATCTTGCCCTGCAGCTCTCCGCTGCTTTCCAGGGTCAGCACACCCTTGCTTACGCGCGTGCCCCCGACCAAGGACATCTCCCGTGTGACACCGTCCCTTAAGCGGATGAGGCCAAATTCCCCCTCCAAAGCTATATCCCCCACGATGAGGGAGTCCTTGCTGCCTTTCCCATAGAAGGGGTTGCTCAGCAGTATATCAATGGTGTCGTCATAAATGACGCGCACGGCCACGGCACCTTCGGGCCCGCTATCGATCGACAGGCGCTCAATGGCTTCTATCCGGAAGCCGTCGTCACTAAAGCGCGGCTCAAGCAGAGTGACAAAGTCACTGCGCAGATTCCTCCCTTCACGACGCAGCACCATCTTGGGCATCGTGTGCTGATCGACCATGTGGTTGTTGTCTGCCGAAATGCCGTTGAAGCGTACCGGGCGCAACGAAGGCGATCGCGCCAAGAAAAGCTCGTTATCACCCGCATCAAGCAAACCCGTTATTTTCAGCTGGGGCTGCACTATGCCGCTTTGTTCCGTGAAGAGGGTCAACACAAACTGGCCATCAGTGAGTTCGGCCTGTTCAACGTCTCGTAGATAGATATAGCCTGCGTAATGGCCCGCGGCGCTGCCGGAGGTCGATGGACCGGTGGGCTGGGTCACCCTTGTCCCAGGCGGTAGCAGATACGGCCCGTACTCCGTGGTCGCCTTGTCTATTTCGAAGAAGGCATCTCGATTTGCGTCACCCTGTAGGGTGTACTCGTGACGCCCGCCCCCGGCAACCCGGAGAATATCGAGGATGTAGCCCTCCGACTCGGCACCGGCGGCAAAAGGTACCATCCACAGTTCACGCGTATACTCCTGCACCGAATTGTAGGCATCTTCATAGGCCGCACGCATGACTTGGAAGGCCTCGCTAGTCACATAGGCCTCAATATTGCCGCCGTGATTTGCCGATGTGCTGGACGCCATGTTCTGACCGTCGACGACAACCGTATTGTGGCCCATCGTCGAGGTGGTGAACCAGCGATACTTCGAACTGTGCGAGTAGCCCAGATCAGGTAACAGCTCTGCCCCATTCGCAAACAACGTGATGTTGAGTCCGTCGCGGTGGATGTGCCCATACTTCGGCTGGAAGTTGAGGTTAAGCTGCGTCTGGTTGCGACCCGAGCCCTGAGTTAGCCGACCAATTTTGCCCGCAGGCAGTAGAAACGAACCAGCGCTGGTATCAGGTTGGCGGGCCGTGGCATTAGCCCACGTGTCTTGGATAGGCAAGTACTTGCCATTCGGATAGACCACGATCCGGTTGATCTCCAAAGCCTTGGCAATGATCGGGAACTCGCTGGCCATGTCAAGACTATCAAAGCGCAATCCTGTCCGTGGCGAGATGTATCCCTCAGGATCACTCCAACCATCGAGCAGCTCGATAGCGCTGACCAGACCGCTAATCGTCTGTACGTGATAGCTCAGCGTCACCTCAGACCAGAAACCATCCGACAGGAATCTGCCTTCAGCCACAAAGTCTCGGACCAGTTCCACTGCCCGATGGATGATATCCGAATCGCCGAGAGCGCGCCCGATCTGAATCAGGCCTCTCCAGTAGCTGTTGGCCATATTCCCTTGTGTCGGTAGGTACGTCTGCGCAAAATCCACCGACGGCAAGAACATCTCGTTCACAAGCTTCTTTTCTACGTCTTCTCCTACCTCAGCACTCAAGAGCTCGAATGCATTTGTCTGTTTGACGATCTCATACGCATTCGCTAGTGGGGCCAGTGAACCCAGATCACCCCACCACCAACGACTCCAGGTGCCGCCCCAGTAGGCATAGGGAGGTCCCGAATCCGCAGGTATGAAGCCTGTGCCCCCGTCGCGGTCAAACGTCGGGAGATAACCCGCATAGGCCTCAGCAAAGGCATACAAAATGCGGGCCGCCCCCAAAGGGTCGGTCGTAGCGATGCGAGGCACCTGTTTGGCCGCCTCCTGGCGCTGCAAATACCACAGATGCCCGGTCACGAAATAGCGTTTGCCCTTGGCATCTTGATGATAGGGGATCGTGAGCTCATCCCCCTTTTTGTCTCTGATGACTAGCTCGTGACTTTCGCTCCAACGCGGATCCTCACTAGGATTACACCGTACCCGTGGGGATGGCTATCAGGCTGTTTTTATCCGGTCCCAGACGATAGAGATTCGAACCATCCGGGAACAGGTCGGGCATCTCGGGTAAGCCAGTATAGCGAAAACCCGGCTGCGGTGGAATAAGATCGATAACCGCCTGCACCTCGGCGGAAATCTCCGCTTGCGCCACCTCGGCGACAGGGACTTCCGGTCGCGGCAGCTGTATCACGGCCACCCCGGCTTCAACCATATATTCACGATCGGAAGGTCATAAGCGAAACGAGAGTCTTTTCCCCACCGCCACCCTGGCACGTCACCATGAGCTTGTATGTACCATGGCTCAATGGCTTGGGATGGTCAAAAATCATGGAAAGTCGGGACCCGTCTTGTCTCGTCTCATACCCCTGCAGCATCTGCCAGTTCTTCCCCGGTGCCTGCCAAAAGAGGCGAATATCCTGCAGTTCCTTTTGCTCCTTAGGTAGAGCCAACTGCAGCTCCTTTCTCGTGAAGCTCACGTAGCGCAAACTCGGTTCGCACAAGAGCGTCCGACTGCTCGCCTACGGTTCCGGGAAGCTGACCAAAGAAAACACTTCCAAGGCGTCCTTGCCCAATGACATCTCCGTACACCTTCGTCGTGCCGCCCGTGGTACTGTGGCCGTTATCCCACTGATTGGAATTTGCGGATGGGGATCCACGACGTCAGCGGCTTTGTGTACAGGTGGTGCACATGGATGACATTCACCTGCCACTCATCGCCGGGCCTCAAGACAGCCTGCAGCGACCACCGAGCGCAGGGGAATTGCCGCCTCCACCACGAAGCGATCTCGCCCTGCTCAGATGTGCCAGAGCGAAAACCGCGCAAGTCGACCCGCCCCTCATCCGATGAGAGCTCGTTGAGCGATGGGTTCCATATCGTACTCAGCTGCGCGGAGCTCGCCGCATGGCGCGGACGCACAGTAATTGGTTGCCACGTAATACTGCTCAGCGGTCGGCCCGGACTCGCATCACGACCTCAATTTTGTGTAGAGACTCAGCCTGATGCTGCGACAGTGTCCCACCGATATAAAGGAACTCGTCATCATATGCTAGGCGATACTGGACATCTCCATCGGCTACGGGTTGCTCATAGTAAGCCGTGCGAAACCCTGTGAGCTGAGTCGCCTCCTCCCACCATGCTTCGCGCAACTTCCCGTCAATCGTAGCGCTGGTACCGGACGCCAGCTTCCGTAACACGGCCCATTTGTCTGCCGCGTAGCGCACCGAAGGCAGATGGTGCCACCTGAACTGAAGCCGACCCCACCACCGTACCAAAGGGGAGAACAGGGCGTGATCAAGATGGCCAATAGCAGCCACCACAGGTAATTGCATCGTTTACTTCGTCTCATACTACAGCTCCTTTACATGCGTGCGCGAATCATCAGGTACGGCCTTCAAGTTCAAGCTGTTCAATGCGCACGTCCATAGAGTTGCGGCAGGGCCTACCTGCAGCTTAAACAAAGCTGCATTCTCTCCTGCATAATCGTCTCCCGCCATTTCGAGCTTTGTCCATCTGCCATCTCGTGGCTCCACATGCTGCACCAGCATAGGGCACAGAAACCCACGCCGCATCGGTCACTGGTGGCCAGCGAGGCCACCAGCTCCAATCAGGTTCGTTGGAGCCAACGCCTTGAAGATGATCGGAGCCAAATAAACGGGTCGATCTCGCCGTGGGTAAGGCATCTAGCCAGCTGCCGCGATTGGTTGGAACGGCTTGCGCCCGAAGCCCGATGGTTTCGTGGCAAGTCCAAGGAAGACATAGCGTTGGTAACGTAGGTGTTACTGTGTCCACCAAAGTGCGGGAGCTTCATATTGGTAACCTACGATGAAGTCCACGAAACCGGGACAACTCCACTATCGCGGCCTGAACAACCTCGTTTTCGACGTACAGCAGAGCAACTCATGGAAGACCCGAATGCTCTGCGACCTGAAGCAGTGGCGATAAAACCCCAGGGTTTCCCCAGTTATCCCTGCCAAACCGGCATATATACACAATACGTCGCAACTCATGCAGGGAACACATGCCTTGCCATGAAATCCATTCCATCCGCAGAGGCATACAGTGCAGACTTCGGCGTCAGAGCACGGGAGGCGACGAGCCCAGACCACAATCTTGGATCCGATGTGTCCGCAGATGTCCCGAAGCCTGGAGGATTCATTCTCTAGACCGTACTTGGAAATGGGTACATAACCCCACAGTAATTACGCAAACAACTTACCTTTTTAAACCTTTCTGTTATGCACTTACAGGGTATAGGTGCCTGGTTTTGGCAGTATTAAGGTGCGCCCGAAAATGCACGTTTGCGCACAACAATAATAGGTTCACATAATGAAGCGGGGTTCGGCGATGAAGTCCAAGGCGGTTTTCCCAATGATCTTACCGCTCTTGCTCCTAGTAGTCCCAGTCTGCTGGGCACAGGATCTTGGCTTTCCTGACGGTATCGAAGCGAGGTCTTATTGCGAAGCAGTCATTAACCATGTGGCGAAAGGCCAGATCGAAGAGGCTTTCGTTCTTATTGGCTCCCAATGGCCATTTCCTGTTGCGGAACTAAAGCCTGTCCAGGAGCAAGCCGAAAAAGACCAGGTGTTTGTGAAGGAAAGATTCGGGCAACCTTGCGGCTTCAGGTTGGTCAAAGAAGAGGTAGTGTCCGAGGTCTGCCTGAGGTATACCTACGTGGCCAAATACGAGAAACACTTGATTCGCTGGCAATTCGTGTTTTACAAGGCGAAGGATCGCTGGTTGCTAAACTCCTTCAATTGGGATGACGCCATTGACGCATTGTTTAGACAATAAGAAGCCTTGGACCGGCAAGCCTATGCTTATCGGTCCAAGGCTTTAGGGGGATGGCCCAAATGTCAGTGAAGGAACACCCGCCGAAATCCGTGGTTCTGTTGATGGCTTCTCTTGCCTTGCAGTTCACATTAACAAGTGCCGCTTGGGCTCTCAGTTTCGAGGCTGGCGGCGGTATTGCATCTGGTTGGGACAGTATTGCAATTGGGATAGGTGCTGAAGCTTCAGAGTTTGTTGGTGTAGCAATAGGTAGTTACGTCGAGGTCAGTGGGCAGATGGCTGCTGCGGTTGGTTATAAGGCCAAGGTCACCGGGGTTTCGGGGTTAGCATGCGGTCATGCGTCCGCTGCTTCCGGTGCTTACAGCGCTGCTATCGGGGCATATGCCAAAGCTCTGGGTACGAACAGTACGGCCGTCGGTGGAGGGGCAGATCCAGCCGAGGCAAAAGGTGCGAAGGCCGTAGGCAACGATAGTTCGGCATTTGGTGTCGGAGCACATGCCGCTGCTGCGAACAGCACGGCGTCTGGCGCCTTTTCTGCCGCTACAGGCGTTGGCAGCGCGGCCTATGGTGCCGGAGCACGTGCCGCTGGTGCGAACAGTACGGCGTCTGGCGCTTCTTCTACCGCTAGGGGCATCGGTAGCGCGGCCTACGGCGCCGGGTCTATTGCCTATAATGACGGCAGCATTGCCATCGGGCAGAATACTGTCTCCGGCAGTGAGAGTGGTTTTGCAGACTACCCGAGTCCGCCGGGTGATGGATTCATCATTAATGACGTAGAGGTCAGTAACACCACTGCCATCGGTGCGGGCGCACTGGCTACGCATTCCTTCGGTACGGCGCTTGGCGCTAGTGCCCACACGTCAGGCTACTTCGGGACGGCGTTAGGCAAATCAGCGGTTGCGAGCGGATCCTACGGCACGGCAACAGGTGCCGAGTCCCGCGCGAGCGGTTTCAAAAGCACAGCGACCGGGCAAGGTTCGACCGCTAACGGTCACTATAGCACAGCTAGTGGAGCCGCTGCCGAGGCTAGTGGTATCTACAGCTCGGCCTATGGACTGGGAGCGGACGCCAGCGGCGCTAGTAGCACAGCGGTCGGCGCCTTCTCTACCGCTGCTGGTGACTACAGTACAGCCATAGGCGATCACTCTGAGACGAACCAGAACTTAAGTACGTCGATAGGTTATAACGCCTCCGCTACTGCCCAGAATAGCGTAGCGCTTGGGGCAAACTCGGTAGCGGATGAGGAGAACACTGTCTCGGTTGGTTCGGTAGGCAACGAGCGTAGAATCACTAATGTGGCGTACGGTACCGAAGCCAGCGATGCCGCAGCCTATGGACAATTGCTCGAAACCAACACAAGAGTAAACATGCTGGAATCCGCCGTTACCTCTGTGAGCGGAGCTACTGCCAGCGGTACTGATAGCGCCGCCTATGGCCAGGGAGCTGCCGCCAGCGGCAATAACGGCACGTCGGTCGGGGTTAACGCAACGGCCAGCAGTGCGAATAGCTCGGCCTATGGCTCTGGCGCTTCCGCCACTGCTGAAAACAGCGTGGCGCTTGGGGCAAACTCGGTAGCAGATGACGACAACACTGTCTCGGTTGGTACGGCAGGCAACGAACGTAGAATCACTAATGTGGCGTACGGTACCGAAGCCAGCGATGCCGCAGCCTATGGACAATTGCTTGAAATCGATACAGAGGTGAAAGCGCTGAAATCCGCCGTTACCTCTGTGAGCGGAGCCACTGCCAGCGGTACTGATGGCACCGCCTATGGCCAGGGAGCTGTCGCTAGCGGTGATAACAGCACGTCGATCGGGGTCAACGCAACGGCCAGCAGTGCCAATAGTTCGGCCTATGGCTCTGCTGCTTCCGCTACTGCTGAAAACAGCGTTGCCATAGGAGCCAGCTCTATAGCGGATCGGGCGAATACGATCTCGGTGGGTTCGACTGGCAGCGAACGGCAGATTGCTAATGTTGCTGATGGTACTGCGAGCACTGATGCTGTCAACCTTCGCCAGCTAAACCGGGTGGGAGCGATGGCAGCGGCCTTAGCAACGTCAAGCCCGCACCAGTATGATCCGGATGCCAAGGGGCAACTCACCATAGGAACTGCGTTCTATGGCGATGAGCTAGCCTTCGCGCTCGGCTACGATCGCTTTGTCAACGAATCTGTACGGCTCAGTGCCGGCCTCTCCAATTGCACCAATGCAAGCAGCGGCAGCGGTTTGATGTACAATTTTGGTATGAGCTTCAAATTGGGTCGATCTAAGGAATCTCAAACGGAGACGGAGCAATGGGAGGTCATCGACGACAGCCTTCAAACAAGAGTCAACCAGTTACAGACAGAGAACCAGCAACAAAAAGAGCAGATCGAGAAGCTACGAGCTGATATTGAGCTCCTAAAGCAACTAATCCCCTCACCGAGAAACTGATGCCCACTGATCCCAGATCGGACATCTAGAGCCTGATGACGGTTGGTCTCACTGTATTACTTACGCATGCTTCATGATATTCGGCCGGAGGTGCTGAGAGTAAAATGAGGCCAAGAGTGACTGCCGCAACCATTGCCGTTGTATGTACCATATGGATACTATCCGCTGTCGGTGCGCAGGCCAACACCGTGCACGGGCCTACAAAGGAAACCTTCATTACGGTGGCCCAGAGGATTCATGAGACATACTATGACAGGCTTAACTCTGAGGAAAACGCCTATGTCGACGGTCAAATAGCTAGACTTAGCGCCGACGGTCCACTCATGAATGCGAGGGATATCTCATCGGCAGCAGTGATGATCGCGGCCACAGCTTCGTCTGCCTACATACCAGTCATCCTCGCCTCTGCCGCGGCTCAGACCGCCCCTGACGATCCGTTACTAGTCAACAACTTTGCGGCCATGTTACGATCTAGCGGCTTGCTTGATGAGTCGATCGAAGTGCTATTGTACGCCGATAGCTTGGCGCCCAACTCCCCCGTGATCCTGACTAACCTCGGCAACTCGTATCTCGATAAGGGCATGCTCAGCGAGGCAGAGACGTCTTATAGAAAAGCACTTGCGTGTGATCCCGATTTCGATGCTGCTCACTACGGCATGAGTATCATCTGGGTCCAGCGAGGACACGGTGACCTCGCCATGTATGAGTTGGGCAAAGCTGCCCGTGGGGGCTTTGTACCGTCGATGCGCCAGGTGTTCTTGGGAGCCAGCCGGCAGGGAGGGTCAGTCTCCCGCCCTTTCTGGGATGTCATCATAGAAGAGGATCCAGAGGGTCAGGGTGATGATGCACACGAGCCCCAGGGTGACAGGTTGATTCTGCCCACTCTTCCCAAGTGGGAGAGTCGCATGGCATTCTTGGCTTCGGCACCCACCTTCCAGCGCTTGGCCAAGCAGATTATGGACAAGGGTCTCGTCGGCGCGTTCACATTTGCAGCTCGGTATCACCCGGAAGCGACGGCGGACGACGGTGACTGGGACGACGGTGACTGGGACGACGGTGACTGGGACGACGGTGACTGGGACGACGGTGACTGGGACGACGGTGACTGGGACGACGGTGAACTGGGACGACGGTGACTGGGACGACGGTGAGTCGTATTCCGACCCAGCAGGCAGCTTTCAGCAGATCATGTCGACGAAGCCTCAGTACGGGCAGCAGCTCTTTATGTTGGAGCTAGTTAACGACTACTATGCACACATGATCGAGCAGGAACTTACCAGTGCTAGCGCCCGCCGTCGACAGATAGACGAGCGCTACGAACGCGAAATGACCAATCTAAGGGAAGGGGGCCAGTTCAAACAGCTGGAGCAGATGATCATTGCTAACCAGATACCCGAAGCTAAGGAACTGGCTAAGACCATCAACAAGCTGGGAGGCCAAATTGCTGACTCCCACTTCTATGCCTGGAGGGACCTCACGCTTGGCTCCTACGGGCATCTGAAGTCACTGCTACTGGAATACTGGAGGATGTCGGACCAGGTGACTGCCAGTATATACGATCAAGACGTAGTTGACTATGTTAACGCTGTTCGTGAAATAACTGTATATGCGTCCTTCTTGCCCCTGGCCCTGGATCTCGCCACACTGCCTGTGAGCTATGCGCTTGCAGAGCACATCGCGCCCATAGTCACCAAGGACGAAGACATAAGCGCACTCAGAACGCAGCCTGTGGGCGAGCTGGTCGTCCCGGAAAAGAAAGCCAAAAAATGCGAGCTCAAAGACAAGATCACATTTGGCATCGGCATCGCGTCATTCGCTGTAGATTGCAGCAGTTGGGAGCTTGAGGTTCTAGCGGGGGTCGGCGGGGCCTACAAGCAAAACTTCAAGACCGGCGAATCGGAGATCAGTGTGCTGGTAGGAGCCAAGGCAGGCGCCGGAGTCGGCCCTGTGAAAGGAGAGCTGTCAGCTAAAGGTGGCGTGACCTTGCGCTTTGACAGTGACGGCAACTTCGTTGGCTGGTCCGATAGGGGAGAAATCGGGATGAAGACAGGTGTCGGGCCGCTATCAGGTGGCCAGTCCCTCGAGGGATCGGCCAACCTCGGCTCGATAGCAGGTCCAAGAACCCAGACCACGTCAAGCTACGGGGTTGATGGTTAGGTCAGTCGAGCGGTTCGCAGA
The DNA here is from genome assembly GCA_050951545.1 of Limnochordia bacterium. Taxonomy (GTDB): domain Bacteria; phylum Bacillota; class Limnochordia; order DTU080; family DTU080; genus DTU080. Next base: position 555,383 of record JBMNJG010000007.1, on the reverse strand, counting down.
CTTCCGTCTGTCCTGGAGGCGAACCGTCACAAGGCTCCTTTTCGTACGCCCAGGACGGCCCGTCCGACCATCGCCTTCATTACACCGGAACCGGATCGTACTGCGCATACTCAGCCATCTCGATAACCTCCTGCTGCTCAACCGAGTCAAGCATAGCGAAGATCACCATGGCGTCGCCGTATTCGAGCTCCGGTGTAACTGATATAGGCTCCTGGCCAGTGGCGGCCTTATAGAAGTTAAGCAGCTCATGGTAAAAGCCCATCCGCGGCTGGTACGAAATCTGTTTGCTCGTTCCGTCATTGTAGGCCACATTAACGGTGCCGCAATCACGCTCCTCAAGGAAGATCATCCCATCGGTGCCAAGGATGCGCAAGCCGACCAACGGACGCTGCATCTCCGACCCGGCACAGAAGAAAGTGAACTGGCCCGTGATACTGCTCCTGAACGAGAGGTTAGCCTGGATGACGGCGAAGGGTGCGAAGTCTTCCTCCTGTTTCACACCGAAGGCATGCACACGCTCCACGGCCCCGAAGATATGCTGGAGGGCAGCAATGTCATGAACAGCCGTGTCATAGAAGACACCCCCAGCGAACTCAGGATGCTGACGCCACTCTTTGGCGGCAAATGCGTTCTTGAGCATCTCCTGAGGAGTGTTGACCACCCGGTTCTGAAGGAAATAGCGGACGGTTCCGATCTCTTGGTTGCGAACCAAGTTTCGAATGATGTTGACTTCGTCGTTGTAGCGGTAGTTCTCGGCGATCATGACCGGAACGTCGTACTGCCTGGGCAACTCCTTGGCTGCCTTCGCTTGCTCTTTGGTCGGCGCCAGCGGCTTCTCACAGATAATGGGCTTGCCGGCCTTGGCGACCTCCTCGGTCACTTCGAAGTTCGACTCAATGGGCACCATGATGTCGATAGCGTCTATATCGCCACGGGCGATCATCTTGCGGAAGTCGCTGTACACATCATGGTCACCAAGCCCGAGAGTGTTCTGCCAGTTTTTCGCCTTCTGTGTATCCAAATCGCAGATCGCTGTGATCACAAACCGATCCGTCAGCTTCTGGTAGGCGGGGTAGTGCAGTCGTTCGAAAGCCATGCCGGTACCAATGATACCCATCCGCAGTTTCCTCATTCGAGAAGCTCCTTCCGGTTGCCGTAGTTGCACACTGTGCGCCCCTTGTATCATTTCCGGGATGCACCCTGGCGACACAGCGGGAAAAGCTTCCACCTCACTGAGCGCCTTGCATGGGAAAGTTAGTCTTGATGCCCATCTGCGGTGGCTGGCACGGGGCTAGAGAGGATTCAGGAGAATGCGGGCATGTCATCTCGTACGGTGGCTGAAGCACTCATCGACCTTCTTAAGACCGCTGGTGTAGACACGATCTACGGTGTGACTGGCGATGTGGTATTCCCACTCTTTGATGCCTTAACCAAGCAGCAAGGGCAGGTACGGTTCATCGGCACCTCAACCGAGATGAGTGCAGCCTTCATGGCCTCGTACCACGCCAAGTTGACAGGGAGGGTCGGGGTCTGTGTGGCGACTGCGGGGCCCGGAGCGACTAACTTGGTGAATGGCCTGGCAGACGCTTACTTCGATCGGGCGCCAGTTCTGGCAGTCACTGGCCAGATCGCACTCAACAAACTCGGAACCGGAGCCAAGCAGGAGATCAACCAGCAGCTGCTGTTCGCGGCTGTCACTTCCAGCTCGCAGTTGGTGACCAGTGGAGAGGCGGCCCTGTTCGTCAGCGCCAGAGCCATACAGGAGGCCCTGTGGCACAATACAGTCACCCATGTGTCGATTCCCGAGGACGTGTTCCATCATGCCGCCCCATCGTCAGCGCCCGTGATCGATCCGCAGACACTCAGCGGGTCGCGAAGCGGGTTTACGGGGAGCCTCAATGATGCGGTGTCCTCGCTTGAGGGTGCCAAACAGCCGATGATCGTGGTCGGAATACGCGATCCTAGTCTGCGTGAGCCGGTCGAGAGCCTGGCCAACGCTATGGGAACAGCCATCGTCCTGGCACAACAGGCGAAAGGCCTCCTGCCAGATGACCATTGCCGCGTACTGGGTGGCATAGGAGAAGCCTACATCCCGGCCATCGTGAACGAGGTGGACTGCATCCTGCAGATTGGCAACACGCCCTTCGAGACAAAGTGCCTCCCCTCGACGGTCAGCGTCGTGCAGCTAGTGCCACCGACGGGCACCATTGATCACGGCCGAACCAGCTATGCGCTTGCGGGCAACGTTAGGGATATCCTCCAGGCACTTGTGGAGAGGATGCGGCATACCGAGAACCCAGAATGGCAAGGAAAAATCGCCCGGGAAAAGGAGAACCGCGATCGTATGGTTGACGAACAGCGGTGGAACCGGGCGCAGCCCATACATCCTGCCCACCTTATGGCGGTCCTGAGCGACCTGGTGCCGCCGGACGCCGTGATTGTCGCGTCCTGAGCGCTGTGACCGCAACGCACCCTCCAAAGATGGGCCAGCACCCCGGCAGGGAGCTTGCGAACCATCGGACATTGTGTTTCCCTCTGGCATCAGATACTATCAAAATGATAGCACGCTATGATAGCACGCTGTTATGGAGGTGTGAGCATGAATCAGTTCTCACCTCTCTGTGCAGAGCCCCCATCCAGCAGAGAAACCCCCTTGGGGCGTACGCGTTGCCACCCTAGCCGATTGGGACCGCACTGCACCTCGTACACTGGATCGGTAGTGCAGACCCAACGGCTTGGAACACGTTGTTCACCAGCTCCATCTTTCCGCTTGTATCGTCAACGCGCAAATCCATGTTCCATGAGTGCGAGGAAGGTGAATCCGGTGCGGATATTGCTTCGTACATGGGGTATCGCGGCATGTAAAGTGACACTCTTCGTTGTAGTGCTGGGCAGTGTAGTGATCTCTGCAGCAAATCCTATCTGGAGGTGGGATGAGCGACCTTTTACCGATCCATATGCAGCATGGATCAGACAGGAAGTGCTATCGGAGGTCGCTGCCGTGCCGAGCGATTTCAACCCTGATAAGCCAGAGTTGCGGGCGCTTTACGCCAACGCACTCAAGACGAAGGGATCTGTATCCCGCATCGGGTCCGAAGAGGAGATCAAGACTGGTTTTTCTACGGTAGGGCCGCAGGAGGGTCGTCAGAAAGAGTTCTTGGACCACGTGGAAGGACTTGCCGAATACTTCTACGCCTCGAACGATCGCGAGGCGGGACGTAAAGTAGCCCATATTCTGCTCGGTTTCCAGCGAGTAGCAGGGGAATGGCCTGTGACTTCGAGGACGGATTTACCTCCATACAGTCTGAAAGATAAGCGCGCTCCGAACAGCGGCAATTGGGCCGGGCGGATCTGGAGTGATTGGTTTTACACAGACGTCCCCCTGGTGGCGCGTTTGGCCCGGGCCTACGACTACTTGCTTGGCACCCAAACAGGCAGAGATGTGTTAGCGGAGGTCGCTGACGAGCTCGGTGTCGACGACCCGGTGACCACCATGGATGATTTCTTCGTCTATTGGTGGCGTGTCCTTACTGAGCACTGGGCGCCTATGTGGACCAACATGGAGCCCCAGCGTATTTTGGGCATGATCGATCTGGCCCAGGCGATGGGCAAGCCAACGTGGGTTCGACAAGCGATACGCTGGGTCGACCGCATCGTATACAGAGGGTTTTACAGGGACGGGATGTGGCATGAAGCAACCCCGTCGTACGCGCTCATGGTGACGAACCGGCTCCCCCGTTTGATCGATCGGCTCCAAGGATATACCGATCCTGTCGGTTACGTAGATCCCGTAGAAGGCAATCGCATTGAGAATCTCGACGCACAATCCCGCTGGGGAGCCTTCTCCGCCTTGACCAGTAAGGCAGTCGATTCATTGGTCCTGCCAAACAGCCGTTACCTGGCGATCAATGACAGCCACTCGACCCAGCAAGGACCTAAGCCGTCTAAGTCGGTTCCCTCTTTGTTGCCAGCTGCCGGGATCGCCACGCTTGGTTCCGGGGAAGGCAAAGACCAATTTCAACTGCATCTTACGTTTACCTCTCCTGACGGCCACGAGCACTTGGACGCCCTCGGCGTCGTCTTGTGGGCGCACGGAACCGAACTACTGTCAGACGGTGAGTATCACGGTAATCGTCCATGGCAGTCAAGTACAGCCGCACATAACACAGTAGTTGTCGACGAGAAGAACCAGTTTAATCGCTTTCAAGGACGTCAAGTGAGTATTGACTGGGGCAAGGGTACTGGGTCAACAGATGATTGGCAAAACTACCACGCTTCGAATGGAAATCGTACAGAGCTTATGCTGTACGATGTGAAAACTCCCGGCATCATGGTAGCGAAGGCAGCTGCCGATGCGCTTTACCCCGCCGAAGTCTCTCGCTATGAACGTCTGGTGGTGGCGGTCGAGCGACCGATCGGTTCGCCGTACATCGTCGACATATTTTGGGTGGACGGTGGTCACGTCCATGATTGGATGATCCACGGACCGTTAGGCCAGGAGTACTCCCTAGATGTCGACATCGATCTGAAACGAAGAAGCGGATCTTATCATCAATGGATCAGCCAGCTTGAATCAGGGAGAACCGTAGAGGATGTTCATTACAGGATCTATCCGAGTGATGGTGTTTCCGGAATCGAAGGATGGCTACTCTCCGATGAAACACCGACCGAAGTGATCGTCGGCATGGGTCCGGCCATGCGGAGAGCAGGCGAGGCACCGTTTGCGGGACTTCGACGACTGGGTCCGACGAACGTGTTCGTCGTCATTCATAACCCGTACGAGTCTGAGCCTCTGCCACTGCACTTTGAGGCCCTCCCCATAGTCGGGCAACCGGAAAATGTAGTGGCCATTGAAGTCAGCGGTCCAGGTTTTTCAGATGTCCTCATCGCCACCCCGGATGGTCCTGTGCAATACCCGTCATACGTTGTCGATTCCCATCAGATTAGCTTCTCCGGGAGCTTAGGATGGCTTCGTCGTGAAGGGGGGGTCGTCAGAAACGCGCTCGTTATTGGTGGCGGGCATATGAAAACACCACGACTTGCCTTGACCTCGCCCGCCGACGTAACGGGACGGGTCATGGCCATCGGCCGAGCTGGTGGGAAGGTCGGGCGATCCGGTCCTGCCGATGAAAACACGCTACAGCATTTCATTGAGGTCGACGCCTATTTCCCACCGGGAAAGCAGTTGTCCAATGAGATCTTGGCACTTGTCTTTGGGGACGGAAGTCGGCATGCCGTCAGGATCGACTACGTGGAACCGATAGACGGTGATGATGATCGATCCCGCGTTTACCTCATCGACGATCCTGGAGTTGAACATAGCGAAACCGGGGTTGACATGGTGTTCTTCCCAAACTGGTTCGTTGAGGGCCCGGTCACATTTGAACTGTTAGGGCGCGCGGATTCCTCATCGCTACCTCATGCACCTGGGCTAGAGGGGCAATCAAAGCTTGAGCCCATGACAGGGATGATCTCCGGAACTGTGCGCGACCTGACGGGCCAGCCCGTGGAGGGGGCCGTAGTTCAAATAGTCGGTTACGCGTCGGGCCCAGCCCTGACCGATGCGACAGGACACTTTCAGTTCAGCCAGGCACCCACTGGGAGGCAGTGGCTTACGGCCACCCATGCGCTGTACGCGGCGGCGTCGTTCACGGGAGCGCATATCGCTGATGATGAGGAGTCGATGGTGGCGGTAACCATCGGTGAACGGCTGCCCCCACAGCTATCGGGCGTATCCTCTCAAGTGGAATCAGGGGAACCGATACAGCTCACAAGTTCAGTAGACGCCACCGTCTATCTTTTGGAGGGGCCGACCACCGCGAAAATCCCATCGGTAGAGACCGTACGTGCCAAGGCAGTAACCCGCGTCACCGTGTTGGCTGGCCAACCCGCTTCGCTGCCGACGAAAGAGGAATCTCATGGCCCGCATGTGCTGTATGCCATTGGCGCGGAAGGGCGCATATCAGCGGGGACATCCGTCTATGTTGAAAACCAAGAGGAGCTTGACGAGCTATGGAAGGTTTTTGACACCTGGCAGTGGTGAAAACCAGGGGGCCAGTGGTATTAAAGCGTAGCACCGATGCGGGTCTCACGTGGTCGGATAGGCTGCCCGTTCCAGCCAGTTGGGCGACAGGCAAAGAGGTTCCCACCATCTACCGGGTGGTGGACGCGCAAGGTGTGAAGCGTCTGATCATGTTTTCCGGCCTTTACCCGGCGCGCATGGCGGTCTCTCATGATGACGGAGCCACCTGGAGCGAGCTCAACCCCATCGGCAATTTCGGCGGCATAGTGGCTATGGCTGATGTAGGGCGTCGAACCAGGAGCAGTGCGGTCGCTTCCGCGACATGGCCCATGAAACACCCACCAAAGGCGATTTTGTGGCATGGGTAGGCACTTACGACGACATGAAAGGCGGCCGGGAAGGCCAATACCGTGTGAGGTTAGTGGCGGTACGTGTCACCCTTGCGGGCCACATAGAGCACGCCTTGTGTGTCGAGGGAGGCTAACATCGCCTCATGTGGACCGCTGAGTCCCTGCTGCTGCAGCTGCTCGTACAGCCATTCTTTGCTCAGTTCTACCCGACGAAGGTTGTCTTCCAGAACATTGCCATCCTCGATCAGCACCGTGGACAGGCCCTCGTAGTGGGTAGAGACCTGGGCATCGCGCGGGGTGAGGGGCCGAGCCTGAGACTTAGGGATGACACTCAATCGGCCGTTGGGCTCCAGGATGGCAAACTCCACATCGCATAGGCTATGAATCCCCTTGATCCGTAGCTCGGAGAGCAGGTTATCTATATTGAAGCGAGCCTTGCGCATCATCCCCTCCAAAACGCGCCCGTTTTGCATGATCACGAGGGGCTCATCTTCCACCATTCGACGCAGCTTGGAGTTCCTAAGGGCTACGTAAGAGAGCCCTACGTCTAGAACTGCGATCACCGCTGTGCTGATCATCGCACTGGTCACGCTATCCCTGGCACTGTGTAGGGGTCCCGTCGCCGTCGCGATGAGTGCGATGACCACCACCAGGTCAAAACCCGACAAACGCCCTATCTGGCGTTGCCCCGCAATCCGCGTGAGCAGTAGTAACCAGAAAAACATCACGACAGCCCGGGCCACCCACCCGAGAAAACCTAGATACTCCTGACTTGCCCAGAACGGAATCGGAATGCACTCCCCCGCAAGACATAAGCCGCATGAGTTCTCCTATAGCATGCCCAAAGCCTGCGCCTGCTGACTGCATGGGAAGAGACATGGGCAAGGAGCTTGGGGTGTCTTTCGACCCCCCCACAGCTCCCTGACAGCGACTGTGGCTCCACCAGAATAAGCGGACTAGTGGCGAGTTGGCCCACCGCTCAGGCCGCTACCTCCGACCCCGTAGGCTAGGTATGTTCAGCTGCAAGGACGAATACTGGTCTACTCCTTGGGCAGATCGAGATCCGCCACCACAGGATTATGATCAGAGCGCCCCAGGCGCTCTGAGACCACCCACACAGCGCCCACCCGCCAGTCTCGACTCACCCAGATGTGATCTATGCATCTGTCGGCCGGAAGCCCATTCGGGAAAGTAAAGACGGGATTGGGCTCAAGAAGATTGTCTAGCAGCTTGGGTAGCCGCGTCGCATTGAGCTCCTCGTGAGTCGCATTGAAATCGCCCATGAGGACTGTTGGTAGACCTGCATTCGCCTCCACCAGATCAGCAACTTGCTCGAGCGGTTGTACACGTTGTTCGAAAACCGTAGATAGATGCAAGCCCATCACCTGCACTGGCGTCTCCGCCTCGATGCGAGCCACGAAGCAACAACGAGGCTCGATCCAGCGGTGGCGAGGTGCGGGCTCTTTGACCCCCGGATCGAGGTTGATCACTTGCACGTCGGTTATGGGATAGCGCGACAAGAGGGCATTTCCATACTCGCCGTCCGAGCCATTCTCCTGCAGCTGGCTGTAGGCAGGAGCAAAAGCGTAATAGTAACCAAGATGCTCACCGAGCCAGCGTGTCTGATCGGCGTATGCCGAACGGCTGCGGCCACGGTCGACCTCTTGCAGGGCCACGACATCTGGTGACTGACTGGCGATCACCTCGGCCACGCCGGAGAGACTGAATAGCTCAGGATTCCACTTGGGGTTATGCGCTCGGGCGACTGCGATCTGAATGTTGTAGCTCATAAAGCGCACTACAGGTCACCTCGATTGCCTAGGATACGACCTGCTTTCTACGCCTGACCAAAGCTGTCCTCCGTAGCAGCTCAAGGTTATACCATCGACACAAACACACCTCGTTGTGCTAGTGCGTAATGGAGCCACTCACGAGGCCGGGCTGCCATCTGCCTTCTCCTCCGCTGACCGCCCCGGCTTCATCTCGGCCCAGGCCTCGGCTATCTGCTCCAGCAGCCCGGCCACTTCTCTGGCTCCTTGCGCGTCACCCTGCAGATGACTCTCCACCAGACGAGCGTGCATATACTCGTAGAGCCGATGTAAGCCCAGAGCAATCTCACCGCCTGCTTTGAAATCCAGCGAGGCCATCAACTCCGTGAGGATGTCCTGGGCCTTATAGAAAGCCTCTCTCGCCTTCTCTTTCTCATGACTCTCTAGAGCGACTGCTGCGGTCTTGCAGGCGCGGATGGCCGCCCCGTACAGGCGCCCTACAAGTTCGTAAGGTGTCGCCGTCTCCAACTGCGCCCTGCGGTATGTGGCTAAAGCCTCCTGCTGAAACAAAAAAAGCCCCCCTATGGTCGCTTTAATCTAGGCATCGCGGCGATCGACGAACAAACCTCGCTCCTGTGATGGGCCGCCCCCATAGAGCTCCCGAGCAGAGCGCTGTAGCTGCGACTCCCGCCAGCGCTCCAAGGCGTCCGTGCCGTGTTGCCGGGCTAACTCCATGGCTTGGGCGTCCAGAGCCTTGACGCGAGCCGCTCTCTCGCCGAGTTCTTTCTTGGTTTCTGCTCCTAGCTCCTCATCGGACAGGGAAACCCAGCTGTACTGCAGATGGTGGAAAACCTCTTCCCGGCGCTGCATCAGACAGTCCAAGGCATCCGTCTCCACGCGCTCCTCTTGCAGCAGGTCTATTGCCTCTTGCACGATGCTGGCCAACTGCTCCAAATGCCTAACTACCACCTGCAAGCGCTCGACCATACTCAGCTCCAGCCTCCAAACTGCTGTGACAGCCACATCGACTGGGCGTTCGCCTGAGACATGAAAGACTCCATCGTCACGAACTGCCTGAAGTAGGCCGTCTCCCGTCTCTGCAGCCTGGCCTCCATGATCTCTATCTGCTCGTCTAGAAGCTTCATCTGCCTCCCCAGAGGGCTGCTGTCAACTGGCGCCTCGGCGACACCGGCCCGCGTCCGCAAGGCCGCGACGCCAGCACTCAGAGCATCACCAAAGCGCAAGCCGATACCTGTGCTCTCTGCGCCGGTGCCCTGCTGAGTGAAAAGAGCCGCCACCCCCTCGGGATCCTGCGCCAGAGCCGTACGTAATTTGCTCTCATCCACCACGCGCAACTTGCCGCCTTCATACCAGGAACCCGTGGTGATACCGATCTGAAAGAGCATCCCATACGGAGAGTCCGCACCCTCTACTGGGCGAGTCAATGCACCGCGCAGATCAGTTAACACTCTTGTGAGCAGGGGGTCCGAGCGCAGTAGCCCGCTACGCGCCTTCTCCTGCCATTCAGCAATCTCTTTCTCCGAGAGTTCGTCTTTCTGCGCATCCGTGAGCGGCTGGTACTTATAGTGTCTCTTCTCCGCAAGCTTGCTGTTTAGGGAATCAACGAAGGCATTGTACTTCGCTATGAAATCCCTAATGACCCCCACAGCTCGCTCCACATCGCGCTGCACCTGAATGATCACAGGTTGGCTGCTCACCTGTTTGAGGGAGAAGGTCACACTGTTAATGCTCACACTGTTTGATGCTGCACGCAGCCCACTGGCCCCGTTGAGTGTGAAGACTGCATCCCGACCAGTGACCACGGCCCCCTCGCCCACTGCAGAGCGTTCCGTACCTGCCTCATCGCGGTACTGTAGCCCCAAACGCGTAGAAAGAAGATCACCTGCGGCATCAACCAGACGGTACCCAAGCTCACTGCCCGTTTTCTTTCCAGACAAGAAAAACCGACCCAGCCCGGCATCGTACAAGGCCTCTAACTCTAGCTCTCCCTGCAGAGCGTTGATCGCCTTCACCACGTCGTGCAGACTCGCGGTGGCCGTCGAGAAGGTGAAGGTCTGGCTCGCCAAGACCTCCTCACCGTCACCAGCGACCTTTTCGATCTGAAACGAGATAGTATCGGCGATCGTGGGGAACTGCTCTTTCAGCGTCGCCCCGGCATCAATGGAGGTGCTATAGACATGCAGGCTGTCGGCCAACTGCTCGACTGACAGGCTATAGGTGCCCTCGGGTGCGCCTGCGGCCACCGCTGCCCCCACGATCTCCTCGTGGCTAGAGGTGACCCGAGACGGGGTAAAACTGCTCCCCAAGCGGAGGGAGAGAGCGGCCTCACTGAGCTCTCGCATCTTGAGGTTGATGGCCCGGTATTCCTCTTGCTGCCACAGCAGCAACTGCCGACGTTGATGCAGCCGCTCGAGCGGTATGCGCTCCACGCTCATTAGCTTACCGACGATGTCGTCTACATCGAGGCCCGAGCCCAGGCCCCAAAAGCGCATGTTCTGCGAAGATGATGCACCGCCCAGCTTCATCGCCTACACCCCTCTATGCCCGCTCATCCACCAGAAGCCCAGCCAGCTTCCACAGCTCTTCGACCATATCCAGGATCTTCTCAGGAGGTACCTCCTGCAAGACTTCCTCGGTCTGCGTGTCTACCACTTTGACCATCATCCGCTTGGTCCCCTCGTGCAAGCTAAACTGGAAACGCCTGCCAAAAACAGCCAAGGCATCGTTGAAGGCTTGCACTGCCTCTTCCACCCGCTGGCGATAGGGCTCTTCCCCGCCGCGCAACAGACCAGCCCTTCTCGCGGCTTGAGTGAACTCGTCCTCGCGGTGCATGCCGATACTCTCTTTGATCTCCTGCTTGTCGAACTCGCGCACAGGTACTGCCTGATCGATCGCCGGAGCAACCTGTGCTGATCCGTCACGCCAACCCGTGACGCCATGCACTCGCGACATGGCTCACTGCCTCCTCTTTCATATCAACGCCCTGATAATCGGTGGGCTGGAGCACCAAGCTCCAACCCACCGACAACTGCATCACACTAACCCAGCAGCTTCAGAACTGCCTGCGGCATCATGTTGGCCTGAGCCAGCATCGCCGTGCCGGACTGCATCAGGATCTGGTTGCGCGTGAACTGGGTCATCTCCTGAGCCATATCCACGTCACGGATGCGGGACTCCGCAGCCTGCAGGTTCTCAGAAGTGCCCTCCAGGTTGGTAATGCTGTGCTCCAAACGGTTTTGCAGGGCACCGAGTTCGGCGCGGTAGCCGGATATATCATTGATCGCGTCATCGATCGTGGAAATGGCCGCGCTGGCGTCCGTCTGTGTGGCGATGGAGATCGCCGCAACCCCCAACCCAGTGGGATCCACGCTGGCAATGTCAAAGGTAAGCTCCTCGCCCGCGTTGGCGCCAGTCTGTATGATGATGCCCATACCACTTGTTCCGTCCAGAATCGTCTTCGTGTTAAACTGCGTCGTTGTGGCTATGTCCGTGATCTGCTCCACCAGCTGGTCGACTTCCTTCTGGATCTGACCGCGATCGTCATCTGTCAGGCCGTCGCTTGCTGCCTGATTCGCCAGCTCCCGCATGCGCTGCAGGATGCTCTGGATCTCACCCATAGCCCCTTCTGCCGTCTGGATAAGTGAAATGCCGTCTTGGGCGTTGCGCGTGGCCTGGTTCAGACCCCTGATCTGTGCCCGCATCTTCTCGGAGATAGCGAGCCCTGCAGCGTCGTCTGCCGCCTTGTTAATCCGGAATCCGGAAGAGAGCCGCTCCAGGTTCTTGCCCATCGCCCCTGTGGTCTGATTCAAGTTTCTCCACGCGTTCAGCGCCGAAACGTTTGTCTGAATCCTCATCTGCTTTGGCCTCCCTAGTGCATCGTTCTGTCCACATCGGCGAGACGAGGCAGCGGCCGCCCGCCTCATCTTCGCTACTGTGTATATCGTCATGCTGGCCAAGAAACTTGAGGGTTCACAGCAGAAAAATCGCAGGGGACACCCCGCGGCATCCCCTACATCCATGTCTGCTTGCCATTTGACCTACAGGTACCACGCTCTGACCCGCTGGCTGCTTCAACCCCGCAGCTGTGACAAGATCAGCTCACTAAGGCCAAGGCCACCCGCTGCTACGGCGGCCTTGGCCCGTTCGTCCCAGAGCATATCCTCATACATCTCACTGGCGAAGCTCTTCTTAAACAGACCGCCCTCGGGTACCGTGCGGCGCATGCTCGTGAAGAGCTCCCGCGTAAAGAAAGCCTCCAGTTGCTGTGCTGCCCAACGGAGCTGACCGTCAGCGTCTTTGACAGGAGGCGTCAAGCCCGGATCCACCAGGTACGCACGATGGGCCTGGGCTAGCACCCCCGCAAACGTGCTCTGGCTACCGGCCCTAGAGGGCTGAGACGATACTGCCGCCGTGGCCCTGCTACTGACCCCGTAGATATCCAAGGCTAGATCACCACCAGTTCACCGTAGAGCGCCCCGGCTGCTCGGATGGCCTGCAGCATAGAGATGACATCGCGGGGACTCGCCCCGATGGCGTTGAGCCCAGCGACGACATCGTGCACTGTGCTGCCCGATAGCACCACGCTCTGTGTTACGGGCCCTTGGCTCGTATAACGCGCCGCTCCGTCAGGCGCCTCAATCTGTAGGCGCAGTGTCCCGTGTGTCACGGCCACTGGCGCCACCCGCACGCCCGCCCCGATGATCACCGTGCCAGTCCGTTCGTTGACCACCACCCGAGCGGGTGCATCAGGGGTAACCGAGAGCTCCTCGAGCGCGGCAATGAACTCCACCGGGTTGCCCTGATACGCAAGAGGGATGCCCACTGCTATAGCAGTGCGATCCAGCGCCTTGGCTGTCTTTGGCCCCGTGGCATCGTTGACGGCCTGGGCCACTCGGGCTGCCGTGGCAAAGTCTGGTGTATGTAGCACCAGCAGCAGCTCCTCGGCCTCCACAAAGGCTGCTGGCACCTCTCTCTCCACAATGGCCCCGGCAGGGACACGAGCGGTCTGAGCATGGGTCCTCTGCCCGGGGCCTCTTGAGGTACCCTCCCCACCGATCACTAGCGGCCCTTGGGCTACGGCATAAACCCCACCATCAGCGCCCTGCAACGGAGTCTGCAACAGCAAGCCGCCCTGCAGACTGCGAGCATCACCCATCGAGGCCACTGTCACGTCGATGGCGTCCCCGCTACGAGCAAAGCTGGGCAGGGCGGCCGTCGCCACCACTGCCGCCACATTACGTGAACGCATGTAGCGGGCATCCACCGTGATCCCAAACTGCTGCAGCATATTGGTCACCATCTGCACATTAGCCTGATTGCCCGAGCCGTCACCTGTGCCGTTGAGGCCCACCACGAGGCCCATCCCGATCAGTTGGTTATCACGGACACCTTGCACACGGGCAATGTCCTTGATGCGCACCAGCGGACTGGCCATCTCCACCGCAATAGCTGCCGGGCTGGGTTCCAGCGCCTCTGGCTGCACTTCACTGGCCCCCGTAGCCTCCCCAGCCACGAGCAGCATCGTGGCCGCAAGTACTAGACACATCCGCTTCCTACGCCAACCACCCACACGCCTCACGCCCCTTCCGCTGCTCTAGAAGAGCCAGTGAAAAAACCTAGTGATAATCCCCTGTTGCTGCTTGGACCCCAACGTACCAGCACCCTTATAGGCAATCTCGGCATTGGCGATGCTGGTGGACAGCACACTGTTATCGGAGTACACATCCTGGGAACGCACGACTCCAGACAGCACAATCTCCTGGGTCTCCCCGTTGACCACAATGGTCTGTCGCCCCTCGATGTGCAGATTACCCGAGCCGTCTACCTCCTTCACTTCGGCTGTCAGGCTGGCCCTCAGCGTGCCGCCACGCACCGTCTTCCCCGTGGAACGCAGGCGATCACCGCCTTCAATATCCGCATTCACGCTGCCCAGTGCCTCTAAGGCACCTGCTGGCAGCTCCAGGCCCACCCCCAAGCCGCTCTTTTTCGCAGTCTCAGTACTGGAAGTCTGCGTGGCCTGAGCCTGCTCGACAATGATCACCGTGATCAGGTCACCGACCTGCCAAGCCCGCTGTGGCGTGGTAAAAAGGGAACGTGTCCCTTCCACCCACAAAGACGAGGCAGAGGCCGGCAATGTAAGCATGAACACCAACAAGAGCAGGCACCGCCAGTCCACACAGAGCCTCTGTCGGCCTGGCCGCCTCCTCCACCCACCGGCTGTCAGGTTGCCCACTGCCCATCACCTCCCTATTCGACACTGACCATCGTGGGCGTGACCAGAAGGCCACGGACCAGCTGGCCCGTACGCGCGTTAGTGGCACCAACCGTAGCCCCCACGTAGCCATCTGCGGTCAGCGTGCCTAGATCGCTCACCCGCACCGCTCCTCGCGCTGTGACCAGCTGCACCTCGGCACCTGCGTAGGCATCTGGCTGGCGCTCCAGCATATCGGTGGTGAATACACTGCCCGCATCCACAAAGCGAGTCAGTCGCCATCCGGTCGCCTCCGACCACGAGCCACGGACAAGTGCCCCGCTTGGCAGACTCAGGATGCTTCGCGCCTCCCAACGGATATCGTCCATGCGCAGCTCACTGCGCCGCTCCAACCTCGTGGCCGCCACCGCCACCTCGGCATAGGCAGTCACACTGCAAGTGACCGTCAGCTGCTGCACGAGGCGTCGGTCACTCCAGATGGCGATAGGCACGCTGAGCTGATCACTTCCCGGCTTCCTGACGACTTCGCTGGCTGGGCGAAGTGCATAGCCACTACCTGACACAGCAACCAGCGCGCTGGCCGCCGAACAGCGAATGCTCGCTGGAATGGCTCCGTAACAACTCTCCAACCAACGCGCCACGGCAGCCTCAGCGACCGCCTCGAGCTCGGAAGCGGGTACCAGCGTCGCAACGGTCTGTACCCGCAGCGCATCGCCGTCGGCCTGCAAAAGCACTAACGTCTCAGGGATGCCTGCCTGACGCAAACGGACCCGCACCGAACCCACAAAGAGCTGTCGCTCGGCTCCAGGCAACGCTGCCTTGCCGACAACCAGACTCTTCAAGCGCTCCCGCAGCAACTCATCACTACTATCGATATCCGCAATCTCACCCAAGAGAATGTCTGGCCCAGCCACCGTCGCTGGTGAGCGCAGCCGGGCCACCGCCGAAGCCGCGGCTGCACCCACACAGAGGCACTGCCCTACCCACACAGCCAGTACCCACACGAGAAGCCTGAACCCCACACACGTGCTGCGCTGGCCTACCATAGCCCTAAGTCTCTATCCCTGCTAGCTACCGCCGCAGGTTGTTGGCGGTCTGCAGCATGTCATCCGAGGCCTGAATGGCTTTCGAGTTCGATTCGTAGGCCCTCTGACTCATAATCATGTTGACCATCTCTTCAACTACCTGCACATTCGACATTTCCACAAAGCCCTGCGCGATCGAGCCCAACCCCTCCAACCCCGGGGTGCCCACAATGGCCTCGCCTGATCCCGCAGAGGGCAGATAGAGATTACGCCCCCAACTGCGCAGACCAGCCGGATTCACAAAACGAGCCAGCTCGATCTGACCGATGTCCTCCGGCCGATCCTGACCACTAATGCTGGCAGTAACGGAACCGTCGGCAGCGACCGAAATGCTGGCTGCCCCGTCAGGAATCACGATCTCGGGTTCTAGAGGAAAACCATCAGAGGTCACCAGACGGCCTTGGCTATCTTTCTTGAGGGCACCGTCGCGGGTGTAGGCCACTGAGCCGTCGGGCAGGAGAACCTGGAGGAAACCGTCACCCTCAATGACGAGATCTAAGGGATTGTCAGTCTGTTTGAAGGCCCCTTGAGTGAAGATCTTCTGTGTAGCTACTTGACGTACGCCGTGGCCAATGTGGATGCCCGTGGGGACCTGGGCACCTGTGGTCGCTGGCGTTCCAGCCACGCGGATCGTCTGGTAGAGCAGATCCTGGAAATCGACACGGCTTTTCTTGTATCCGGAGGTATTTACGTTCGCGAGGTTATTGGCGATGGTATCGATGTTAAACTGCTGCCCCGACATGCCCGAAGCGGCGATCCACAGTGAACGCATCATCGGTGATACGCCTCCCTAGACGCTGTAGTTGCGCAGCTCAGAGGCATCTTCACCGGGGTCACCTCATTCGTTCGGTGACCCATAGGCTTCCGCATATGCGGTCCAGCCCTCTCATTTTGCCCCGGCCGCGCACTGCTCGTGTGCTACCTACACCTTGCCTACTTCACCCACCGCCTTTCCCAGACAATCATCATAGGCCAAGATCACCCTCTGATTCGCCTCATACAACCGCGTGGCTGAGATCAGCTCGACCATCTCCGAAACCACGTTGACGTTGGACTCTTCCAGAAAGCCGACCGCCAGATGACACTCCCGCATCAGGGGCGGACCACTGGCAGTCCCAGCACGGTAAAGACTACCGCCCTGCAAAACGAGCCCTTCCGGATGAGCGAAATCCACACAACGCAGACGCCCCACAGGTTGACCGTCACACAACAGCTCACCCGCATCCGTGATCATGGCATCGTCAGTGGAAACCGCCAGCGGCCCATTCTCACCCAAGACCCGATGACCGTCCAACGTGACCAGCCAACCCTCGCTGTCAACGAGAAAACGGCCATCGCGCGTGTAGCCTAGCCCATCTGGAGTCTCTACGACAAAGAAGCCCGATCCACGAATAGCGGCCTGCAGCTGGCTCCCCGTCTCGCGCAGTGGACCCTCGTTCAGCAGAAAGTAGGTGCTATCCACCTGGATGCCCACTCCTACGTTTCCAATCAGGGTCGAGACAGTACGCCCATCGTGTGGTCGCCTCTCACAGCGGGCAATTATCTCCGAAAAGCTCCGTGAGGTACTTCCCACTTTCTTGAAGGCTGGAGTATTCACATTCGCCAGGTTGTGACTTAAGATATCTACCCTTTCCATGCTGCCCAGCATGCCCAGAGCACTGGTGTAAAGTCCACGTACCATACGTCACCACCTTTCGGGCCCCTCTTCTGCCTCGTCCGTGACGACCCACATGCCGTCATGAATGCCTTTCTTCATGTGTCGCAAGTCATGAACCCTATTCGTCAGCAGTGACCACCGATTCCTGCCTCAGGCACCGAATTTCAGAGAAAATCGACAAGGCTTATCCGCATGAGACGCGCACTAGCCGCTAGGGCCGCCTGGTAGGCCGTCTCTTCTTCCTTGAGGTCGATCATGGCCTGACCGAGATCCACTTCCTCGTCCCCGCTCTTGCGATCAACCAGGTCATGCTCCATCGTCAGCAGACGACTGGTCAGACTCTCCAAGCGGTTGACGCGGACTCCCACCTGCGTCCGGTAGCTCACCAGCGCATCCAGGCCACCCTTCAACGCAGCAAGCGTCACATCACTGACTCGATCGCCAGCGGAGAGTTCGTCATATAGATCCTGCAATGCCGCCAGGGGAGTAGCGAAGACGTTCTGGGCGGAAAGATCCAAGCCTGCGAGATCTACAGCCGAAGTGTTGGCCGCTCCGGCGGCAAAGAGGGCTCGGTTGTCGTATTTCGTCTCAGCGATGTCTTCCAGCTGCTCAATGAGTCCCTGCACCTTCTCTGCCATGGAGCGCCTGTCGTCCTCAGAAACCCCGGGCGATCCCGCATTGAGCGCCAGATCTTGCGCCTCCATCAGCAGCAAGTCGGCGCTGCCTAGTACGGTGTCCACCGTGGTCAGCAAAGAGTGCCCCGCCTCTACCTGGAAGCGCCGCTGCTCGACCCCACTGAGTAATGAGCGATAGCTGAGAATGCGGGCTGTCGCAGCCGGATCATCGGAGGGTCTTTCCACCCGCCTACCCGAAGAGACGTGGCGCCAGGCCTGCTGCATCCGTCCCGCCCCCTGAGCCAACTGCTCTTTCACGCTTTGTGCGGTCTGTGCATGAGTAATCCGCAAAGCCCCCAACCTCCTCTACCTGCCCACGAGACCTGTCCGGTTGATCAACACATCGAGCGCTTCATCAATGGCGGTGAGCATTCGAGCTGCAGCAGCATAGGCCTGCTGAAAGCGCATGACATCCGCCAGCTCCTCATCCAGCGAAACTCCCGAGAGAGAATCCCGCCGCATCTGCGCAAACTGCGTCAGCACCTGGGTATTCTCACGCCGAACGCCCAGAGAGGCGGCCTCGGCTCCCAGCTCCGAGATCAGCCCCACGTACCTAGCTCCCGGAGCCAGCTCGGCGCTCGCTGGCGAGTGACGCAGATCTGCCAGCCTCTGGGCCACCACCCCATCGCTGCCATCTGCTGCGGCCGATACGGCCATCTGGCGACCGTCGACGGCCACCGCCATACTGCTAGCGCAGCTCCCGGTGAAGAAGTCTACGGCCGGGTGCCCATCCATGTCATAGCCCTGAGCGTGCACTGTGTTGACTTGGGTAATCACATCACGGGCCAGCTCGCCTAAGAGCGCCACATACTTCGGGATGTCTGTGTTATGAGAAAGTAGAGCACCTCCCAGTGAGCCACCCACTTCGGCTACAGCCACCCCAGCCAGCGACAGCTCCAGCTGACCAGCGACAGAGGTCATCTCCATCTCAGCCTGCCCGATGCCCTCCACTAAGGAGCGCCCCGCCACCAACACCCGCACCTCGCCATGGGCCTGCTCTATCACCCGGATATCTACGAGACCCGCTAACTCCTCCAACAGGGTATCGCGTGCATCCAAGAGCGCATTAGGAGCACTCGCCCCCACTGCCGCAGAACTAGCCACAATGCGGCTATTGACTTCGGCCAGGCTAGCTGTAAGCGCATTCACATTTTCGACAGCGGAGCGGGCACGCTCGGCCATCTCCATCTGCAGCGAGTGCACATCATGGGTCACTTCACAAAAGGCTCGCGTGAGCGTACTCGCCTGGTACAGCACAGTACTGCGTGCCGCCTCACTGCGCGGGTTGGTAGCCAGTTGACCAAACGAGGCCCATAGGTTTTCCAGGGCCGTGCCGATAGTTGCCTCACCTGGCTCATGCAGCAACTCCTCGAGCCTGGCCAGTACATCATGCCTCGTAGAGACCTCTTGCCGCTGGGCGGTAAGCTCACGCGCCCTCGCCGTCAGGAAAGCGTCGTAGTGACGATGCATCTCCACGATCTCTACACCTGACATCCCCGCGTCTTGGCCGCCGTAGCGAACCGAGCTGGCCTGGCCAGCGACAACCGTCGCCTGCACAGCCACCTGTCTCGAGTACCCGGGGGAGTTGGCATTGGCGATATTCTGCCCGGCCACCTCCATGCTCTTCAGCTGGGCCGCCAAGCCCCGCCGAGCGATCTCCAAACCCACAAAGCTACTCATCTACGCATCCTTTCGAATCGGCTACGGCTTTCTGCGCATCACGCCCGCACGTCAAAGACGGTAGGGGTGAGCTGCGCCGCCTTACAGCGCCCCTCGCCGAGAGCATACGTGGGAGATGACATCTGGGCCAAAAGCTCCAGGCAGACCCCCACCCCCGCCAACTGCTCCTGCAACAAAGCCCCATTGATCGCGCTCAGGCGCCGTACCTCGGCAACGGCACTCTCAAGGGGAAGGACCGCCTCTGATGGTGGATGGCCCAGGGCGTCAACCGCCTGATGCAGCTGAGTCAACACGCTGCTCTCTGCCTCTGCGATGGCCTGCAGCTGGGCGTGGCCCTGGGCCAGGATCACTTCCTGTTTGCGCTGCTCCAGCTCCATCAGCTGCTGTAAGCAGGCTCGCACCTCACAGAGCCCAGGGTTCATGAACCAGCTCCCTCGCTGTCCAGCATCTTCTCGGCGATAGCTCTCGCCGGTACCTCATAGTCCCCGCGAGCGATAGCCTCCCGCAAAGCCTGAACCTTCTCGGTACGCACATCGGGCGTGCGCGCCGCTGTCTCCTGCAACCGCAGCAAGGCCTGCGCGTGGTCAGACAAGACCACCTGATCCTTTCTTTCCGGCTTGGCACGGCCCTCGGAGGCCCTGCTGCGCCGCTGTGCAGCCAGCCCTTCTGTCTGCGGTTGCTCCAGTTGTCGTACTCGGTTGATGTTACGCGCCTTTACCATGTGCGGCACCTCACTTGTGCAACGGACTCACGCCGCGCGCCTATCTCTTATATCGACCATCTGAGAGATACTCTTTAGGCTTTCCGCCCGTTATCTTCTGGAAGTAGCAGCAGCTGCACCTCGCCTCGACCCAGACCCAACGTACGAGCGATGTCCACCAGAGACATCCCCTCTCTCTGCAGGTCCAGGGCCTGACGCCGCAGTTGCCCCCAGCCCTCGTCCGCATCCTCGGCCAGCTGCTCATCAAGCATATCTTGAAACGAAAGCTCCGACTGCACCGGCTGGTTATCTACACGGGCCCGCAGCAGCCGCCGAATCTCGCGTAGTTGCCAAATGATGACCCCAAGCATGAGGCATTGCACCAGAGCAAACACCCAACACTCCCCTTCGAAGATCGAGTTCTGTTGTGTGGGCATGCTTACCCCTCACACTGAGGCTCCAGACGCGCCCGTAAGCGCAGCAAAGCTCGGGTGTGTAGCTGGCACACACGCGACTCACTTACTCCCATCACCGCACCAATTTCCTTGAGGGTCAGCTCCTCATAGTAGTACAGAGCGATGACCAGTCTCTCTCGCTCAGGGAGCGCATCGATAGCCTCGGCCAACGCTTCGATGCGCTCTTCCCGTTCGACGCGCGAATGCGGGTCTTCGGCTGTAGACTGAGGCAGCACCTCGGCAAGCGAGCCGCCGACTCCCTCGGCACCTGCATCGAGAGGTTGCTCCAATGACACAAGTGCCAGCCCATTGAGCTGTGTGAGTAGCACCTCAAACTCTGTAACCGAGATACCTAGTGCGGCGGCGATCTCCGCATCCGTGGCGCTGCGGCACAGCCTGCTCTCCAGTTCAGCCATGGTCTGCTGAACTTGGCGACCCTTTTGCCGCAAGCTACGCGGAGCCCAATCGTGCACCCGCAGACCGTCCAGAACCGCCCCGCGAATGCGCGTCCTGGCGTAGGTCTCGAACTTCACCCCCAGCCCGGGCTCGAACTTGTGCAGGGCATCAATTAGCCCCATGGTGCCGTAGCCGATGAGATCGCCCAGTTCAAGTGTAGCGGGCAACCTGACGTGCAACTGCCCGGCTACCTGCTTCACCAAGGGCACATAAGCCTCCAAAAGGGCCTCACGAGAGGCATGATCACCTGTGCGCCTGTAGGCCTGCCAATGCACATCGAGGTTACAAACTGCGTGGGGCATGTGCTCTCTCCAAATAGACATTTTGCTTCGTCCTTCTCATCCACGCGCTCGCCACATGCGTCTGATAAGACCGCGTAACCCACCAGCGGTAGGCGTCCGTGTCCCGATCAGCTCACTAGCCACTTCCGCCACAGCCCGGCCCGCAGGTGAGCGCGGATAGGCCAGCACAAACGGGGTCTGCTCTTGCACCGCTCGGTTGACTGCAGGGTCATAGGGCACTTCGCCCAGCAGATTCAGTTCGAAGCCCAAGAAGCGTTGAGCCCCCTGCCACAAGTGCTGAAAGACCATCTGCCCTTCGCCAATCTGGCGGACCATGTTGACCACCACATGGACCCGCGCACCAGGGCTGCGCTGGGCAATGATCTTCACCATACCATAGGCGTCTGCCAGAGCCGGGGGCTCAGGTGTGGTCACCAGCAATACCTCTGCTGCACTCAAGACCAGCTTGATGACCGCCTCACTCAAACCCGCACCCGTGTCCACCAAGAGCAGGTCGTAAACCTCTTCTACCTCGGCAAGAGAGCACAGAAACGTCTCCAAGCGCCACGGAGATAGATTGGCCACCTCATATAGCCCCGAACCACCGGGGAAAAGCTGTAGCCCCGCTGGCCCCGGTACCCCTATCTCGAGTAACCGCTTCTGGCCAGAGATGACATGCCCGATATCATACATAGGGTTCACACCAAGGAGAATATTGACGTTGGCCAAGCCCAGATCGGCATCGAGAACAGCAGTGCGCTGCCCCGAGCTGGCCAAATAGGCTCCCATATTGGCGGCCAGGTTACTCTTCCCGACCCCACCCTTACCACTGGTAATAGCAATCACTCGGGCGCACCTCGCTCTTTTGGGGCTAGCCTGCTGCACGAGACGCCGCAACCCCTCTGCCTGACCGTTCACGTCTCCACCCCCACGATGAGCCGCGCCAACTGCAGGGCATCTGCCGCCGCCATATCCTCTGGCACCCCTTGCCCGTTAGTGATATAGGCAATCGATTGGCCCGTACGGCGGATCACGTTGTAGATAATGCCGTAGGAGTTCGTCTCATCCAGCTTGGTGACGACGAGCCCTTCTATGGCTGCATGGGAGACGAAGCGATCGACAATCTCCACCATATCGGCATGGCGTGTAGTGGCACTGATCACCAGGTGCACTCGCGATGACCCCATCTCTGCCAAGAGGGCCCGCAGCTCCTCCATCTGGCTTTGGTTGTGAGGACTGCGGCCAGCTGTATCCACCAAGACCAGTTCACGCTCCTGAAGCCGTTGCAAGGCCGGAGCCACATCGCCGGGAGAGTAGACAACCTCCAAAGGAATGCTGAGGATATCAGCGTAGGTGCGCAACTGCTCCACAGCCGCTACGCGATAGGTGTCCGCAGTGACCAACCCCACACGACAACCACACCTTAGCGCATAGGTAGCGGCGAGCTTAGCCACAGTCGTGGTCTTGCCGACGCCAGTGGGCCCCACCAGAGGCACCACCAGCGGTCTCTCAGAGCCTACTGCCCATGGACGAGCGACCTTTATCTGCTCTGCCAATAGCCCTAGCAGATGCCTCTGCGGTGCCTCACCGCCCATTCCTACACGAGCTTCCAGTTGCTCACTGAGCTCACCTAAGTACTCCTCCGCTACCTCCTGCTGGCGCAGACGCTTCACCAAATGGGCAACGGCTAAGGCGTTCAGCTTCCCCTGTGATACTGGCGACTCGGACCTAGTAGCCGCTGGGGCGGCTTCACATGACGCAGACCGCTCCGGGACTTTGCGTTCGACCCGCTCATCCAGACCCGCGGTCACTGCAATCCATCTGGGGCGAAACAGCCCCAAAAGACCAGGCTGGCGCACTCGCCCCGTCCGCATGATAAGAGCATCGGGTCCGAACTCCCGATGCACCTGAGTCGCTGCATCTCGCATCGTGGGTGCCACGAACCGCTTAATCCGCATGAGCCAACCCAACCATCCCCAAAATCTGCACCGCCAACTCAGGTATCACCTCGTTATAGGAGAGCACTGGCAACGAGGGTAGTGTCCGTTGCAGAAGCAACCGCAGCGGCAGACGCAATGAAGGCGGCGCCAACAGGACCGGCTGCTCACCCCGCGCCATGGCCGCCCGCGTCTCCGTCGACACCTTCTCTATGAAAGCCTGAGCCCGGCCAGGCTCCCAGGCAATGCCCCCGCCCTGGTTGCCCTGACTGAGTAGGTCTAGCAGCTCTTCCTCCACTTGGGGATCCAAAGCGAGGGCGAGCAGGTGCCCGTCTGCCGTGGCATACTGCTGTGATAACTGACGCGCCAGGCTCTCGCGTACCACCTCGGTCAAGGCCTCTGGCTCTTTCACTTGCCGCCCATGGTCGGCCAAGGTCTCCAAGATAACCACCAGATTGCGGATAGCGACGCCTTCTCGCAGCAAACTCTGCAGCACCTTCTGGACTTCCCCTAAAGTCAGAATGTCAGGGATGATCTCATCAACCAAGGACGCATTGTCAGGCCTCAGGGCGTCCAGAAGCATCTTAGTCTCGCTTCTGCCCAACAGTTCCGGAGCGTTGGTCCGGATCACCTGGGTGAGATGCGTGGCCAATACTGCCGCAGGTTCGACCACGGTGAGGCCAGCCTCCTCAGCCTGAAAACGGTGGCGTACCGCGATCCAGAGCGCTGGTAAGCCAAAGGCCGGGTCTTTGCCGGGGATCCCTTCCAGTCCCTCCACACTCTCCAAATCGGGCCCCATAGCCAGCAAGCGATCGAGCAGCAGCTCGCCCCGCCCAGCCTCCAATCCCGTCACTCGGATGACATAGCCGTTGGGGGCCAGCTGCATATTGTCACGGATGCGAATGGCCGGAACCACGATCCCCAGATCCAGAGCGATCTGGCGGCGAACCAGAGTGATCCGTTCAAGAACATCGCCCCCTTGGTCTGCGTCCACCAGACCGATCAACCCGTAGCCAATCTCCAGCTCCATCCGATCGTTCTGTAACAGCGACAAGACCGCTTCCGGCCGTTTGCTCTCTTCGAGCCGTTGGGCGGCCTCCTGTCGTACCTCTTCCACCTCACGACTGGCAGCCGCGCGTCCCAGAACCAATCCCAGTGCATAGGCTAGGCCACCAATAACCACAAAAGGTAGCGCAGGCAGGCCTGGGATGATGCCAAAGAAGGCCATGACCGCCCCGGCAGTCTTCAACACTCGCGGCTGAAATAGCAGTTGGGTGGCCAGATCTTCGCCCAGGTTGTTCTCCGATGCCGCCCGCGTGATAATGATCCCCGTAGCCGTGGAGACCAGGAGGGCTGGCACCTGGCTTACCAGACCGTCGCCTACCGTCAGCAGCGTGTACTTCTGCAAAGCCTCGCCTAAGGCCAAGCCGCGCTGACCTACGCCCACAGCCAGACCGCCCAGAATATTGATGGCAGTGATCACCAAACCCGCTATAGCATCGCCTTTCACGAACTTGCTGGCTCCATCCATGGCTCCATAGAAATCGGCCTCCTGCTGGATCTGCCAGCGACGCCTGCGGGCCTGCTCCTGGGTCATCAGTCCCGAATTGAGATCCGCATCGACGCTCATCTGCTTGCCGGGCATGGCGTCGAGCGTAAAGCGAGCTGCTACCTCCGCTACTCGTTCGGACCCTTTGGTGATAACAATGAACTGGATCACAACCAAAATGAGAAAGACCACAAAGCCCACGACGTAGTTGCCGCCAATCACGAAGTTGCCAAAGGCTTGAATAAGCTGTCCTGCATATCCGTGCAGCAACAGCAGTCTTGTCGATGATACGTTAAGCGCCAAGCGAAAGAGAGTGAGCAGAAGCAGCAGCGATGGAAAGGCAGAGAGCTCCAACGGGTGATGCACATTCATGGTCAGGAGCAAGACCAGCAGTGCTAGGCTGATATTCAGCGCCAGAAAAACGTCCAGAATCGCGGCAGGCAGAGGAAAGATCATCATGACGAGGATGAGCACCACCACCAACACCGTGAAGATGTCGGCGTGTTGCAGCCCCCTGCCCAGCATGCTCTCTTGCCTGCTCTCCGCCATTTAGCTCCTCCTTTCAGCTACTGCCTGCCGTTTCTGCCCCGCAACCTGTACACATAAGCCAGCACCTCAGCCACCGCCTGAAACAACTCTAGCGGCACCTGTTCTCCTACATCCGCACCGTAGTAGAGCCCTCTGGCTAGCGTCTCATGGCGCACCACGGGCACCCGATGCTGCTCAGCCACCTGCTTGATCCGCTGGGCGAGCTCCCCGGCCCCGCGAGCAGTGATCACGGGGGCCGCCATCCGCTCCGCGTCGTAGCGTAAGGCGACCGCCACGTGCACAGGGTTGGTGACCACGACGTCAGCTCGTTCCACCTCTTTGAGCATGCGACTCATGGCCAACTTGCGCTGCCGTTGCCGTATGCGGCCACGGATTTGCGGGTCGCCCTCGCTCTCTCGCAGCTCCTCTTCCACTTCCTTCCGAGTCATGCGGATGCTCTTTTCGTGGTCCCATCGCTGGTAGATGTAGTCAGCCACCGCGACTACAACGAAAGCTGCTCCCACCCTCGTGGTCAGTCTGCCAACCAAAGCTCCCGTAGCCGCAGCTGCTTGTGCTGGCGAACTCTCCATCCACTCGGGCACCGCCAACAGAGTCTCCCGCAGTACTGGCCAGCCCAACAGACCGATAGCGCCCACTTTGAGCAGGCTCCGAACCAGCTCTACGAGTGCTCGCCTGCTCAGCAGGCGCTTCATCCCCTCCAGCGGATTCACCCGATGCCAATCTGGCTTGAGCGGCACGCTGGCCAAGACGAAACCGACCTGGAAGAGCTGACCCGCCAAGGCCGCGCCCGCCGTAGCGACGAGAAGTGGCCCCAGAATCTTCCCGGCCGCCACCACCTGCGGAATCAGTAGGGCGCCAACCGTGCTCGGGGTCAGCGCTTCGCTCTCTGCGGCGGCCGAGATCCCGTACCGTAGCATTCGCACTGCCGCTTCGCCCATCGCCCGGCCGCGGCTTTTCAGCACAGCATAGGCCCCCAGCAAGATCAGCGCTGGTCCCAACTCCGCAGTACGCGCAAATTGCCCCTTCTTGCGTACCTCCTGCCGTCTTTTGGGAGTTGCGGGTTCTGTGCGCTCCCCACCGACATCAGGCGGCATCGTCACACCTCACTAACGCAGGCCCTGCAGAAAGCCGTATACCTGAGCGATAAGCGCACCTTCCGGCCCCAACGCACCTACGGCCCAATGGATCAGAAAAGGCAAGGAGACCATAGCCGCTAACAGTCCGACAGCCGTCTTCAACGGGAAGCCGATGGAGAAAATGCTGAGCTGAGGAACGGCTCGGTTGGCCAGGGCCAAGACCGTATCCGTCACCAGAACGGCCGCCAGAATGGGTATGGCAACCGCCACTCCCGCCAAAAACATGTCAGCAAAGGCCTTGATGATCACTTGGACAGCCCCCTCTCCCCACAGCGGACTGCCCGGAGGCAGAAGCCGGAAGCTGTCGCCCAGCGCCCGCAGCACAGCCAGATGACCATCGACAGTGAGAAAGACCATGGCGATCAGGAAGTAGTAAAACTGACCAAAAAGCGGCACCCGTGCCCCTCCAGTGAGATCCAGGACACCGGACATGCCCAAACCTATGGGCACCTCCACAAACTGACCAGCCACCTGTACGGCGACAAAGATCATCCTGGCCACAAACCCCATGCATAACCCGACCACCAACTCCTCACCGCATAGTGCGGCCCGCTGCAGCATGTTCAACTTCATAGGTACAGCCGTATGGGGGGCAAGAAGGGCGGTGAGCAATAGACTCAAACCCACTTTGGTCTGCACTGGAACCCCTTTCTGACCTAACACGGGAGAACCCACAATCAGGCCTAGAATGCGACCAAAGACTGGCAAGGAGGCCAGTAAGCTCTCCACCACAGCCTCCGAAAACCAGACCGTGTTCATCGTACGTACTGCGGCATGGCAGACAGAAGCGTTACGGCGTAATCGACGAGTTTGTGCAGCATCCACGGACCAAAGATGGCGATGGCCACCAAAGCCGCCAGTATCTTGGGCACGAAACTCAGCGTCTGCTCTTGAATCTGCGTCACTGCCTGAACGATGCTGACTATGAGCCCCGTGATCAGCCCCAACCCCAGTACGGGCCCAGCCACTGCCAAGACGGTGATCAGGGCCTCTCTACCCAAGCGCACGGCCTCCCCATCTGTCACGGCCCTACCCCCCCACCTGGTAGCTCAGCAGAATCGAACGCACCACAAGATGCCAGCCATCGGCAAGCACAAACAGAAGAATCTTCAGCGGCAGCGAGATCATCATGGGCGGCAGCATCATCATCCCTAGTGAGAGAAGCACGCTGGCAACGATCATATCGATCACAATGAAAGGTATGTAGAGCACGAAACCCATCTGAAAGGCACTCTTGAGCTCACTGATCACAAAGGCTGGTATGAGGACATGGGTGCCCACCTCGTGAGGGTCTGCCGGGGGCTCGTCTCCAGCCATCTCCAGGAACAGATGCAAGTCCTTTTCCCGCGTATGCTGCAACATGAACGCCCGCAGGGGTCGCTGAGCCAACTGGCCAGCGGCCCGAAACTCTAGCTCACCCGCAAGATACGGCTGCAGCGCGCTGCTATTGATCTGCTGCAACGTGGGCGCCATGGTGAACAGAGTGAGAAATAGCGCCAAACCGATAAGCACCTGGTTGGGGGGCATCTGATTTGTGCCCAATGCGGTCCGTGTGAAAGAAAGCACAACCACTGTCCGCGTGAAGGATGTCAGCAGGACCAGTATTGATGGCGCCAGGGCGAGAATCGTCAACAGGATGATGACCTGCAGGCTCAGCACCAGATCCTGGGGCTCTTCGGCTGCACCAAAGGCCAACGTGACCCGAGGCACAGCCACGCTCTGTGCCCAGGCGACAGGCGCAGCCCATGCGCTGAGAACCAAAAGCCAGGTAGTCAAGCGGCCCACATCACGCCCCCGGAGGAATGGTCGTTGCACTCGGATCCACCTCCCTGTGCGGTAACGGTTCACAGCCCAGCTGCGGCTCTGCTGCAGCTGGCATCTGCAAGAGGACGGTGATCGCGCCCCGACTGGCGCCCAACACAAGGCGCCGGTCATCCACTTCTACCACGTGCACTGAGCGCTCTGGCCCCAGCTGCAGGGAGTCCAGCAGCCGCAGATGACGCACTCTCTTGCTGGTTAGCCAGCCGCGCTCATGCAAGACAAGCACCAGACGTGCGGCGATCAGCAGGCAGGCCATGAACAGCAGGACCTTAACAAACGTCATCGTCTCCATAGTCACTCGTCCTGCAGACTTCTCAGGCGATCACTGGAGCCTGAGATCTCTACCATACGCACTCCAAAGTTACCGTCAGGAAGTACCACGACCTCGCCCTTGGCCAGCAGCCTGCCGTTCACTAAGACATCCACTGGCTCACCTGCCAGGCGATTAAGCTCCACCACGGATCCTTTTCCTAGGGCCAGCACATCCTTGATCAGCAGTTGCGTTCTTCCGATCTCTACTGTGAGCCGCAGCGGCAAGTCCATGATCAGTGCCAGATCACGGCGATCGCCTCTCTGCGGGCTCAGCTTTCAGAGCAGGCAGCCGTGCTGGCCGCGTCGGCACCTTGCGTGCAGGTTCAGAAGACTCCGGCTCCTGCGTCTCGCGCGCTGCAGACTGCTGCAAGACGAAACCGAGATAAAGTGAAACGCCATCACCGCCTGCTTCCCAAGCCACCAGCAGATTGGTCTCGTCGGCTCTGGCAGGCACCTTGCCATCAGATATGCTCCACGGGTCACCGCTCGGCACGACAGTGACACCGCCCCCAAAACCTAGAGAGATGCCCGAGGAGATGGCCTCCCAAAGACCCTCACGCACGCTGGAATGACCCAGCCACGAGGCCGGGCCGCTCGTATCGCTCACCGCCCACACGATAGACAAGGAACCCTGGTGCGCTCCATCAAGAATGACCTCCACTACAGTAGCACTCACAGGCAACTGCCTCGTCAACTCGCCCCAAGAGCCCGCCGCAACATCGGCTTCACCCATCACTAGCCGGGCGCCGAAAAGATCCGTCAGCTGCTCGACAACTGCCTGGGCCGAAGGCTGCCAGTGGGCCACCAAAGTGCTCTCAGATGCTGTCATGTCTGTTCGTCCTCGCTTCCTATAGGTGGGTCGTCCTGCCAACGTGTCACAACGACCGCATATGAGCGCCCAGCCACACCCAGACGCCCCCACAAGCGATCCTTGCCAGCCACCAACAACGGTAGCTCCCCAGCCTCTTGCCTATCGAGCACTATGCAATCCCCCCGCTGCAGATCGATCAGTTCCGCGACAGAGATCCGAGCCTCTCCGAGCACTGCCCGTAGTTCGACGGGGGTATGAAGTACATGCTCCCGCGTCTGCGGTGACTCAGCATTCCCGTCAACGGGCTTGTCGTGATCCCGAAACCAGAAATGCTCGTGCAAGCGAGGGATAATGGGCTTGAGCATGTGGTAGGGCATGCACAGGCTAACCTTGCCCTCGGCGGTCCGCACTGACATAGAGAACGTGGATACTACAGCAGCGTCGGAGCCTGAAGCCAACTGCACAAAGTGAGGGCTGGTCTCCATCTGGTCAATAGCTGGTTTGACGGTGACTATGCTGCCCAGGGCCTCCTGAAGGCAGCCCAGCATGCGCTCTACAACCCTACGGAGCAGCACCGTTTCGATCTCAGTGAGTTCGCGCACGTGCCCCGGTGCATCCCCCTGACCTCCCATGAGCCGATCCACTAAGACCAGACACAGCTCCGGATCTAGGACAAAGAGAATCTTGCCCTCCAGGGGCGACAGACTGCACACCGCCATCAGACATGTCCCTGGGAGATCAGAGGTGAATGCCTCATAGGAACCCTCCATCAGCTCTTTCATCTCCACACGAACGACACTGCGCAACAGCGTCGATAACGAACCTGCCAGGTGGCGAGCGAAACTACCCTGCACCAGCCGTAGCCCCTGTTCGTTTTCTTTGGACATCTTCTCTTGCCGGCGGAAATCAAAGGGCGTGGCGCCCGCTGCGTCGCTTGAATCAGCGATGATCGTCCCCCTCGCGCCAAGCAAGAGACTGATCTCCTCAGGCGTCAAGCGCGTCGATGCACCTGCCATTACTACCTCACCACCACAGGAAACTCACTGCATCACGAATTCTGGAAAGTAGACATCGGTGACCACGCCATCGCCAATAACAGCATTCAGAGAGTCCCGAATCTCTGTTTGCAGCGAAGTCATGCCCTTCTGTCCGGTCAGTGAAGAGGCACCGCGACCGCGCAAAACGGAGACAATAGCGTGCTTCACCTCAGCGCTACGTCCCTCTATCCGCCGTAGCGCTTGGGCCGAGGAGGCCTCTAACACCACCGCTACGCGCAGTAACCGACCGAGGCTACGCCCCTCAGGCTCTAGATCCACCGTGAACACTCCGACCTCAAACATTGGCCCTTTCTTTGCCTCCGTACGTTGGTGCCCCTCAGCCCCTAACAGGCGCGTGGTCCCATAGGCACCCGCCATAGCAGCCACTATGAACACGACGGCGGCCCAGAAGAAGAAACTGCGTCTTTTCGGCATGGTAGGTTAGGTGTCGTCCTCTCTTTTCGTCTGTGTGGCTTCGGTAGGTAGTGCGTCAGAGACATCGACCAGCACAATAACATCAACCCGCCGATTGCGCCGCCTTTCTGCAGCCGTCTTGTTCGACATGACTGGTCGGTACTCGCCATAGCCAACCGCAGACAGCCGTTCAGAGCTTATTACAGCGGCATCCTCCAGAAAACGCACCACCGTCGAAGCTCGGTAGACCGACAGCTCCCAGTTGGAGGGGAATTGTGCGTTACTGATTGGTACATTGTCGGTATGCCCCTCGATGCGCACCTGGTTGTCTAGACCACTCAGAAGCTCACCCAAACTGGCGAGAATCCGACGCGAATCTGGGCGCAGATCGGCCTTGCCCGAATCAAAGAGCACTCGGTCAATGAAGCTCAGTGTCACGCCCTCTTGCGAAGGGACGATCTCCACTGCGCCTGCCAGGTTTTCGCGGTGCACCCACTGCTCAAGAAGCAACACGATCTCGTCCCTGCCCCGTCGATCGGTCGGTACAACTCTGGCATCCGGCTCGCCGACGACCAGGCTGCCACTCAGCACACCCGCATGGGCTTGAAAAGACGTAATGATCGACTGGAACCTCTGCACATCCAGCTCCGAAAACGCATAGAGCAGCACAAACAGAGCCAGTAGATTGGTCACCATATCGGCATAGGTCGTCATCCACAAGGGAGAGCCAGGCTTGTCTGCTGATCTACGCCGACGCATCTACTGCACCCCTGCTTTCATGGCCGCGTCCGGCTCGTACTGTTCCTCGTTCAATTGGCCCGCGTCTCCAACAGATAGATCGAATACGCTCAGCGTCTCCTCGATGATTGAAGGATTCTCACCGGCTGAGATAGCCATCACACCTCTCGCTACCATGCGCCCCAAGAGCAGATCGTCATCACAGCGGCTCTGAAGACGACCTGCGATAGGGAGGCATACCAGATTAGCCATGGCCGCGCCGTAGAAGGTGGTGACGAGTGCCAGGCCCATTGACGCTCCTAAGGAGCTGGGATCTTTCATGGTCAACAGCATCTTGACCAAGCCGACCACCGTCCCGATCATGCCAAAGGCCGGGAAGTAACCCGCCATCGAGGTCAAGACCTCTATGGATCTAGCCGCCTGCTCCTCGATCATGTCGATCTCGAGTTCCAGATACTCTGCCAGAGCGTCAGGTACCGTGCCGTCCACAACGCGCTGGATCCCGCGACGCAGGATGCCAAGGGGCAACTCGCCAATCTCAGTCTCCAGGGCCAGTACACCCTCACGTTTGGCTTGCTGGCTCAGCGTAGCTAACAGATTAGCAATCTGCGCCCGTGACTGGCGCCGAGACTGAAACACCCCAGCCGCATCGCGCATCGCCTGCGTAATCTGGGCGCGGGGGTAGTTGATCAGCGTAGCCGCCAGAGTGCAACCCGCGACAAGGAGGGCCGATACGGGATCGAGAAAGCCGCGTAGGCCATGTCCCCCAGTCATGATCGCTGCCGACAAAGCGATCACGCCAAGCAATAAACCCGCAAGACTGCCCATCTCCATATGCGCACCCTCCAGTCCTCGTAAAGGTATACTCACGAGGCGTTATCGCCTCAGATTGATCACTTCCTGCAATAGCTCGTCGGCAGCTGTAATCAGTCGCGAGTTCGCCTGAAAAGCCCTCTGACTCAGAATCATGGAGGCGAACTCCTGCGTAAGATCGACATTGCTCATTTCCAGGTAGCCAGGGTTCAGCGTCCCCCGGTCTTTGCCCGGAGCTCGGGTATCAGCACCACCTGAACTCAGCGTCTCTGCGAATAGATTGCCAGAGACCCGCTGCAGCCCTTCGGGGTTGACAAAGGTGGCCAGGGCGAGCTGACCCAAGACCCGGTTGACACCATTGGAGAAAACACCGATCAAGTGCCCGCTCTCGTCTATGGCCACTTCCTTGAGAGTACCTGCGGCTATTCCTCCGACCTGCTGCCCAGAGACCTTTGTCTCGCCACCGCTCAGCTCGCAGACAGTGAAATCGAGTGTGAAGTCCAAGGGTGGCGTGATTCCATCTTGCATGTCCAGAGTGATCGGATCAGACACCGCAGTCGCCGCGCTCACCCGCCCCAAGGCATCAAAGGTAACGGTACCGGAAGCCAGTTGGCCTTGACCAGCCACAGGATGCGGTACGGTCCAGCTCCAATCAGTAGTGGTGTCGCGAGCAAAAGTGATGACCAGCGAACGACTATCCCCTAGGGGATCTATAACGGTGATATCGCTCGTGACCGTGGAGCCCAAGGGCAGACGGGCATCAAACAGGCCTTCGAAAGTCACGCCTGTGCTAGCTGCGGCCTCAGCCCGCGTGCCGGGAGCAGCGCGCAGTTCTTTCAGGGCCCTGCCCGGCTGTACGTTGCCGTTACGATCTGCCGTCCATCCCATGACGCGGTTACCAGTGGCTGTGTGCACGAGATAGCCTTCCGTGTTGAAGCTGAGCACACCCGCTCGGGTGTAGCCCTGCCCCTCGGCCGTCTGTACCACGAGGAACCCGTCACCCGAGATCGCCAGATCATGTTGGTTACCCGTGGACTGAGGGTGCCCTTGCCGGAAAATCGTGTCAATGCTACTCACCCGCGCTCCCCCGCCCACCTGTACCGGATTGGTCTCATCGCTCGCCGCACGTATCGATTCATATAGCAGATCCTCGAAGGTGACTCGCCCAGCCTTGTAGCCCGCGGTGTTGACATTGGCAATGTTATTGCCGATGACATCCATGAATTGCTGCTGGGTACGCATCCCTGCCAATCCCGAAAACAACGACCGCATCATGTTAACCCCTCCTCATGCAAAGCACTGGCGCGGCGCTTCTGTCGTTTCGGCGCCGCTGGGCCTCCCCAAGGGGTCCAGCCCATCAAGTGATCACTGCGCTATCGATGTTCGTGAACACGCTCTGCTTCATGCGCTCGCCATCCACTGCCGTGATCACAGTACGGTTACGGATACTCACTACGAGAGCCAGGTTGTCCATGAGAATCAATGACTCTCGTGCTCCCTTTGCTGCCGCCTTCTGCACAGCATCTTCCAGTCGCTCAACCTGAGCAGTATCCAGGGCGACACGCGATTCAGCCAAGCGCTTGGCTGCGTGCGCTGAGAATCTCACTGCCGCCTGTTGCTGCATCTGTCGGCTCAACAGATCAGAAAAGCGCACGTCTTGCCCTGCAGGCTGCTGCAATGGGCGAGTTCCCTGACGTATTGGATCTATGGATGGACCACCATCCCCGGAGATCTTGCGCATGTCACACCTCCTAGGCCCGCACTTCCTTGAGGGCTCCCATCGCGTACTCAACGCCGCCAACGACCAGCTTCACGGCTCCATCTCCGACACGCACCGCGCTCACCTGACCCGTCACGACTGCTTCATCAGCTTCCAGATCGACAGTCCGGCCAATCAGACTGGCGGCCTGTGCCATCTGGGAAGACCATTCCTGCAACTCCACGAAGCGCTGAAACTGACTATTGAGGTTTTGTATGCCCTCCAGAGTACTAAACTGAGCCATCTGCGCCGCAAACTCCTGATCCTTCATCGGTGCAATAGGATCCTGATGCTTCAGCTGCGTGATCAATAGGGTCAGGAAATCGTCATGCCCCAAGACAGCGTTACCCGTAGGCGTGCTCTGCTCACCCCAACCAGTCTGCGTAGTGCTCGTTGTCCTACCCACACTGCTCATCTTGTCTCACCCCCTCTGACGCGTCGCGAACGACACTAGACTCGGATATCTACTCTGGTGCTGTCTCCTATCTGGTACAGAGGCGCCACTCGGCGCGAAGTTGCCTTTTGCTCACTGCGAGCTGGTCGGCTGACCACCGCGGCGCTGCTGGCCATATAGCTACTCCATCCTTGACCAGTTTTTCCCCCGCCTCCCTGAGCACCCGCCTGGAAACCCGTCAAGAGACCTGGCGTTGCTGGCACGCCTTCGGAATCGGCGATGACCTGAAAGGAAACCTCACACAGCGCCAACCCTTCTGCCTGCAATCTGTGTCGCAGGTGAGGAAGACCTGACTCAAGCAGTCTCTTAGCACCCGCACTGGCGGTGAGGAACCGAGCACTTAAGCGCTGGTCTTCGTCTAACACCACCTCCACATGCACTTCTCCCAAGGCCTC
The DNA here is from genome assembly GCA_050951545.1 of Limnochordia bacterium. GTDB lineage: Bacteria > Bacillota > Limnochordia > DTU080 > DTU080 > DTU080. The sequence continues at coordinate 520,297 of JBMNJG010000007.1, read as the reverse complement.
AGGCTCTACGCATAGGCGCACCATGGCGGCGCTTCCCTCTTGCGTCACTGCCGCATGTACGTGCTCTGCCAACACACCCCATTGCTGCGGCGGCCCGTCCTCCTGAATGTGAACCGCCTCAGCTGACAGAATTAGCTGCGCTTCCTGGGGCGGATCAGCCACCGCGCCTGCTGGCACCTGTTGGCCCCGGTCCATAGGCTGGCGTCGCGCAGGTCCATCCGTCGGCCTGAGTAGCCCCGGAGTATCGGGCTCTGTCTCTTCGATGAGCATCCGCTCCATGGCTACGACAGGTTCTGCTTGTGATGGTGCCACTGAGGGCCACGCTGTCCGTCCAGAGGTCGGCTGGCTGACTGGCCGCCGCGCTTCTGCTGCTGCATGTGCGGGCTCAGGAACCTCGCCTGATCCGGAAGGTGCTGGCACTGGCGTCAACTCCGAGGCTTTGGTTGGTCCCCTAGGCGTAGACAACAGCGCAGACTCCGCTGCCTCGGCGGATCGCCCGGGTGCTAGCCTTTGCATCGGAGCACTGGGCACCGATGCTACACTGGGCTGCTCCGGGAGTTCAGACTCACCCCCAGGCGCAGGTTCGGTGGACCCAGGCCAGGGTCGATGCTGAGCCTCTTCTATCACGGTTCGCCTCTGGACCGAATGCAGCAGCTCAAGCGGTGCTTCACGCTGAGTCTCTTCTTCCACTAGTCGCGTCCCACCAGACTGTAGCGACTCAGGCGAGACTCGCGTTCCACCAAGAGTTGGCTGGCTTGACGCTCCGCTGAGATCCAACCGGGTCCGCACCACCTGCGGAGCCTCAGTTAATGCCGCAGGCGCGGGCAACGTGGGCATCGAGGTCAACTTCGGGGCTTCGACTGGTCGCCCGGATGTGGATAACGGTGCAGTGTCCGCTGCCTCGGCGAGTTGCCTTGGTTCCAGCGTCAACGCAACCTCCACCTCGGCGGGGGGCCTTGATTCCAGAGTCAACGTGGCCTCCGCCTCGGCCGCTCGCCCGAGCACTAGCCCCTGCAGCAGACCATCGACTTCTGTCACTACATTCAGCCGCTGAGGGAGTACAGACTCACCCCCCGGCACAGGTTCGGTCGATCTAATCCGGGCTCCATGCTGAGCCTCTTCTACCACAGTCCGCCTCTCCGCCGAATGCAGCGGCTCAGGCGGTGCTTCACGCTGAGCTTCTTCTGCCACCGGTGGCCTATCAGTGACCTGCGACGTCTGGGCGACCTGCAACAGCTCAGAAAAGGCTTGCGTTCCATCGTGCGCTGGTTGGCCTAAGACGCCCTGGAGATCCATCTGGGACTGCACCGACTCCGGGGCCACAGTGTACCGCATAGGTGTGGACAGCAGTGCCAATTTCGGAGCTTCGGCTGGTTCCCTGGGTGCTGGCCTCTGCGCCGGGGCACTGGCCTCCGTGACTACATACCGCTGCTGCGGGAGTACAGGCGCACCCCCGGGTGCAGGCTCGGTCGACCCGCGCTGAGCGCCATGCTGAGCCTCTTCTACCACTGGTCGCGTTCTGCCGAAGAAAGACTCAGGCGAGATCTGCGGTCCACCGAAAGCTGGCTGGCTTAACGGTCCCCTGGGATCCGTTTGGGTCCGCTCCAACCCTGGAGCCTCAGCTGATTCCGCAGGTGTGGACAACGCCAATTTCGAGGCTTCGGCGGGTCTCTCAGGCGCTGGCATCTGCATCGCGGCCCCGGACAGCTTCACTGCGTCCAGCTGCTGGCCACTTAGAGCGTCTCCGACCTGTTCGGCCATGAGGGGCTTCCCCTCGGACGAGATGAGCAGTGGCGTATCCAAACGTCCATAGCCGCGCCACATGGTCACTATCGCCAGAACAGCTACATCCAGACGCATCTCCTCGTCATGGCCTTCATCCACCACTGGGAGGGGTTCATCTTGCCAGAGCCGCCTGGCTCTGCCCAAGGCTAGCCGAAACGGAGACATCTCAGACTGACCGCCGATCGGGTCAGCCACCAGCCGGCGCGAAACGGGCATGGTCGCCATCTGCGGAGAGCCCATGGTCGTATCGATCATCGCTCCACCTCACGCCAGTAGGTATTGAGGCCAGCTTCATCAAGCAGCACCTGTTCCTGACGTGCTCTCTCCAGCCTGTCCTGTGCTGCATGTCGTTCCTGCAAGGCCTCCAGAGTTTTTCGGCGCCGTCGGACGGCCAGATATTCTGAGCGAGCCGCAACCAATTCTGCCTCCGCGTCTCTGAGATCTTGCCGGAGTCTGGTCAGCCCTTCGCCTAGAGCGCTACGGTACAACCACAACCTGCGCACACGCTCGCTATCCGTAAACCCTGGCGTACACCCTGAGTCCACAATCTCTGCAATGAGCTCCTGCAGGGCGCGGGCCACCGCTGCCAGGTGCCTCTCAGCCTGCCCGCACACCCAGCGGCAGTTTTCTTCTTGCCGCCTGTACACATGTAGAAGACGCGCCAACCGAAACGCAGCCATCTCTACGCATCCCCCGCAGTCAGTGCACGCAGCGAGTGCATGGTATCGGCCCACGGACTAGACTCGTTACGATCTTGGCACAAAAAGGCGTTGATCGAGTCTATCGAGGCCAGAGCTCGGTCTATGCGTGGGTTCGAGCCTGCCTTGTAAGCGCCGACATTCACCAGGTCCTCCGCATCTCGGAATGTGGCTAGAAGGTCGCGAATTTTCCCCGCTGCCACACGATGCTCATGGCTCGTCACTTGGTTCATCACCCGGCTGACGCTGGCGAGTACGTCGATCGCCGGATAGTGGTTGCGCTCAGCCAACGTTCTGGAGAGCACCAGGTGTCCATCGACGATGCTGCGTACTGCATCTGCGATGGGCTCAGTGAGATCGTCCCCTTCCACCAAGACCGTATAAAAGCCCGTGATGGTGCCGATCTTTCCAGGGCCTGTGCGCTCGAGTAACTTGGGTAACAGACTGAAGACCGACGGTGTATAGCCCCGCGAAGTAGGCGGCTCACCAACCGCCAGCCCCACTTCGCGCTGGGCCATGGCGAAACGAGTCAAGGAATCCATCATGAGCAGTACGTCTTGGCCCTGATTTCGGAAGTATTCAGCTATGGCCGTGGCTACGAGGGCCCCTCTGATACGCAGCAGTGGTGGCTCATCCGCGGTGGCCACGACGACTACAGAACGAGCCAGACCCTCCGGTCCCAGATCACGCTCCAAAAACTCCCGAACCTCTCGACCCCGCTCACCCACAAGGGCGATGCAGTTCACGTCTGCCGCCGTATGGCGAGCCATCATGCCGAGCAAGATGCTCTTGCCCACCCCGCTGCCAGCCATGATCGCCAACCGCTGTCCCTTGCCACAGGTGACCAAGCCGTCAATCGCCTTCACCCCCACCTCCAGAGGGGCCGCTATTAGTTGGCGCTCCATGGGGTCCGGCGCTCGTCCATGCACAGGGCGGGTTACATGGACCGCCAGAGACCCCAGCCCATCGATGGGCTCGCCCAGAGCATTGAGCACCCGCCCCACAAGCCCTGGCCCGACACTCACCCCCAGTGATCGACCCGTAGCGATCACCCGAGCACCAGGGGCAATACCAGCCAGTTCGCCCAGGGGCATCATGAGAATGCGCCCATCGCGAAAACCGACTACCTCTGCGGGGACATCCTCCCGACACCCCTGGCCTGCACAATCCATCCTGTCAGCCTCAATAAGACAGGTGTCACCGATGCTGGCCCGCAGGCCGCTCGCCTCAACCGTGAGACCGATCACTCGCGTAACAGACCCCACCTGCTCCCAATCGGGAGCTTGACGGAGAGCGGCCAGATAGCGGTCGATATTAAAGGAAGGGCTCGCCAGAGCTTCGCCCACGGCAGCCATCACTCAACACCTCGCAGCGCCTGACGTATGTTGGCTAACCGAGTGGATAGCCGACCATCAAGCAAACCACCTTCGGTCTCGATAACACAGTCCCCCGGCGCAAGTGTCTCATCTGCGATCACCTGCATCTCTACTGCCATGTCCTGCAGAACGCCTATTGCGTCTGTGTGTGTGCTCTCAGTACCTGCAGACACCCGCACGACGATGGGCCCTGGCTGTCTCAACTGCTCCAGAGCATCACTGACTACCCGCTGCAGGTACTGATCATTTCGCGCGATTTCCCCGTGTACGATCTTCTCAGCAATGGCTACAGCGAGTTCCACGATTTCGGCCTGCATAGCGACGAAGGCCTGGCTCTTGGTCTCTTCTGCAGCCGACACGACGTCTCGGGCCACCTCGAGCGCTTTGCGCACTTGTGCCAAGCCGCTTTCCCATCCCGCGGCCAGACCCTCCTCAACACCCTGCTTGTGCCCCTGTTCGCGCCCCGCTTGCAGCCCCTCGCGGTAGCCGTCGCTGCGCGCTGTCTCTCGCAGAGCCCGGGATTCCACTTCCGCTGCTGCCAATAGGGCCGCGGCTTCTTGGCGTGCCTGACTCAGCAACTGCGCCGCATCACGGATAGTCGTCTGGGTAGCCCCTCTCGTATGCCAGCTTCCACGCGCCAGCAGCGAGCGATGACCTAGGGCATTGGCCTTAATGATGCTAGACAAAGACCTCATCCTCCTCGCTGCGAGCGACGATTACCTCGCCTGCTTCCTCAAGACGACGAATCAGGCCCACAATGCGCTGCTGGGCCTCCTCAACTTCACGCAATCGCACAAGACCCAGATACCCGATCTCCTCTCGTACCAGATCTGCTAACCGTTTCGACATGTTGGCGAACACGTGGTTCACGACCTCATCGCTGGCCACCTTGAGGGCTAAGGCCCATTCGGCTGCGTCGACATCGCGAATGACCCGCTGCATGGAGCGCGGATCGAGCCGCACGATATCCTCAAACACCAGCATGTGTTTCTTGATCTCTTCCGCCAGATCGGGGTACTGCATTCTCAGCCCATCGAGTATCGTCTTCTCCGTAGCTCTGTCCACGCGGTTGAGGACATCAACTACCACCTCTACACCACCCGCCACCTGCATCTCTTGCGTACCCATGGGTGCCAGGTGCCTGTGTAACACGTTCTCGATCTCCTTGAGCAACTCAGGCGTTGTCCGGTCCAAAGTAGCGAGTCGCCCGGCCACCTCCACCTGCCTTTCCGGCGGCAGGCTTGACAGTACTGCCCCAGCCTGACTCGGACGCAAGTGCGCCAAGATCACGGCGATGGTCTGTGGATGTTCGTTACGAATGAACTCGGCGAGCTGCGCAGGTTCAGCTCTTCTCGCTACATTCAGAGGTGGTTCCTTAACTCTTTCTGCCACCCGGTCCATGATCGTGGCCGCCTTGTCGGATCCAAGGGAGCGCTGTAGCAAAGTCATGGCGTACTCAGGACCAGCGGGATCGCTGAACGCGTTGCCGGCAAGCATGCTGTGGAACTCCTTCAGCACAGAGTCGCGAGTATCAGGTGCCACCGGGGGCATGACGGAAATCGTCTGCGTCAGCACCTCTATCTCGCTTTCGCTCAGGTGCCGAAACACCGCTGCCGCCAGATCTGGGCCCAGTGAGACCAGCAAGACAGCGGCTTTCTGCTTGCCACTTAGGCGACCCGGAAGGGCACCGGCACTCGGCACGAGCGGCTGCGAAACACTCACTGTCTCCTGTGACCCCCTTTGTCGATCGGATGGCAGACACTGTCGCCATCCAACTCCCTTACTCCTCTGCTAGCCATGTGCGCACCAGCCTAGCGAACTCCGCAGGCTTCTCGCGGGCGAACTCCTCCACCCTACTGCGGCGCAGAGCATTCTCATCAGGGGCAGCGACCGTGGCCAGCGTCTGCTCCTGAGTCGCTGCCACCTCGGGCATAGCGGTGTCTACCTGCGGACGCCGCCGACCCCACAATACTGCTGAGAGCACAAGCGCAAAGAGAAGACCTGCCAACGCTCCGATTCTGATCCACAGAGACAGGCGCAAAGGCTGGCGCGCATCCTGCCTCGGGTCAAAGCCATCGGTCTCTGACTCCTGCAGGCCGGAGCGAAAAGGCATGCTTTCGACAGTAACGACATCGTCACCACGCCTATTGCCGCCAATGGCGGCTATGATGGTACCCCGTACCTGCTCCCTTTCGGCAGCGGGAAGATTGCCATCAATCCAAACTGCTACCGACAGTCCGAGAAGACCCCCGGGAGCCACGACTCGCCGACGTTCAGTCCGGTTCACCTCGTAGGCGATCTCCGCTGATCTACGCTGATACCTGCCACTGCCTCCCTCACCGTCAGGCGTCGTATAGGTAGGGATCGGCTGGTCCGGCGTGTTCGCCATCACCCCGGCTGTCCCACTGGCAACGGGCATACTGTCCGAGATCTCTTCCAGGGTCTTTGAGCTACGCACCAACCCGTCAGATGCAGCTGGCTCAAAGATCTCCAGGGTCTCCTCTTCACTGTCGAAGTTCATGTCCGCCTTCACTCTTACCAAGGCTTTGCCAACTCCATACAGCGGCTCTAGCATAGACTGTAGATGGCGTTCCACGTCCTGTTCGAAGGCTCTCTGAATCTCCAAGCGTTGCATGGCCACAGTCCCAACCGCTGCCTGCGCATCGGCAGGCTGGGAAAGTAGATTCCCTGCAGTATCCACAATCGTGACGTCAGCAGGATCAAGTGACTCCACACTACGTGCTATCAGGTAAGCGATGCCATTAACCTGCCCCTGGCTGAGCTTGGACCCCGGCCGTAGCTGCAATAATACAGACGCACTTGCGGGCCGCTGCTCTCGCACAAAGAGACTCTTTTCAGGAAGGGAGATATGTACTCGGGCGTTCTCAACAGCATCGTACTCGCGGATGGTGCGCGTCAGTTCGCCCTGCAGAGCCCAGACGTACTTCACGTTTCTCTCGAAGTCGGTACTGCCGAATGAGACCTGTTGGAATATCTCGAATCCGACAACGCCCTGCTTTGGTAGCCCCTTCGCTGCTAGGTCTAGACGAGTTTGATACACGTGCCGCCGTGGAACCAAGATGGCCGTGCCTTGGGCGGCGAGTCGATAGCTGACATCTGCCTCCCTCAAGGCCGTAACGACCTCCGCAGCGTCACTCTCGTGGAGATTTGCGTACAGCGGCACGTACTCGGGGGTACTGGTCCGCAGGATCAAGACGATAAGTCCACCAAACACGATGACACCGATTGCAGCGGTGCACCACTTCTGAACTGGTCTCAGCTTTGCCCACGCAGACAAGAGTTGCTGCCAAGCCTCACCTATGGCGCCGAAAGCACCCATTCTTTGTCCCCTTCAACCCCTAAATCTGCATGCGCATAATCTCTTGGTAGGCCTCCAAGACCTTATTCCGAACAGCTAGGGTGAGATCCAGGGCTAGCTCTGCCTTTTCCGCCGCGATCATCACCGTATGGACATCAGTGATCTCGCCACTTGCCAACTGGAGGCCCGCTTGCTGTGCCTCCAGTTCCTGTCGATTCACTGCGCCGACGGCTCTGGCTAGCGTCTGTGCAAAGCCCACATCTTCCCGCTGCACCTGTGAAGAGGCTGCTGCCGACGAGCCGATGCGAGCAACCTGCATCTGCCTTCCCCCTCATTCACGCTCTACCGATTTCCAGAGCCTTCATGGCCATCTGCTTCGCAGCATTGAGCACCGTGACGTTGGCTTCGTAGGCCCGGGTTGCTGAGATCAGATCAACCATCTCGGTCACCGGATCAACATTGGGCATCTCTACATATCCATCGGCCCTGGCGTCTGGATGTGCGGGGTCATAGATCAACCGAAAAGGAGAAGGATCTTCTACAAGGCGTAACACTCGCACGCCCGCCCCACGAAATGTCACCTCTCCCGAAGGCCGATACACTCGTTCGCCATCCTCTCGGGCTCCCAAGACCGCCACGATGCGGCGATAGGCTCCTCCCCGGTCGCTACGGGTACTCACGGCGTTAGCCACGTTACTGGCAATCACATCCATGCGCAACCGCTCAGCCGTCAATCCGGAGGCACTGATATCCAGACCACGAAACAAGGCCACTACCGCCGTCCCTCCCTCACCGCCATACGTAGGCGAGTGTACAGACCACTCCACTGCTGCGTCACAGCGTTGTAGGCGATCGTCGTCTTAGCCACGGTGGCCATTTCCTGATCAATATCGACACCGTTACCGTCTTCACGCACACGGCCGCCAGTGCTCTCGACCACGCGCAGCGGAATATCTGAGACTGTGCGCCCAGAGAGCGACTCGTCAGCAAGCGCTCGGCGCAGCGCCTGCTCAAAGGTGACTTGGAGCGGCTTGTATCCCGGAGTGCTGACGTTCGCCACATTATGAGCTGTAACCCTGTGCCTCAAACCCAGGGCATCCAGGGTTCGCTCCAGAATACCCCCGGTGTAGCCAGTTCCGCGTAACCCGTTCATATGCCCAGGCACCCATATGCACTCCCTCATTGTGACACGCGTCACTGTGTATCGCTATGCATTACGACATAGAGACACTGATCCCTTCCAGCATCCCGCCAATTTCGAGGAAACGGTACCTTTGCCCCATGATTTCGCTGGTTAAGGCCTCCAAGTACCCAGTCCCACAAGACAGGACCGTCGTTTGGTACTATGACTTTAGGCATATAAGGCTGCAGCTATGTGGCACAAAGAAGAGGGCGGGGTCAAGAACAACCCTGCCCTCTCATGCTCGCTATTATCTCAATACACAAACAGCGCAACACATTGGCCGCCTCAATGAAACCTGCAGATCATCCTCTAGTTGGCGTCGCTAAGAATGACCCGCCACCCGTCTTGCAGCCTCCTCTAACACCGTGTGCGGAGCGGCTTGACCCTCGATGGCCCGGGTGTACTCCGCACCAAAGGCATTGGCCAGCTCCACTGACTTGGGGTAGACAGGAAAGGCGCGACAGTAATTGAGCGTATCGTAGAGATAGCGCACCAGCGGCCTGCGCCGTACGAATTCGTTGACAGTGGAACGCCGGGGCGATAGTAATCCCAACTCAGCGTTGATATCCACTAGCGCCTTCGGCTGTGTCAGCGCCTGGACAAAGGCCCACGCCACATCCCTGTTTGGGCTCTGGGGATGGATACCCAACCAGTCACTGAAAACCGTAGTAACCTGCGTCTTCTTACCAATCACCGGAAGTATGGCTCTCACCGAGTCGACGAGGCCAGGCGCTATGTTATGGACCTCCGAAGCGGTTCCCGCACCAAACAGATAGATGGCCGCCGCACCCTTGATGAAGGCACTGCCTGAGCCCCCTGGGATAGCCAGATCATAGCCCGGAGGTCTTACCGTCTCTTTCAGTTCCACGAGGAACTGTAGTGTCTCAAGCCCCTCCTGTGAATGGAACAACGGCTGGTACTCGGCGTCAACCAACTCACCATCATTTTGCCAGAGGTACGTGACATAGTCCTGGATCTTGCCAAAGCCACTCGCAGTACCCGTCCAACGCGACAGATCATACCCCTGCCGAACGACCGTACTACCTTCGGTGCGCGTCAGCTTTTTCGCGGCTACAAGCAGCTCCTCCCACGTGGAAGGCGGACTGTTGGGGTCGAGACCCGTGAGCTCAAACAGGTCAGTCCTGTACCACCACGTTCGTGGCCCTGTGTAGATGGGCACTCCATAGTTCGATCCCTGCCAGACCGAGCTACCAAAAGTGGGTGGAAAGAAGTCATTGCGATCACGCCACGTGGCGAACTCCCTGTCTAGGGGAGCGATCAGGTTGGCCTGTACCAACTCCAAGATGTGTTCGGCCCCGCTCATGAAGACATCAGGCGGAACCCCACCCGCCGTAGTAATCAGCAGCTTCTCCATGCGAGTATTCCAATTGACTGTCTCCATCTGTACAATGACATCATGGGTTCGTTCGAACTCTGGGATGATGCTGTCGTTAATGTACTTAGTCGCCGCTGCGCCAAGAATGATCTGCACACGCAGTGTCTGCTTAGCGAGAGCTGCTGGCGCCACCAACAGCGCCAAGCCGACTACGTACACCAGGATCCTCTGTTTTTTCGAGAACACTATCATGACCCCCTGGAGCAATCTTCTACCCTGCCCAAGCCATAGAGCCTCTCTGTCGCAACTCGTGCACCAGCCAGGCCCCCATGTGTGCTTCTACTTGTTCTCCCGCAACAAGGCGTTGATCTGAGCTGCAGCCTGGCTGAAAGCCGCTTGCGGTGTCTGCTCAAGTAGCCATGAGGCGTTCAGAGCGTTATCATAGATGCGTCGGACCTCACTGAGGCGAGGCACGATCACCTCCGGCAAGCTCCACGCTGCGCTCTGGATAAACGGTTCGTAGTCCGGCGGTGACGAACGCCATGTCTGAGACTGCGCTAGCCGACGCAACGATGGAATCAGGTAGCCTGCTTTCGCCAGTGCTAGCTGCACCTCCTGGCCCGCCATGAACTTGGCCAACTCCCAGGCTGCGTCAGAGTACTTGCTCTGCCGCGATATCTGTAGACCATCGGAACTAAGCCTGGTGCCGCGGCCTTTTGGCCCCACGGGGCTCAGTGCAGCATCCCAGCGGAACTTGGCAGAGCGAAAGCCCGTGATCATCCACGGCCCGTTATAGAAAAGGGCCACATTTCCTCCCGCAAAGGAGCCGCGTGAGCGACGCGGGTTGTTGGCGATGCCCCAGCTATGGACGGTGTCTACCACCCACTGCATTGCCTGGATGAAACCAGGGTCGCCTAGCATGGTCCGACTTCCGTCACTGGCCATATACCCCGTACCGTTAAAGGCTTGGATGTGGGGTTCCATAGAGGTTCGGCCCCATGAGTAGTCAATGGCGAATGTGTCCTTCAGTCCATCACCGTCGATGTCTTTCGCTAGCTTCTTTCCCCACTCTACGATATCGTCGTGACTCCAATCACCCGTTGGAGGGAGCAATCCTGCTGCCTCAAACATCTCTGCATTGTAGAAGACAGCACCAAGATTGGCCTCTTGCGGCAAGCCGTAGAGCTGACCCCTATATCGATGGGCGTCCAATGCCACAGGGAAATACGCGTCAAGTCTGAATTCTGGATCTCGAGCTGCTAGCCCATCGAGCGGAAGCAACAGCCCCTCAATGGCTAGGGGCATCCCTACCTGGTACTCCATCTTTGTGACATCGGGCGGCGAACCAGCCAATATCATGGTCTTGAGCTTCTCCTCCCACGACCCGCCACCCGCCATAAGGTAGACGAAATCGACCTCCACATCAGGATGCTGCAGTTCAAACGTTTTGAGCATCTCTTTCGTGATCTCCATGGCCTGTAGCGTACCCTTCCAACCAAACGTGATGGAACCTTTTAGCTCCGCCCCTGCTGCTAGCGTCACATGCGCCACGATGAGAGCGATGATAAGACCCATTCTTAATCCTTGCTGACTCGCGCGTGGCATGTACGCAAACACCGCTACAGATCCGCCACCCAGATCGGGACTACAGGTCACCCCTCAGTCGACGTCGCTCAGATAGCCCGGGTGTACTCTGTACCGAAGACTCCTCTACAGGGTGGCTCTTTCTGAACTGAGCAACCACAGCTTCATACAGCTCCGGCCCCCCAGCCCTGACCAATGATGTGCGGGCCAGTCGTCACCGCTGGTAATGTCGTACTTTCTGTAGACAGTGATTCGGGTGTCTGGGCAATACGATACATTCACGTTCCCCATTCGAAGCGTTTGTTGATCTCCCTCCTGCTATCCGCGAGACTCGCACGAGGAACAACCACTGCTGAAAGCGTAGTATTACCACGAGTTTCTGAAAAGGGGTGCCTTTGCCAATGAAGCACTGCATCACCGCTCTGTTTCTCCTTGCTCTAGTGCTGATACCGGGGCTGACGTATGCCTCAGAGAGCATGCTTATCGACGACTTCGACTACCCCGATGCGACGCAGGCTCGAGAGACGTGGCGGCCTGCCCAGAACTCCCCACCCGTCTCGCTTGTTGCACACGAAGACGGTCAGGCGCTTCAGATGAACGCTGACTTCACGGGCGACCTACGCCGCGTCGTCTACGACCGCGATGTGAGTCTCGATCTCAGTCGGTGGGGGCGCTTTACGCTTGAGTTGCGCGTAGACGAACCTCGCGTCTTTTCCACCTTCACCCTGTACTTCCGCTCAGGAGGTGGCTGGTATGCGGCAACTGGCACGCTTCCTAGCAAGCGTTGGGGTACTGTGCACCTTCCCCGCTCGGCCTTTCGCACAGAAGGGCAGCCAGCAGGTTGGCACAAAATCGATGGCATACGCATCTCAGCGTGGCGCGGCGGCGACTTCACTGGGACTTGCTTGGTCGACAACCTCGTCGCTCACCGGGAAACGATCTGCGTGGTCCTAGGTAGCGGTGACGACCAGACTGGCATTCAGCAGGCCGCAGACACCGTATCCACGCTACTGAGAGAGGCCGGGATTCTCACCAGCACGATCACTGGTGCTGATGTCGCCCGGGGCGCCCTACAAGACATGAAACTGGCCATCTTTCCCTATAACCCCACGATGACGCTCGACGAGACCCTCGAAGTGGTACGCTTCGTCAGAGGTGGAGGCAAGATACTGGTCTTCTATTCGCTCCCGATAGGCCTCGATGACCTGCTGGGGCTCCGCAAGACGGGCTGGAAGCGCCAGGATTACCCCCGCCAATACAGTGAGATTCGCTTCAACGCTCCCGACATCACAGGTATGCCCACACAGGTTGCACAAGCTTCATGGAACATCACTGTGGTGACACCCATTGGCGACCGGGCCCGGGTCATCGGCTCATGGCATGACGATCAGGGGCGAGATGCTGGGGCTCCGGCGATGACTATCTCAGAGAACGGTGTCTTCATGAGCCACATCGTCCTGGGCGACAACCCCTCAGGCAAACAGCGCATGCTCGTCGCCCTACTAGGGCACTACCTCCCTGAAATATGGCCTGCGGTTGCTGAGAAGGCGATTCAGGGTCCCAGCCAGATTGGCCACCTCGTGGAGGGCTCTACATCGGTGCCGGAGTGGGTGAAGCGCCAGGCCCCCTCTAGTGCACATGGCGATGCCGCTGAAGACCTGCTTGCTGCTGCGGAGCAGAAGCTGGCCGCCGCGGAACAGGACTATGAGACACATCGCTACCTGGAGGCGGCTGATCTGGCCACCACAGCCTGGGACCAGCGGACACACGCCTACTTGTTGGCTCAGCCAGCACGCGACGTGGAGTTCCGAGGTTGCTGGAACCACAGCGGGACAGGCGCCTTCGCGACATGGGAGGAATCAATTGGCAGCCTCAAAGAGCACGGCTTCAACGCCGTTCTGCCAAACATGCTTTGGGGCGGCCTAGCCCTCTACGATAGTAAGCATCTGCCTCACCACCCCGTGGTGGCAGAACGTGGCGATCAGATCGCCGAATGCGTGGAGGCCGCCAAGCGTCACGGCCTTGAGGTGCATGTGTGGAAAGTGAACTGGAAACTCGGAAACACTCCCGCCCATTTCCTGCAGCGCATGCGCAGCGAGGGCCGGCTGGCCCGACACTTCAACGGCAAAGAGCTGGATTGGCTCTGCCCCTCTGATCCGCGCAATCTGCAGCTCGAGCTAGACAGCTTACTGGAAGTCGTGACCGATTACGAGGTAGATGGCATCCATTTCGATTACATCCGCTACTCAGATGCCGACTCGTGTTTCTGTGACGGCTGCCGGGAACGCTTCCAGCGCGACACTGGTATCACCGTAACCAATTGGCCCGCTGGCGTCCGCTCTCCCCACGTGGAGCAAGCCTGGGTGCAGTGGCGCTGCGATCAAATCGACCGCCTGGTACAGCGCACTTCCGAGGCGGTGCGCAGTGTCAAGCCTGACTGTCGGATCTCCGCGGCGGTCTTCAGCAACTATCCGGCCTGTCGAGTAAGCAACGGACAAGACTGGGTGTACTGGGCTGAGCAGGGCTGGGTAGATTTCCTCTGCCCGATGGACTACACCGAATCCGACGCCTCCTTCGCGGCTCGTGTCACCCAGCAGCTGCATCTCGTGGATGGGCTAGTACCTCTGTATCCTGGCATCGGTGCTGTGTCTTCGGGCTCCACCCTCTCCGCAGACCGCGTCGCCGGACAGGTGGTGCTGACCAGGCACCTAGGAGCCGACGGGTTCACCATCTTCGACTACAGTGCCAGGATCGCCTCGGACATCGTGCCCGCGCTCGGTGAAGCTCAGCTGCAAACGCCTGCGCTCATCCCGGAGGCTGGTCCGCGCTATAGCTTCGACTTAGGGCCGCTCACTCGCGAGGCCACCTACGGAAGACACGCGGCGATCGGATCCCCACTAGAGGTCTCCGTGCGCCGAGCACCTGACAGAAGTGATCGTGAGTTTGCCGGTATCCAGGCCACTTTGATCCTTGAGAATGCTCATGGAGCGGTGATCCAGGAAATTGGCAGTGTTCCTGCAGATGAAACCATGACGCTCACCCTTACACCACCCTCCTCAGGCCTTTACCGACTTCTGATCAAGGGCAGCTACTGCACTGAGGATGGCGGTAGGCAAGCGTTTTCCACTCGCAGTGCACCGATTGTCGTCGGTGAGCTTCCGGAGGATATCCTCGCACTGCTATAGAGTGCATGAGTGCTGGGGCAGATTGGTACGCATCATCCGTGGCCTCTGCCCCAGTATCTACCGCCCGCGAAAAACCGTAGCTGGCCAAGGGGATAGCGACCTCTTGTGGAACATGGTTTTGAGATACGAGAGGTCGCCGACCGCTTTTCTGCCAAGCGTCTCCGGCATTTGCATCACCACCACACAAACGGAGGTCACCTGGAATGGCGCAAAAACACCGTCTCCACTTTCAAGGCGATGTCCAAGACTGCATGGAAGGCCTGCGGTTGCTAGCCTCCGACTTTCACTACGAGCTGTCTGCAGACGGCATCGCAGTCATGGTCGAGCAGCAACCTGGTTGCCCTGTTACTGTAGAGAAGAAAGGCAACCAAGCGACCATCCGCTACTCAGAGAAGATCCATTTCTTCCGAGCCCTAGGACTTCTCTTAGAGCAACTCGCCGCAAAATCTGGAGACTTCTCCCTTAGTGAAAAGCCCCAGTTCACCATGAACGGAGTCATGTACGACGTCTCGCAGGGCAATGCGGTACCCCGAGTAGAGACGGTGAAGAACATCCTCCGGCGCATGGCCATCATGGGCCTCAACATGCTCATGATGTATACCGAAGACAGCTATGTAGTCCCCGAAGAGCCGTTCTTTGGCTATATGCGGCCGAGATTCACCCACGACGATCTGCGAGAGTGTGACGAGTACGCGGCGATCCTCGGTATTGAGATGATCCCTTGCATGCAGACACTCGCCCATCTGCCCGATGTGCTCAAGTGGCCCGTATATGCTGATATCAAAGAGGACGAGACCACCTTGCTGGTGGGTAGCGACCGGACATACGAGTTCATCGAACACATGATCAAGGCCGCCGCAGCACCGTTTCGCACCAAACGCATCCATATCGGAATGGACGAGGCATGGCGCCTGGGCATGGGTAACTACTTCAAGAAGCATGGGCTACGCAACAAGTTTGATATCATGACGGAGCACCTCACACGAGTACTCGAAATTGTAGAAAGGCACGGGCTACAGCCGATGATGTGGGGCGACATGTTCTTCCGCGCCGTCTCCGAATCGGGCGCCTACTACGATCTAGATATCAAGTTTACCCCTGAGATGCTGGCCGCGGTCCCCAAGGGCGTCGAACTCATCGCCTGGGATTATTACCACAACGATGAGGAATTTTACCGGGAATTTATCAAACGCCACCGCGAGTTTGGCAGCGAACCGATCTTCGCTGGCGGCATCTGGAACTGGATCAGCTACACCATAAACTGGAGCAAAACCTTTGTTACCACGAACGCCGCACTCAATGCCTGCAAAGCCGAGGGTGTCAAAGAGGTCTTCGCCACTGTATGGGGCGATCAAGGCACCGAATGCAACATTTACACCACTTTGCTGGGCTTGCAGCTCTTTGCCGAACACGGCTACGCCCGCGAACTCGATGAAGAGCGGCTAAAGCAACGTTTTGAGTTCTGCACCGGTGCCAACTACGACGACTTCATCAATCTGAAATACCTCGATGAAATACCCGGTACCGAGCCCGAAAACCTAAACACGGCAAATCCTAGCAAGTACCTCATGTGGCAAGACATTCTCGCAGGCCTATTCGATAAGAACATCGAGGAATACCCGGTTGCCGCACATTACGCCAAACTCGCCAACACCCTAAGTCCGGCGGTAAAGCGTAATGGCTCCTTCAACTTCCTCTTTGAATTTCTCTCCCAGGTAGCACAGGTACTAGCCCTGAAGTCTGAGATGGGGCTGAAGCTAACCGAGGCCTACCGTACTGGTGATCGCCAGCGACTGGGGCAGCTGGCCAGTGACGAACTCCCTGCACTGGCAAAAGAGATGAAGAAGCTACACGAATGCCACAGGGAGCTATGGCTAGACACGTACCAGGCTTTCGGTTGGGAGATCATTGATATGCGCTACGGCTCTATCGAGACGCGCATCCAAAGCGCTATCGATCAGGTTAAGCGTTACCTTGACGGGCGCTTGGCGCAGATCCAGGAGCTGGAAGCCGAGCGACTCTACTACAACAACAGACCCGGCATCGTCCGCTACACAAAGGTCTACCAGCGCATCGTGTCAGCCAGTCCAATCGGTCCCCGTAGCTAATGTGAGCTTATCTAGGTACACGGAACTGCCGAGCGCTCTTCTTCCAAGCGTCCCCGGCATTTGCATCACCACACACACAAACGGAGGTTACCTGAAATGGCGCAAGAGCACCGTCTCCACTTTCAAGGCGATGTCCAAGACTGT
The DNA here is from genome assembly GCA_050951545.1 of Limnochordia bacterium. GTDB lineage: Bacteria > Bacillota > Limnochordia > DTU080 > DTU080 > DTU080. Next base: position 503,579 of record JBMNJG010000007.1, on the reverse strand, counting down.
ATGGAAGGCCTGCAGTTGCTGGCCCCCGACTTTCGCTACCAGCTGTCTGCAGACGGCCTCACGGTCACAGTCGAGCAGCAACCTGGCTGCCCGGTTACGGTAGAGAAGAAAGGCAACCAAGCGACTATCCGCTACTCAGAGAAAATCCATTTCTTCCGGGCGCTAGGACTTCTATTGGAGCAACTAGCGGTAGGATCTGGAGACTTTTCCCTCAGTGAAGAGCCTCAGTTCACCATGAACGGAGTTATGTACGACGTCTCGCAGGGCAATGCGGTACCCCGAGTAGAGACGGTGAAAAACATTCTCCGGCGCATGGCCATCATGGGCCTCAACATGCTCATGATGTACACCGAAGACAGCTATGTAGTCCCCGAAGAGCCGTACTTTGGCTATATGCGGCCGAAATTTACCCACGACGATCTGCGAGAGTGTGACGAGTACGCGGCGATTCTCGGTATTGAGATGATCCCTTGCATGCAGACACTCGCCCATCTGCCCGATGTGCTCAAATGGCCCGTATACGCCGACATCAAAGAGGACGACACCACCTTGCTGGTGGGTAGCGATCGGACATACGAGTTCATTGAGAACATGATCAAGGCAGCGGCTGCGCCTTTCCGTACCAAACGCATCCATATCGGGATGGACGAAGCATGGCGCCTAGGCATGGGTGCCTACTTTAGGCGCCACGGGCTGCGTAATAAGTTTGATATCATGACCGAGCACCTCACACGGGTACTCGAGATTGTGGAAAAGCACGGACTGCAACCGATGATGTGGAGCGACATGTTTTTTCGCGCCGCCTCCAAGTCAGGCGGCTACTATGATCTAGCCGTCGAATTCACTCCCGAGATGCTCGCCTCGATGCCCAAGGGGGTAGAACTGGTCTACTGGGATTACTACCACCACGACGAGAAGTTCTACCGAGAGTTCATTAAGCGCCACCGCGAGTTTGGCACTGAGCCCATCTTCGCTGGGGGTATCTGGAATTGGATCAGCTACACCGTCAACTGGAGCAAGACCTTCGTCACCACGAACGCCGCCCTCAATGCCTGCAAACACGAAGGAGTCAAAGAGGTCTTTGCCACCGTATGGGGCGATAACGGCACGGAATGTAGCATCTACACCACCCTGCTAGGTCTGCAACTCTTTGCCGAGCACGGCTACGCTCGCGAGCTCGACATGGAGCGACTTAAGCGGCGTTTTGAGTTCTGCACAGGTGCCCGCTACGACGATTTCATCAATCTGAAGTACCTCGATGAAATACCCGGCACCGAGTCTGACAACCTAAACACAGCCAACCCCAGCAAGTATCTGATGTGGCAGGATATCCTCGCTGGCTTGTTCGACAAGAACATTGAGGGGCATCCGGTCGCGGCACACTACGCCAAACTGGCCAACACCCTAAGTCTGGCCGTAAAGCGTAATGGGGCCTACAACTCTCTCTTTGAATTCCTCCACCAAGTGGCAGAGGTGCTGGCCCTAAAGTCCGAGATGGGGCTGAAAGTGACCGAGGCCTACCGCGCTGGCGATCGCCAGCGATTGGAGGAGCTGGCCAGTGACGAGCTCCCCGCGCTGGCAAAACAGATGAAGAAGCTGCACGAATGCCACAGAAGGGTATGGCTAGACACCTACAAAGCCTTCGGCTGGGATATCATGGATATGCGCTATGCCTCTATCGAGGCACGTATTAATAGTGCCGTTGACCAAATAGAGCGCTACCTAGGCGGAGATCTCCCGGAGATTGAGGAGCTGGAAGCCGAGCGACTCTACTATAACGGCAAGCCGGGCGTCGTCCGCTACACAAACTACTACCCTCGCATCGTATCAGGCAGTCCAATCGCTGCCCGTGGCTAGTGTGATGGCTCCTGCGGGTCCCAAGGGCCCGCAGGAGCTGATGCAGCCCAGAAGGCTCTAAGAAGGAGAGGCGCGGCGCATGAACGTAGGATCAGGAAAGCAAACACGACTCATGGAACTCATGACGATCAAGGACGTTGAGGAAGGCTTACGCGTCACACAGACTGTCATCCTGCCAGTGGGCTGTGTGGAGCAGCACGGGTGGCATCTTCCCCTCAGTACGGATATCCACAACGCCTATGAGATTGCCAAACGAGTCTCGGCCGCCACGGGTTGCTTTGTGGCGCCTGCCATGCCCTATAGCTACTCCGGGGGCAGCCTGCCCGGGACGATCAATATCGCCCCACAGACTGTCTCTGCAGTAATCAACGATATCTGCTGCTCACTGGCCCAGCAAGGATTCGTCAACATCATCGTGGCCCTGGGCCACGGGGGCTCTGAGAATGTGCGGGGAATTCGAGATGGCCTCGATATCACCTTGCGCATGAACCCCTCGCTGGCGAACGCCAAGGTGGCCTTGGTCTCGTTAAGCAGCCTCTCACCTGCCGCCAGGGAATGCTTCGAGCAAAAAGACTTCCACGCCGGGAAATCGGAAACCTCACGCATGCTGTACTGGCATCCAGAGCTAGTCCGCGAAGAGCGAGTCACTGACCGCGAAGAGATAATGGCCATGCTCCGAGCAGATCAGGATGCCTACCAGACAGTGGAGCGGCCTGTAGATCATCCCATGGTCATGCCCCGCATCAAACAAAATGAGGGAATCAAGATCGGTGTCTTGGGTGATCCGTCGCAGGCTTCTGCGGAGTTGGGCGGAAAAATAGCCAAAGAGATCGTGGCTGGCATGGTTGAGCTGATCACACTGCTGGAATCGGCATCCTAGTCGACACCCAGACCGATCTAGAAAGGAAGAGCTTCCCTTGCTAGAGGCACTGAAGGCCGAAGCAGCCCGCTTGGGCAAACAAGCATGGCAGCCGATGCTCCAATACGTAGCAGAGCTGCACGAGCGTAGTACACACCCACCTCGCCCTCCCTTCGCATACCCATGGGAGGAGATTGGGCCAGGCTATCAGGCCTCCCCGGCATTTGGCCACTGGGATATCATCCACCAAGTATTTGACACGCTTCCCTCAGAGCCTGAGCATGCCAGAAATCAGATCCTCAATAACCTGGCCAACCAAGAGCCTGACGGTTTGGTGCCTGGCTCTATTTGGCTGCGAGGCCCCGAACCGCGCTGGAGCAAGACAGTGGGGCACCCCCTTGTCTGGCCAGTCGCTGTCGACGCCTACTGCTCCCTCACGGGCTGTAACAAGCTGATCGGTCAGTGCTACGAGCCGTTGCTTCGCCAACTCAACTGGTTCGAGACCAATCGACGAGCCGAGGAAGGCGGTTTCTTCTACCTGGATATCACGCACCGCAGCTGGGAGAGCGGTGTTGATGAAGGCGTGCGCTTCGACGATGCTCCTGCTGGCCCCTACACGTGTGTCGATGCCACATCGCACCTATACCAGGCCTACGCCACAGCCGCTCGCTGGGCTGAGATTCTAGGCCGCGATGCTCATCCACACCAGCAAAAGGCTGATGCACTGCGAGAGCTTATACAAAACCGCCTGTTTGATGAAGAGACCGGGTTCTTCCACGACATGTGGGCTGTCGGTCAACCGCAAATGCGGCGGATGGCCCTCGAGGGGATGTTCCCCATGGTCATGGGTGCGGCCACCCCCGAGCAAGCGCAACGCGTGATTGATGAGAATCTCCTCAACACCGAGCGCTTCTTCACCGCCCATCCCGTGAGTTCCGTTTCCACAGGTGACCCCCGCTTTGAGTTGCGTATGTGGCGTGGTCCCACCTGGAACAGCATGACCTACTGGGCCGCCCTCGGCTGCATGCGCTATGGCAGAGCCGATGCGGCTGGTGCGATCCTGGCAGCAGCGCTCGATGCCTCTGTGGTGCAGTTTGAAAAAACCGGAACCATCTGGGAGTTCTACCACCCACAGGGCGGGAACCCGCGTGATCTGCAGCGCAAACCCCAGACCAGTCAGAACACCCCATGCCCTGACTACCTAGGACATAACCCTTTGCTCGCCATGGCCCGTCTATGGCAAAAGGTGAGTCACTGAGAACTGAAAAAGGAGGCATTGACTTGTCTGACCTTTTCCGATCGTCTCAACCCGTCGTTCCTGTGCGTTGTCTACACCTTGACCTGAAAGGCCTGCCACCAACGAATGAACGCCTGCTCAGCCTGCTTGACCTGTTGGCTGCAGCCCGCTACAATGCGGTACTCGTTGAATGGGAAGACATGTTTCCCTGGACTTGCGATACCCGCTTTCGGTGCGAGACTGCCTATAGCCCCGACGACATCGTCCACTTCCGGGAAAAGGCCAAGGTGCTCGGCATAGAGATCATCCCTCTGGTACAGTGTCTCGGACACATGCAGACGCCCCTCAAGTTCCCGGAGTACGCCCATCTGCGTGAGTTGCCCGACCACTACGATGTGCTTAACCCGCTGGCAGCAGGAGCCCGCGAACTCGTGCAAGAAATGGTTGATGATGTGCTCGCGCTACTACCCGATGCCAAACATTTCCACTTGGGTGGCGACGAGGCCTGGACCTTTGGCTCGCACCCCGACACGAAAGCGTTCATCGAAGAGCATGGCAAAGGCGCCCTGTATATGCACCACGTAGAGCCTCTGCTTGACAACCTTCTCGCCCGAGGCGTCCGGCCAATTCTCTGGCACGATATGATGACCCAATGGGATGCAGCTTCACTACATAACATCCGGGAGAAGGCAGATCTGTGTGTCTGGGGCTACCAGGGGCATCCCGACACCGCAAATCCGAGAGCCCACTACCATACGGCCAATATCGAGCGTTTCCAAGATCATGGCGTCAGCATGTGGGCTGGCACCGCCTACAAAGGCGCCGATGGAAACGACAGCGAGCTACCGGTTGTGGAGAACCGCCTCAGGAACATGCTGGCCTGGACTGAGATAGCCCAGCGGTTTGAGATGAAAGGCGTCATCTCCACCGCCTGGAGCCGCTACAACACCATGATCACGCAGGTGGAACCGATTGATGCGGCCCTTGACGTGCTGGTGCTCAGTGCGGCTGTCCTACATGATGGTGCAGCACCGCAAGAGGGCATCGATGGCTGTCGAGAATTCCTGAAATCAGTAGGAGAGTACGAGCGCTTCCAGGCGTGCTACCAGAGTGTAGCAGCGTTCTCTCGCCTCAAGCACTCCGCGTGGGATAACATCCGCCGCACTCGCCAGAACATGGCCTGCGCCACACTGGATCCTGCCCGTATCGAGCCAGTGCTGTATGCCAAATGGGCGAAGAGCCTAGGGGCCCTGGTAGCCCGAATGGACACTGAGGCTCAGAACATACAGCAAGCTTTCTCAGGCCTGGTTCCAGATATCTGGATCTCTCGTTTTACTGGCGATCGTTTGGAGCCCCTGCGCCACGAAGCAGAAGAGATCGCCTGCATGGCTACTGAGTTGGCTGGCGACCGCTAGCCGGATGCTCCAGATCTGCACCATTGGAGGGGGGCGAGACACCTCACTCCCCTCCTCGTCTACCACCACGGATCTGTCATCAAGCCCCCGTCGCCTCTTGCCTCCGGTTAGACAAGACCACACCCCTAAGCTGAATGCCCTCGCAATGACGACAGACGATGGCCTCTTCGCCATACGTATCGATCTGCATGTTGCTGAAACTCACATGACGGACAATCGTCTCCGGGCTGCCTTCCACTCGACACGGCTCACCACTTCGTATCCGAAAGTCTGAGAAACTCAATGCAGCCAACCTGGGCAACTCGATACCAGATTCCACTGACACTTTAATGGGTACTCTCTCACAATCGATAGTGACATTCGAGAACGAAATGTTGTGGACGTCCGCTCTCCCGGTGCTACCTTCCGGCAGGTAACGCCTTGGGTTGTCAAAGACGATCCCATTGGCTGCGCTGTGGATCACCAAACCACTTAGCGTGCAGTTGCGGATGACACTGTCTCCCGGGCAACCGACACGTACCGCTTGACACCAGCTATCGAGCACGCAGTTGCTGATCGTCACATTCTCGCACACACCCGGCTCGTCGTAGACCCGGCCCAAGGCCCGTAGCACAAGACAGTCATCCCCAGTCTTGATAATGCAGTCGCTGACTACGACATCGCGACAAGAGTCCAAGTCAATACCGTCATTGTTGATCATTCTCTGGTCACCGATAACGCGCACCCGGTGAATCCGGACCTGCTCACACTTCATCAACCACATCGTCCAGCATGGCGAGTCTACAAATGACGTCTCTTCGAAGCGGACATTCCGGCAGCGGTAGAACATGACGATACGCGGCCGCGGTGTGCTGGGCTTGGCAAAAAAGCGGCCACTGACCCTCTCTGTGCCATAAAATGCCAAGCCAGATCCGTCAAGCTCACCCGGACCCGTAATGGCCACATTCTCGGCATCGACCGCTCGCACGAGGCTCTGGGCACTACGCTCTGGAGCGTTCTCAGTTCTAAAGCCATCTGCTGTCAGCACCTCGTAATCATCTAACGAGGTGCTGCCCACGAGTCTGCATCCGGCCATCACGTGCAACTCAACATTGCTCCTCAGAACCAACGAGCCGGTCAGAAAAGCCCCTGGGCCACACAAGACCCTCCCTCCACCAGCCTCATGGCAGGCGTCAATGGCCTTCTGGATAGCCACAGTGCTCAACGTGTTGCCGTCCGGACAAGCCCCGTAATGCTGGATATCAAAGCAGTGTTGTGTGTTCACTAGCGAGTCCCCCTCACAACCCATCATCGAGTGAGGTGCGCCACCCTGACAGCCTCACCTCACCCAGTTGAATGCGGCGGCCTTCACCGGCCCCGGATAGCAGAGTAAGCCGCAACCGCTCTACGGCCGTCGCCCGAGGAACCGAACCCGTCAAGATAATCTGGTACCATGGACTCTCTGAGGACTCCGAGGCCTCCGTGACAAAGTCAAGCTTCTGCCAACCCGACTCATCGAGAACCTCTAAGCGCACGAAGTCAACCGCTGACGTAGTCTGGGAATAGAGGGTCACTGCAAAGGTCTCTAGTCCTGTAGCCTTCCAGACCAAATACTCCTCGCTGTCTACATCACGAACACGGCGACTCTCGTCATCACCAAAATCTTGAGACCGCGACGTGTCGTAGGCCCATCCATCCGAGGCCTCAAGCGTCATCTCGCGAGAGAGCACACCAAACCAAGACATTTCAATCGGCGCATCGAGATGGTCCACCATGGTCCATCTGTTGCTTACCGAGAAGGCTACATTCTGTCGGGCGGCGAGCCCGGCCTCGGAAACGGCTTCAACACGCAGCGTGTGCCTGCCATCCTCAAGTTGGCGGGTATCGATGGTCAGCCCCTCGTCTGGCAATGCGCTTCCCGTAAAGAGCACATCCTGATCAAGCAAGAGGGTCACTTTCGTCAGGCTCGTATCCTGGCGCGGTGGATCCACCGTGAGCTGCAGAGAAAGGTCACCTATGACTCTGTCATTGGCCTGCGGATACTGGATAGCGATTCTAGGCATCGGCGGTCTAAAATCCAGCTCAGGGCAGTGGATGATCTCGTCTCGGGCCAGCCTTCGGCTCAGCTGATCTGCATACAAAGATGGCGGATCCAAATTCTCGCCGCGCCCCACACCCTCGACATAGTCTTCGGGAAGGGTACGGGGGTTTCGCCCCAGCTGGACCTGATCTGCAGCTCCCTGAGTGCCAATCACATACCCCCATCCATACTGTTCGGAGTAGACAATGGCCCGATAGCGATGCTTATAGGCTTCACCCCGGACATTCCAGAAAACAGACTGCGTCGTACTAAGACCATGAGGCGTAGTCCCCGATGAACCGCGCCAGCCAGCGTCAAAGCGGTCCTGGTCCACCACCACCTGATCGATCAGATTTGCGGGTGAAAGATGCATGTGGAAATCCGAATTGAGGCTGTCGGGGCTATAGGCGTAGCACTGCGTGATCACGTTACCATTGGCGTAGCCCTGCTTGAAGTCGTAGTTGTGCCGCCCGTTGTAGGCGGCGCAATTCTTAATGAGCGAATCGTTGCCTGCTAAGGTGAAATGGTAGCCCTCACCGCCACCGCCCCGGTACTGGGGTTCCCGCAGATCGACCCCCTGGATAGTCACAAAACGACTATGGCTGATCAGGATGCCGTTAGACAGCAGATGCACTCTTTCATTACCCGACGGCTTGAAGCTGCGCACGTCATTCACCCAGGAATTCACGGCACCGATGAACCGAATGGCATGGGAATGGTGTATATCATAGGCCGCAGTGCCAGCCACCTCGTAATCTGACGAACCCCATCCTTGTCCGGGGTGCTCTGTCATGCCGATGGCCAGGTGCGCTATGCCGACCTCTTCCACATGAGGGCCTACTTTGTACACTCGGGCGTTGTCACGCGGTAGTAGGTAGTAGCGAATGGGAGCATCAACTGTGATGGTCGCTCTTTCGTCGTCCACTGCCAACACCTGACGGTAGAAGGTGGCCCCGGGAATCGAGCTTGGCGGCCACAAATCGTCCATGTAGTGCTCTGCGATCCAAGCTTCTGTAGTATCGTGAGTGATGACCACCCAATCCCCGACTTCAAAACGCGGCCTGCCCTTTAGCGGGATGATCTGTGTCGGATACGTCAGTGGTTCCGCAATCGCCTGCGTAGCTCCCACAGGGTGCTGCCAGGCACCCGCACCATAAACGCGAATGACATCCTTATTCCGCATCTGCTGGCAGTCCAGGTGCAGATACGTCTGCTCTGACCCGGCCCCCAGTAGGCGCACGTTGCTGTAGGGGATCCCTAGAGCAAAAGCTTGTGTAGATGGAGCGCTTAGCCGGTAAGTACCCGGGGGCAGATAGACTGTGCCTCCGCCCGCCCCACCCACCGTGTCGATGGCGGCTTGAACGGCCTGCGTGGCATCCGTCTGACCAGAAAAGTCAGCGGAGTATGGAGGTTGTGTGACATCGACGACGGGGGCAACAGCCCCCTCAGGTATCTCTCGCGTCCCCGCATGGTAGCCTGCAAAGGAGAAGTCCTGCAGAAAGCGCCCCTCTGCGTCTGCGAAGCCCGGAGTCCAATCAGCGGGATATAGCTCGGATCGCCAACCCGTCGCTGCTACGGGAGTCGCGAAAACAGCTAGCAGAGTCAGCGCGCACAACCAACACAGGCCAAGAGCTGACTTGGGGATGCTCTGAAGTACGACCTCTTCATATACCAATGGTAGACTCACCCCTAAGACAGATTGGGCGATGGACTAAGCGAAACTGCGAAAGCCAAGCTTGACGTCCTGGATGCGTACGTGCTCGGCAAGCTTCGGTGTTCCCCACAGCTTTGCCAACTCAGCAAAGACCTGGTCTGCTGCAGCGACTACCTCGGCAATGTCTTCAGGTCGATGACTGTAAGACACGAAGTTGACACCACCCCGCCTCAAAAGAACGCCACGTGCCGCCATCTCCTGTAAGAAGTAACCCCAGACGAGCTGGTTACCCTGCGCATCCACATCCCGAAAGCGCATGAGGCTCATCGGTGGTATACCGTAGCACTCAAACGGCACACCATTTTTCACGGCGGCATTGTCTAACCCATCCATGAGAGTACGGCCAATATCCCACAGATAGTCAGTTACCTTTTTCTCACGTAGCTCACGCATGGTGGCCACAGCTGCGGCCAGGGAGAGTGCCTCTCCACCATAGGTGATGGAGATAAGCAGATCCTCTGCCTGGCGCATGACGTCTGCTCTGCCGACCACAGTACTCAGAGGCATCCCGTTGGCTATACCTTTGGCGAAACACGCCATATCTGGCACGACTCCGAAGTATTCCTGGGCCCCACCCGTAGCCACCCGGAACCCAGATACGATCTCATCCATTACGAAAAGAGCCCCGTTGGCATGGGCCAGATCGATCACTGCCTGCAGGTACCCTGGTTCTGGTTCCCTGGCGAGAATGTCCAGAAACACTGCGGCTACGTTGTCTTTGTTGGTAGCGAACAACTGCTCTAGAGCAGCTATGTCACCAAAGGGAAACGAACGGATAGACGATTCGAGGGCGGTGGGCACTCCGCCATCGTTGCGGGCTGCAGTCCACACGTCCGGCCATCCTCGATAGCCACAATTGAGGATGAGCTCACGCCCGGTGTGTTTGCGGGCGATGCGCGCCGCAGCTGCCGTGGCCTCCCCGCCTCCCTTGAAGAAGCGGACCATCTCAGCGCTGGGCACAATCTCTGTGAGTAGACGCGCCGCCTCTAGCTCTGCCCGAAAGAGCAACCCAGAGACGATTCCCCGACTCAACTGCTCCTCAATAGCCTTGTTGACAGCCGGATAACAGTAACCAAGGTTGATGGGTCCAAGTGCCCCAACCAGATCGATATAAGTGTTTCCATCGACATCTTCCACACGACACCCACGACCCCGACCAATATAGATCGGGTAAACCCCGTAGGCAAACGCTTGCGGGCGCTTGCTATTGGTCTGACTTCCGCCCGGGATAATCTGGCGTGCCTCGGAAAAGAGCTCGAGCGATCGACGAAACTCCATAGTGCCACCTCCGCTGAACTATCGCTATCATGGGCAACTCTTTCGTCGTCATGCGCGCTAGACCTTGTTTCCAGGCGTACTTCCAGGATTTCGACCATTCACAGGTGAAACCAAGAGGTGATCACACACTTAGGAGGTATTGGTGATGGCAACAGTCGGGGTCGGCTTAATTGGCTACGGTTTTGGCAACAGGGCCTTTCATGGGCCCCTTATCCGTGAGACAGAGGGTTTGGAGATCAGGGCGGTGCTAAGCACAAACCCCGACCGCCAGCAGCAAGCACTTCAACACTTTCCAGCCGTCCGCATCTACGATGACTATGATGCTCTCCTGGCCGACAAGCGCATCGACCTGGTGGTGATCTCCACCCCCCATTCCACACACGCTCCGCTAACCATCCAAGCTTGCAGAAGGGGTAAGCATGTTGTCGTCGACAAGATCATGGCCCTGAATGTCGCCGAGGCGGAGTCGATGGTCAAAGCCGCTGAGCAAGCGAGCGTCCTTCTCAGCGTATTTCACAACCGGCGCTGGGATAGCGACTTTCTCACTGTCAAAGCAGTTCTGCAGCAGGGCCTGCTTGGCGAGCCCTACGTGATAGAATCGAGCGTGGTAGGTTACCGAAAACCTCCTGCTGCTGGCAGCCACTTGCCCTGGCGGATGCAGGCTCGCTACGGAGGTGGAGCCGTTCGTGACTGGGGCGCGCACCTGCTCGACCAGGCCATACAGCTCTTCGGCAGTAACATGCGTTCGGTTTACGCCGATTTCCAGTACCGTTGGCCAGGAATTGACGTGGAGAGTGCGGCAATGTGCTGGATTCGTTTTGCTGAGGGTGTGCGTTTTCGCATGGAGGTAGGCAGTATCTCCAAGATTGATCGCCCACGCTGGTACGTACGCGGTTCGCAGGGCGCACTTGTCATCCAAGGCCTTGACCCTCAGGAAGCTGAACTCAAACGCAACGTCGTCATCTCCGGCAGTGACCAGGCCTGCATCGCATACGAGAGCTGCCACTTCGAAAGCGATATTCCCGAAGCAAAGCTTCAGATCGTTCCAGGGGACTACCTCGCCTACTATCGGAATATCGCTGCAGCCTTGCTGCACGGGGCCCCTTTGGCGGTAACCCCCGAGAGCGTGCTAGATTCTCTCAGACTCCTCGAGTCCATGGTGGCGTCAGCAGCCTCAGGGACGGTGATGAACCTACCATAGATCCCCTCCGTAGATCCCCTTCGTCCATACCTCCAATACGGCAGGGAATTCAGGTGTTTCGTCATAATATACTTCAGGTGCTCATGTCTTGCCGATCGCTTCTTGAAGGGGTGATGCCAAACCAGCCATCCAGATCGAAGCCGTCATGAAGCCTACCCCTGTCACCTCTGGGAAGTCACCACGTGTATTCACAGATAGGAGGGTTTCCTTTGAGCCGCTTCTCCAAAGCTCTGATTATTGTGTTGGCACTGGCCCTGATCGGCATCGCGGCCTCCGTAGTCTCTGCAGTAAGTGTCACCCACCTGACATACGTCTACCACGGTGACGCCTTCCTCAGATACCTTGAGGAGAAAGCGGCAGAGTTCAAGAAACTGACCAACATCGACGTTGAGATCATCGTCGGCAACCAAGAGAAGTTCAAGACCATGCTCGCTGGTGGTGCCGATCCCGACATTCACGATCTCCCCGACTTCGACTATTTGGCCTTTTCCGACTACTATGTCGATATCATTCCGCTGCTGAAAAGGGACGGGCTCCTCGGGCAGTTCAACCCCGGGCTGATCAAGGCCATGAGCGATCAGAAAGGCGCGCTTCATGAGGTACCCCAGGGTATCGCCAGTGTCGTCGGCTTCTTCAACCGCACCATGTTCCTCGAGGCTGGTGTAACACCCCCTGATAAGCTGGGTAGCGAGTACAACTGGGATGCGGTTCTACAGTTAGGCAAGAAGCTTACCCGCGACGTGGATGGCGATGGCATACCCGAAACGTTTGGTGTAGATCGCGGTTACGCCTACTGGCGACGAGCTGTAGCCCAAGCAGGCGGCAGATTCTACGAGTACGACAGCAACGGTCAGGCTATCAAGAGTCTGTGGAACACGCCAGAGGTAGAGCAAGGCCTCTCGTATGTGGCGCGTCTGTGGGAAGAGGGTACTATCCCCTGGATGCGCGTGGCCAGGCATGACGACTACTTCTTCTGGACTGGCAAAACGGGCATCGACATCGTAGATGCTACGGGAATCATTGGATCCTACCTCAGCAATGTAACCTGGGACTGGGATATGACGCTGCTCCCCGCAGGTCCCAAAGGCCCCATTGCATCTGGTGCTGGTGGCTACGGCCCGAACATTATGGCCTCCACAAAGCACCTCAACGAGGCCTGGGAATGGTGTAAGTTCCTTTTCATCAACAGGCGAAACATGGAAGACATGATGGCCTTGGTGGGTACCGTGCCAGCCCTCACCTCTGCTCAACCCGCCTATGCTGGCATCGCCAATCTGAGGGATAAGAACTACCAAGTGATCTTTGATGCGCTCAACTACCTGCCGCCCCCCGAGTACGGTGCGGTGCCGCAAGAACTGAGTGCACGCTCGGTCAACGTCAACGACGTCATTCTGGGCAAGATCCCAGCAAGGCAGTTCCTCGAGCAGCTGCACATCCAGAAGCAGGCGATCGTCGACGACCTGCAACGCAGCGCTAAGAAGTAGCTTCACCCACCCATGAACTGACGGCCCCGTAACGGGGCCGTCAGCTTCCCCCAGCAAACCGTGTTACGCGCTATGCGGGACGTCGGCGGCCTACTACGCATTTCCCCTTCGTATGAGACCAGTTCCATACTCGTGAAGTGGTGGCTCCCCATGTAACGTCACATAGCTAGCGTCGATCATGCAGGCAAAGCTCGTAATGTGCCGGATTCCACGCTCTGCATACAAGCCCACGTCGCTGAGAAACACCTCCGGGCGCCAGGGGACCTTGACCACAGTCGCTGAGCGAGGCTTCTGCGATCTCGTGAAGAGGCTCGCGTCGAGCCAGTACTCAAGCACCTGAGCACTTGAACGCTCAAAGAGTGCCAGATTGGCGTCCAACAGCTCTAGCGCATTGGCGTAATCGCTCCCGACTTGCTCGGAGTACGGGATGTCGTAGCGCCGTCTGATGGGGGCGTACTCCAGGAAAACGCCCTCTTGCGGCTTGATCTGCTGTGGCGGTGCAAGCATGTTCAGATAGGCCAAGTGAGCTATCTGTGCCTTTGCGTCGTCCTTTCTTAGAGCATCGAGTAGGAAATTGGCCACGATCAGAGCTTGGTCGCTATCAGACAGGTGTCGGCATTGGGGACAGCGACACCACGGCCTACCGTCGTCACCCCACAGGAAATATCTCCCGGTGGTGGGACGAAGCAGACGACTGATAGCGACAGCGTTTTCAGCCGCAATCTGCAATGCCCGCTCTGAGTGCACGCAGAGGTTGAAGTCGGGAACCCGCTCGCCGTCATCAGCCATCCGAAACAGGCTCTTCTCCTTGTCGAACAGGTCCCTTGGCAAAAGGTCTTTCATGGCATGCAGCTCATACTCGACCTCGAGTCCGAGTTCCCTACATGTGGCCAAGAAGGCCTGCCCCTCCTCTCGCTGCATGAAATCACTCACGTGAGAAACCTCACGCGAATGATGTAGAGCAATCGTTGTGAGCCCCGCCTCCTTGGCCCGCGCAGGCCAATCCGAGAAAGAAAGGTCCGTTGGATTCAAGACCACGCCACGTGTGATCACTACTTGTCACGCTCCTGACTCAGCGAGGCGATCAGGCCCTGCAGGTGCTTCGTGCCGCGGACAACCGCCTCTTTTGGATCGTATTCCTTCCCTTCGTACTCCATGTTGATATAGCCTTCGTAGCCTGCGGCCGACATCGCCTGTAAGCAGGGCAAGGGCTCAACTGCGCCTTCACCTACCAAGGCAGCTGCATAGTATCGGCCATCCAGGCCCTGGAGCGTACCTTCTGTGACCACGCGCCAGTCCTTGAAATGAGCGTGCACAATGTGCTCTTTCATTTTAGTAAACGCCTCGGCGGGACTCTCACCAGATGTATAGACATTGCCGTTGTCATAGGTGATCTTCAGGCCTGGGACCGCTGTCACGGCCTGCTCCATGTCTTGGGAGGTGACAAACGGAGCCGACCGACCATGGAAGTGCTCCACAGTCACGGTGACGCCGTACGCCGAGGCCAAAGGCACGACCTCTGCTAGGCCTTCTAGCGCCAGCTTCTGACTGAACTCCCTCGTCTGGCCTTCCACCCCCGATAGGGGGAGCATGATCTTGTCCGCGCCCAATATGCTCGCAATGTCTAGCCCACGCTTGATCAGATCCATCGCCGCGGCTTTCTTCTGAGCATGATGGATGGGGGCAAAGAAGGTATAGCAGATGTTCTTGAGGCCATGGTCGGCTGTTACCTGCGCAACTTGCTCAGGCGTGAAACCATAGAGCGTAACCCAGTCGATCGCATCAAGATGCAGTGAGCATGCCAGCCGGCACAGCTCCTCGAGATCCGGGTTCTTCCCCCAGCTGCCACGAGCTAGAGTATAGGACATCAGCGAGATCTTCATCATCACCAACCCTTTTTAGCGTCACTGCTCAAGCTGCTCGATATTGCCCATCACCTTGCGAAACGCTTCTGCCACCAGTCTCACGGTGTCCAGATCATTGGGTAGCCGCAAGGGCGTAGTCATGCCAGTGTGTGTGTCGCAGTGTTTTTGCGCCATGGGATACTGCTCAAGGGAATAATCGACCGGCTGAGCATTGGGGCACTGCCAGGGACAGCCCTTCCCATAGCCGTTCTTCGCCTGAAACACAGCCATGGCTGGCAAAATGAAGCGCTGCCATACTCCAGTCTCTACGCCCTCTGCCTTGAGAGCCTCGATGATCTTGTAACGAAAGGCGCTAGCGTCGTGTTCGTGACCCAAGGCCTTCATATCAAAGCGAATCGTATAGTTGTACCCGTTGGTTTCGTACCCTTCAGGAGCTGTCGGCAGGATCAGATGCGGCACATCCGCCAGCAATTCCGTGAGAAGCTGTGTACTCTCTTCCTGATAGGCCAAGTAGCCATCTAGCTTCTTGAGCTGCGCTCTGCCAAAAGCCGCGTTCAGCTCGGAGTTCCTATACATCCAGCCCATGGAGTACACATGGTAGTCCCTTTTTGCCATATCTTGAAAGCTCTCGCCGAAGGACCACAAGGCCCTGGCCTTAGCCAGCATCTCCTCTGACGCAGTGACGAACATGCCACCTTCACCCGCGCTGAGGCACTTGTTTTGGTTGAAGCTGAAAGCCGCGCAGTGCCCGATGGTGCCTACCTTCTGGCCCTTGTATTTGGCGCCATGAGCCTGGCAGGCATCCTCAATGACCTTCAGGTTATGCTTCTCGGCAATGGCCATGATCCGGTCCATGTCTGCAGGGAGGCCATGCAGATGCACCACAATGATGGCCTTCGTCTTGGGAGTAATCGCCTGTTCGATCTTGTCCGGATCGATATTCATAGTATCAAAGTCGATGTCTACAAAGACCGGGATACTGTTGTGCTGCATCACGCACGTAGCTGACGAGGACCACGTGTAAGCGGGGACTATCACCTCGTCACCTGTTCCACAGTCACAGGCGACCAGACACATGTGCATTGCCGCCGTGCCCGAGTTCGTGGTGACCGCATACTTATTGCCGTTCCAGGCTGCAAACTCATCTTGGAACGCATAGCAATTGGTGCTGAAGGTATGGCTCGGAGCAGCCAGCGCGCCAAGCACCAGCTGCCTGTCAGTTTCGTCAACAGGCGGCCACTTCTTGATGGTTCCCTCGGGAATCAGCCGTGTACCTCCACGTATGGCTAGCTTATCTCCCATAGCGTCGATGCCTCCATTTCTAGTCTAGAACAGGCTGTTGATCAGACCGACCGTCTGCTCAACCAGCAGTCTACCTCCCTCGGGACCCACCAGGTTGCTGGCCACAATAGCGCTGTAGCCACCACCTGCGGCAGCTTTCTCAGTAGGAAGATACCTCCCTTTCTCGCAGGCCAGCTGGACAAGGAAAGTCTGCGCAGCTCGGCTACGCGCTTTCATTCTCAGACCGTAATCTAAGAACAGCTCAAAGGGATTGCTGGCTATGGCGATCTCGCCTAGCCGAATCACATGGATCTCGGGCGAGTAGAAGGACGTCTTCTGCTGGTCTTCATATCTAGCCATTACTCCCCCGGGAGTGAACAGCTTGACGATATCCCTGGTCTCCAGTCGCTCTCCGGGCTTCTTCGTGGCGAGAATAGCCTGGAATTTGGCCTGAGCCTCGTCATGCTCCTGTCTGGAGACCGTGCGTAACGGCAAATCCATGCGCACCACCAGATGTCCGAATCTCAGCCTTGACCTTTTCTCCTCTGCCGCTGCAGCGTGCTTGCCGACTACGGCAGCTGTGATACGAGCCCCCAACTCGATGGCGCCCTCCACGTTGTGCATGCTGGGCTCCCCCCGGCGCCGCCTCACCAAATCCCTTGGCGATTGGTCACCTGCAGCACCACACATCGGCAAAACGAAAAGCGGGTCTGGGAAATGCTCCTTGAGCTGCTTTCTTACCTCGCCCCAGTAGTCGGATGAGATGAAGCTATGCCCTTCCACTACCTGCGATGGACAGGCGACATTGACCACGACACCCGAGAGTCGCTCAGTTTTGTCCCAGAGATACAGCAGCTCCACACCGTGATCGCTGGGGCCCTCGATGCAGTCGAAATTGATGGTGTCACTCGAGCCGTACATCTGAGCACTGCCGTCATCATAGACCAGGCGCCTGTTATGCCCCACGACAGCATGGCCTAACTGCCAATTGGCAGACCCCGGCGCCCGTTTCTCCCAGGCCTCAATGAAAGCTTCGCACAGGCGCTCGACCAGAAGCTCACTGTACTCTTGAGGAGACATCACCTCGCCATCTACAGGCTCGGCCGCAGGCTGCATCTCCTTGGGAATGTACCTGTATATGAGGCTTCCGGCTACCACCTCGGCCTCCGTCTTTATCGGCGCCGTATGGGTGTGCGTCGCATTGAGAAACAGCTTGTCCACGCAGAAGCCTGACAGTTGACCTCTGAGCTTGCTTCTCACTTCCACAAGAAGCTCCGCGGGAATGTTGCAGAGATCGCAGGCACCAATCATCATCTGCTCCAGAGTGCCTCCCGAGCCATCCCTGGTCTCCAACGCCAGTACCGTGACCACTAGCTCGGACTGCACATACTTTGAGATTCTCTGATGAAATTGGCCCTGCAACATTACTGGTCTGTCGGGCGTGATGCTTCTTTCGCTCCAACCCACATAGAGTTCGCCTTCCTCTAGTCGTGGCTTATCGGAACCATGTGAAGAATCCACGCTGGTCAATCTCCCTTCATGAGAAAGATGCTATCCCGAAATCTGCAGACACTTCGCCTTCCGCGGAATCTCATTCCCCTGATCGCATGCAGGTTCCTTCTCAGCTGTTTCGCCTTCATGAGGCTACGATTCGTGATGCGAGATGCCGACCTTTTCTCATTTCAGTTCCGATCGAGATAGCGTGACTTGAGAGATCACTGGTAGGAAGAATGGCCGTCTGATGAATGCATCGGTCGGCCATTCCACTCTGAAATGTGCGAAGGCAGTACGAGACCCCTTGCCCTGCGTTACTCTGTCTCGGCGAGCAAACGGTTGACGAGCTCTTCAGAACGCAGTAAGGCCTCCTCTGGCGACATTGTGGTCGTCTGGATGACGCTACGGATCAGCGGTCCCATCCCCGCATTGACGTCAGCAAATCGGATAAAAGGATAGGCGCCACCAGAGTTGACGATAGCTGGCAGTTGCTCCATCCAGGGGTTGGCGCGCACTGCCTCTCTCCACGCCGCCGTTCTGTAGAACTCCAAACGTGGAGAGGTGGGCCGATCCATCAGCTTCAGCAGCTGAATATCAGCCTCCAAGCCACAGATGAACGAAATGTATCGCCAAGCAGCCTCGGCCTCTTGCGTCGACTTCAGCACAGTCATCATGTTGCCCCACGTCGTGCTTCCTCGTTGATTGCCCGAAGGCCCCTTTGGGAAGGTGATCATGCCGAAATCGAGTGAGGCATTGGCACTACGGATGTACGAGCCAGCCCAAGTGCCCCAGTAGCGCATAGAAGCCGTCTCGGCGTTGAAGCTTCCTCCGGTCAGCTGATCAAGAGAGAGGCCCTGCAGGAACCGCAAGGTCTCAATTCCCGCGTTGGTATTGAAACCAGTCCGGGTGAAGTCTGCATTGTAGAAAGACCCGCCGTTGGTACGCATCCATGTGCAGAACTCCTCAATCGGGTTCCCATAAAAAGTATATGCGAAACGACTTGTCACCCCGCCCTCTCGCCGAGACAGCTTCTTCGCCGCCTGAGCAAAAGCGTCCCACGAAGCAATCCCCTCCGGGGAGTCATCCAGTCCCGTCTCGCGAAAGTGCTGTCGGTTGTACAGGAGAGCAGAGGCGTCCATCACAAAAGTGATGCCATAGATCTTTCCGTCCTTTTGATTATAAATCTGGGTGGGGGGTATGAACTGACTAGGAGACATGGACGGCGTTTTGGCCACAAAGCTGCTTAGGTCCAAAAGCAACCCTTCGTTATAGAAATCCCGCGCCCGAGTGATAGAAAGCTGCACCACATCCGGGCCCACACCCGCGGCTGTCGAGGCTATGATCTTTGTGTAGTACTGACTCTCAGCTATGAATTGGTACTCAAGTGCAATGTCAGGATTGGAGGCCTCAAACGTACCCTTGGCCCAGTCGTAAAAGGCCTTGATTGACGGGTTAGCTATGTCCCACCAGTCCCACACGATAAGCTGGGTCTTTGCCGCCTGCGTGACCACAGTGGACAAGACAATGGCCACACTTATACACAACCATACAGCGACTCGGCGACCAGAGACGACTCTCCGCACCAACCACACTGAGCAACACCTTCCTTTCGTTGGTCTCGTTAGCCGCATTCTGTGCATCCTCACTTACCATCCAACAGTGCTTGTATCTTGACCGCCGCGTTGCGCATTTCATTACCAATAGGTGCCTGGCGAGTGAAGATATTGCCGACGTGCTCGGTCATGATAGTGTTCACCTCAGGGTAAGAGGTCCAGTAATCCATCGTGCGAATCATGTTGCCGCCGTAGAAGACGTTCATGACAAACTCCCTTGCGTAGTTTCGCTTATCGGGCGCCAGTATCTGATAGAATTCGTTCCACAGGTCAGCGTAGGGGCCCATGGGATGGCATTTGAGTTCACGCACGATCACCTTCTGGCCCTCATAGCTGATCAGCCACTCTGCCAGACGCCAGGCCTCGGCAGGGCTTTTCGAGCCCACCGGGATCGAGAACATGTGACCCTGAGCAAAGGCCAGTTGACTCGCTGATGTCTTGGGCATAGGGGCATAGACCCAATCGAAGGTGAGCTTGTCCGCAAACGCCGCGGCATAAGATAACCATCCTACCTGCATGGCGTAGCCACCTTGATAGAAGTCGCCCTTCGCCGCCCAAGCACCGGGCCAGCCGGGTGTGACATTCAGGTCATTCTGCAGCTCGCTCCAGAATGTCAGCATGTCCAGGTTCTCCGGGCTATCCACCAGTGCTCTCTTCCGGTCATCGCTGACCCAATCATGGCCCGTCCACAACTGAGTCCACTGGAGACTGTGCGTCCCGCCCCTGGACACCTCATTATGGCTTCCGTACACCCGCTGCACGGGGTCTGTCAGTTTGCGAGCCAAGACACGAAGATCCTCCACCGTCCAATCGTTTCCAGGAGGGACCACCCCTCTCTCAGACAGGTAATCGACATTGGCAAACCAAAGCATAGAGTTGAAGTCAAACGGCACACCGTACAGGCGGCCCCCGCTTTTAGGAGCCTCGAGAACGAACGGGTACAGTCGTGCTTTCTTGGCCACGCTGCTTTTTTCCCATTCTGGCGTAATGTCGCGCAGTAGGCCCATCTCAACGAACTTAGGCTTATACTGTGCCCAGGTCTGCATCAGGTCTGGTGCTACCCCAGCCGCGATCTGCGTCATAAGCTTCTCGTTGTACTCGCCGAACCCGTAGATCTGGACCTCTACCTGTATATCTGGATTCGCCTCCATAAAAGGTAGAAGCATATTCTGCCAGTCCTCAGCCTGTAGCCCACCCATGCCATATGTCGCCAGTTGAATCGTTGTTGGGGCTGCGCTTAGTCCTACGCTTACGATGACCGCCAACGCTACCGCAGACACTACCTGCGCCGAAAACCTCTGTACAAACCTGCCTTGGCCAGTTCCAGTTCTACTCAACAACCACATCCGAGCCACCCCCCTATGGTGATCATCTCGCCAATGCCTACTCGGCACTTGAAAACGATATCGCCCGATATTGCCTTCTCTGGATGGCCACTTACTCCTTTGTTTTCAGACGTTTCAGCGCATATAAACTATGCTCGTTTTCAAACCTGTGCAATAATACACTCTGCTAATCAAGCCTTCGGAGGTCCTGTGGCGACTCCTTGCCACCGCCGTTCGCGGTCAGCTCTGGCAGATGCACCGAGGACCACTGGCGCCACAGCCTCCCCCTTATCCCGTAGTCACCCGCTTCAGCTTCTGGCGTTGTGGGACTTCGATTTCCAGTAGCGCTGTGGCCTTGTGCTGCAGCGCCTTCGACACATTGCGAGTGTCACGCACCAACCGGCGAAGGCCATCGGGCTCGAGCGACGCGGCATGGTCCGTGCCCTTCCATGTCCGATCCAACGTGAAATGCCGCTCAATCCACTGCGCCCCAAGGGTCATGGCGGCGATGTCAGCAGCAATGCCCAGATGGTGACCGGAGAAACCGATCCCCTTCACCTGTGAGCCATATTCGGTACGCAGCCGCTGGATCTCCAGTAGGGACAGATCCTCAAAGGCCACAGGATACCCAGAGACGCAATGATACAGCACCACATCTTGCATACGCGAGCGCCCTTGCAGGAACTTGGCAATGCGCTCCTCCTCTTGCCTCGTCGTCATACCTAAGGAGATGTGGATACCGCCACCAAACTCATCACAGAGATAGCTCAGCATCGCGAAATGCGTATTACATGCTGAGGGTATTTTGATCATAGCCGGGTCCAGGGCTGCAATCTGCCGAGCGCTGGTCATGTCCCAGACGCTCGAACTGTAGGTGACCCCTACCTCTTCGCAGAGCGCTTTCAGACGACCATGCCCATCGATCCCCAACTCCAGTACTTCCCTATGCTCTCCATAGGTTGCCCCATATGCGTTTCGTGGTACTGGATGAGGCGCCACATACTGCTCGGGAGTCAGAGACTCGCGCGGGTTCCGTTTCTGGAACTTCACGACATCCACGCCACAGAGATCGGCTGCCACTCGAACCATCTCTTCAGCCGTAGCTAGCTCCCCTCGGTGATTGCACCCAATTTCAGCTACTATGAATGGGGCGTTCACGGTATCCCTCCTAGTCGGTGAGGAGTCGACACATAGCCGTCCGCCTTTACAGACAGCTGCCCAACAGAAGACCTGCCAACTCGCGGATGCATCCATGCCCACCAGGCGCGGCGAGGACGATTTGCGCTGCGTTCTTCGCCTTGGGATAGGCGTCCGCAGGCGCTACGCCACACGCAGCATGGAGCATGCACGGGATATCAGGGTCATCATTGCCAACGTAAATCGTGCATTCAGAGGTGATGCCGTGCTGTGCCAGCCATTGCTTCAGCGCTGGCAGCTTATCACCATGAGCCACGATACACTCCACCGCCAACTTGGCACAGCTACGCCTTGCACTAGGGTTAGCCTCGTTGGTCAGCACCAGAAGGCTAATCCCTGCCTCCTTGAGTCGCTGCATGGCCCATCCGTCCCCACGGTGACGAACCACAGCCTCCCGCCCATCCTCGTCAACGCTCACGCGGTTATCGGTCAACACACCATCAAAATCCATCACCAGGCCAGCTACCCTCTTGGGCAGACGTGCCGTTTTATCCCGATCCAAGCGTTGCCGCATCAATGCCTCAGTGAGCAGAAAATCTGTCTCGTCATCGATCTCAATGCTTCTTTCAGGTGGTACGAGGTGCATCGCGACGCGCCCAAAGAACCGGTGACGCGCCTGGACGAAGCCTTCGACCTTCATCGCGTAGACAGCCCCGACTTCCAGAAACTCGGGCTCTCTTTGTTGACGCATGGGCCTATGCCCCTTGCTGTGCCCCAGGGGGAGCGCCCCTTCCACTGTCTCTTTCCACACAAACCGATGCCAAGGGGTCGCTGTGAAAGCAGCGTCAGCGTGCTGAAGAGCGGCTACCGTGGCGTCGATATCCTCAGGCAGCATAAGCGGAGAGGTACACTGCAAGAACACGAGGGTCCCCTCACTGACCTGCAGTTGATCAAGCGCATGCAGCAGGGCTGCCTCTGAAGGCGATGTGTCACCACTTATCTCTTTCGGACGCCAGACAACCTCCGCCCCGTGACGTTGACTCACCCCGGCTATCTCTGCATCATCAGTAGACACAACGATTTGCCTTACCGTCTCCGCCTGCATCGCTGCCTCTATCGTCCAGGCGATCAGAGGCTTGCCGCAGAGGAGGCGGACGTTCTTCCGTGGCAGTCCTTTCGATCCGCCGCGGGCCGGGATCACCGCAAGAGCACTCAAAGGTCCGACCCCTCCCCCTACTCGCCGAATGCCATTCATTTACTGCTGGCTAGAGACCCGGGTTCATCCTACGCGGGTCATCTAGGGGGAGGAATAGGAATGCGGAGCTATTCCGCCGACTTGAGACCCAGCGGTATGTCTGGCACGAACCGCCTCGTACGGCATACCATGATATAGCCCCAGAGTCCCGAAGAAGCGAACGGGCGCATGACGGCAGTGCTATGGAAATGAACTGTCAGCGGAGGATCGATCCATGGGCTACGATGCACAACCACCCCATCCCCCTAGGAAGGTAGCGATCGTCGGCGGCGCACGGTCACGTACCCAAGCCCCCTATGAAGACCATTCCTGGGAAATATGGGCCTTCTCAAGCCTGCGCCTACCCACGCCCAGAATCACCCGCTGGTTTGAAATGCATGCGCTCGAGGATCTACAGGGACAGCTGCAGCGAAACACCAAGCGCAGGCTGTCGTATCGCAGCTACTTGAGATTCCTGCAGAATCTCGACTGCCCCATCTACATGCAAACCGCCCACGGCACCATCCCCAAGAGCGTAGAGTACCCACTGCAAGAGGCATTGGACGCTCTTGGCAGGTGCTTCACCAGCACCGCATCTTATCTGATCGCCCTGGCCATCTTGGAGGCATACGAGACCATAGGCGTCTGGGGCATCCACCTCACGGAACGGACTGTCTACGCCCATCAACGCCCTGGGGTGGAGTATCTGCTCGGTGTAGCGAGGACAAAAGGTACTGAAGTCTATCTCCCCCCAGGGTGTCCCCTACGGATTCCGATACCGCCCATTCTGACAGTCACGGACGTGCTCTACGGATATGACTGGCAGTCTCCAAGGGCTTGGTGGCGGAGGAGGCGGCGGCGCCGGAAACGCCGCTAAGGTAGCACCTTGACCAAGGATGTGGATTGACATGCCTGATGACAGCACCTGCTCTACGAAACCCGCTGCCCGCAAAAGGGTAGCCATCGTCGGCGGTGGTCCGTCCCGCCGCCGAGCGCCCTACCGCGACCCATCATGGGAGATCTGGGGGTTCTCCAGTCGACTCTACCGTTACCCCAGAGTCACGCGCTGGTTTGAGCTGCATGCTATCACCGATCTGAGACAGCAGCTGGCGACGAAAAAGCCAGGACGTAGATCCTTTCAGGGCTATATGCGTTTCATGCGCCAGTTCAACGGTCCGGTATACATGCAGAGAACACACCCGCGCATTCCCAATAGCGTCCCCTTTCCCATGCGAAAACTGCGAAAAGAGTTTGGACGATGTTTTACAAGCACGGCCTCCTACCTCATCGCTCTGGCCATCACGGAAGGCTACGACACCATTGGCCTATGGGGCATCGACGTCAAACGCAGGGAGTATCTGCGCCAAAGGCCCGCGATCAGATACCTCCTCTCCGTAGCTCGGCAGAGGGGCATCGAGGTGCGTTTTGCACGGGGTTGTGCGCTTCGGTTGCGTAGAACACCACGCCCAGTTACTACGCGAGTGCTCTATGCCTATGGCTGGCGATCACGCCATGCGTGGTGGAGGTACAGAGTTCGCAGAAGAGCCAGGCGCCGTAGCCGCGTCTAGAGGCTGGCATCGCCACCGCTGAACCCAGAGAGAGGGGCACATGCTGTGTCAGATCGGATTGGCATCCTGGTCGATAGACTTGTGCTGCACAGGGCTCTGCGGGATCGGCCAACGCACGAGCAAGTTTCTCTGTATAGAGAGATCGCCCTGGCAGAAGGCATTGATATCATCGTGTTTTCCATCAATGACATCAGCGTACGCCGTCACAGCCTGCGTGGCTACGTTCCCTCCTCGCAAGGTTGGCAGAGACAAGCCGCGCCAATTCCCAAAGTCATTCATAAGCGGGTGCTGTACCAGACAAACGCCCCGCTACAGATTCTTGACACGTTGCGTCGCCGCGGTACTATACTCGTAAACCCTCACCGCATGCAGAGCAAGCAGAAGATGCACCAGATTCTGTCCGGTAGTGCATCGGCGAGCGGGCACATCCCGCCAACGTGGGATAGCTGCTGGTACCAACTTAGGAGGCAGCTAGATACTGGACACAGCATGATCATGAAACCCAAGATCGGGTCGGTTGGTCAGGGCATTCTGAAAATCGTGCCGCTGTCAAAGCAGCGCGTCCTCGTGACAGGCCAGTCAACGCGGGAGCTCTCCCGCCCCGCTCTGCGGAAGCACCTCAGGACTCGAATGAGCTCGCACCGCTATCTGCTACAGCAATGCATCAACCTTGCTCAGTACGAGGGAAGACCCTTCGACCTGCGCGTACCAGTGCAGCGAGACGGCGAGGGTAACTGGGTAGTCGCGGGTATGGTAGCCAAAGTGGCGACCGGACACCCCTTCCTCACCAACCTCGCCCAAGGGGGCCATGCCATGCCCGGCGAGAACGCCATCAAGGCCGCGTTTGCGCCCTCAATCTCCGCTGTTCTGCCAGAGAGAATCATCCGACTGGCGTTTGACGTTGCGCAAGCTGTCGCGGGCCACTATCACTATGCCGCCGACCTCGGCCTGGATGTAGGCATTGACACTGACGGGAAACCGTGGTTGATTGAAGTGAACACCCGAGACCAGAGAATAACCTTTCTTCAGGCTGGCCTGCATGACGAGTTTCGTACCCTCTACACCAACCCTATCGCCTATTGCAGTCACCTCAACCAGAAGCTAAGCACGCCAGAGAGATAAGTGTGTAGGCCGGGTTGCTGCAAGCTCACGACGCCATCACAACTAGTGGAGTCTTCGCTTGTCGCAGGACTTCGTCTCCTCCCATGGAACCCTATGGCAAAGTCCGCTAGGGAGGACGAGCATGCGCCTGAGCCAGCTACTGTGCAAAACCCAGAAACACACACCGATCGAGGCCGAGCTACCGAGCCACCGATTACTCTTGCGCTCAGGTCTCATCCGACGAGTTGCCGCTGGCATCTACAGCCTCACACCTCTTGCACACCGGGCGCTCCGCCATATCGAAGACATTGTGCGCCAGGAGATGGAGGCCATCGGCGCCCAGGAGCTCCTTCTGCCGCTAGTGCAACCTGCAGAACTCTGGGAGACCAGCGGTCGCTACAGCGAACTCGACGCCACCTTGGCCCGATTCACCGATCGCACAGGCCACCCCATGGTTCTGGCTATGACGCATGAAGAGGTCGTGACCGACCTGGTCGGGTCGATGGTCGACTCGTACCGACAACTCCCTCTCCTTGTGTATCAGATTCAGACAAAGTTCCGCGATGAGGCACGCCCCCGCGCTGGCCTGATCCGGTTGCGGGAGTTTCTCATGAAAGATGCCTACAGCTTCCACGCCTCGCAGCGTAGCCTGGAGGACGTTTACCACACCGTCTTCCACGCCTACGAGCGAATATTCGAGCGTCTGTCTCTTCCGGTGCTGGTGGTGCAGTCCGATACCGGAATGATGGGTGGACTCATCGCGCACGAGTTCATGTTCATCGCCCCAAGAGGCGAAGACACGCTAGTCGTCTGCCCTGCATGCCACTACGCAGCGAACCAAGAGGTGGCCAAAGCGAAAAAAGGGGCTGCCAGCCGCGATGCGAAGGAGCGCGACCTTGAGACTAGTCATACACCGGGCTGCAAAACGATCGCTGATCTCTGTGACTACCTGGGCTGCACTCCGCAGGAAACGCTGAAGTCAGTCTTCTACGCTGCGGGCAAACAAGTGGTCTTGGCGCTCATCCGTGGCGATCTAGACGTGAACCCGCAGAAACTGAGCCAGCTGTTAGGAGCGGAGGCTCAGACTCTCTCCGCTGAAGAAGCCGAGCGAGTCGGCCTTTGTGTGGGCTTCGCGGGTCCCGTTGGACTCCACACAAACGCGCCCGTACTGATAGTGGCCGATGATTCCGTACCCGACTGCGGCGATCTCGTCAGCGGAGCCAACCGACCCGACTTCCACTTGGTCGGTGTGCGCTACGGCCGTGATTTCACTGCTGACCTGGTTGGCGACATCGCCCTAGCTCAGGCAGGCCAGCCCTGCGTCGAATGCGGTAGCCCGCTGGAAACCCGCCGGGGCATTGAAGCGGCCAACATCTTCCAACTGGGTACAAAGTACTCAACAGCGATGAACGCCTGTTTTACCGACGAAAACGGTACATCGCGTCCTCTGCTGATGGGGTGCTACGGCATTGGCCTCACGAGGCTGCTGGCCTGCATCATCGAACACCGCCATGACGAACGCGGCATTATGTGGCCAGCTGCAGTGGCGCCCTACAAGTGCCATCTAGTGGTGATTGGGAAGAGTGATGCTGTGCGCGCAGCGGCCGAAGAGCTCTACAGCACCCTGGGCAGAGATGAAGTACTATTCGATGATCGCGATGTGAGCGCTGGTGTGAAGTTCATGGATGCCGACCTGCTGGGCATGCCACTGCGCATCACCGTTGGCGAACGATCTCTGGCTGCCGGGGGTGCCGAACTGATCTCCAGACGTACTGGCGAGACCAAGATTGTGCCGTTGGCACAGGTACCGCAGGCAGTTGACCGCGCTATGGATACCGCATGAAAGTGCCGTGCAGGACTGCGTGGCGGCTACGATGAAGAAAACCAGCATCATTCCGATAGGAGCGATCCCCGAATGTCAAGCGATGCGACCTCAAGCGCCTGGCGCGCAGAGTACGACGTCGTCTACTCTTCTTCTCGCGATACGGATTGCCAGTTATTCACGGATGTCTATCTACCTGCTCACCCAGCGCCTCTGCTGCTGCTCTTTCACGGTTGGCACGGCGAGCGCAGGAGCGCCCGGCATATGGCCCAAGTCCTGGCTCCCTATTTCGTAGTGGTGAACGTCGACATGCGAGGCCGAGGACCAAGTGGCGGTGTGCCGGACGTCAATGGCTGGGAGCTGCTTGATGGCATCGACGCCGTAAACTACGTCCGCCGACGCTACGCGGAGTTTATCCGTGACCCAGAGACTGTCTACTGCCTTGGAGGCAGTGGAGGCGGGGGCAATACATACGCTGCTATGGCGAAGTTCCCTCATTTCTTCGCAGCTGGCGTCGTTTTGTGTGGCATATCCGACTATGCCCTGTGGTACAACGGCGACCGTGTGGGTGAGTTTCGCGATGAAATGGATGTCTGGCTAGGTGTGACGCCTGACCAAGACCCCAACGCCTACCGAGCCCGCAGTGGGCTCCACCTTTTGCCCAACTTGCGAGCTCCTCTACTTATCTTTCACGGCGTGGAAGACCCGCGGGTACCTGTCGTCATGGCCAGACGCTACAAGGCCTTCGCTGAGGAGTTAAGCAAACCAGTCGCCTATGTGGAGTTGCCTGGCCTAGGTCACGATCTGCGCCTACCGGAATATCTCAGTGTGGTGCTGAGCTTCTTTGACGATCATCGGCGCAGCCCCCATCCCGAAGCCCAAGCACGCTGGCTCGTAGGTGGCTACATCCAGATAGGAAATCAACGCCTGGAGCTCGACTCCATCAACGATCTGACCGAGGTCGATTGTGCGTTGGACGAGCAAGGACGCGTGCGTAGTGTCGCTGCAGTGGATAGCTATACAGGGAACATACGAGTAGTACCAGCCTACACGACTCCCTAACCACCCTGAGAAGTGACATCCCTACCGGCAATGACGAGGCTAGGGCGGGACTTGATGCCCGCCCTGTCGTGCTCTACTGTGGCAGCAGCTCAATGATCTGCTGGGCCACGGCCTCTCGTTGCTTGTAGAGAAGACGCGGGTCTCTCTCCCAGTCCCGCAGGTTGCGGGCCAGGGGCTCGATCAGCGACTGGACTTGCGCCTCAATCACCTCATCCGAAAGACCAGCCTGCTCAGCGAGCGTGCGGTAAAGCCAGAAATACTCCAGGTCTTCATTGCCCTCCCTGACCATGGCCAGTCTGACGGTGCCCAAAGGCCCGTCAATGCCATAGTGCTTGCCGGGATATAGCAGGTACCCAAGTAGGATGTGTGCACGATGGGTCAGCCTGTCGAGCAGGGCAATCGTCATGCGCTCGTCAAGCCATCTCTGAGGTCGGAGGGCAGCAGCGTGTAGGCCCCCTGAAGTCGGGTGCCAAAGGCAAGCGGGACATCCCAATGATGTCGCTGACCCGGCAGGCCCTAGAGTTTCAGCATAAGGTGTTGCTTAGTCGGGACCTGCTGGTGAATCCCAACAGCTACGTCTTCCCTGGTGACAGGAGGAGAACCACTGGCCCAGCCCTAGGCAAGTCGACCATCGTAGACAGGTGGAAAGCCCTTGTGTCTAAGGCAGGGCTCCCGTACATCAAGTTCCACGGCCTTAGGCACAGCCATGGCACCCTCCTGGCTGACCTGGTCCTCGCACACGCTTGACACCGGGGGGTTGATCATGCTAGCCTTTAGGCATGATGTGGATCAACGGCTTTCATTTTACCAAGTCCATTATCGAGATGATTAACAGGTGGGTCAAGGCGGAGCCTTCGATCTCGCGCCGAGAGTTGTCCCGGCGATTGTGTGATGAGAACGATTGGCGTTCGCCTAATGGTGACCCGAAGGAGATGGGTTGCCGCAAAGCTCTTGCGGAGCTTGAACGTAGAGACTTGGTCTCCCTACCTGCAGTTAACATCACCTTTGCTTTCCAGGATCTGGGTGATCCTGTTGGGATAGAGGTTGCACAGGTCGCCTGCTCGCTACAGGAGTTGGGTGAGATCATTGTGCAACCCGTTAGTAGTCGCTACGCCAAAGCGCATCAGACCTGGCGATCTCTTTTGGATACCTATCATTACTTGGGGAGCGGCCCGCTATGTGGCGCTCAGATTAGGTACCTGGTGGAGAGCTCGATCTATGGGGCCATAGGGGCCTTAGCTTTCACGTCGGCATCGTTTGCGCTCAAGGCACGTGACGAACACATTGGTTGGACTGAAGCAGCCAGAAGAGCGAATTTGCCACAGGTTGTCTGCAATGCTCGCTTCTTGATCGCACCCTCGGTGGAAGTACCCAATCTGGCCTCGCACGTGCTATCCTTGGCGCTTGCTCGGCTGGCGGACGATTGGGAGGAGCGCTACGCCGTTCGCCCGTTATTGGTAGAGAGCTTTGTTGATCCTTCTCATTTCTTAGGCACATGCTACAAAGCGGCCAACTGGGAGGAAGTCGGCGTCACAGCAGGAAGGCGAGACGGTGTTCGGAAACGAATCTTTCTCTATCCTCTTTGCGCTGAGTGGCGGCAAAGTCTGTGTCAGGCTCCACCAGTGCAACTATGTGAGCTACCTCGGCCTGAAGAGCCAGCTCACTGGGCTGAAGAGGAGTTTGGCACCGTTCGTTTCTTTGACGAAAGGCTCAAGCAGCGTCTGTACATACTCGCTCAGGATTTCTACAATAACTCCGAGGCGAACATACCAGAGGCATGCGGTTCGAAGGCTCGCACGATGGCGGCATATCGATTCTTCAGCAATAAGGCGGTTAGCATGGACGTAATACTCACGCCTCATACGGAGGCCACAATTGAGCGTATCAAGGAGCATCCCGTGGTGCTCGCCCCTCAGGATACCACCACTCTCGATTATAATACGCATCCTATGACGGAGGGGCTTGGTCCCACAGGTTCCGGCGGTGAGGGTCTCGGTATGCTCTTGCACGATACCTTGGCTTTTACGCCAGAGGGAACGCCGTTAGGAATTCTCGATGCGCAATGTTGGGTACGCGACCCACAGGAAACTGGCAAAAGCAAGAAAAGACAGCGGCTACCTATCGAGGAAAAGGAAAGCATCAAGTGGCTGCACAGTTTCCGCAAGGTGGCCGAGATACAGAAGCTGTGTCCCGATACACTGATCGTCAGTGTCGGTGATCGTGAATCTGACATGTATGAATTGCTTGTCGAGGCAACCAAGGATCCTCTCGGGCCTGGGCTTCTGATCAGGTCTGATAGGGCGCTTCTTCGCAAAGTTGATAGAGAAGAACAAAGCTACCTGTGGGATTTTTTGGCTGCCCGCGACGTGGCCGCGAAGCTCAAAATTCACATTCCACATGCTGGCTCTCGAAAAGCTCGCGATACTTGGGTTGAGCTGCGTTTTTCCAAGGTAGAGGTGCGTCCCCCTAAACGCGATGCCAAGGGACCACCTATAGTGCTATGGGCAGTCCGCCTTTCAGAGCTCCCTCCGGAAAGCGATACTGCGCAACCGACAGTACCGCTAGAATGGATGCTACTCACGACGGTCCCGGTCGAAACTGCGAAGGATGCCAAAACGAGAGTGGAATGGTACGCTGGCCGCTGGGGTATTGAAGTATACCATCGTACGCTGAAGAGTGGCTGTCGTATCCGCAATCGGCAACTCGGCACAGCTGATAGCCTGCAAGCCTGTATTGGACTGGACATGGTCGTGGCCTGGAGGATCTACCACCTGACCATGCTGGGCCGGGACACCCCCGATGTTGCTTGCACTTCATTCTTTACTGACGTTGAATGGAAAACGGCTGTGCTGCCTTGTCACCAAGAACCCTCGTCCACCGGACAAACCACCTACCATGGCTGAAGCGGTTCGGATGGTTGGGCAGCTAGGCGGACACTTGGGGCGAAAAAGCGACGGCATGCCCGGCACCCAGGTTCTTTGGCGCGGGTTGCAGCATTTGGACAACGCAGTGGAAGCAGTTGAGTTGTTCAGCATATTCGCCCGCTCACCATGAGCCACGGTGTTAAGTAAGGGTAAGGACCAGCTGGCTGACGAGGGGATGCCCGTTAAGAACATCATGAGCAGGCTAGGGCACAAGACGATGGCTATGGCGAACAGGTACACACATGCAGTGGCTGAGACAGAGGTACGTGTCATTAGGGATCTCGATGAGAAGTGGTCGGTGGAAGACCAGCAGCGGAACCGTCCCTCCGTCCCCGCTTGAGCGCACGGGTACGGTCATGGACGTTGAGCAGTGTATCCCTGTAGCGTAGCCAAGGAACACAGAACGGGGAAGTGCTTGGGGTTCTGAGGTTGCTCAGTCAGGAGGAGTAGAAGGGGGAAGGACCAGGCTACGAGCCTTGCAGGGTCTGTAGCTAGGTCTTGCAGCTCCGTCTCCCTTCTGCTTCTCACTCCCTAGAGACCAGTAACTCCCCTCCACCCCCCAAGACCCTTGAGGGTATAGGGGTTCTGTGGGATCCATGCACTGACTGACTCGGTGGTGTTGTCGATGAGAGAGAAATGGATTAGGCATCGCTTGCGCCCAGTACCTTCCACGACGTATCCCAGCCTATCTAGGGCTAGTCCCCCGGTGAAAAGCTAGCCTCGTCATGTGACTCGAAAATCCCCAGTCGCCAGCTTTCTGTACGAATGCGGTCTTGCCTACTAACTCCGGGCTGTTTGTGTTATTAAAGAGGACATCCCCATCCCGCAACCGTCGAACACCCTTCGAAGGCGGAACGTATTTCCCCACCGACAGATTGACGGTACCGGAACGCGAGACGTTCATGGGACGCATGTTTTATTCAGAGTTTGCCAGCTCGGCCCCTCTCCTCGGACCAGTTCGTGCGGCTGTAGAGTACCAAGCTGCAGTGCCATAGATCACTTTGTCAGTCGCCTGTAGCTCACTGGAGAGCAGCAGAGCTTCAGGCACGTACACCATACCGCCGGATGTGGCAAACCATGTCGGGTTCGGCCCATTTCTGTTGCCTCGAAGGGCAGATCCGACGAGCTAGAGCATGTTTTCCGTGGCCGGGCGAGGTTTTTGGGTGGAAGAGACAGGTCTAACGGCGGTTACAGGCGGAAAGGAAAACCGAAGCGGACCTCTTTTGCCGCCCGCGGACACCATCGCTAGATGAGAAGAGGTTGCCACGCAACCCTTTCCGGTCCACGGCGACCTCACTCTGTGACGCATCAAAGCACCTGGTTGAAGGTCTCTTGCACTCGTCTGCCAAAACGCTGTATGTCGTCTATCTCAAACCGGTTGCCGTCTACATCCACAATGATCAGCCTGGCGTCGTCAAGCCGAACCACGGTCTCCCTCGTGGCTTTGACCACACACTCCCGCTGACCACGCTGGCAACTGACACCGAGATAGAGTGTGTCACCTTCACAGCGCAACGAGTGAATGCTCTGAATCACGTTCACCAAGTAGCGATGTCGTATCTCGGTTTCTGCCAGCTGACGAGTCACTGGTTCGAGGTCCTTCAGGCTACGGATGGTACCTATCTCATCGTTCTTGCGGTTCAGGAATGTCATATACTTCCAGCCCTGTGACAGTGGGAACGCACGGACGATACGCACACCTAACCAGGTGCGAACGTCCCGCAGTGTAAGCGTCATCCCCCACCCGCTTGACTGACGCAACACGATGTCTCTAGGATCCAGCATCCCCGGCTGCCAAGAATCCCGAGCGTAATCAGCATCGATGTGGTGCGCCCATTGCTCCATCGATTGCTGTTCTGCCAAACTAGCACCCTTCACGATCATCTTCCCTCCTGTTCCCCTCTTGCTCCGACACGAAGACCAGAGGATCCCTTGTGTTTCGCTCGCCTACCCGTCAACGGCGCGGAGTTTGTTGACCTCCGTCTGCATGTTGACCAGCCGGTGGTACAACCCCTTTCGCTCCATCAGCTCATCGTGAGTTCCCACCTCTGCTATCGTCCCCTCATCAATCACTACCAGTCGGTTGGCGTTGCGTAGGGTCGACAGGCGGTGAGCAATGGCAAACGTAGTCCTACCCTGAACCAGCCGCCCAATGGCCTCCTGGATCTGTCGCTCCGTCTCTGTATCGACGGAAGCCGTAGCTTCGTCCATGATCAAGATGCGTGGGTCATGCAGAATCGCTCGGGCGATGGATACCCGCTGACGTTCCCCCACAGACAGCTTAGCGCCCCGCTCGCCAACCTGCGTGTCGTAGCCATCCGGCTTGTTGACGACAAAAGTATGGGCATTTGCTGCCCGAGCTGCCCGGATGATCTCATCCAGGGAGGCATCGGGTTTGCCGTAGGCAATGTTCTCAGCAATAGTGCCGTTGAACAGAAACGGCTCCTGCAGCACCATACCAATCCGACTGCGCAGGCTTTCCAGACGGATTTCTCTCTGGTCTATACCATCCACCAGAATCTGGCCCTCGTCCGGATCGTAGAAGCGGCACAGAAGGTTGATGAGAGTGCTCTTACCAGCCCCTGACCGACCTACCAGACCTATCATCTCGCCGGGCTGCACATGGAGGTTTACCCCCTTCAACACGGGCTTGTAGCGTTCGTAACCAAAGGTGACCCCCCGAAACTCCACCTCACCGCGGATGTCGGGAAGCGCCTGATAGTCACTGCTCTGGTAGGGCTCCGGGTCGGCATCGATCACTTCGAAAATGCGCTCGGCGCCCGCAAGCGCCCGGGTAAGCCAGTTGTTGAGCTGGGCGAACCACTGGAGCGGTCGATACATGATCATCTGGTACTGAACAAACGCGACTAGTTCGCCGACGGTCACTTCACCAGCCAACACGCGTCTGCCACCGAAGAACCACACAATGACTATTCCCAAACTGGAGGTCAGATTCATTGTGGTGAAAAACATCATCCACAACCGATCAGCACTCACGTTGGCCGTACAGAGAGCTTCGTTACGCCTATCAAGGCGTCCGATCTCCTTGTCCTCCTGGGCAAAGGCCTTCACTACCTTGATGCCTGTGATGGACTCGTTCAGGTAGGCGGAGAAGTTAGACCACTTCTGCCCACACGTGTAGAAGACACTGCGCATCCGGCGCCAAAAGATCGTACCGCCCATGATTAAGAGCGGAGCGGGTAGCAACGCCAGAAGGGCCAGCTTCCAGTCAAGTGCAAACAGCATAACCGCCACACCGCACACAAGCAGGAAATTCGAGATCAGATAGGGCAGACCATCCACCAAGATACCGTTGAGTCGGTCAGCGTCATTGGTCACTCGCGACATGATGGCCCCAGTCTGCCGCTTGTCATAGAAACGCAGCGTGAGGCGTTCTAGCACCCGATAGATGTGAGCGCGGATGTCACGTGTCACCTTGGCGCTCAGGGAGGCCACGATCCACCCATGTAAGGCACCGGCACCAGCCTCAAGAGCAGACATGCTGAGCAAAGTCAGTGCCAACCACGGAAGCAAATGTATGTTTTGCCTCGGTACGAGCACCCGGTCCAGCAAGATACGCGACACGTAGGGCGGTATCAGCTGAGCACCCGTACTGCCCAGGGCAATCAGAGCCAGGGCCAGAGCGCTAGGCCAGTACGGCTTGATATAGCGCGCAATGCGCATGAGCACCGCAGCTTTCTGCACACACGCAGGGCACAGGCCACCCGGCTCGGGTAGGAGGCGTTGACACTTGCCACAGCGCGTGGGCTCCTCCACATTGGCGTTGTCGGGTGGCGTTCCCTTGGCCAGCTTCTCGATAGTGCGAGCAGCTTCTGCAAATCTCTCGATGAGAGAACTGGAGAAAAAGACCGCTTCGACAAGCCGTGACCCGACCTGAATGCACAGTTTGCCTCCACCAACCAGCGGCTCCACCTTGGCCCACTCGACCTGGTCCAGGGGATACTCCGCTATACGCCACTGCTCTTGCACACGCGGAAGACATCCAACCGCTGGTATAGCGGTAGTACCATTTCTGTGCGTAACAGCATCAGAATCTGCTTGCAGTGGATCACCATCGTCGGCGGCAGGCACAAGCACGATAATGCGCTTGTCTGTGGCGATCATCCATCCAACAGCAAAAGCAGACGGCGTAGCCAAATCCGTTGCCAGAGCTACCTCTATCCTCTCACCAACAGTCAGTCGCCCCTCCACCTCTTGTCTGACCTCAGATGGTAGTGGCCAAAGAACCTTCACGATAACACCTCCTGATGCCTCGATCCGACAGCGGTGCCCAAAAGGTCGGTTTCGCGGTAAAGAAAAACCACGACACCGATGCGCGCCGTGGTTCGGGCAAATCCCGCTACACCCTTCATTAGGGGGGATCACCGTTTCGAACACACAAGCGCAAAGAGATGCTTCCCAAGGGCGCGCCAACAACCAGGTCTGTGACATGCACAATGATTACGCAGGACCGTACTAGACGCCTCTTGGTCATCCCTTTGCCCCCCTTTCTGTGTAAATGCGGCAATTGATATCCTAGATTGAACTCAGCCAAACAACAACCACATTCTACATCGCTCGCCATGTCTTGGCAACAGGTAAGAACCGAAAAGATGGATTCCGCCGCGTCGTGCCCCAACCCGCAACCACCCCGGCAGGTTTCTGCCTGGTGTCGTCAAATTGGAGTATATGGCAGGCAGGCGTGATGTTCATGCTACCTTGAATTGCGGAGAGGAAGGTGTACAGTGCTAGCGCAGTATCATCCGTTCCCTACCCCTACGCCACTACTCCAAGATTTCCGCGTCTACCAGTTGCGAAAATCCTCAGGCCACACCACCGCTCACCAGCATCCGCACATAGAACTGCACTACTGCGAGGAAGGGTCCGGTTTCTTCGAGGTGACGCGCAGCAGACAGAGATTCCCCCTCCTTCCTGGCCACGTAACCCTGTTGCTGGGACCTGTTCCTCACCAGCTCTATGCCTCTTCCTCTACAGAGTACGCACGCCGAGTCGTCCACTTTCCGCTAGCTCTTCCCACTTCGAGCGTGAGAGAGCCAACCAACTCGCTTCTGCATCTCCTGCCTACGAACACAAGACCTTGTCGCCAGTTCAGCGTGCCTGCGCCAATGCAGAAAAAGCTTTGTGCCCTCATGCAAAGGCTCTATGTCGAGTGTGCTGACTGGAGTCGCTCATCCCGCCCTCATATCTCTAGGCTCTTGCTTGAGATTCTGCGTTGCATTGACGAGGAAAGCCCAACTACCGCGGTTACCAACGAAAGGCCGACCCCTCATGAGGAGTGGCTTGTCGAATGCGTCGAACGCATGAATGGACAAGACGGTACCGCCATATTCCATGTAGGCGATCTAGCCAAGCGTCTGGAGATCAGCGAAGGGCACCTCCGGCGAATCTTCCGCAGAGCGACCGGGATGAACCTCAGGGAACACCTAAACACCACCCGCTTCTCCCTGGCACATGCTCTTCTTCACGCGGGGGAAAGCGTCACTGAAACAGCCCTGGCCTGCCAATACAACGACGTGAGCAGCTTCTCGAGAGCTTTCAAGCTACAGTCTGGGGTCGCTCCCACTGTGTACAAGGCTTGGTTAGTAGAAGGCGCCCAGTAGGTACAGGCCTGAGCGCCAGGGTACAGAAACATGCTCCTCGTTGTGGCCAAGGCGGTATGCCTCGCGCGAACCTATGAGTTCAGATCCCAGCCCTCCAACTGGAGCTCGCCCAACTGAGGCCATCTGCTGGCACCAGCACCAGCGACCACGATCTTGAGCAGGCTCCTATCGCCCCGCAGACGAGTGCTGGGAGAGAGTGTAACCTTCGCTAGCGGCATTCCTTCACTTGCCTCCCAGGCTACATCAACACCGACCCGACTCCATTCCTCACCCTGATTACCGATCCAGATTTGCAGGCATTCGCCAAGACCCTCGACTTCCTCATGGGGCACCAAGGCCACCAACTGGAAGCTGTAGAGTCCAGGGACTTCGTAAACAAGATACTCCTCACCAGATCCCTGACGCACGCGTCGGTTAACCAAACCGTAGGGAGCATCTTGGCTATCAGTTGCGTAGGTCCATCCTGCAGACTCCTCGAGTGTCGCCGAGAAACTGAAGGAGCCAAACCAACCATGTTCTACAGGAGGCCGAAACGCATCCAGACGCCGCCAGCCACGTACTCTGACTGCTGAGCACGCAGAAACCCTCGTCACTATCTCCTGGAATTGCATCGAATACGTTCCAGGATACAAAGTATCGCCGACCACGGCGTTGAACCGCAGCACGGCACTCCGCTCACCAGGCCTCAATTCGAACGGAAGCTCTGTCTCTTCCATAGAAAGACCCTCAGGCGTGCCAAGAACGCGCACGCTACCGCGATATCCCTCTTCAGCATCCCTTCTCGTAAAGGTGACTTCCAGTGTGACTGGCGAGCCCTTATATAGCTGCAGCTCTTCTGGAGCTCTAACAACGTAGGGAAGAGGCTCGGCCACAAAGCCGACCATGGACTCCGGAGTCTGGCGAATAGCCTGGGCTATGCTCTTACCGAAGTTGCTTTCACTTACCTTGAGTTTGGCCACCGCTGCTTCAAAAGCCCGCCGCGCGACGTGTAGGAAGCGTTCGTCTTTCGTGAGCTGGTACGTGCGTACTAAGCTGTCAAGAAACAGAAAGGTCCCTGATCCCACAGACGGCGGGAACTTAGGATGATGTATGTATTGGAACCCTCCTACGTCGTAATCCCACATTTCATCCACAAGAAAACGCGTCCCTTTGACTAGGAGATCCGCGGCCAAGGGATCGCCAGTAAAGCGCTCATAATCAACCAAGCCCTTGAGAGTCAAAGCTGTCATAAACCCCTTGGTTAGCTGAGGGCGCCCCTCACCTGGCAGTTCCGCCTCAGGGATCCCATACGTCCACTGGCCATCTGCGGTCTGTTCCTCGGCCATGATCTGTACTAAGGCTTGGGCAGCCTCCAAGTAATAGGGGTCACCTAGATGCGCCAAGCGCATTAGAGCGATCAATGCCCAGCCTGGACGGCGCGCGCCTGGACGGTTGTGAAGGCGAGGCCCGCTCGCTGGTCGCTCCAGAGCCATGCGCGCGAACCAATCTCCAGTCAACAGGGCCGCCTCCAGGCTACGACGATCCCCGGTGAACAAGTAGTAGTCCACCAGACCCTGCAACCACGTGTGTCCCGTATCCACAGTCTTGGAGCGATGGGCTGTCGAATGCTCAATCCCACCACCTAGCCACGATAGGGTGTCAGCAGCCCAGATGATGTCCAGATCCATCCAATGCCGGGCCGCGGTCTCTGCAAACCGCAGGTACTCCAACTCACCAGTTCTGGCAAACTGAAGGAAGAATGCACGGGCCAAGTCGCACTCAATGTTTCCCCAGCCGTCAGGATCCCACGTGGTGGACCAATCTCCGAAATGTCGCCAACCGTACTCCTTCAGGACCTCTCTGTTGCGAAGAAGCTGGACGAAACCCTCCTGCACAAACTCCTCGTAGGCCGCGACACTCGGATCCAGCAGCGGTAGTAGCTCCGGATCATAGACGAAAATCGGCTGACCCATTCCTTCAGTGTCTGAGTACCACTCCGGAGAAGCGACAGCCATCAGAGGCTGCAGCCAGGCTGCCATGTTGGGTTCATCTTCGAGAGAGACATACACCTCGTGGCGCTTCGCCTCGCCGCCGCGCATAGTGAGTGACCCATCCACCCAGAGATGAATGCAAAGATCGCCGGCCGGGGTTACCTCAAAACCCTTCGAAAACTGCTCCCAGAAATGGCGAACCCCCACACCGACCTGCCGCTCGCCACGTGTGAAATGGATCCAACCGCTGCTTCGCTTGGAGAGCATAATATCTTCGGGCTGATCCGCCATGCGCAAGAGCCCCACATCCTCTTGCGCCAAGCGAAATCCTCCGAACGTCTTTCCGGTGATTCTCTCAGGTACCCCCGAAGTAGCTTCAGAAGCCATTCCGATCAGATGCTGTGCTCCCGCGTCAGAAGGAGACAGGAGGCCCAACTCGTAAGCCAGAGCATCCTGACCAGACAACCACTTGGGGAAAACCAAAGAGACTTCATGCAGCTCAATGACCTCCGACCCTGCACCTGCATGAGCCATGAGGTTTGTCAGGACTGGATCTATGCGGACGACGGCCCGATCCCGGAAGAAGAAAAGGCGGTACTCGAAAGCGAAGAGTCCCGGGGCCCCGGGGCTTTCTGCACGAAGCTCCCCCCTGATACGCACTACTGCTCGTTGCGGGCCGTCCTCTTCGACGTCTACTGCATAGCTAGTGCCCGCGCTAATGTAGACAAAACCATCCTTGTCCCGAGCTGTCAGCGTCGGTACCCCAACCCAGCGCCACTCCTCACCCGCCCGATCCACTGCCGCGGTGACGCCCTCGGAAGGGAGGCTCCACTTGAGTGCTCCCGCTGCTACTTGCAGCGAATTCCCATCTCTATGGAGCTGGAGACCCCTCCGCTGAGCTCTTTCGACAGCACTACCGTACTCCGCATTAAACCGAGCCCGCTCCCGAGGCAACAGATCCGCTTGAAAAATGAGCAAAACCCATCGAATGCTGTCATCAGGCCAACGGGCCAAGACCTCAGTCTGCAGTGGCACTTCCACACCGTCTGCATTGAGCAGTCGCAAGCCTGCATCGTCCCAGAGTTGACCACGCGGTAAGGGTATTCCCGAGCTAACGGGTTGTCCGATGCGCCGCACCCCGGAGTCCTCGGTCACGGTCAGCGGCACACGCACCCGCTCTACGCTCGCCTCAGGTGGCTCACTGGGGAGCGGGGGCACCACCTTAGCCCTGGGCGGTAGATCGCCAGCCCAGATGGTGCTCCGGGCGGAGATAGCCTGAACGGGCTCTGCCGAGTCCGCACCCTCAACCTCCTCACGACTCAGACTCCACACCCGCACATCGTCGTAGTAGGATTCCGTGAGCTCGGATACGTTAGCCTTTCTGCCTGTGTCGTAAAAAGTCAGTCGGATCACTCTCCAGTCATCGACCGGGGTGCGAAAAGGCAGTGGTCCTAACGCAGGGATCTCAAGATCGTTAAGGTACAAGTACACCTCGTTGCGCTCGTAGTCAGCCTGTACTCGCACACGATTCCATCCCGGATTCAGGAGCCCTGCCTGCGCTGTTGTCACCTTGCCATTCTGAGTGAAGCGGTAGTTTAGATGTCCCCGCTGGTCAACAAACCAGTTCACGTTGTTGCCGCTGGGCTGGCCGTAAACGTAGTAGTTTAGACCTGAATTCTTCACCCAACGCACCGAGTGCTCTATGACGATCACAGGATCCTCGGTGGAGAGCTCAACTACCATACTGCTGGCTCTTGAGGGATCACCCAAGATTCTAACCGCTCGACCCCCCTTCGCCGTGGGGTCATTCACCACTTGTAGATAATCCCCGCGTGCAGATATTCGCCAGCCCGGTGGGAAACCACCCACCGGGGCGTCTGCAAAGTCGTCACTGAATAGAAGACGGCCCTGCGCCCCTCCAACCATAGTGATGGTCAATGTTCCCATGGCGACGAGTACCAAGAACAGCCCGTTGTGCCACCAAGATGAACGTAACATCGCTATCGCCCCATTGACTCTCGGATTAGTGACTCCAAAACAGGCTTCGCCTCTCGAGCCGCCTGTTCGTAGGGCTTGTCATTGTCAACCAATGAAGTCTGCAGTACCTGAGTCATGATTTCGCCGATACGGCTCACATCACCGACTAAGTAGCTGGCAATTGGCGGTGCAGCCTGCTGCATGTTTAGTGCTAGAGAGTACAGGTTCAGATGCGGACGAACCGCGCTGTAGCTTCTCATCGCAGATTGTCGCACTGGGGCTAACCCCTCATGCCGGATCATCAGATCTTGCCCATCCTTGGAGGTCATGAACTTCACGAACTTCCACGCTTCCTCTGGATGTTGAGTGTTAATCCAAATGGAAAACCCATCGTCACCAGTGTAGGCATTGCGCCCTGTTGGTCCAACGGGCGTAGGTACGATGTTCCAAGCAAAGGCTTGTTGAATACGGGTCTCGAACCGATCCATGATGGCATGAATACCATCCTCTACGACGCCGACCTTCCCCTGGTAGAAAGATGAATGTGCCCAGCCCGGAGCCATGCACTGGTCTTCCCAGATCATGTTCTGCAAAAAGGAGATGCCCTCCACGGCTTCTGGCATATCGCCGATGAAGCGCGTCGGATCACGGGGATCGAAGAAGTCGCCTCCAGTAGCCCGGGCCCAGTTGACGATCCGTCTCCAAGCAGTGGTGTTAGTCACAAACCCATAGGTGCTGATCGTGTCGCCAGTTCGCCGAGTCAGCTTCTTTGCAGAGCTCCTCAGGCTTGCCCAATCCCAGGCGCCACGAGCATCCAGTTCAGCGGGGGTGGCCAGACCACCCTGCCGGAAGAGGTCTTCGTTGTAGTAAAAGACGGTCGTAAGCATGTAACGTGGGATACGAAACTGAACGCCCTGCTGTGAACCGAATTTTACGAAAGAAGCGTCCCAGGCGGGTGGCCAGAAATCCGCAATCTCCTGGGCACCGAAGTCCCTTTTCACAAACGGTCTTAGATCCAGGAGCAACCCCGCGCGGGCCAACCGTTGAGCGAAATCGCCAAACACCTCGGTCACATCGGGTCCCACACCACCCAACATCGACACAACAACCTTTTCTTCGCCTACCGGAAGCCATTCGATACGCACATGAGGATGGGAGCGTTCAAACTCCCGAATCCACGTTTCAACCACCTGCTTACGAGGCTCACCTCCCGATCGGTACGCAAACGCATAGGCAAAACCCTACCAGCCTTGTCTACCTTAGCACTCGTGCAGCACAATTACTTAGCATTTTCGCGCTAATGACATTGGTATACGGAATAGGTTCCCGCTAGCTCACATCACTTCTGCCCGTAGTGACTCCAGATCAGCGTGTCCCAAAATCGCCTGTGCATGGCGGGCGTAGTGACCGCGCAGATCATCAGCATAAGTCTCAAGAATGTGGCGCCCTAGACCCTCGTGATCGCCACAGAGATAGAGCCCCCGTCCTAGAACCAACTCCTTGAGAGACTGATTACGGGCCTCTGTTTCCACGGGACTGTCATTGACATCGGCAATGACCTGCGCTGTCCGCAGATGCGCGTGCCCCTGCATCCCCGGCTTTTGCAGGAGAGCATATAGTGCCTCGGCAAGTCCGGAGTTTGTGAATGCACTAGCAGCCACGGAAACGGCACGACAATGCGAAAACGCGCTTCTTTCATCGAGGGTCTGGATCTTGCGCAGGATGGTCGAGATGGCAGCAGGGTCGCCTGTCTTGCCCAGCGCGATGATGAGGGCGTCCAGGCGACTCATGCTCCGACCGAACTGCCCCATGCCTGTGTAATCCCAGCCCTCATCCCACTCCCGCGAGTCAATCATCTCCACGAGCGATGCCACGGCCTCCACTCGCCCGCTCAGCCCAAGAATGAGCGCAGCGTCTTCCCTCTGCTTCTCATCAGCGCCGCGCTGCAGTATCTCCAAGAGAATCGGCGTGCTCACCTCAGGGTAGCCCATGATGATCGCTGCCGTGAAAAGATCAGAGGGCCCACGCACCGCAGCCTCCCTTACTACTTCCGCAGCAAGCGGGAACGAGTCAGTATGCCTAAGCACCTCCGCATCCAGAATACCCTCATCGACCAGTTCCTTTTGCAGCTTCCGTACATCGATATTCTGGAAGCCGGATCGTGCTTTGGCAGCCATGCTTGCCGCCAGGCCCGCAGCGTAACCTTGATTCTGCACATCTGGTTGCATGCGAATGACGGGCAGAGCATCTCGATGTGCACTCACACCCAGACCAGTTACGAGAACCCTGTCGACGCCCTGCGGCACGAGACACCGGAAGGGTACGTGTGCCATAAGTGCTTGTTGATCTGGCGGCACGACCATGAAAACCGGATGCACAGTGTATCCGTGAGTATCGAAATTGCTCCGAGCAATGACGATGGTGTCAGGATACGTCCGCTTGGCTAGCAGGTCCAGAGGC
Source organism: Limnochordia bacterium (assembly GCA_050951545.1). Classification (GTDB taxonomy): domain Bacteria; phylum Bacillota; class Limnochordia; order DTU080; family DTU080; genus DTU080. Next base: position 460,021 of record JBMNJG010000007.1, on the reverse strand, counting down.
GAGATCTCGTGCTCACCGATGACCTGCCGTCGCTCGCGACTGCCGACTATCACTGCTACGTCAAACTCCTGCGCGAACTTGGCCCGGGCATTCACATAGGCGTGCGTTACCCCCAACGCATCGGTGTCGTCAATGAATGCGTGGTCCGAATTCCGGTAGTAGATGCCCGGCCGACGAGACGAAAGCCCTGCTCCCTGAACAGCCACATGGCGATGGTCGATCACACGGCACGGTGCCCCCGCCGCCGCGGCAACGTCTGCGTTGCCAGTGGCATCCACAACTGCCCCGGCGCGCACCATCCCCGTGCCATAGGGCGTCGAGACCAAGACGCCCGTCACCTGTGATCCGTCCATTTCCGCACCAAACGCGAAACTACCGAGCCATGCGCTGGCCCCGGCATCACGCAATGCTCGCAGGTACCAGCCCATCTTCTCTTCCGGATTCCAGCGCCCCGGCCGCTCCGGCGCCTCCTTGGCGCACGCCTCAACCCCGGCGTCCATCTCCGCAGTGAACCCGACTCGATTTCCATACCAGTAGTGGGTGATCAGCCCCAAGGTTCCCACGCCACCCAGACCATGCAGCCGTTCCAGGACCACCGTGCGGGCGCCGGAACGAGCCGCCCCTATGCCTGCAGGTGCTCCTGCCGTGCCCCCACCAGCCACCAACACATCACAGGCATCAAAGACTGGTACGCCATGAATGCCTACCTGCTCAGCTTCTGTGCCCTCTCGGGGCCGCCTGAGTCGCTCTGCGAACCTCAGGCCGTCCGTCCGCCCCTGTGCACCTGCATGGCACGCCAATGGGCCTTCAACAACCGGAAGGCCAGCCGCGTACTCAGAAGCCAATAGCCCCGCTCGGTGTCCCAAAGCCAACTGTCCAGCTAGATCGTCTAGACACGACGCACCGCTTGCACTGAGCGGCAGCAAGGCGTTGGCGACGATGAGCCTTCCATTCAGATGGACGAGTTCGTGGTCTGCGAGCAGATGCAGGTCGTTCCTCAAGTCAGCCTCCACTCCCAGGCGTTCGTCAAGCGCATCAGTGAATGTGTCGGCGCTGTAGAGAATGCCAGGATAGTGCGCTCGTGCCCGATCCCCATGGTCCGCAGACAATTGGAGAGTAAGTGAGTCACGCGCCTGCGACAACGGCAGGCGTAACCGATACGCTGGGAATAGTCTCGTCTTGTCGTCGCTCGTGACCGAAAAAGGAGACTCCGCCTCCTGCCAAGTGAACGGGCTCCCCTCTGGTGGAGTGGCACCTACCACTACGAGCTCACGTACCGCTGGCACCTTCACGCGCCTTAGAGGCAGACCAGCTACACGCGTAAGCACCCCTGTTCGGCTGGCGTCCACCGCAGCACGACAGCGCACTCCGTACAGCGCCGTACGCGAAGCCAAGACAACGCCCGCAACCTGCCCATCCTCATCCCGCAGCAGAAAGACTGGCCGACTTTCAAAGAGGAACGGGATTTCCGCCCTGAGCAACGCCGTGTCCAAAATGCGTTTCACATGACCGGGCGTCGGGGGTTGCACAGGCCCGCCCTCGCCAAAGATCCCCCGGTATAAGGGGTCGTCGGAGCGGCCATGTTGCCACAGTCGCATCGCGCCCGCCGTCTCCTCGCCAAAGTACGAGCGATCCGAAACCACCATCACCGAAACGCCCTGTTTCTTAGCCGCCAGCGCCGCCGCCACCGCGCCACTGGTGGCACCGCACACCAGCACGTCAGTCCTATGCACCATGTCAACCGTTAGCATCTGATCCAGCCTCCATGTCACCAGGTCCATGCACATCTTAGTCGCCGCGACCCAGATGCCTGCAAACACATGGAGCTGAGTGCCTGGCGCGGATCGTCCTCCACTGAAACTCCGTATGGTGGGTGCACACGTGAAATCGCGGCGAACACCCGTTCCTAATCATGCGGCCTCCAGCCTCTCCCAGAAATCGTCCCACTGTTCACCGTGGGAGTATGCTGCAACGTTTAGCATCTGCTGTGCCCCAAGTTGGCTCCAACGCGATTGCTCGTGGCGCCTAACAACAACCTGCTTACAGGCGCTTTCTACGCATCCGCTGCCAATGGGGTAGCCAGCGGCCTCCAGCCTCGGATAAAGGGTTCATCTCCTCCTGCGAAGGTGCCTCTTGAGTGCTGATGGTTTCGGCCGGATATACTATACTGGTAGTTAAAGAGATCTCTCCTTCTGCGGACGTGAGCCCGCGGATGGTTGTCAGAGATCTCTTTTTCCATTTGCCCCATAAACTCCTTGTTGGGAATCTACGTTCGGCACTTACTTTCCGCTATTTTTTGCGTGGACCCCGTCGATAGGGGGATTGGGAGTGCACACGAGACATGGCGGTCAACTGCTGGTTATGTCACGGTGCCGTCTGAGTGAAGATCAGTGCAGACGTGTTGCCCTGATCGCCAGCGGCGGGTGGACGCGCATCAACATTGGCTGCACGGCTGATGCGAGCCCTGACGAAACGGACAAGGTGACCCAGGGTGATTACTCGTCTTGCTTTCTCTCAGATTGGCTGGCGGTTCCCCAGCCACGTTCATCTATTCTTTGCTGGTACTCACCGCATCTACACTCGAGATAGTTGATGAGCTTCCGGTTGAAGTCCTGACCGCGCCGGAATGGCAGCCGCCTGTGAATCTTGCGCTTGATGATCTTGCAGGACAGCTCGTGAGTCTGAATCACGATCAGCTTGATCTTCTTCTTAGCGCAGATCTGCTGTTTGGTCTGGTCACGGCATTGCTGCTTATGGACCTGCTCAGCCGAATTCCGCTCCGTGACGCGGTAGTGTTGCGCCCCATTGAACTCCATGGCCGTATTGTGCAAGTAATAGAAGAGATCGACCTCCAGACGCTTGCCAGTTGCTGGGTTCCTCATGAAACCTGGGCGCATTCCGTCGTCGAAGTCAAGGCAATCGACAAGCGCCAAGAAGATAGCCTGCATGAGAGCCTCTCCGAGGTGCGTAGCGCGGTGGAGCTCATCCTGCACGTCTAGTATTTCTTTTACATTTCGCTTATCAACCGGGTTGTGGAGAGTGAAGCGAATCGGTGCCCGCTTGTGCGCCTGCTCCATCTCCAGCCAACCATGCTTGGCCAACTGACGAGCCGCGTGTTTGATGGTTTGGGGGCTCAGACTCATCCGGCCGGCTAACTCAGCGTATGTGAACTGCCTTTTGCGAGGTGGATCCGTAGGTTTGGACAGCAGTAGGGCATAAACCAATTTGGCCTGTGCATGGATTTCAGTAGCCATGACTAGCTCCACAGGCACGGAGACCCTATCCGGGGATGGCTTCTGTGCCGCGGTCTGGCTAGGACCCCGCCTAGCCGGTGGAGCAAACCAGCCCTCGGTGGTTAACTTGGCTGTCGCCCTGCGAACGGTAGGCCGGGACATACCCGTGCGCCGCCCCAGGCGGCTGGGCGAGAAAAGGAAGCTTTCCTCCAGCTGATCATCCATCGTTAAGGCCATCCAAACGATCTTCTCGCTGGCCTTTAGCTCGCGAGTCAGTAGCAGTGAGAGCGGCACGTTCACCTCATCTACATAGAGAGAGTACAAGGGCCTCACCTCACACAACGATCATGTGTTCGATTGTCTCGATGGGATGTTCGGTACGTGAGACCAGAATCCTTCCACAGCTTTCGCCGAAAACGCGCGCATTGCCAGCTAAGACCCGGTGGCCACCGGGAGTCGATTAGCATTTCACCCTCGGATCATCGGCTGAGTGGGAAAAAGGTATCGCCACTGTTCGGTTATGTACCGCCCGGCAGCTCCGGAAGAGGCATCAAGGCCGGAAAGCGTGCCCTTGGGCGGGGAAATGAGCCCTTCGGGCGATCAAAATGAGCCAAAAGGGCTCCGCGAAGGCCGCATCGCTGCACTTTTACCACGTACATTGGGCCCGGGGGTTAATGAGGGGCTCTCTTGCCATCGCGGTCGGATTCTTGGCCCCGACTCGCATGCCAATCCGGCTGGTGTCTGACTACCGAGCCAGTCTCGCGAGCGTGTCCATTGATCCGTCCATTCTCTTCCAAATGCACCGACCGGGTTAACACTGAAGGGTCGGTTCGCAGAGGGACCCGAGCGAGCCAGCTGTGATCGCGCACTGGGGAGCTGACCCCATCGACTGAGTGGGAAAAGGCTATCAATTGCGTCGGGTTATGTGCTGCGCGGTAGCTCCAGAGGGGCCACCAGGGCGGGAAAGCGCGCTCTTTTGGGGGGAAAAGGGCCCTTCAGGCCGTCCAGACCAGCCAAAAGGGCTTCGCGAAGGCCGCATCGCTGCACTTTTACCACCCACACCTGCTCCGGGGGTAAATAGGGCGGCTCTCTTGCCATCGCGGCCACATCCTTAGCCGGGCCTCACATACCAATCCGGCTGGTGTCCGACTGCCGAGCCAGTCTCGCAAGCGTGTGCATGGTGTCCGTCCATTCTGTTCGAATGCACCGACCGGGGCAACACCGAAGGGTCGGTCCGCAGAGGGACCCGAGCGAGCCCGCTGTGATCGCGCACTGGAGAGCTGATCCAATCGGCTGAGTGGGAAAAGGCCGTCACTACCGTCGGGTTATGTGCTGCCCGGTAGCCCCAGAAGCGAAATCAAGGCGGGAAAGCGTGCTCTTGCGGGGAAAAGAGCCCTTCAGGCGGTCAAAATGAGCAAAAAGGGCTTCGCGAAGACCGCATCGCTGCACTTTTACCACGTACATTGGCCCCGGGGGTTGATGGGGCGGCTCTCTTGCCATCGCGGCCACATCCTTAGCCCGGCCTCACATACCAATCCGGCTGGTGTCTGACTGCAGAGCCTGTTTCCCGAGCGCGTCCATTGCATCTGTCCACCTTTCTCGAAATACACCGACCGGGTTAACACTGAAGGGTCGGTTCGCAGAGGGACCCGAGCGAGCCCGCTGTGATCGCGCACTGGGGAGCTGACCCCAATCGGCTGAGTGGAAAAAGGCAGTCACTACCGTTCGGTTATGTGCTGCCCGGTAGCCCCAGAACCGAAATCAAGGCGGGAAAGCGTGCCCTTAGGCGGGGAAATAGGCCCTTCGGGCGATCAAAATGAGCAGAAGGGCTTCGCGAAGACCGCATCGCTAGGTTCCTACCACCAACCCAAGCGGACGCAGGGAGATTACCGCAGTTCTTTGCGCGGCCCCCCGTATGGTCGCAACGTTGACTCGTGCAACGCCCACATGCTACATTAGAGACAAACATCCACTGGAGGTGAGGGCCATGATAGCATGCACGCCTAACTGCATACGGTGTCGTCCGCCCTCACCTGAACGCGATCAAACAAATCCCCGCTAGACGTTCTGCATCTCATGAGCCCAGGGCAGAGATGAGCCCAAGCTTTCCTCTCCTTGCTTCCCGGAAAGCCCCTTCCCATCCACGACGCCACCTTTAGCACACTGTGCAGCTGCTCATGTGCCTCTCACCCGCGAGGGGAGAGTAGCAGGATGTCAAAACTGCCCACACTACAAAGCTTCGTCGATGAAGGTTGGATAACCGAAGTCCTAGAACCGTTGAAGAGCGGCAAAGAGGCCACTGCCTACTGCTGCCAAGCGAACCCCGCCACGGGTTACGACTTGCTGCTCGCTAAGGTATACGCAAACCCGGAGTCTCGTGGTTTCAGACATGACGCGGCGTACCGGGAAGGCTTCTACATTGCCGACTCTCGCTTGCGGCGTGCTTCGCGAAACAAAACACAAGTGGGCCGGGTAGTCGATTTCAGCGTGTGGTTGGAGAACGAGTTCAAGACCCTAAGCGTGCTGCATGCCGCCGGAGCCGACGTCCCCTTGTCCTTGGCCATGAGCGAGAACGCCATTCTCATGGAGTATGTCGGTGATGAACTCGGACCGGCGTCGCAGCTGAACAGGGTACACCTAGAAGCAGATGAAGCGCCGGAAATATACCAGCGTCTCGTCGAGAACATCAGACTGTGGCTCACCCATCATCTGGTTCATGCCGACCTGTCGCCGTTCAACATCCTTTACTGGCAGGGCAGCATCAAGGTGATCGACTTTCCTCAGGCCGTTGACGCTCGATTCAACTCGCAAGCCTATGCGTTTTTGCATCGAGACATTGAGAATGTATGCCAACACTTCAGCAGATACGGCGTGGGGGGAGAGTCCTGGCGCATAGCAGATGATATGTGGGCACGTTACCAAACCAACCGCCTGTGACATGCAGAGCCCCGGGGGACGAGCAATGGCTGACCGTCATCCCCGGGGCATGCGTTACAGCTACCGAATCGGTCGGGGAAACGAAACCGGACGATTTCGATATAGTCCCTACTGGCCAAAGACACTGCGGAAGCGATCCACCATCACAAGCTGTACATCATGTAAGGCCTGCTCCGGTGTCTTCTCGCCTCCTAATACGGCGTTCATCGCCGGATTAGCTGGTTGACGTAGTACTCGATCCATAGCGGTGTACGCAGATGCCTACAACGGCCGCACATCAGAAACAAGACGAACGTATGTCCAACACGACCTCTTCGACCCCGAGTGCATATGCTGGCGCTTCTGATCCGACGATTAGCCGAAAAGCAGTGGCCTCTGCCCCTTGCGGCCCATTGCCAGTAATCGTAAACGTGGTCCATGACGGGTCTCCAGACCCGATGGCCCCGGCTCTTGTCGTGACGCATGGAAGACCGACCCATTCTGAGTCGCCCGTGTCTGCCTCCACCCTCACAACACTTCCGATGTCACTCATCGTCGTATAGACAAGGATCTCGAAGTTACGTAGCCCTGGGGCTTCCCAGATGAGATACTCCTCGTTGGCGGTCGTCTTTACCTTCCCCGATACGCCCTCGAAAGCGGACTGCTCCAACTCTGAGGCATACGCCCAGCCACCTGATTCGGCCGTCGTCTTGCTTAGATCCGTCGTCATCGTCTCACCAAAGAATGACCATTCCTCCGGAGGCTCCAATCGATCTCTCATCACTTGCCAGTTGCGCACCGTGAACGCAGCGCGGCACGTTATCGTCATGCCCACTTCATCGGTCAGCGTAACGGCAAGTTGATGGGAGCCATCGGATAAGGCATTGGTATCGATCCGCAGATCCTCAACTTCACGGCCGTCAGCAGTTGAAAGAACAACCTGACCATCAACATCCACAGTGATTCCCTGTACGAACGAGTCTGTAGGCATCTCGCCGACTTCGCCATAGGCGACTAGCGCGAGATCAAGCACCATCTCGCCACTTACTACTGCTCCCTCTCTTGGCGAAACGATGTCGATGTGACCTCTTTGCCTATGCGTCAGCTTCTCCTCCCAGGCGGAGTTGCGCAGAGCCTCATCGGGCACTATAGCGATCTCGTCGAGCCAGTACGCATCGCCCTGTCTTGATACCGACAGCGCCTCCATCCCGAGTCTCTTCAACACGCTGACCTCTGGGAAATCGGCACGTATTAGCCGCGCGTCCATAAGCAGCACATGCCAGTTACCATCGTCGATCAGTTCGTAAGGGGTCAAGCGACCCGTACGGGTGTTGCGCTCACCTGATGCCGCAGCAAGCCACTTTCTTTGCCCTCTGCCCTCCGTATCGCTGAACCCGTCTAGATAGAGCCCAATCGGAGCACCGGGAGATACGCGGTAACGCAAGAAAATCCATGGATACTGGTCAATATCCCATTTGGCGGGTGCCACTCTGAGCGGGAGGGTGCCGCCACCGGGGTTCGAGATCCGAAGCACTCCGTTGCCCGATGCACCATCGATCTCATGGCTCCAATCGACCGGGGCTGGCGTGTAACACTTCCAGTACCACCACCAGTCTTCGTCTTCCTTGTCAAACGTCGAATGAAGCAACGGATCATCGACTGGTCGCATCGGTTCGACGACGACGTACCCCGTGCCGCGAAAGACCTCTCCCGACTTCGTCGTCACCCTCACTCGTATCGGATAATCGTATGGCTCATCATAGACATGCGTCAATTCGGCACCAAAAGCGATCGTGCCATCACCCAACTGCCAGCGAATCTCGACAGGATCACCGATATTAGCGAGAGTCGCTGACAAGCGCACTTCGTCTTGAGGTCGAACGAAAAAGGGGCGCGCCACTATCTGCACGGACGGCCGACCGCCCGCACCGTGCTCGTACACCCCCATATCGGGGGCCTGGCCACCCCAAGGGAAGCTCACGGGAGCCCCGTCTTGCCAGTTCACGATGCGGTCCAGCGTGATCTCGTTGGCCTCATAATCAACCTTCACTATACGAGCCAACTGGTCCGGCGATCCGACCACCACGAGATCACCCTGCTCGCCCTCGATGCCGAAGCCGTCGTAGAAATACATCGCGTCTTCAACGCGAACCGTACGCCCCTCTCCTGCCCCAACAGTCGAAGTCAAGAAGCGACCGCCATCTATGAGTGGGCTACCAGGTGCGAGGGCATGGTTGTACGTCTTGGCGTCAGCAAACTGTGGAGAGAACGCCGCATTACCCGAGAAGTGAACAGACTGATTCGATAGGGAAGGCTGCCGCCAGGCGTCGCTTTCTACAGTACCGATGTCCAAGCGACGCCCACCGAAACTGAGTGTTGACATGAAGTCGGGGTCGCTGGCGGAAAGAGCATTGCTCAAGAAGCGCACACGAGGGACCAGCTCACCCTCCGGACCTTTCTCCGGCATTCCCATCGATTGAAACTGAACTTGACGGTGACCCCCATGCACGTCATTGCGGGAGAACACGTTGTTGACAAAGACGACGTCACGCATCTGAGCGGGCGAGTCGCTGGTTGCGATGCCGTACTCATAGTTGTCGTCGAAGACATTGTTGTAAAGACGAATGTGGCTCAGCCATTGCTCGCGGAAGGTATACAGATGCAGTGCTCCGCCCCAATTGCGAAACACCCGATTAAAGCGGAATATGCCCCGCTCCACGGCGAACTTGGCATTCGTGCTGGCCGAGCGCCCGCCGTCGAAAGCATTGGTGACGATGTTATGCTCAAAGAGGATGTTTTCCGTACCAAAAAACTCGAAATTGCGCCCCCACGCGGCATGAAAGACGTTGCCGCGGATGACCACGTTGCGGGTGGATCTTTCCGGGTAGAACTGGAACGGACTGTGCCCCGTGCGGGAAATCGCATTGCCTTCAAAAAGGATGTGTGCCGAATCGCCAACCCGCGCCATGTTGCCGCCTATATACCGCTGAATCACGCTATCGCGCACTTGAATGTGTTCACTGTGAGTGATAAGGAAGGGCATTCCACCAGTCGCATCTTCCATCAGGACGTCATTGATACGAATGTGTTTGGAGCCCTGGACGAGCAGCCAACGTCCTTGAGATGATTTTGGTTTCACGTGAAAGCCCTCGACGGAAATGTGCTCCACGTTTGATAGTTCGATCGCGTAGGCCGCACCTGATTCGCCAGCCAATCGGGCTGTTCGGCGCTCCGATGCTCTGAAGACAATCGGCGCATCTGCCGTGCCACTACGCAGCGGCTTTAGCACCCCTTCGTACTCACCGGGCAAGAAGACAATCGTATCGCCAGGGATCGCCCGGGCAGAAGCGTACCCTACAGTCGCCCAGGGGGCCTCAAGGGTACCGTCATTGTGGTTGTCGCCGCCAGATGATACATAGAATGTCCCTGGACTCCGCCTTGTGTCCTCCTCTGCCACCTCTTCCTCCACGATCTCGGTGAAGGTAATGTCGTCGAAATAGGCACACGTATTGGGCACGTTAGGCGGCATATACAGTAACACACGAGCGTAAGCTGACCCTTCCGGTGCCTCTCCGGATATGCTGAGCCATGTCCACTCATCGTTGACTCTCGTCTGCCCGACGTATGGCTTGATCCGAGCTCCAGAGCTGCCATAGAATTCGATGTATATCTGTACCCGTGCTCCGAGAAGCTTGATCATGCCAGCCGCTTCATATGTACGGCCCGCTGTGACGGGGATTGGCTCGGTTTGTATCCCCCAACCCGACGTTCGGTCGTGCGGTGTAAACAAACCGACCATCCTGTCTCCGGAGTAGGCTTCTTCTTCAATCAGCTTAACCCAATATTTTCCAGCCCCTCGGCCTGACCAGCCGACAGGGAAATCACCCTGTTCGCCTAACTCAAACCCGGGATTGGCGAGCAGATTCGCCTCTTCGGTCACACTACCAGCAGCGGACACCCCAACCGCAACACCTAGTGCAACCAGAATCCAGAAAACGACCAAGGGCTTGGAGTATTTCCTCATCCAAAAGGTCATGCATGGTTACCCCCCTTGCACATACAAGTATATGGCAGGATCAGGAGCGGATGTAGTCTAATACTTTTATGTGGATGGTACAGATCTCGCGTAATTCCAGGGGGCCCATCGTGACGAAAACAGAACGCCTGTCATCTTGGGATCGGGGAATGTCTCGCACCGTATCGCGCTTGGGCGTTTTCTGTGCATGGAAACGATATCCCGAAGGGTACTACCGCCACGAACCGCACCAACACGAAGGCACGGAGATCATCTTCTGTGAGTGCGGCGAAGGGGTCATGCGCATCGCCCGCACCGACTACACCATGTCACCTGGAACGATGGTTGTGTTTCCAGCATCATTACCTCACACACCGCTCATAGACAGCAACTACGAACGATGGAACCTGTGCTTTCTGCCCACCTTCAGCAACGGCGAGCTTGTTTCGGAACGGGTGATTCTGAAGCGCCACATCGATCTGATGACCCAAGACAGTGTTCAGAGCGTTTTCGAAGAGATCAGTGCCGCGCTCATGGCCAGAGGCCGTGAGACAAAGCGACACCTACACCCTCTTATCGACAAGCTGCTTCTTTTGGTTGGCGGCAGCGAACTTCGCGAGCAAGACACGCCGCCATCCCCGGCATATCGCGAAGATGCCCACGGTAATCCCGTGCCAGAGCTGATAGCATACATCGAAAGACATCTGCGGGATGACCTGTCGGTCAGTAATCTCGCTCGGGTGTTTAGCTACTCAGAAAGCCACATTTGGCGGCTCATCCGCTCGTCAACAGGACGGCCCCCTATCGAGTACATCAACGATCGCCGACTGGCAGAAGCATGTCGGCTCCTCCTGTACACCGCACGACCGATTGCAGCGATCAGTGACGCGGTCGGCTTCGGCAGTCCCTCTTACTTTGCCCGTGTCTTTAGACAGAAGATGCGGATGTCGCCAAGCGAGTACCGAACACGTCCCGCTGACGGGTCGCAGACATCGGCTGGTTAAGGACAGCGAGGATGGGGCCACCTTTCAGCACCAGCTCTCTGGCCCTCAGACCAGAGGCATCTCGGTAACCCGCAGACTCGTGCAACCATAGGGAATAAGCTTGAGTTCCTCCTCTTCCTCGGCTATCCAGGTCATGGCTGGGGTGGGTGCAGCTGCTCCTCAAAGATCACGCCGCTCTGGGGCATTTCCGAGTCAAGACATAGGCCGTAGTTCCAGGGACTCGTAGCATACACCTCATAGTCGCAATGTGGTGGCTCGCGGCCCGGAGTGTCCTCATTGACGCGCACCCACCGCTCCCCTAGCGACAGGGAATACACGAGAGGTCCCCGCATGTGTGCGTACAGGTTGCCCGGACGATTCATCAGCTCTACCTGCATGGGCAAGCGAAGCACAGAAGAAACCGTTCCTTTCCACACTCGCTCCAGGCGATAAAAGCCTCCAGTTGCAGGCGAAAGTACCTCTTCGGCTAGCTCAACAGTAGCACCTTGGGCCCAGTCTGGGATGCGTAGCCAGATAGCAAACTCGGCCCGGCGATCTGTAGACACAGTGAATGCCACCACGTCGCGGAAAGGATACTCCGTATCTACAGTCATCTGAACCTGAGCGTCACCAATATGCGTACGCACTGCGCAAGGGGCGTAGGCACCTCCGGCGAGTGTTACACGTTGCGTCTCTCATTCGGATCGTTCCGGCCTGCTCATCAGCAAGGCTCCAGCGATAGCGATGCCCAAGACCATAGCAAGGGCGCCATCAGGGTAGACAAACCATCCCCACAGAAGGTCCAGAGCATTCAAGACGAACAAGGTGACCCCTGCGACTGCTAAGACAACCGCCGCAGCCCGATTCTGCCATTCTCTGTTCAATAGACCCACCTCGATTGACTGTGGACATAGGGACTACTACGATTCCTAGCGTGTGACCTCCTGCCTCGCCTAGGTAGGTGGCCGCCGACACGCGTATTCGACATGAAGTGATTACTGAAGAGGAGAAAACCAACCAATCATGAATTACCATACTACTGGTGACCTGACCAGCAGTCCATAAATGCCACACTACTTCGAGGGGGACACAGAAATGATGAAGCGGAATGCGGCATTACTCATGTGCTTAGGGTTATGTCTGTTCCTCACGGGCTCTGTTCTCGCAGCTGGCGAACCCATCGCCATTTCCAAGGTCAAGGCAGGCGCGATCACTGTTGACGGCAACCTCAATGAGTGGTCTGGTCCGGCTACGTATGTCAGTTCGGGACTCATAGCAGACGCTGCTGACGTGAAGAACGATGATGATCTCAGCTTTTTCGGCATGTTTGCTTATGACGACGACAACCTCTACCTCGCCTTCCGAGTCATCGATGACGTCTTGGTATTTGAGCGGTCAGGGTCCGACTCCTGGCAGACGGATTGCGTAGAGGTGTGGCTCGCGGGTAGTCAGATTGGTTTCACACTGGCCAATGGCAAAACGCCTGAGATCGCTAACTGGCACGGCATAGACACGACGGGGACCAAACTGGCGGTCGTCCCAGCGGCGAGCGGCTATGTGGTAGAGGCTTCCATTCCTCTGACGGCGATCAAATCCATCATTGGCAAGGATCCGGCCAGCGGCGTCAGCTTCCCCATCTCCTTTGGCGCTGACGATTGCGATACCAAGGGCGGCAGCCGTGAAGGACAGATTTACTTCCCGAAGGGCTGGGCCTGGGGCAGTACCGCGTCTTTCGCCACAGCCACGTTCCAGTAGATCCGACTAGACACGCAAGATAGACTGGGGGACCGCAAAGGTCCCCTCTTCATCTCACGCTGTTCATGAGCCGCCGGAAACCGCCTGTGCTTCCTGTCCAGTCAGCAGCGTTCTGACATACGGTGGCAAGCAAAAACAAGCCTCACGAATCCCTGAGGAGTAGTACTTCGTATGCATTTCCTCAGGGGCCTCTCTAAAGGAGATTGCCTCTTGGGGTCTCTTGCTGGCCAGCGTAAAACTCCAAGGTGCTAGCGAGTAGATGGGCACGGTCGCCATGTATAGGCGGACCTCAGGGAAACAGGAGCCTATCGCCCGATATACGTCCTGCACCAGCTGAGGCGTAAAGAAAGGTGATTCGCTCTGTACTGCCAAGACACCATCCGCACGAAGGGCCGTGGCCGCGTCAGCATAGAAGGTGGCTGTGAATAGCCCCTCCGATGGGCCTAAAGGATCCGTGGAATCGACCAGAATCACATCGAAAGCATCCGTCTGCTGTTGCATGAACTCAATGCCATCAGCCACATGCACGCTCACCCGGGGGTTGTCCAGACTGTGGGCTAACTGCGGCAAGAATTCCCGACAGGCATCTATCACCTGCCCATCGATCTCTACCAAGTGTACGTGCCCAACTTCCGGGTGCTTAAGGACTTCGCGCACCGTCCCACCGTCGCCACCGCCGATCACCAGCACACGCTCGGGATTGGGATGGGCAAGCAACGGTACGTGCGCCAGCATCTCATGATAGACAAACTCATCCCGCAACGACAACTGCGCGATACCATCCAAGACGAGCATCCGCCCGAACTCCACCGTGTCGATGATGGCGATCTCCTGATACTGCGAGCGCCCGTGAAACAAGACCCGAGTTACTCGATGGCCTACATGCAGGTGCTCACTTTCTTTTTCATGAAACCACATCTCCAGCATTCCCACCTCCCGCATACATTCGCATGTGAAGGGGCTACCACATGCAAGCAGCGATGTCCTCCCTGGATGAGGAATTGCAGGATTAGGGGGCAAGACCAGGAACCACCACACATGCTGATCTATTCCATCATCATCTATGCGACCATGCTTACCTTCGGCCTGGTCGAAAATATCAAAGGGGTCTCTTTCCCCCTCATTAAGGCTGAGTTCGGTGTCGCCTACACGCAGCAGGGCGGCCTAGCCTCGTTTACGTGGTATGGCTACGTGGTCTTTTGCCTGATAGCCAGTCTATTCATGCATCGCTTCGGAACCAAAAAGGCGGTCCTAATGGGCTACGCCCTCATCTCTATGGGAGCGTTAGCGACGCTAGCCTCCCCCACGTTCTGGGCGGCTTCCATCTCTTTGCTGATTATCAACGCAGGCTTTGGCTTCTTCGAGGTGGGAGCCAACGCGATGGCCACCGTGGTCTTCACCACTAGGGCCGCCCTCATGATGAACCTCATGCATTTCTTCTACGGTTTGGGAGCAGTGTTAGGCCCCAAGGCTGCCGGAGTGCTGACCAACAGCTACGACTTCAGTTGGAGACACGTCTACATCATCGTACTGATGCCTCTGGTGGTTTTATCTGTGTTTATCTGGCGCACCCGCTTTGATGAGACCCCGAGCACCCCGCAAGGCGAGGCTTCTGTACCCCGCGTCTCTCTAGCAGATGCACTGGCAAGTCCGATCGTCTGGCTTTTCGCCTTGACCCTTGGCTTCATGGAAGTAATCGAATTCGGTGCAGCTAACTGGGGAGGTCTGCATCTGCAGGACGTCTATGGACTGGACCCGAGGGTCGCTGGTGCCAGTTTCGTATCGGCCTTCTATGTCCTGTTCACTGTTTCTCGCCTTTTCAGTGGATTGGCGATCGAACGTATTGGCTACATACGTAGCATGAACCTGGCCACCGCGGCTAGCCTGACACTATTCGCTGTCGGCTTCGGGTTGGGCCGCCATGGGCTCTGGCTCTTGCCAGTCACTGGCTTCTTCATCGCCATCATGTGGCCAACCCTCATGGCCATCGCCATGGAGGTCTTCGGCACAAACGCTCCCACCACGACCAGCATCATCATTACCCTCTCCGGAGCGATTAACGGCCTCTTCCAGCTGGTGATCGGTCTCACCAACGACTATGCCGGGGTGGCCTGGGGCTACCGCAGTTGCACCCTGTATGCGGCGGTCGCTTTCGTACTGATGCGTATGCTTACCCAACGGGTCCGCTCCGCCAGGGATTCCTCGTCATAGACGGGCCTATAGTCTTACCTCTACGGGTGTGCCCACCTCTACCTGATCAAAAAGGCGGATGACATCCGCGTTCTTCATGCGGATACATCCACCTGACGCATGGGTGCCGATGGAGGCTGGTTCATCGGTGCCATGAATGCCGTACTTCTGACCCACCGGACTTCTACTATCACCAGGCGGACCTCGCCTGTCGGCCTCATCGGGCACCGCGAGGCCCAACCACCGACTACCTAGCTGCGCATCCTCCAAGTCCGGGCCTTCAGGTTCGCGTAGTTTGACAGCGACATAGAAGGAGCCCTCTGGAGTGAAATGCGGTTCGCGTCCCGTCGCCACCTCATACCGCTCGCGAAGGACCCCGCCCCGGTAGTAGTAAAGCATGTTCGCCCCTTTTTCAATGATAATCCGCTCGCGACTGTCCGTCACTCGCGGATAGGTGTAAACGACTCTAGGCGGCATAAGCTGTAGCGCATAGCCTCTTTCGCCTGCAGCCAGAGAGATATCAGCACCAGGGACACCCCAGCGAATGGAGGGTGCGACAGCACATGCGAGAAGAACCCCGATTCCCAAGGCGATGACCCCTAGCACACCTAGCCATATGGGCCGCACTGCTTCACCCTCCGAGTTACCAGACTTCCTATAGGGTGACGCAGATGCAGCCCTGCTACACATCCGCAGAAGGCTGAGACCAACCAGCCCCCGTCCGTGCCTTCAATAATGGACTAGAGTGTCAGGCCTGCTTGAAGAAGGCTGAGCCCTCCAAAGAGGAAAAAGATGATGGCTGCCCCCAATTGGATTAGCCGCTCCGGCAGACGCGCGCCCAGAGCCTGGCCCACCCAGATGGCCAAGCCGTCGCAGAGCAACATTCCGGCAGTAGCCCCCAACCAGACAAAAAAAGCAGACTGAGTCGCAGCCAGAGTGAGAGTGCTCAGCATGGTCTTGTCCCCCAGCTCACCAAGAAAAAAGGTGATGGCCACCGCCCAAAAGGGCGAAGTGGAACACGCTGCGTCCTGCCCCTCTTGCTCAGAGCAGTTGTTGCGCAGTGTCCAGGCACCGAAGCCGATAAAGGCGAGACCAGCCACTAGCTTGATCCACGCCACTGGCAACAACCCGCCCACGAGGCTTCCGAGCAAGACAGAGAGGCCGTTCAGCACCACGGTGGCCGTACCGATACCAGCGAAGACCACCCACGGGTTGAATCGAGTGGCAAAAGTAAGTGCCACCAGCTGGGTCTTGTCCCCCAACTCCGCAAGAAAAACGAGTCCGAATGCGAGCAGAAACGATGTCACAAACACGCCCCCCGAGTCTCTACCTCCACCAACTGTCCGCTGGCGTCACTGGCAAACGCCGCTTATGCTGGCTAGCGATGAAGCGACGCTCAATACGCTGTGCTACGGTCGGATCTATCTCTCTCCCCTCCAGGTAATCGTCGATGGCATCATAACTGATACCCAGCTCATCCTCGTCGGTACGGCCGGGAGACTCGTCGAGCAGATCCGCCGTGGGCACCTTCTCGTACAACCGAGCTGGAGCCTGCATGGCCACCAGCATCTGCCTGCCCTGCCTTTTGGTGAGCCCCGCCAACGGTTCTACGTCACAGGCCCCATCACCAAACTTGGTGTAAAAACCTGTAACAGCTTCCGCAGCTTGGTCGGTACCGACCACAAGCAGACCAAGCTGTCCAGCGATATCATACTGCACCTTCATGCGTTCACGCGCTTTGGCATTGCCCTTGATGAAGTCGCTCATTGGACAGCCCAAGGCGCTTTCAAAAGCGCGTGCCGAGGCATCGACGGCCTCCTGTATGTTAATCGTCACCACCCGCGTCGGCCCGATGAACTGCAAAGCCAGGGCCGCGTCCTCCTCATCAAGTTGCACGCCGTATGGCAAACGCACCGCCACAAAGGTCTGCTCGTTGCCGCTCTCGGCCGCGGCTTGCTCCACGGCCAACTGGGCCAGGCGCCCGGCCAGTGTCGAGTCTTGCCCTCCCGATATCCCCAAGACAAAACCGCGAGCCCCCATGCGCAGCACATACTCCGTCAGAAACGCCACTCGCTCCCGAATCTCCTGTTTCGGGTCGATACTGGGTTTCACATTCAACTCTCGCATGATACGCGCCTGCATCTGTCGCATGAACAGCTGACCCCTCTTCCTCACGCTGACCAGCTGGTTCTTGTCTTGCTGGCAAGCGCTCTATGCTATCATGATCCGTCGCGCACCAGAGCCAAGGCGATCCTACCCCGCTCCAGATCCACATCCAAGACCTCCACCTGCACTGGCTGACCCACCGCTACTACGTCAAGTGGGTGCTTGATAAAGCCACCCCCAAACTTCGAGATGTGAATGAGGCCTCCCTTTTCGACACCGATATCCACAAAGGCTCCGAAGTCAACCACATTGGTGACCGTCCCAGTGAGCTGCATGCCTGGCCGCAACTCCTCCATGTGTAGGATATCCCTGCGGAATGGAGGTGGAGGAAGCTCCGTGCGCGGATCAAGACCTGGACGCTGCAGAGCCTCCAGGATGTCGGTCACGGTGGGCAAGCCGGCAGCCAAAGCAGAGGCCGCCTCTTTGGCCTCTATGCCAACCGACACCCCTGTGCGCATGGCATCTAAGTTCAGGCCAGCCATCTTCAGGATCTTCTCGGCCAGATCGTAGGATTCTGGATGAACCGCTGTGCCGTCCAAAGGCATCACTCCGTCAGGAATACGCAGAAAGCCTGCTGCCTGTTTGAACGTCTTGGGCCCCAATCCCTTCACCTTCAGCAGCTCCTGCCGCGTAAGAAACTGCCCATGTTCGTCACGGTAACTGACGATGCGGCGACTCAACGAGGTGCTAAGGCCAGCGATATGCTGCAACAACGCCGCGGAAGCTGTGTTGAGATTGACCCCAACGCGGTTGACACACGACTCCACGACATCAGAGAGCGTTTGTGCCAAAGCCTTCTGATCCACATCGTGCTGATACTGCCCTACGCCGATCGACTTCGGCTCGATTTTCACCAGCTCGGCCAAAGGATCCTGCACGCGGCGGGCTATCGATACAGCCCCCCTCAACGAGACGTCTAAGTCGGGAAGCTCCTCCCTGGCCAGATCAGACGCAGAATAGACGGAGGCTCCCGCCTCACTTACGATGACATAGTTGACTGCAGGAAGCGAGCGGATCACCTCAGCGACGAGCCTCTCTGTCTCCCGAGAAGCCGTGCCGTTACCGATGGCCACCAGCTCAACGCCATGGCTCACCATCAGCTCCTGCAGCAGCGCCTCTGTCGCCTCCTGCTGGCTATGTGGCGGGTGGGGGTACACAGTGGCGGTAGCGCATAGGCGACCAGTCTCATCCACTACTGCTGCCTTGCAGCCCGTGCGGAAACCCGGATCGAGCCCCAACACCCTGACGCCGCGCACGGGGGCCTGCATAAGTAGACTATCTAGGTTGCGCGCAAAGACAGCGATGGCATGCTGACCAGCGCTCTCAGTCAGCTGTCGCCTGATCTCCCGTTCGATAGCAGGAGCCAGAAGGCGCTTATAGCTGTCAAGAAGCATCTCTTCTAAGAATGCACCCACACGGCTGTCGGGGACCTTGATCCAACTGCGCTGCAGATGGCGCAGCGCAGCCTCCTCGGGTAGCTCCACGGAAACCCGCAAGACGCCCTCCCGTTCACCGCGATCTATCGCCAAGACCGCATGGGGCCGCAATTCACGGACTGGCCGTGCAAAGTTATAGTAGATCTCATAGGGCGTGCGTTCGTCTTGTCGCTCCTCTGAAAGTGCGCATTGAGACGAAAGGACCGCCCGCTGCTGAGCGAGCGCACGCAGCGCGGTCCGGGTAGCTGGGTCATCCGACACCCTCTCGGCCAGGATGTCTGCTGCGCCAGCCAACGCTTCCTGTATATCCATCAGCTCGGTACTCTCTGCCAACCGTTCGAGTTCAGGCCAGTGGGCGTCACGCCGCAACAACGCCTCAGCCAACGGCTCGAGCCCTCGCTCTCTGGCAATACTGGCGCGTGTGCGGCGCTTCGGCCGATAGGGCCGGTACAGGTCTTCCACCCGTTGCAGACTGGTGGCCTCGACTATAGCTGCCTCCAGCTCTAGCGTCAGCTTCTCCTGCGTCTGCAAAAGGCGGATAACCTCGCTCTTGCGCTCCTGCAAAGCCCGCCAGCGTTGCGCCTCTGCGGCAATGTTACGCAGCTGAACCTCATCGAGGCCTCCTGTGGCTTCCTTCCTATAACGAGCCACAAAGGGAATGGTGTCCCCAGCATCCAAAAGCTGCAGAGCCTGCGCTACCTGGGCTGCTGGTACTCCCACCTGCTGGGCGATCTGCACAGCCGTCTGTCTGCTGTCATCTGTGGCATCCGCTTGTTCCACTTCGTGCACATTCCTTTCTTCAAGAACGACGTGGGATCCGAACCTACACCGCAGTATAGCATGGCGACTGCAAGCCCATATTACTGGCAGCGGAGGGATCACACTGTCCACACATTTGATTGCCCTATCGGTAGCAGCTGTAGCTGGCTTGTTGATGGCCGCACAGGGTGCGCTCAACTCGGGCCTCGGCAAAGCAGTAGGGCTGCTCGAGGCCACGCTTATGGTTCACGTGACCAGCAGCGCCTTCACTCTAGCCTTGCTGCTCATAGGTCTTGGCTCCGGGCAATGGCCCAAACTCGGCGAGGTGCAATGGTACTTTTACCTCGGAGGGTTTCTGGGCGTAGGCATTACCTATGGAGTCGTACGAGCTATGCCTCAGGTAGGCGTGGCGCCCGCAACCACTGCCATCATTGTCGGGCAAGTGGCCACTGCAGCCCTTATCGACCACTTGGGTCTGCTCGGGATGGAGCAGTTGAGTTTTGAGTGGCTTAACGCGCTCGGCTTGCTTCTGTTGGCTGCGGGCGGTTATCTGCTTCTACGATCAACCTGATTCTGTCGTGAACAGCTGCGAATCTAGATCGCGGAAAAGAGGGGTCAGCTCGTCCGTATAGTACACATGCAGCTCGTGCAGGGCGCGCGTACACGCCGTGTACAGAAGCCCCCTCTCCTCTTCCTCCCGATACTTGTTCGCGCCCGCGTCATAGATCACTACCGCATCAAACTCCAGTCCCTTGGCCAAATAGGCTGGCAACACAAGCAGGCCCTTTCTGAAGTGTTCAGCCTCTGCGGTAAGCAGGTGTATTGGTAACCTATCCTGTAGCTGATGGTGGACCCAGCGAGCTTCAGCATTGGTCTTGCAAAGCACAGCGATGGAGCCATAGCCACGTGCACGAAGGCCTTCCAGGTCATGGACAAGCGTCTCATTGAGCTCTTCTTCACTCGGCACGAAGGTCATGAGCGGTTTGGGCCCATTACGCCGCACTACCTCCACCTCATCCGGCTCAGTCAGCAGGTGGCGAGCGAATTCCATGATCTGTTGTGTCGAGCGATAGCTTTTTGTGAGGCAGACGAAGGTGCTGTCTTCACGGCGCAACGCTTCAGTGATCTCTGTATGGTTACTCGCATGCATGTAGGGGTGAACCGTTTGATGCAGATCCCCCAAGACGGTAAGGCTGCAGCGCGGAAATATCATGCCCAAGACCTCGTACTGTAAGGGCGTGTAATCCTGCCCCTCGTCTACGATAACATGCCGCACCGAATGGAGTATGGGGGCTCCCTCGACTGCCCGCTTCAGATACAGCATCGGTGCCACATCTTCATAGGGAAGGCGGTTATCGGCCAGTGCGGCCAACGTCTGCCTGCAGATGTGCGCCCACTCCGCAGGTGGATCCTGTCCACCTGCCAGTTCGCGAGAAAGAGCCGCATCCTTGAACAGACGACGATACGCACGAGAGTAGTCACATGAAGCCCAGGCAGTGAGTCGGGCCTTCAAAGGCGCGAACTCCTCCTTCGTACGCCGAAGACTCTCACTTTTGATCTCCCACGCAAACATGCGATCGGGCCCACTGGTTAGTATCTCTCGCCACTCAAGGCGACGTGCCTCCTCCAAGGGCTCCAAGAGATACAGCACACGCTGCCGAATTTTCTCGAGGCGCTTGGCCAACGCCAAATCGCGATAGCTCACGGTATAAAGACGCTTCATCTCTTCCTTCGACATGACCACCTTCTCGGCGTGTACCACATCCCAGAAAGTAGTCGCCCCGCCGCTCTCCAAGAAGCGGACGTAGTTGCGCAACATGTTCAGAAAATGGGGTGAAGCTTTGTAGCAAATAGCCTCCTCGCGCACGGAAGAGCCATGGCCAAGCCGCGGAGCAAGAAGGTACTCGAGCTGAGAGTAGACCCCTTCCACACGGAATCGAGGCTCCAGTTCCTGAAGTGCATACTCGTGCATAGTGGTCTGCTGGACGTTCTCCTCGCCAAGCTCCGGCAATACGGCTGAGATGTAGTCACTGAACACGCGGTTCGGTGAGAAGATGACAATATCTTTGGCGCTGAGACTGTCGCGATGCTTGTACAGCAGGTAGGCCGCGCGGTGGAGCGCAATCGCGGTCTTGCCGCTGCCAGCCGGACCCTGGACCAGAAGCAGACCGTGATCCTGGTCGCGGATCACTCGGTTCTGCTCTCGCTGGATGCTGGTGACGATGCTCCTCATCTTTTCGTCCGTCTGGCGCCCCAGAAGTTCCTGCAGCATCTCATCATCAATCTTTAGATCAGTGTCAAACATGAACTCCAAATGAGCGTCTGTGATCCTAAACTGACGCTTCAGGGTCACATCACCAGCAATAACGCCATCGTGACACTCGTACTGCGCCGGACCAAGTTCCGCATCATAGAAAAGACTGCAGACGGGAGCCCGCCAGTCAAAAACTTCGAGTTCACCCGTGGCTGGATCATGTAGGGCGCCGATGCCAACGTATATGCGCTCTGCTTGTTCAGTGCCAGATTCCCGGAAATCGATCCGTCCAAAGTAGGGTGCGCCCAGCATCCGCTCCAGGCGCTGCACTTGCTGCTTGTAAAACGCCAGGTTGCGTTCCTGTTGCCTGAGAGCGGTCGTGATCTGAGCGAGTTCGCTCCATTCCTCCGTACTTGTCACCTGACGAGGGGCGTCTTCCCACATCGAGCGTCTCTGCTCTCGGGCGCTACCAGTCTGCTCGCGGACCACAGAACGCGTCTCTTCGAGTCGATCGCTTACTAGCTTGACCACAAAGGCCAATCTGGCGATCTCCTCATGCCAGTCTCCTCTATCTACCATCCGCGACGAATCCTCCCCGCAATGATGCCTGCACCTGTATCGTTAGCCTACGGTTCCAGGGAAATGATGTCAAGCTCGACAGATACGTGATGAGACCGCCTGAGCCATGCCCTGGCGGTCTCTTATGCATTGGCTAGCGACACGGACCACGCTCCTTTGGGTCAGCCAAGAGAGCTGCCGCTAGTATCCCCGTAAGCTCAGCACACTTATTTCGCCCACAGCTTATCGAGCTCGATCTGTAGCTGAGACTGCATTCTCTCCAGGAAACTCTCCAGAGCGAGCTTTCCATTAAGTACCTCATTGAAGGCTGGCTCGAATATCGCCCGCATCGCCCCTTCTGCTTGGGTGAGCGTATGGGGGTACATATCTGCGTGCATTGAGGCCTCCGTCACCTGCAACAGGTAGTCGCGTTTGTGCGGCTCAGTGCGACCCATGAAGTTCGCCATTTTGCGCAGGGTCGGTGGGTGCGCCGGTATTCGACCCGTCGCATCCATCATCTTCACTTGTGATTCCTCGCTCATACCCAGAAAGGCAATCCAGCGAAAAGCCCACTCCTGCTGCTTTGAAGCCGCCGGGACATGGAAAGGCCCAAACATGGTCTGTCCACCTCGGCGCACTGGACCCTTCGGATGGACTGCCGCTTCGAAGACATCACCGTCTACCACGAAATTGGAGCTGTGTGCTCCAGTAGCATACAGGTTGATGGCGTTGCCGCGTTTAGTGAAGTATGACTGTGAGCCGACCCAGCCGCGCTGCTTCAGTTCGGCATAGAAGCCCAGGCCAGTGCGCACCGCTGGGTTCGTCATATTCACGTAGCGCGGGTGAATGTAACTGTCAAACATGCTACCGCCTGCCTGATGGATGGCCGGCGACACGTTGATGAACGAAGCGCTGAACGTGACCGCTCCGGTCTCGAGCACGCCGTCAGCATCAATATCCTTGAGAAGGCGCCCCGCATTGTTGCGCAACCAGTCCCACGTCCAAGCATCGCCCAGTTTGGACAGCGGAGTAAGGCCGATCTCGTCGAAATAGGTGCGATTGTAGGAGGCCACGACACCGTACAGCTGACTGGGGACTCCGTACAGCTTGCCGTCCTTCATAAGAACCAGCTGAGCAAAGGGTAGCATATCACGATCGAGGTTGATCTTCTCAGCCTTGACATAGGGCATCAGATCAGCTAGGGCGTCGTTAAACGAGAATGTCATGAAACTATGTGTCGAGTCAAGAATGTCCACCTGCGTACCAGCAGCGATCATAAGCTGAGCTTTGGTCGTGTAATCGGCCTGCTGGGCGAATACCTCGACCTCGACTCCCGGGTACTTGACTTGGAAAGCCTGCGCCCGCTCTTGAAGGAACTGCAAGAACGGCTCACCATGATCTGCCATCACATGCACTACCTTTACCGAAGCAGCACTCGTCAATGAAGCCATAGCCAAGACCGTCAATAGAACAACACCTGAGACCCTACGCATACTCGTCATTGCCTGTCGCCTCCCATCCATGTGAACAGCCTTCTTCAGCTCGTAGACCCAGTCGAGCGTCCATGATGCTGCAGCCTAGGATATGTTCCCAGTATTGCACAGTTTAGCCAATACGTCCACACGTGGTTTACTATCTCCGTGAACGCATTTTGCACACTATCTTTACGGCTCCCGTAAACAAAGGCCTTCCTATAGCCTATTGTACCTTGTTGCATCCGCAGCTAGAAGGTCGAGGTGTGCAGATGCAGAACTACGTGTTGTGAACTGACCTGCAGAGGAGGAAGGGGTATGGGCTTAGGCGGACGCAGTGGTGGCATGGGATGGGGCCCATTAGCGGCGTCATTCTGAGCAAGATCTTTGTGCGCCAAAAGGTGAGATCTCTTTGGGGACGGTGATCGCGGTGCAATCATTTGCTTCGCGCCTTTACGGCCGACTGGGCAACTGGTCGCTC
The DNA here is from genome assembly GCA_050951545.1 of Limnochordia bacterium. Lineage (GTDB taxonomy): Bacteria > Bacillota > Limnochordia > DTU080 > DTU080 > DTU080. The sequence goes on along the minus strand of JBMNJG010000007.1, from coordinate 435,803 downwards.
TTGTGGGCCCCTCAGGAGCAGGAAAAACCACCATCACCAACTTAGTACCCCGGCTGTACGAGATCCAAGACGGCGTCATCACGATCGACGGCTGTCATGTCCGCCAAGTCTCCCTCGCCTCGTTACGCCGGCAAATAGGAATCGTGACTCAGGATGTGTTCATGTTCAATGCCTGCGTGCGCGACAACCTGCTCTACGCCCAACCTGAAGCTAGTGAGGATGAGATGATCGAAGCTGCTAAGGCGGCCTTCATTCACGACATGATCATGAGCCTTCCCAAAGGCTATGACACTGTTGTAGGAGAGCGAGACGTCAAGCTGTCCGGCGGCGAAGGGTGCACACGCGAAATCGCGGCGAACACCCGTTCCTAATCATGCTGCCTCCCGCCTCTCCCAGAAATCGTCCCACTGTTCACCGTGGGAGTACGCTGCAACGTTTAGCATCTGCTGTGCCCTAAGTTGGCTCCAACGCATTCCAGATTGCTTGTGGCGCCTAACAACAACCTGCTTACAGGCGCTTTCTACGCATCCGCTGCCAATGGGGTAGCCAGCGGCGGGTGGACGCGCACTACCATTGGCTGCACGGCTGATGCGAGCCCTAATGAAACGGACGAGGCGACCCAGGGTGACTACTCGTCTTGCTTTCTCTCAGATTCACTGGCGGTTCCCCAGCCACGTTCATCTATTCTTTGCTGGTACTCACCGCATCTACACTCGAGATAGTTGATGAGCTTCCGGTTGAAGTCCTGACCGCGCCGGAATGGCAGCCGCCTGCGAATCTTGCGCTTGATGATCTTGCAGGACAGCTCGTGAGCCTGAATCACGATCAGCTTGATCTTCTTCTTGGCGCAGATCTGCTGTTTGGTCTGGTCACGGCATTGCTGCTTATGGACCTGCTCAGCCGAATTCCGCTCCGTGACGCGGTAGTGTTGCGCCCCATTGAACTCCATGGCCGTATTGTGCAAGTAATAGAAGAGATCGACCTCCAGACGCTTGCCAGTTGCTGGGTTCCTCATGAAACCTGGGCGCATTCCGTCGTCGAAGTCAAGGCAATCGACAAGCGCCAAGAAGATAGCCTGCATGAGAGCCTCTCCGAGGTGCGTAGCGCGCTGGAGCTCATCCTGCACGTCTAGTATTTCTTTTACATTTCGCTTATCAACCGGGTTGTGGAGAGTGAAGCGAATCGGTGCCCGCTTGTGCGCCTGCTCCATCTCCAGCCAACCATGCTTGGCCAACTGACGAGCTGCGTGTTTGATGGTTTGGGGGCTCAGACTCATCCGGCCAGCTAACTCAGCGTATGTGAACTGCCTTTTGCGAGGTGGGTCCGTAGGTTTGGACAGCAGTAGGGCATAAACCAATTTGGCCTGTGCATGGATTTCAGTAGCCATGACTAACTCGACAGGCACGGAGACCTTGTCCGGGGATGACTTCTGTGCCGCGGTCTGGCTAGGTCCCCGCCTAGCCGGTGGAGCAAACCAGCCCTCGGTGGTTAACTTGGCTGTCGCCCTGCGAACGGTAGGCCGGGACATACCCGTGCGCCGCCCCAGGCGGCTGGGCGAGAAAAGGAAGCTTTCCTCCAGCTGATCATCCATCGTTAAGGCCATCCAAACGATCTTCTCGCTGGCTTTTAGCTCGCGAGTCAGTAGCAGTGAGAGCGGCACGTTCACCTCATCTACATAGAGAGAGTACAAGGGCCTCACCTCACACAACGATCATGTGTTCGATTGTCTCGATGCGATGTTCGGTACGTGAGGCCAGAATCCTTCCACAGCTTTCGCTGAAAACGCGCGCATTGCCCGCTAAAACTCGGAGGCCACCGGGAGTCGATTGCATTTCACCCTCGGATCATCGTTTGAGTGGGAAAAGGCGATCGACACTGTTCGGTTATGTACCGTCCGGCAGCTCCGGAAGAGGCATCAAGGCCGGAAAGCGTGCTCTTTGCGGGGAAATGAGCCCTTCGGGCGATCAAAATGAGCCAAAAGGGCTCCGCGAAGGCCGCATCGCTGCACTTTTACCACGTACATTGGGCCCGGGGGTTAATGAGGCGGCTCTTTTGCCATCACGGTCGGATCCTTGGCCCCGACTCGCATGCCAATGCGGGTGCATCTGTCCGACTACCGAGCGAGTCTCGCGAGGGTGTGCATGGTGCATGGTGTTCGTCCACCTTTTTCGAAATACACCGACCAGGGCAACACCGAAGGGGCGGTTCGGAGAGGGACCCGAGTGAGCCCGCCGTGATTCCGCACTGGGGAGCTGACCCCATCGACTGAGTGGGAAAACGCTATCGACACTGTCGGGTTATGTACCGCCCGGTAGCCCCAGAGGGGCCACCAAGGCGAGAAAGCGTGGCCTTAGGCGGGGAAATAAGCCCTTCGGGCAATCAAAATGAGCAAAAAGGGCACCGCGAAGGCCGCATCGCTGCGCTTTTACCACGCATACTGGCCCCGGGGGTTAATGAGGCGGCTCTTTTGCCATGGCGGTCGGATTCTTGGCCCCTACTCGCATGCCAATGCGGGTAAATCCCGTTCGGCGAGCGAGCGAGTCTCGCAAGCGTGTCCATGCGTCCATCTTTTCCAAATGCACCGACTGGGTTAACACCGAAGGGTCGGTCCGCAGAGGGACCCGAGTGAGCCCGCCGTGATCGCGCACTGGGGAGCTGACTCCATCGACTGAGTGGGAAAAAGGTATCACCACCGTCGGGTTATGTACCGTCCGGAAGCCCCAGAAGGGCCACCAAGGCGAGAAAGCGTGCTCTTTTGGGGGGAAATGAGCCCTTCGGGCGGTCAAAATCGGCAAAAAGGGCTCCGCGAAGGCCGCATCGCTGCACTTTTACCACGTACATTGGCCTCGGGGGTTAATGAGGCGGCTCTTTTGCCATCGCCGTCGGATCTTGGTCCCGACTCGCATGCCAATGCGGGTGAATCCCGTTCGACTACCGAGCGAGTCGCGCGAGCGTGTCCATTGATCCGTCCATTCTCTTCCAAATGCACCGACCGGGATAACAGTGAAGGTGGGTCCGCAGAGGGACCCGAGTGAGCCCGCCGTGATTCCGCACTGGGGAGCTGACCCCATCGACTGAGTGGGAAAAAGGTATCGTCACCATCCGGTTATGTACCGCCCGGAGGCTCCAGAAGCGGAACCAGGGCGGGAAAGCGCGCTCTCAGGCGGCGAAAAGCACCCTTCAGGCTGTCCAAACCAGCCAAAAGGGCTCCGCGAAGGCCGCATCGCTGCGCTTTTACCACGCACGCTGGCCTCGGGGGTTAATGGGGCGGCTCTCTTGCCATCGCGGCCACATCCTTAGCCCGGCCTCCATACCAATCCGGCTGGTGTCTGACTGCAGGGCCTGTTTCGCGAGCGCGTCCATTGCATCTGTCCACCTTTTTCGAAATACACCGAAGGGTCGGTCCGCAGAGGACCCGAGTGAGCCCGCCGTGATCGCGCACTGGGGAGCTGACCCCATCGGCTGAGTGGGAAAAGGCTGTCGACTACCGTTCGGGTTATGTGCCGCCCGGCAGCCCCAGAAGCGCCACCAAGGCGGGAAAGCGCGGCTCTTTTGGCGGGGAAATAAGCCCTTCGGGCGGTCAAAATGAGCAAAAAGGGCTCCGCGAAGGCCGCATCGCTGCGCTTTTACCACGTACATACTGGGCCCGGGGGTAAATGGGGCGGCTCTTTTGCCATCACGGTCGGATTCTTGGCCCCGACTCGCGTGCCAATGCGGGTGCATCTGTCCGACTACCGAGCGAGTCTCGCGAGGGTGTGCATGGTGCATGGTGTTCGTCCACCTTTTCGAAATGCACCGACCGGGTTAACACTGAAGGGTTGGTCCGCAGAGGGACCCAAGCGAGCCCGCTGTGATCGCGCACTGGAGAGCTTACCCCATCGACTGAGTGGCAAAAGGCAGTCACTACCGTTCGGTTATGTGCTGCCCGGTAGCCCCAGAAGGGCCACCAAGGCGGGAAAGCGTGCTCTTGGGCGCGAAAATGAGCCCTTCGGCCGGTCAAAATGAGCAAAAAGGGCTCCGCGAAGGCCGCATCGCTGCGCTTTTACCACGCATACTGGCCCCGGGGGTTAATGAGGCGGCTCTTTTGCCATCACGGTCGGATTCTTGGTCCCGACTCACGTACCAATCCGGGTGCATCTGTCCGACTACCGAGCGAGTCTCGCGAGGGTGTGCATGGTGCATGGTATTCGTCCACCTTTTTGGTCCGCAGAGGGATCCGAGCGAGCCCGCCGTGATCGCGCACTGGAGAGCGGATCCAATCGAAAACAGCGTGTGGCTATCGCCCGGGTGATTCTGAACAATCCCCGCATCTTTATCCTTGACGAGGCCACCTCATCTCTAGACTCGCAAGCCGAACACATCGTGCAGCGGGCCCTGGCTCCCCTGCTGATTGAGCGAACTAGCCTGGTAATCGCCCATCGTCTGTCCACCATTCTGGCGGCTGATCTTATTCTCGTAGTCGACAACGGCCGAATAGTCGAATCAGCCACGCATAGGCAACTGCTCAAAGGAGGCGGTCTGTACTCCAAGCTATATGAACAGCAGGTCCTGCCGCAAGCAGACGATGGGCTGAAAGCTCAAGCACCGACGCAGCCCTCACGTCCACAGGGACTTGCACCTACGTGACCGAACGTTTCAGATCCCTACAGGAATATCGTTCGTCTGTATGGAATCAATACCCACCAAAGACATCCCGTAAGGAGGTCAGTATAGAGCCATGAGTCAACAAGCTACACCGGGCGCAAACGACAGTTTTCTTGAACGCAGGTTCAAACTCAAAGAGAACAAGACGAATGTGCGCACCGAAGTCGCTGCAGGGATAACCACGTTCATGACGATGGCCTACATCATCTTCGTCAACCCAGGAATCGTACAAGCCACAGGCATGCCCTTCGAGGCAGTCATGTATGCCACCGTGGCCTCCACAGTCCTCGCCACTTTACTGATGGCCTTCTTGGCGAACTACCCCATCGCTCTGGCACCTGGCATGGGGCTCAACGCGTACTTTACGTACACCATCGTCTTGGGGATGGGCGTGCCCTGGCAGACAGCCTTGGGTGCAGTCTTCATCTCTGGTGTCGTCTTCATCTTGCTCACTCTCACCAGGGTCCGTGAGGCTATTATCGATGCGGTGCCAGCTTCGCTGAAAGGAGCCATTGCCGCTGGTATTGGATTGTTCATTGCGTTTATCGGTCTGAAGAACGGCGGTGTGATCGTCGGAAACCCAGCGACTTTCGTAGCTCTAGGTAGCCTCACAGAGGCGGCTCCCTTGCTCACCCTTATCGGTGTGATCATCACAGGCATCTTGATGTCACTGAGAGTGAAGGGCGCCATTTTGTGGGGTATCATCGCGGCAGCGATTCTTGGAGTTCCGCTAGGCGTCGTTCAACTACCGACGGGTATCTTCCAAATGCCCCACTTGTCGGTGTGGCAGCCAATTCTGTTCAAGCTGGATATTGGCGGAGCCCTGAGCCTAGGCCTGCTCGATATTATCTTCGCCTTCTTGTTTGTCGACATGTTCGACACCGTTGGCACCCTGATCGGAGTGGCCAAACAAGCTAACTTCCTCGACAAAAACGGCCGTCTGCCTCGGGCCAGAGAAGCTATGTTGGCAGATGCCATCGGCACTGTGGGCGGTTCGTTCTTCGGCACCCCCACCGTCACCAGCTATGTGGAGTCTGCGGCCGGGGTAGCCGCTGGCGGACGCACTGGTCTTGTTGGTCTCGTGGTCTCCGCTTGTTTCTTGCTCTCATTGTTCTTCACGCCGCTCGTCAAGGCAATCGGTGATGCTGGTTCAGTCACCGCCCCAGCCCTGGTCATCGTGGGCTCACTGATGATCAAGGCTGCTCTCGATGTGAAGTGGAACGATGCCTCAGAAGCAATTCCAGCTTTCTTGGCCATGATCGCTATGCCGCTGACGTATTCCATTGCCAACGGTATTGCTCTAGCGTTCATCAGCTATCCCTTGATCAAGCTGTGCTCGGGGAAAAGCCGTGAAGTGCATCCAGGGATGTACATACTGGCCCTGCTCTTCATCTTGCGCTACGCCTATTTGGGCTGACCTTCGCCCACAGCGACACAGAGCGTACACATGAGAAGCCGCCCAGCACGTAACCGGGCGGCTTTCTACATTGGTCAGACGTCATGGCGTACTCTGACTACTGCTTTTCCAGGTCGGAAAGAAGAGCCGCAGCCACCGTGTCCAGCTCCTGCAACGCGTTCACAACGCTTTTTTCTCCAAGTAGCACGGGCCGAATGGCCTGCGCGCTAGGCCCATTCAGCTTGGAGTATATGGGGGTCAAGTACGGTGGTTGGCTGTTGGGGTTGAGTACAGCATCAGAGACCGCCTGCAGATTGTTGGGGATCTGCTCCAGGGTCTTGGGGATCTCCCGCAGGAGAGCGCTTCGCGCAGGTGTTCTCCCCGTCCTGATCATGAAATCCTGAAGGCGCTCTCTGCTCACCAGGAACTTCAGCCACCTCCACGCTTCTTCCACATGAGGCGAATCAGCGGCAATTTGGAAGCCATTCATAATGAGGTACGTACCGTTATGGACAGGCCCTTTGGGCAACTGCACCACGTCCCACTCAAACTGATCGTTGTTATTGGCGGGAATGCTAGCCAGCGATGATGGACCGTCTACCAATGAAAACCCGATCTGACCATTGTAGAAAAGAAGGTGCGCAGAGTATATCTGAGAAGCGGGCACGGCTGCGTTCTCAGCCCACAGGCTCGCTAGGAACTGGAGACCTGCACGTCCCGCTGGACTATCAAAGGTTGGCTTTGTGGGTTCTACCAGTCTGTCAAAAAGCAGACCACCCGCCTGATGGGCGAACACTGGCCAGCGGTAGATTTCCCAGTTGGCGTTGACGCCCCACTGATCCATCTCACCATCACCATCGCGATCACGAGTGAGACGCTTACCAGCGGCCAGGGCCGCTTCCCAGGTCCAGGAACTGCCCATTGCAGATGGCTCCTTAACGCCAGCCTGCAGAAAAAGATCGCGATTGTAGAAGCACAGTATCTGGTAGATGCTCGAGGGTAAACCAAACGTAGCTCCCCTAGCCTGATAACCCACAAGTGCCGCCGGGATAAACTCCTGGATGCGGAATTCCTTGTCCTTGCTCATCAGGGGTGTGAGATCACATAGCATACCAGAATCAAAGTAGGAAAAAGCTAGGTTGGTGGACATGTCGAGTACGTCTGGGCCAACGCCGCCTATGGCCATGGTCAGGGCTTTAGTGTAGTCATTGCCCTCGACCACGTCGATCGCTATGTCGGGGTTGGCTTTCTGGAAATCCAGCTTGGCGGCTTCGATGAACTCTCTGTAGGCTTGACCGTGGCCCGTGTAGGCGTAATGAACCAGGGTTGTCTTCGCTGTAGCCAGACTGCTGACCAGCAGAAATGCAACGACTACAGGCACGTTGAGTGAGACGTGTCGTTTCACAGTGCAACTCCTCTCTAATGGGGCTGTGTGATCGATCAATCCTACTATCATTCTGAAGCCATGCGGTGAAGAAGGCAAGTGCACTTTTGACACAAACAGCCACCAACTTTATTCATGCCTGACTCCCCGACAGAGCCAGATAGTAAGGGCTATAAGGAATAGTGCTCCTACGTACCCCATGATTCTGTAGATCACGACCACTAGGCGAGAAAAGCCCACTTGAGCCCCGATAAGGCACATGCATCCCGTGATCACCACTATGCGCCCAAAGGCCTTGGAGTTGGAGTGCACTGACGCCAGACGCACGCCAAAACCGTACAAGTTGGCCACAGCCGTAGTGTAGATCTCAATCAGCAGTAAGATCGTGTAGATCCAGGGTGCCCTCGGCAACACTCTCGCTGCCACCAAGAGCATCGGTACCTCGCAGCCGATTACAGCGGGGCCCTGGCTCAATATGGCGATATTGACTGCGGTAGCACTGAGCCCGAGCCCCAGGCCACCCCATAGGGCCGCCCAGGACATGACGCGTTTTTCGCTCAAAGATCCCATAGGAGCCAACACGGAGACTGCGAGCACCAGGTTATACGAAACATAGGCCAATGATGAGACCAACCAAGACACCGGTGCTGCCGAAGAAGCAAGGGCCCACCGCCAGTCAACAGCCCCTGTGCGAAGGGTTAGCCAGGAAATGACGACGACGACGCTGATGAGGAAAGGGGCCATCAGGCTGATGGCGGTCACCACACCGTGAACCCCCATCAGCACGGTCAGCACACTCACCAGCATCATGGCGGTGCTGCCCACCACACTGGGAATGCTATACTGTTCTGCCAAACCAGCTCCGGCTCCCGCCAGCATGATCGTCAGACCAGCTGGCAGCGAGACTGTCAGAAAGCCATCCATCAGCCTCCCCCATATAGGGCCGCCGATGTGGGTCACCACCTCCAGATGAGAGCGAGCACCCAAACGCTGCGCCAGGTACAGCACCGCCCAGGCGTAGAGCGCAAAGAGCAGACTGCTCAGAGCCAGACCAGCAAAGCCACCTGATCCGTACAGACCGAAAAAGCGCCAGATCTCTTGGCCCGAGGCAAAACCTGCACCGATCACAGCCCCGATATAGACGCCTGCTATGCTCGCAGAGGAGAGGCTTGCTGGGTGTACCTTCTGCTTGGTCATGCAGAAAGATATGTGCGTATCTGCATTATCATGCTGCGCAACGCCCAGAACACAAACCCCTCCTGCAGGTGGCCCGTCTCGAGTCGAGAAAGCTCACATAGCGACGGAATGGCACTGCCGTCCACGCCATCCTCTCGCTATGACCACACACAAGCAGGGGGAAAATCCATGGAACCATCGGAAATATGCTTGCGGGATTACCGGATCAACACCATACTCACTCAGGCCTCCGAGCCCGAAGCCGTCATCGTCTCCAGCAGTCGGCGGGATGCATATCAAACCATCGCGGCAGAAGTGCAAGCCCGCATAGCGCAGCTAAGTGGTGTGCATTTGCCAATCGTCGATGCAGAGCATGTGTCCACACAGCATGTGCTCTCCCGGCAGAACGCCATCGTCTTGGGCAACCTTGTCTCCAGTAAGTTCGTCGAGAGACTGTATTGGCAATGGTACACACTGCTTGATCTGTGGTATCCAGGACCAGGCGGTTACCTAGTGCGCTCGCTGCACGATCCGTATGGCACTGGCCATAATGTGATCTTCCTTGGCGGCAGTGATGACGAGGGAGTCGCCCAGGCCGCGCGTGTTTTCTGTGATCACCTGCAGCCCGCCGAACCCTTGTGCGTGGGCTACCTGGCCCACATCCAACTGGGCCGAGGTCATGAAATGCCGCCAAACGGGGAATGGGTTGACCCTCGCCTGCGTCTTCTTGCAGCCCACCTACGGACTCCATCTGGATATAGCGAGGCTAGCCGAGCGGGCCTGATCTACTTCTATAACGGGGATACGCAGTATGCGAAGCGTTTCCGCGACCTAGCGCTCCAGACAGAGATCCTGTATGGCACGGATCATTACAAAGCGCATATGCACGCCATCATCTGGGATCTCATCGAAGAAAGCCCCTTTTTCTCTTTCGAAGAGCGCTATCAGATTACGGAACGTCTCTTGCGTCACGCTCGCGGACGTGATGGCAGTGCGGGTATCGAACGTCTCCTACACTGTACAGCCAAAGGTTTGCACGACCGCCACCTGGCCATGCAGGCCAACTGCACCCTGACTGACAGCCGTTACTTTGGCAAGTACTGGCCGTCTGACGAATGGAAGCGGAACTTAGACGCGGTACGCGCCTATTTTGATAGACAGATGACAATGTGCAAGGGCGACAGCGATCTAGGTGGACGAGGCATCTACAGCTACTTGGAGAGCGTGCTTATCCCCGCTCTGCTGTTGGGCGACGAACGCCTGATCACCAGCGGGGCTCTGGAGCACTACGCTGAACTCTGCCTCATGCACTGTGACAACACTGGCTACATGCCCAACACCGGACAAAGCGAGTACACCAGCTATCCCACCTATACACTGCAGAAATGCGCGGCTCTGCTGGGCAACGGTCAGCTACTGGCCACCACCCATCTGCGGGAGAGAGCGGAGAAAAAGGCGGGCTTCACCGACACCACCGAAGAGTTCACCGCTGGCCAAGCCTGGGCTACAGGTCTCAGACCCGAATCATCGATGGAAAAGATGGTCGGCGTCTACTACCTGCCACTCGCTTCGTGGGAGCACCGCCAACGCGGCTCCGCGGTACCTTTCGAGAAGTCGTTCGACAAGTTGACTATGCGCTCTGGCTTTGAGCATCACGATCAGTATCTGCTTCTGGACGGGCTCCACGGCGGGCCCGACAGCAAACCGTGGCCCGACGTCAACTCCATTGCTCATTTCACCCAGAACGATCGCATCTTCTTAGTGAGTGATATCGGTGGTGAAAACCCCGTCTGCCACAACGTGGTCACTGTATGCAAGGAGGGACTGGGTGCCCCCTTGGGCCGCGTAGCTTCGCTGGAGGCCGTGGCCAATCTGAGTGGCTTCGGTTACAGTCATAGCAGAGCCAACCAGCACGCCTTCTCATCGTGGGATCGCCACATCTTCTGGCGCAAGGGCGCCTGGTTTGTGGTCCTCGATGCTGTGAGAATCACCGAGAACGGTCATTACTCATTGGAATGTCAATGGCGAACCATCGGCGAACCGCAGATCACGGGTAGTCACTTCTCCTCCACAGTCTGGGAGCAAGCTCAGCCAGATGCCCCGCGTGATGTCTTTCATATCAAGAATGCCGAGGGTTTCCCCTTGCGCTACAGCGAACAGACGGTGGGCCTGTTTGGCCCGCCTGACACGATGCCCTGGCGAAGCTACTGTAGCCGCCCTGGCATCAACCGTGTGCGCCAGATCGTCGACAGAAAGATGCAGGCAGGAGACGTACAGGTCTTTACTAACCTACTCTATGTCGAAGGAAGTGACACAACCGCTCACTACGAGGTCATCAAGATTGGCGACACCCTGTGCGTCCTATGCGGAGACGAACTGGCCTATATGGGACTCATCGGTTTGGAGGGCTTCCGCCGGGCGAACCTGCGACTCATGGGCAGTGCTTTCTGTGCGGGTGCCGATTCGATAGCGGTGGTCAACTGCCGTGAGATAGCCATAGGGACCAGCAAAGTCATCACGACCTCTGTGCCTTGCCATGTGGAGCTGATCCCGTCCACCGGTGAAGTGGCTGTTGAGGCGATGGAGCCAGTCGAGGTACAGATCGATCATTCCTGTCACCGACTCAGTGCGGGCCACCACGAGCTCGCCAGTACAGCCGTTCTTCCCCGAGACATGGAGCTGCTCAGGCAGCAGATCTGCCAGGATGCTCAGCGACCCGTGCCTCGCTCCACCCCGGACACATCATCTGCACTCGCTGCCCTGATGCCTGCTTGGTCGTCTTCGATCGATGGAGTGCCACTCAGCACCTACGCCGCAGATATCGACGCTGACGGTTGCACAGAGACGGTCATTGGACTTGCTTGCGGCGGTGTCTTGTGTCTGGATGCTCAGGGCCAGATGCGTTGGCGGATTCAAGCACCAGCCGCTGTACGCGCCCTCTCGCACATGCCTGGTAAGCTTCTGGTGGGCTGTGATGATGAGCATCTGTACGCCTTACACCCTGACAACGGTAAGCTTATCTGGCAGCATCGCTGTCGCATGCCGGAGACCATCTACTCGTGGTGGACCACTGAGCTGAAAGCCAAAGTGCAAGCGATCCTTACTGAGGATGTCGACAACGACGGTCAAAGCGAGATCATCTGTGGTACAGGTGGAGGCTGTGTCGAACTAATCGGGGCCGATGGACAGCCAAGGTGGCTGCGTCAGATCGAGTGGGGAATCCCTGACCGGCTTCGAGCCATGAAGATGCCGGACGGTAGCAAGACCATACTCGTAAGCAACGGCTACTCCTCTTCGGGTAGTACGGTATGGCGGCTCGACGCGAAGGGCAACGTGCTTAGCCGCAACGCCTTCGACAACGAGCGCGGCAGCTGGGATATGACAGCCGTGCCGGGCTTAGAGATCGTTGACCTATCAAGCGATGGTTGTCAGCAAGCCATCATCGGTCGCAAAAATGCCTACAACGAAGTGGCCTTGCACGATGCCGTGACGGGCGACCGTAAGTGGCTACGGCTTCTCGGCGACTGGATCAGTGCTCTAGCCACGCTGGATGTCAATGCAGATGGCGTGCAAGAGATCATCGTCGGCTCACCATCTGCTTGGCTCACGGCCTTTGACTTCTCAGGAGCGCAACTTTGGGCCGTTCAGCTACCGCACGAGATCAGAGCCATGCACGCCCTTGGCCAACGACTACTCGTCGCCTGTACCGATCGATCGGTCTATGAAGTAGGCGTTGACGGCAGCCTTCTTGCCCGTTGTGTACTCAAGGGCATGCCCCTATCCAGTTTTGCTGGCCATGCAGATACGGTCACCATCGCTGATGACGCTGGTGGGGTGACCTGTTTCCAGGTATCGGCTCCTTAGGCAAGAAGGAGACCGTTCAGCAACACATAGCATGGGCGCCAAAATCCTAAGGTGGCAGCCCGTGCCCGCACAGCATGACATCACTCTCCAGGGAGGTTTTGTAATGCCATCATACGAAAACGCATTGCACGTCACACCTCAAGTGATCGACCGCGTCGTAAACGACAAGCAGTGGCTGGTAAAGACGGAGACTGAGGATTTCCTGCGCGCACTAAGTGAGCATTCGACACACTCGCGCCAGAAACTGTGGAACCGTGACTACAGCTCGAGGCAGGCCTATCTGCATTCAGTGGAACCCAACAGGGCCCGCTGGCTTGCAGCAGTCGGCGATCTGTCCACCTTGGACCTGCCTGAGCCCGAAGGCGAGGTGGTTTGGGAGCCCTTCATGGAAGACGACGAGCTGGTGGCGCGCTGGCTGATAGTGCCTGTCGCTGGCAGTCTGCGGGCCCACGGGGTTGTAGCCTTGCCCAAGAAACGTTCGGGCCAGCTGCCCCTGGTGATAGCGCAACACGGCATTGGCAGCTCGCCGGAGACGGTCTTTGGTCTCACGGGCAGCGGCGGTGCTTATCAGCAGTATGGTCGCGAGCTCGTCCGTCGTGGCTTTGCGGTCTTGGCCCCCAAGAATGTCATGGGAGCGCCGCCGCGCAGCCGCCTAGAGCGCATCTGCAAGATGCTAGGCATTACCCTATGGGGCGTGGAGATTCACAAGATTCGCTGCCTACTCGACACTGTACTAGCGATGCCAGAGATCGATGCCGAGCGCGTGGGTATGTGGGGCATCAGCTTGGGCGGTGCGTACACCCTGTTTACCGTCCCCCTCGAGCCACGGATCAAAGCTGCCGTCTGCTGTGCCTGGTTCAACGATCGGGTCAAGAAAATGGTTTTTGACGATCCCCGCTACAGTTGCTTTCTTTCGGTGCAAGAGGAGTACGTCTTTATTCCGCGCTGGCTAGCAGAGTTCCATGACGAGGATCTCGCCTCTTTGATCTGCCCTCGCCCGCTGCAGATCCAAACAGGAAAGGCGGACGGCATAGCCTGGTGGCCTTTCGTGGTCGAGACCTGCGAGAGAGCCCGAGAGCACTATGCTCGTCTCGGCATACCAGAGGCAATAGAGCTCGATCTGCATGAAGGTGGTCATGAGATCCGGACCACCACCGGACTGGACTTCTTGGAGCGCTGGCTGACGAAATAGTGATCGAGCACCACAATGCACACTAACGATGAGAGGCTATCTTCATTACCTGAAGGTGGCCTCTCAGTGCTTTCGGCATACGTTAGCGTAACAGGGAGAGACACAGCAGCTCTCATTACAGTGTATGCCGATGTCCACCAAGACAAGGAAGCCCACGTGGCGCGTCGACGGCATGGCTACACGGCAAAACTCGATGTCCGGAGGAGATGGTTTTGATGAATAGAGCGCGGCGAACGTTTGCGGGTAGCTTGACGCTCGCGATGCTTATTCTGCTAACCCTGGGTAGCGTAGCAATGGCCCAGTCGGAGGTTCCCCCATGGGAAAGCGAAACAGCTGCGCCACAAGGCGCACCTGATAGCGATTTCGTAAAACAGATGCAAGAGCTCTTCGGCGAACAGCAAGGGGCAGCCCCCTCCACTGGCGATGCGAGCACGCGACGCATGGTGGTTCAGGGAATCACACCTACGCCTGAGTCAGTAAGCGTATGGACGGACGGCAGAGCCTACACTATAGGCAGTGATGTCCGCATCTCTTTTCGCCTGTCGCGTGCAGCCTATGCATACATCCTCAACGTGGATACGCGAGGCAACATTCGTCTGGTTTTCCCAAACAATTGGGACCGCGAGTCCTATATGAGCCAGGCCGGTACTCACAACTTGCCCCGCGGCAGGTACACGTTTAGAGTAGAAGGACCTGTTGGGCGCGAATACCTTCTGTTGATTGCCTCCAATCAGCGGATCTCATTCCTTGAGCGCCTTGTCAGTAGCGGCGGAGATTTCCCACTAATGGGTTCTGCCGCATCCACGCTCAAGCAGTTCCAGGATTGGGTACGCGACACGAGATCATGGTCAGCCTTCGCCTGGAGCGCCTATGATGTGGAAGCTGGCCGAGACTCGTGGCTCATACCGCGTCTCCAGCCCCCTGTGGCTCGCATCCAGGCCAGTGCTACAGAAGTAGAACTTGGCACATCGATATCGTTCTCGGCTAGAGGTTCCTACGCTCCTACTGGCACAATCCGTTCGTATCGCTGGGACTTCGATGACGACGGTCGTACTGATGCTTCGGGTGAATCAGCACGCTGGACGTATAACAGACCAGGAACCTACACTGCGCGCCTCACGGTTGAAGACAACCGCGGTACCACAGCGTCAGCTACGGTGAGGATTGTGGTCAAAGAGCAGAAAGTCCTTGTGGAGATCACATCTAGGCCTTCAGAGCGGCAAGTCTATATTGACGGCTCGTATGTAGGCAGAACCAAACTCAAGCACTACCTAACCCCGGGTTCGCATGAAGTACGAGTTGCCGGGCCATCAGGTCAGGACTTTACTGGCGTGGTGAACATCCCTTCAGGCCTGCGCAGCATCGAGCTCGCTATCTCCTTCTAACCCCCACCGCAGGGGGCGCCCAAGGCGCCCCCTGCGGCCCTCATCTCACCCTGCTCCGCTTCGCATGATCCGCCTCCTTGCGCACCCTGTCACCCGACATGGTCCCTATGATAAACTATTCTCCAAACCTCCCCCCTTCAGAAGAATGTATCGAAGGTCGTGGTCAAATAACGAAGGCTGTATAACTCGTAGGAAGCATTGGCCCAAATGCTGAAAGTAGGCCCGTGAAAAAACACTGGGCAGCGAGGTGCACGCGCTATGACCTACGAACCTGAAGCATATCCAAGCTGGCAACGGGCAGATGAGTACCTAGTTGATTCGGAGCGCATCTACGTCGGGCGGTATGAAGGCGGCACACCACGGGTCTACCTCGAGGAGTCGGGTGCCCTCTACCCCTTGCGCAAACTGACACGGCCTGACTCCATACGTGACCAGTGGCAGACAGAGACCGGCGCCGCCCGACTTGCCCTGACTATTCTTTTCGACGCCACGTGGGGAGATGTGAATCTGTGCCAAACCCTTTACCACAAGTTCACCCTTGAAGTGGTGGCTGGACTCCCAGAGCGCGGCTGGCGTTTGCGACGCGATTTCGTCTGGGCCTGGATCCGGCTGACACTGTCATGAAAGCCAAACCAATACAGCACAAACTGACAATGCAGAGCATATAAGCTGGATATGAACGTCATCTCGGGAGGCAGAACCTGTGAGCGTAGGCAACGAAAGGCACCTCTTCGCTGGGGGCAACACTGCGAATGGCTTCCACTCTTTTTTCCACCACATTGCCCCCATTGACGCGACGCGGATCATGATCATCAAGGGGGGACCCGGCTCTGGGAAATCCACTATTATGAAATGGCTAAGCCAAGAGATGCAAAGTCGCGGGTTCAACGTCGAGTACTTTCACTGTTCCTCCGACGCTCCCTCCCTAGACGCCATTCGTATGCCACAGCTGGAGGTGTCGCTTATTGATGGCACCGCACCACATCTGATCGACCCGGTGCATCCAGGAGTGGTAGACGAGATCGTAAACCTGGGTCCGTTCTGTGATGAGGCCGGTATCCGCCCACACAAGGACCGGATCCTCGCCGCCAGAGCGGGCGCGTCACGAGCATTCTGGCGCGCCTACCGCCTGCTGGCAGCTGCGAGAAATGTCTACGAGATCGCCGCCGACATCAGCCAAGAGAAGTTCAACCACGGCCGGGCTAACGAGAACGCGGCCTCGGCGATCGCCAGTCTTTTCGGCCACCGCCCCATCTCCGCCGATGTGGGGCGCATACGTCACCTTTTCGCTAGTGCCATTACCCCTACCGGATTCCATAACCACCTGCCCAGCCTGATGGACGCAGTGCCGCACAAGATCCTGGTCTCGGGTTCGCCCGGCACGGGCAAATCTACCCTGCTCAAAAAGGTGATCGACGCCGCGCTGGAACGTGGTTATCTGGTCGAGGCGTACCATTGTGGCCTAGACCCCCAGCGATACGAGCATGCTCTGATTCCTGCGCTTGGCTGCGCCGTGATCACCTCTACTGCTCCGCATCTCTATGAAGCAAGACAGGCCACAGTGATCAACATGGATCTTTGTCGACATCCAGCGACAGTCAAGGCCCACGCGGAGCTACTGGGGCAGAACCAACAGCTCTTCTCGCATATTCTAGAGCGAGCGATCGCCGCTCTGGCCACGGCTAAGCGCCTGCATGACGAGCTAGAAGCGATCTACGCCCCCCACATGGATTTCGCTGGGGTAGAGAGCCTACGACCAGACTTGCTCACCCGCATTCTGGCCAACCCGCGCTGAATGATCGCCTACCACTGCATCGCTGCGACGAAATTGGCTGTGATGCGGGCAGGATCAGTGATGGCCGTTCCCACAGTCACAGCAAAGGCCCCTGCCGCCAAGGCCCTCGCCGCGGTAGCTGGGTCCCCGATCCGCCCCTCAGCGATAACTGGGCAACGACACCGGGCAGCACACTGTTCAACTAAGCGCAGATCCGGACCCGATAGCTGTGGGCTATATGGCGTGTATCCCGATAGCGTGGTCGCTACGAGATCGAAGCCCATCGCCTCCGCCTGCAAGGCTTCCTCCAAAGTCGATATGTCAGCCATCGCCACCCGCCCTGCGTCGTGGATGCGTGCCACCAATTCTGGCAAGCTCTCGCCCGGCCGCTGACGGGCTGTGGCATCCACTGCCACGATAGGGGCCCCCGCCGCCAACACAGCCTCGAGCTCACGCAATGTAGGCGTAATATACACTGGCGAATCTGGGTAATCGACCTTGTACAGGCCAATCACAGGAACCGTGACTGCACCCACGATCGCCCGAACATCATCAGGACCTTCCGCCCGAATAGCGGCCGCCCCGCCCATAGCCGCAGCGCGAGCCATTGCCGTCATGTAGATCGCCCCCTGAAGGGGGTTATCACCTCTGGCCTGACACGACACAATCAGACCGCCTCGCATTTGCTCCACCAGGTCCACCACACCCTTCACCACCCGTTTCCCCATTAGTCCTCCACCCTCGCTCGGCGTGCAGAGCGCAATCCGCGCGTGGCAGCACGCAGAAGCCTTACCGAGCGTGCCCCAATTCCTTTCTCCGGCTCTTGGTCCGTATAACGCACATGGCAGTAACTCTGGGTAAGCTCTTGCATAGGCTCTGCCGTATCTGGAACACGTTCGGCAAGACTCCTGGCATACTCCAGGGCCGTCTGGTGCTTTGGCCGCTGGAAACCAGCCCTCGCAGCAGAGAGCAAGGCGCGTCCATAGATGTAACGCACGAACAGCGCCGGGTCTTCTGGATGTACTCGAGCCCCACGCCGACGCTGACGACGCGCTCGCGGGCTATCACTCCTATCCTTCTGTACGCGGACAGCACCCTGGCTAGGACGGGCGCTTCGCCACCAGCGAACCAACGCTTGCCACGGCCAGGTGATAATCGCCCAGAGGATGGCCAGGAGCCCCCTGCCTCGCTCACGCTCCTGTTCTACAGAGTAGTCACGCATTCGGACGAGCCTCCGGATACCATACCAGATGATATACAGTGCCAGGGGTATCCCGATCACCACCAAGACACCGAATGGCCCGCTGCCGCCAGTGCCCCCATATACCGCTGGCGCATGATGCGTCAGTTCTCCCGCTTGGTGACCTGCAGAAACCCCCTGGTACATAGCTTTCTTCGCTGGGCCAGTGAATGCCCACCCCACCAACCATTGCGTAAAGCTGGTCATCACCGCATTCCAATCCACATGGGCAAGAGGGCTGATATCACTGGGCAAGGCGATGCCCAACACGGCGATAACCAGCAAGGGCACGTAGACAGCACCAGCCCAGGCCCGACTATAGCCAGGGAGCACCACCACGTTGCCCGAGCGCTCCTCCAAACGACGGTTTCCGGCTAGGTGCACCAACCCCAGGAAAGCGAGAACTCCCCCAAAAGCCACGCTAGTCCACACAGCCAGCAGGATATCTCCGCGCTCCTGCTGCAGAGGTGTCCATAGCAGAGTCATCACCAGATATAGCAAGATAAGCGTCAGCGTGACTTGGACAGCACTGCGCCATGCCTCTATGTTGGCCGACATAGAACGTCGAAACACATACGCCTCCTGCAATTTAGCCTGTTCAAGCAAGCGTTCAGCCAGAACCTCGCTATGAGGCTGCGCCAGATGGTAAGGATACACTCTGGCCACTACCCACGCTAGCGACGAGCCGAAAGACCAGGCCAATACGACACCGATCAGGCCCGCGCCTATTAGCGATACCGACTGTGAGCCACCTCCGATGTGAAGCGTACCTGATGTGCGAGGGCCCAGATACAGCAGTACAGCTCCAACAAGCACTGCCATCAGCAGATCCAACAGCCGCAGAGTCCTGGGGAGCTCCAGTAGGTCGCGCAGTGCGCCAGCCCCAGCTCCGATAGCCCCCGCTACGAACAAAGCTACATAAGCCAGCCACCCCGTCTCAAGCCCGGTGGCTAGGGCCATGAGACGCAAAGCTACAGCTGCCACGCCAGCAGAGGCCAGTGCGCCAGTAATTGGCAGAAAAAAACCCTCCACCAGTGGTGTCATTCTGCGAAGTCGTGTGACACCTACACCCATGGGTCTTCACCTGCTTGCTTGCGCGAATTTGCGGGCTTTGTCGCCCCGGCTTTACTTACTTAACTGTCAGGACCCTCAACTCCTGTTACCCCACGCATGCTAGGGCCCCAACCCTGCCCTCTACGCATAGAATGGTGGAGCGGAGCGGGAAGGGTGGAGCGCGTGAGGAAACGCCTCAGATTCCCCCGGCCATGGAGGCTGAGGGTGAACACTCTCTACAGGTGTGAGCTCGCTGATGCGGCTGAACGCTTCGGGCTGACACATGAAGGTGCCCGCCGCTGCATTCGCAGGGGCCAGCTCAAGGCATACAAGCAAGGAGGCCGCTGGTATGTCAAAATGCCGATGAGCAGGCGGCGCTAAGGACGGGAATGAAGAGCTCCGTTGGTGGAACACTGATTAGTAGCGACCATGCCAACCACCTCGTGACGACAAGGAGCGAATGCCTTGCTGATTATCGCCGTGCGCACCCTGATCTTATACGCTGTGCTGGTCATTGTCACTCGTGTGATGGGGAAGCGACAGGTGGGCGAGCTTCAGCCCTTCGAGTTCGTGGTGGCGATCCTCCTGGCAGATATGGCGGCCATCTCGATGAGTGACAAAGAGACGCCGCTACTTAACAGCATCGTGACCATCTTCACTCTCTTGGTCGCCCATGTGTTGGTCTCCTATATAGCCCTGCACAGCCAGGGTGTTCGTCGTCTTGTGTGTGGACATCCCTCTGTCGTGATCGAGAATGGTGTCATTCAAGAGACCACGATGCGCTCCCTACGCTACAACATTAACGACTTGCTGGAGCAGCTGCGCGGCAAAGGCTACCCCAACATTGCCGACGTAGAATTTGCCCTACTCGAGACAAATGGCAAACTGAGCGTTCTCCCGAAATCGCAACGCAGAGCCCTTACGCCACAAGATATGCAGATATCTACTAGTTATGAAGGCCTGCCACTTACGCTTGTCGTGGATGGACGGGTCGATCAAGAAGCACTCCGCCGTGCCCATCTAGATGCTGCTTGGCTCCAGCAAGAGCTACAGAGATTCGGCATCGCCAGCCACAAAGATGTGCTGTTTGCCAGTCTGGACACAGCGGGCAATCTCTACTACCAGGTTAAGCAAATGGCCAGACCTGCGGAGGGATCCATCGCATGCGCACGGTAGGAGTACTGGGACTACTTGTTCTACTATTCATAGGCGTGGCTCTTTGGGCACAGCATGATCTCATCCGCGCAGGCGAGCAGTTGGAGGCCGACGTACAGGCGGTCACCACCGCCGTCCAACACGAGGACTGGCCCAGTGTACGCCAGCATGCGGAGACCCTGTGGAAGCGCTGGCAGAGAATTGAGCGACGCTGGAATCTGCTCACCGAGCACCCTGAGATTGACGACATCAATGATGTCTTGAGTCGACTACGCGGATACGCTGAAGCAGAGGAGCCTGCTGCACTCTTGGCCGAAGCGCGGGCGGCCCACCACCTGTTCACGCATGTACCGCGGAAAGAAGCGTTCAGACTCAGTAACATACTGTAAGGCGAATGCTCTACCTGCAAGGGCTAGCAACCGGAACCTGATCTGCGTCTTCCAGTGACGTGCTTGCCTCTTGACCCAGGTAACGAGCGAAAGCAATCAGGCGCTCAAAGGCGCGATGGCGTATCTCTGCTTCGTCAAAACGAAACGGCTTGGCGTTCACCTCAAGAATCCATAACTTCCCTTCCTTGTCTAGTCCAACGTCCAGTGAGAATTCACCGAACACCTCGCCCTGGTCTTTTTCCAGACTCACTGCCGCAGCCTCCGACAGCTCTGCGAGCTCTTGTTCCACCCGTTCCACTTCCAGTGGGTTCCGCAGAGCGCGTCCGAGCGCCGATCGTAGCGCCAGGCGGCTACCGCCGCGCGGCACATGAGTAGTGAGTTGTCCCCTACCTGCTACGCGGGCCGCAGCACCCGTGAAGCGCCAAGTGCCCTGCCCATCTTTCTGCACCAGTGCGCGGATATCGAAGCGTCGCCCCTGGGTGGTGGCTAGCTTGACGCCCTTCTGCAGGCAGTAGCGATAGGGGCGCAGACGCTGATCGGCCCAGCGACACGCAGCCTGCGTGCTCGGAAGCCGAAGCATCACAGTACCCACGCCTACACCATTGCGCCGCACGGCCACCCGACCATCCCTCGAAAGCCACAGAGCTGCGATCCCAGTTCCCAAACTGCCCCGTCGGGGCTTACAGTAGACTACTGCCCACCTGCGTAGCCCATCTAGCACTTGGCCCGGATTGGTGTAGAGCACCGTCTCTGGAACGCTCGGACGTAGGATCTGATCAGCCTGCAGCGCGGCATAGACATCCCACTTATCGAGAAAGCGGGGGTTAAAGACCACCACCCCTTTTGTCTTGAGCCAGGCCAGCATTCCTTGAACGCTGGGGCGCGCCTCAGCTCGTCGGTTGGCTACCCTGTTGTAGATCACACTGGGCAGAGGATAGTAGCGCTGTACCCAACCCCGCCGAGGCACAAAAACCCAGGCAAGCACCCGCGAATGCCTCTTGTCGATACGTTTGGGGGAAAAAACCGCCACGTCCACGTCCTGTTTTCGAGCCAGCCTGGTCATCTCCTGAAATGTCCTCGTACGCCCTGGAAAAGGATCCCTGGAGCTCGCAGGCCGGTTAGTACCGCGCGTGGCCAGTATACCCAGTACAAAGCGTCCGTCTGAGGAACTACCCATGGTCATGCTCAACCAACCTCCCGTATCACGCCGAGCTAGCTATATACGAAATCCCGCCAAGTAGGCCGCATACTGCATCGGACGGCGAAAAGACCGTTTGGCAGTCGGCCGCCCCTCAAGTGTGTCATACGGCTTGCGGTGCGGCTTGCTGTTCACCTCAATCACCCACACACGTCCCCGTCTGTCCACACCGACATCCACACCTAGCTCACCGAGGTGTCCGTCGGTGTTTTCAGCCATGACAGTGCAGACCAAGCGAGCCACGCGCCGGATCTCACCAATCAGGGACCTCACCTTGCCAGCAGAAAAGCAACGACGCAAGGTCTGGCTCGCTGATAGCCCCTTGCCGCCTGCCGAGATATTCGCTACGAGCCGTCCGCGCCGGGCCACTCGAGCGAAGATCTTGGACATGGCCCAGCGCCCTCGTCCATTGCGCTGCATAATAACCCGCAGATCCACTGTGCGCCCATGCGCTCGGCAAAGATCGAGCCCCTGCTGCACAATGTAGTAATCGTTGCTGAGCCGCGATAGTTTAGCTTCGACCTGAGTCAGATCGGAAAGCATCTCACGCCTCACCCGACCCCTGCCCCGACGAAACTCGAATTTCCCAGTGGGGGAAGCGGTTAGTATATAGATGCTACGCCCGAGACTGCCTTGCGCCGGTTTGATGAAGAGCCTACGGTAGCTGGCCGTCATCTGCTCTAGGGTCTCCGGGCCCAGTAGCTGAGTCTCGGGCAGATGGGGCAGCATCTCTGGTGAGTTCAGCAGACGGTTATGCACTTCCCATTTGTCGAAGAACCCTTGGTTGAAGAGGGGAATCTGAGCTTCAGCAAAGCGGGCACGCAGTTTGCGGATGTCTGCACTGCGATCGCGTCTTCTGTAGGTGATGTGATCGTACACCACGTCAGGAAGGGGGAAAAGGCGACGCACCCACCGTGGTTCGTCTCCCCCTAGGCTGAGCGTGTAGCCGCGCACCACACCGCGCTTGAAATCGACAGCGCTACAGGCAAAGGCAAATGGATATACGCCCACTGCGCGCCCTTGTTCGATGAGGTAGCGCACACCCAAGGTCATGTTTCCGATGGGGTTCGGCAAGCCCCGTGTTCCTGGCACCAGAATACCCACGAGCGGACCAATGTGCAGCACCCCTGCCTCAAAGCGGGCGTGCAGACGCATACCTCGCCGTAGGTTCATCTTGCTGAGCAGGGCAGCATTTAAGCCCAGTGTAGCTTGCGCTGATCCTGTGGAACAGTAGGCCTGCACTTGGCGCTGCCCCACACGCACCGTTACCTTGCGGTGTCCCTTCACCAACCCGCGGGGTGCCCTCACCGCATAAGCGGTCCCGCCTTGGTTCATCAACTCCAGGCGCACTCTCATACTCCAGCCCCAATCCTTTTACGTAGTAAAGCCTGCAAGGTACATCGCAAAAAGCAGTGGACGTCTGTCTGCCAGGCGGGCTGCGTCGTGCATGCCACACCTCCGGAAAACGGCACGCCCGGTACGCGAGTTCGCTTCAATGATCCAGATTCGCCCTGTTCGATCCACTCCCAGGTCCACACCTAGCTCGCCCAAACAAGGAGTCGAGCGATCGAGAACTTCGGCTATGCGTATGGCCAGGTTCCCAATCTCTTCCTGCAACTGATGCGTCGTCTCTTCGTCAGCTCCTAAGGCGCTCTGCAGCAAGCGCTCCAGGCGCAACGAACGCCCTCCCCCATGCAGATTCGAGATGACACGGCCCGCGGCCCCTGCCCGCACCGCCACTCCGGTGATGTGCCAGGCGCCGTCAACATCCTTTTGCACCAGCACCCGCACATCACATATGCGGCCATTCAAGCGCAGCAGGTTTAGATCGGGTTGCACCAAGTAGTTAGAGAGCGATACACGACGGCGCAAGCTGCCAAGCGCGCCAGCCACACTAGCCGCATGCCCTCGCACCTGTGTGTAGTCTCTCGTCGTTAAGGTGTATGTGACGCCTTTTTTGGCACGCCGCAAACGGATAATCCCCTTGCCTTGTGCTCCGTTTTGCGGCTTGAGGTAGACACCTCCATGCCCCGCCACCAGCTGGGCTACCACCTCGCTTCCCTGTACCCGGCGTGTCACAGGCAGATGCTTGCGCAACAGCTCATCAGCCCGCATCAGTCTGTGCATGCGCATCTTGCCTCCGAGGCGGGTGTTAAACAGCTTAACCCCAAAGGTGCGGACGAGGCGATGGCGCGCCTTGTCTGCGTGCAGACTCCCGCCTGGAAAAACACCGGTGGCCCGGTCAAAGACCACGTCGGGTAGAGGGTAGCGCCTCACTACCCAGCGTCCCTGAGAGAAGGTGTAGCCCCGCACCCTGCGCTCCGTCCACCTGATATCGTGAAAATCAAAGACGTAAACCAGCACGCCCAATTCCTCGCCTGCCACGATCACCCGCCTAAACAGACTGGTCTGCGCCTGATACGGTCTGGCCAGCCCTGAACGACGCGGGGCCAAAATACCCACGATAGGACCTAAGCGAACTCCCGACGTAGTTCGCAGTGCGTGTAGACGACTCTTAGCCGTGATGCCCAGCTTCTGGAAGAGGTTGGCACTGAGACTCACCTGAGCAGAATCGGCGGCCGAAGAGTCGTCAACACGAACCACCACTTCTGTGGCGACCTTGCCCACCTTTAGAGGGATTTTGCTCCCAGGCAGAAGCGAGAAACGTTCGGCGAGTGCCGCTGGGAAAGATATGACGCGCTCCGTGGATTTCGCCTTGGCCTCATGAGTGATGATCTGCGCCATCTGCGTCTCAGTCGTCTGCATCTTCGTTCGCCTCCCACAGATGCAGAGCAAACTCCAATGGGGCCCGCCCTGACCGCCGCCAGGCCTCCATCAGCCCTGCACGTCTGAAAGTGGCCCTGCCGGGACGCAAGTTTACCTCGATCACCCACAGCCTGCCGTCGGTATCCAGACCCAGGTCAATGCCCAGCTCGCCCAGCAAGTGGTGGCGGCCAAGGACCTCTGCCACCTTGAGCACCAGATCCTCGATGCGTTTTCCCAGCTCCTCCACCTTGGCCCGCCGCCCGGGTCTGGGTATGAGCACATCGAGTTTGGCCGCGCTACCCCCAGCGTGCAGGTTGGAGACCACATTTGAGCGACCTCCAATACGCACCCCCACTCCAGTTAAGCGCCACGCACCAGAGCGATCCCTCTGCACCAGAGCTCGCAGATCGGTCGTGCGCCCCTGCACTCTCGTCAGATTGAGCCCCTGCTGTGCGATGAACGGGCATCTCTCTCCTGTAGCCTTGAGCGCTTCCGTCAGTTCGACTGTGGTCGGAACAGAGGCTCTTACCACTTTCCCGCGCCGCAGATGAGCTTCATAAGCCACTTTGTTGCGCCGATAGCGCACCCGAAAGACACTGCGCCCCTGGTTACCAAAGACTGGTTTGGCGTAGATCACACGGTACTGATCTAGCAAGCGCCTGATGCTCTGTGAATCGGCAACCGCGGTCTCTGGCAAGAACGCCTCGAGCCCCTCTTCCGCCAACAGCTTCTGGTGCACGTCCCACTTGCTACCGATATCGGTGTTGAACAGCTTGACTCCGAATTCGTTCACGAGCTTCAGCCGCATCTTCGCCGCTCGCACCCGATCCACGCCCCGAAAGAAACCGCGATCAAAGACAACATCAGGCACAGGGCAACGCCGAGTGACCCAGCTGGTTGAGTTCTTGTAAGGCCGATGCCCCATCACTGTTGCGGCATTGGTACTAACGTCGCCGGGAGCAAACACATAAGCGTAGATGTGCATGACCTTCGCCCGAGCGATGAGACGGCGAAAGAATGCCGTCTGCTCGCCGTACGGGCTACTGGTCTGAGGCCGCCCCAGAATTCCTAGAAAAGGGCCGAGCTGCAGACGTTCTCCCCGCCGCCTCACATGCAGGCGCAGCACTCCCAGAGGCAAACGCAGTCTCCGCTTCAGATCACTACTGATACACGTACGTGGCAGAGCACCGATGACCGTTCGAGCCACCCTGGACCCCACCTGCACCTCCACATGATTTCCCGGCACCACTTGCAGGCCTTCGAGAACGCGCGCGGGCAGGTACAGCCCGCAAGCGGATGGACTCTTAACCGTATTCAGGCGCACGCGATACATAGCTCACACCCTCCCTTTTTCGCCGAACCACACCCGCCGGAAATCTGCGCCTTCGTCCACCACCCAGCCGGAGTCTATCAGGGCCCGCAATTCGCTAAGCGACTTGCGGTAGGTGTCAAAGCTGGGTGTTCCTTCGAGATCCGCCCACAGCGCATCGAGTCTCTGTCGAAAAGGCCCCTTTTCGGCGGCATAGAAAGCCTCTATGTACAGAGGATCGGCGAACAGATTCTGAGTAAGCAGCAAGTGCTCCCGAGCGACCACATAGGCTAAGCAGAGGGTTCCCCTCGCCAAGACTGGGTTGTGTAGCCACGAGAATGGAGTACGGTACTCAAAACCACCGTGCGACTTCACGCGGATGTCGCCGAGGAAACCGTAGCGCGGCCGCCGGATGATAGTGCGGGCGGGATCCTCCACGAGAAGCAGGGGCGCAGCCAAGTAGCTGTCTAGGGACCGCAGAAGACGTGTCGATAGAGGTATGCGGCTAAAATGAATGTGTCCACCCGTGGGGAAAGTCCCGTCAGGCACACTCCCCGCCAGCCAGACAATTCCCGGAGGGATCAGCTGATTGGCCCTATCCACTGTCTGCTTGAGATTGTTGAAAAGGCGGATAGGACTTAGCGCATAGTTGGGCCGCAACTCGGCTACAGGCTTGTGTGAACGGCCGTTGAACTGTGCGGGCTGCATCTCGCAGCCCACTGATCCGGCTACAGGCAGATAGTCTGAGGCAAAGGCCCGACCGCCATCTCGCTTGGCCAGCGTAAACTCGGGATCAGCACCGAGACCGATGGCTAAGCTTTTGCTACGCATCTTGCCCTTCACCGAATTTATGGCACTCGCGTAGCGCAACATGCCCCCAGCAAAACGCAACGCTGTGTTGGCTGCCAGACGCGGGGCCGGATCTACCCCTAGAATCACGAGTTCACGCGTCTTGCGCTCTACGCCCGCATGCACCACACCAAAGTCGAGACCAGACGCGTAGACGGCACGCATGGCCAGCTCTTTCAGTCGGCGAACCTCGCTGCTACGCACTCCGGAGGTGGCCTTGGCCCCGGTGGCCATCTCCTCACGAAAGAAGATCACCGACATATCGAACACACCGATCTGAAAGCGGTGACGCAGGTTACGGGGGTTGGCCTTCCAGGGCGGCTCCACCCCCTCATCGACCTGCGAAGACGTAGTGATACCCGACAGCTTCATGATGCGCCGGAACAAGCGCCCCGCTCTGGCCGTTTGACTGCCATGAACGGGATTGAGCGCTAGCGGGTACATTTCAGGAGCGCTTTCGTTGCCCCATCGCACGACAATGTCACTCTCCGTCTTAAGTGGCTGACGAGCAAAGATCCAGTCCGTGAGGTACTGCTCCATGAGGTTCCTGACACTCTCGTCTTCGTACAGGAAGAGATTCGACATGAGCAATCTCCTCTGGGAATACTTCGACGATGATCATCGATAGGGAAGCTGTGGCTAGAAGGCGTATCCGGATCCTAGGAACCAAGTGCCGTTCACTGCACATGATATGGCCAGTGCCTTTGATGTGTCCCGCGGGGAGCGAAGCATGGTAGCCTACTGTGGGACATTACTCCCTGGAAATCACCGAGGATGAGGTATACTGTATTGCAG
Organism: Limnochordia bacterium; assembly: GCA_050951545.1. GTDB lineage: Bacteria > Bacillota > Limnochordia > DTU080 > DTU080 > DTU080. The sequence goes on along the minus strand of JBMNJG010000007.1, from coordinate 408,234 downwards.
GAGGCTCACGCCGATTGTGCAACGCAGGGAGTCTCGCCAAGGAGGTGAAGCCGCTGGCGGAGTGAGAGAGCTCGGCCAGCGCCTCATGAACACTATGATTGCCGCTCTGCGCCTTTCCCTTACGGGTATTATCACCACGTTTGTCGCCTTGGCCTTGCTGCGAGGTGCCATCAGCCTGCTTACGTGGTTCACTGCCCGAAGCGAGGACGAAGGCTCAGTCTCCAGACCTGCTACAGATGATCTAGCCACCGTGTCCAGCACACATGATGAAGAAGTGGCCGCCATTATGGCCACGCTAACCGCTATGGGCGCGGTGGGCACCAAACAGGGAGGGCGTATCCGGATTGAAAAGATATCAGGTTAGCGTCAACGGAAAGCAATTCGTCGTCGAGGTGCAGGAGCTTGCAGGAAATGGGCAGCTCTCCGTAGTCGATCTGTCCGACGAGCAAGACGGTGCGCAGCCAGCGCCGCCTGTTGCTCAGGAAGCTCCACAAACAGCGATCGCTGACCAGGGCCTCGCTGACGGTGTAGAAGTAAAGGCTCCGCTAACAGGCCAGGTGTTGCGCGTTCTCGTCAAGCCGGGTGATGAAGTGACCCGAGGCCAAGTGCTGCTGACTATCGAAGCACTCAAGTTGGAGAATGAGATAGTTTCCCCCGTCGCGGGTGTGGTAACAGGCGTCTTCGCTCAAGAGGGGACGGTTGCCAACACTGGCACAGTCTTGGTCACAGTCAAGGAGTAGTACTCGTGGAAGGATTTACAGAGGAGCGGGTAAGCTGATGACCAAAGGCCACGTAGCTATTACGGAGACCGTATTACGGGACGCTCACCAGTCGCTGCTCGCCACGCGCATGCGAACTGACGACATGCTGTGCGTTGCCGAGAAACTCGATCATGTGGGCTACTACTCTCTCGAAGCATGGGGCGGAGCTACCTTTGATACAGCCCTGCGTTTTCTCAATGAATGCCCCTGGGAAAGACTGCGTAGCCTCAGGGTGCGAGTGCGCAATACTCCTTTGCAGATGCTTCTACGCGGGCAAAACTTGCTGGGCTACCGCCACTACCCAGACGATGTAGTGAAGGCTTTCGTCAAGTACGCCGTACAAGACGGCATTCGTATCGTTCGCATCTTTGACGCTCTTAACGACGTCCGCAATATGCGCACGGCCATAGCCGCTACCCTGGAATACGGAGCTCACGCTCAGGGCGCCATATGCTATACGAAGAGCCCCGTACATAACGTCGAGCATTACCTCAAGATCGCAGAGGAACTGAAAGCAGAGGGTGTCCACTCGATCTGCATCAAAGACATGGCGGGTCTTATTGACCCCTACGGAGCATCAGAATTGGTTACACAGCTCAAAGCGAATTTTGATCTGCCTATTGCTCTGCACACTCATTACACAAGCGGTATGGGCTCCATGTCCTATCTCAAGGCTATCGAAGCTGGAGTTGACATCGTAGACACGGCACTCTCCAGCTTGGCCCTGGGCAGTTCGCAACCGCCTACCGAACCGCTGGTAGCAGCCTTGAGGGGCACACCCTACGATACGGGCCTTGATCTCAGCCTGCTCACTGAGCTCAACCAGCACTTTACCGCAGTGCGCGAACGATATGCAGATTTCGCCGCCCCTGTGCAGGTGCAGACTGAGATCCTCACCTACCAAGTGCCCGGTGGTATGCTCTCCAACCTGCGCTCGCAACTCAAACAGCAAGGCCTGTCTGACAAGCTGCAGGAAGTCTTCGACGAAGTACCGCGCGTCCGCGCCGACTTGGGCTACCCTCCCTTGGTGACGCCCATGAGCCAAATCGTCGGCACGCAAGCTGTGCTCAACGTAGCATCGGGTGGCCGCTACTCTATCTGTTCGAAGGAGATCCGAGACTACGTACGCGGTCTGTATGGCCGTTCCCCAGCCCCCATCTCCGACGAGATACGCAAGAAGATCATCGGCGATGAAGAAGTCTTCACGGGTAGACCCGCCGATCAGCTAGAGCCTCAGATGGAGAGCGCCCGTCAGGAGATCAAAGAGTATGCTCGCCAAGAACAAGATATATTGAGTTATGTCCTATTTCCGCAGGTGGCGATGTCCTTTTTCGAAAAGCGAGCGTCAGGAAACTGACGGTGTCTTGGAGGGATGACCATGGACAGAAAGAAGCTAGCCGTGATTGTCGCAGTGGCAGCGGTTCTGGTAGTGCTCATTGCCGTCATCGTCAACATGCGCCGACCGAGCCCTCCTCCTCCCGACATTGGCATGCCAGATTCAAGTGCTGCGCGTACTCCACCAACGGAGCAGGAGGTCGCTTCAGTGAAACAGGCTGGTACCATCCGCGCTACGATTGAGTCTAGTAAGGGAAAGATTGAACTCGACCTGCAAGCTGATCTGATGCCAGTAACGGTGGCCAACTTTGTTAAGTTAGCCGAAAACGGCTTCTACGACGGGCTCAAGTTTCACCGCGTTGAAGACTGGGTGATCCAGGGCGGTGATCCGCTTGGCACAGGTACCGGAGGGCCGGGCTACACCATCAAGTTAGAGACGAGTCCACAGCTGAAGAACGTGCGCGGTGCTCTCGCCATGGCGCGCAAGAGCGATCCTGACTCCGCAGGTTCCCAGTTTTACATCCTGCGAGAGGATGCGTCCGGGCTCGATGGTCAGTACGCAGTGTTCGGCAAAGTGACCAGCGGACTGGATGTCGTGGACGAGATACGGGTTGGCGATCAGATGACCAAAGTGACGATCGTGAAGTAGGGCTAAGTAACAGTGGGGGCGCCACACATGGCACCCCCGTTTTTCTTATCTCCTAGAAGCTTTCTCTCGGACCACTGCTGCCGCGCCCAGTAGGTTTGCTTTTGATCCAAGCGGAGACAGGATCACTGCCCCATCACTGAGACGGTCATAGCCAAGAGCAGCCGCTCCCTTATAGATCGCATCCAGGAAAACTGGGCCCACGCTAGCCACTCCGCCCCCCACAATCACTCGCTCGACGTCCAGTAAGCGAAACAGGCCGACGACAGACACGGCCAAGAGCCTTCCCACCTCGACCACCACGCGAGAAGCCCCGGCGTCACCAGCGGCCGCGGCGGCATAGATAAGAGGAGGCTGCGGCAACTCGCCCTTACCCAAGAGACGCGCCTGCTGCTCCCCTAGAAGCTTCGCGGCCAGAAGAGGCATCCCTACGCCCGAGGTCATGCCTTCTAGGCAACCGACCGTTCCGCACCGACAGCGCAAACCGTTGGGATCGACTATACAGTGTCCCACTTCGCCTGCGGCGCCCCTACTGCCTAAGTAAAGACGTCCGCCCAAGATCAGCCCGCCACCAACCCCGGTGCCGACAGCCATATAGGCAAAGTCATCCACCCCGCGTCCGCCGCCAAACCATTTCTCCCCCAGCGCGCCCGCATTGGTGTCGTTCTCGAGGGCCACAGGCGCAGAAGTCAACTCAGCGAAGATGTCGGCCACAGGCAGGTACCGAATGCCGAGGTTAACCCCACCTGACGCAATCCCCTTTTCCCTATTAACGCCTCCGGGTACGGCCACACCGACTCCTGCAACCGCCTCTACAGGGACTGCCGCGTCCGCGCATACTCGTCGTGCGAGTGCTTGCAGCTGCGCAGACATCTGCGCATTTCCGGCCGCTTTCGTCGGCTCACTGCATGCGTGGCAGACCTCTCCGTTCTCGCCGACAAGAGCACCTGCCACCTTTGTTCCACCTATGTCAATCGCCAACCACTGCTGCAACCTCTGCACCCACCTTTTGTTGGAGTACGCGTGTCGGCAGCCTCCGATTTTTCTGGAGGAAGACGCCTACGCGCCTGCCTCGTACACCACTGTGCCGCCGACGATAGTCATGTAGATCCGCACCTGCTCATCGATGACCGTCAGGTCAGCGTCCTTGCCGGGCTCGATGCTCCCCTTCTGATCTGCGATGCCGGCAATCGTGGCCGGAGTGAGCGAAGCCATGCGGATAGCATCACGAAGCTTGACGCCTCCAAGTTGGGCTACATTGGCCACTCCACGATTAAGAGGCCAGACACTACCGGCCATCGTGTTATCTACCGAACTGTCGTAGCCCCTGAGACGCACAATGCCGCCCTCTTTAACCACTCGACCGTAGTCCCCGTCAGGCAGCCCCTGGTAACGCACACTGTCTGTTATCAGGGCTACACGCTCTGGCCCTTTGCAGCGAATGAGAACATCCATCGCCACCGGATGGACGTGGAAGCCATCCGCGATAAGCTCTGCTGTGAGTTGATCACAGGTCAGCACGCCGCCCACAATACCGGGTCTGCGATGATGCATCCCGGTCATTACGTTGTAGGCATGTGTCGTATGACGGATACCAGCGGCCACAGCCCGCATAAAGGTGTCATAGTCAGCCTTGCTGTGGGCCACAGCAGGAGCGACTCCTGCCCGCCGCATGGCTCCAACTACCCTATGGGAATTCTCCAGTTCGGGTGCCACACCCATGATCCTGAGATGACCTTGCGCTGCTTCTAGGAAAGAGTGGAACTCCTCCACCGTCGGGACTGGCGGCTCCACGGCCTTGTCATGGGGCAGTTGCTTGGGCGCGAGATAGGGACCCTCCATGTGAATACCTGCGATACAGGCGCCCTCCTGCTGCATCTGCCTAGCTTTCACCACCCCAAGCACGCCCGGCATGCTACCAACAGTCGGCAACCAGCTTGTGGTGCCTGTGGACACCAAATAGCGCGCTATTTCCAAAACCGCTTCCGAGCCTTCGCTGGCCAGATGCCCAACAGCACCGTGGATATGCAGATCCACGAAACCCGGAGCCAGTATGCGCTCGCCCACATCCAGCACCTGTGCATCGTGTGGTATGGCTACATGGTCGAGGCGACCCACCATCAGGACTTTGCCACCTTGCACAAGTACAATCCCCGGCCGCAGCTCTTCAAAAGGAGTGATCACACACGCCGCCTTGATCGCCAGCACTTTCTCTTCCATCAGAGATACCCCCGATCACAATCCATCAACATCGGCCGAAGTATACGCGACCTGCATTGGGTTCTACATGAGGCCACGTCCTTCCTACAACACTCTGGTCAGAACGTGCGGTGGCACCCTGAGTGCCCCCATCTACAGACAAACAGGAGTGTTGGCAGTCTTGTCGAAAGCCTTAGCCGATGTCAGGACCCATCGCTGGCACAGCGGAGAGTGATTGACAGGGGGGGATGGCATTGGCAGGTCCGTACACGATAGGTGTGGATTTCGGTACAGAGTCGGGCCGAGCGGTTCTGGTGGATGTCACTAACGGCAATGAAATTGCATCATCGGTCTACCGATACCCGCATGGGGTCATCGATGAGAGGTTGCCAGAGGGCGGCCCGCTGCTTCCTCCCGATTTCGCGCTCCAAGACCCTAGTGACTATCTGCGCACGCTTGAACAGACCATTCCAGCCACCCTAGCCGAGTCTGGCATAGAGCCTGAGCAGATCATTGGCATAGGGACGGATTTTACAGCCTGTACGATCTTGCCCACAGACAAACAAGGCCGGCCCCTGTGCTGGGACAACCGCTTCAGACCAAACCCTCATTCCTGGGTGAAGCTATGGAAGCATCACGCTGCGCAGCCCGAAGCTACCGCTCTCAACGCCGCTGCTTTGCAGCTGAAAGACTCCTTCCTACCGTACTATGGCGGCAAGATCTCCTCTGAGTGGTTCTTCCCAAAAGCTTGGCAGATTCTCGATGAGGCACCCGGCATCTATGAGGCCACCGAGCGCTTGATAGAAGCAGCAGACTGGATAGTCTGGCAACTCAGTGGCACCGAGTCGCGGAACGCCTGCACCGCTGGCTACAAGGCGTTGTGGAACAAAGAGACTGGCTTTCCCTCATCGGATTTCCTGGCCACCCTCGACCCACGGCTGAAAGACATAGTAGCCACGCGCATGTCCACACACATCGTTCCCCCAGGCACACGCATCGGGAGTCTGAGCCGTGAATGGGCCGAGAAGCTGGGTTTGCCAGCGGGTATTGCTATCGCGGCGGGGCACATAGATGCACATGTAGCGGTCCCTGCTACATCCGTCGTCACGCCCGGAAAGATGGTCTTGGTCATGGGCACCTCCATCTGCCACATGATTCTCTCCAGGGAAAAAAGGGCAGTCGAAGGTATGTGCGGCGTTGTAGCAGATGGCATTGTGCCTGGCTTTTACGGCTACGAGGCTGGTCAACCTGCCTTGGGCGATATCTTCGCTTGGTTCGTGGAGAACGGTGTTCCCTCTCTCTATGAGGCAGAGGCCATACAAAGGGAGCTCTCCGTCTATGAACTGCTCGAGGAACGAGCGTCGGAGTTGTCACCCGGGGAATCGGGCTTGTTGGCTCTTGACTGGTGGAACGGCAACCGCTCGGTCTTAGTCGATGCCGATCTGTCGGGACTTATCGTGGGTTACACGCTGATGACCAAGCCTGAGGAGATCTACAGAGCCTTGTTTGAGGCGACCGCCTTTGGCACCAACAGGATCATCAAGGCCTTCGAAGATGCCCAAGTGGCGGTAGACGAACTCTACGTCTGCGGTGGACTTCCTGAACGCAGCCCATTGCTGATGCAGATCTATGCTGACGTCACGGGTAAGCCACTGAGAGTGGCGGCATCCTCCCAGACATCCGCCCTTGGAGCGGCCATGTTCGCGGCGGTCGCTGCCGGTCCGCACAAGGGCGGTTGCGAGACGATTGTCGAGGCCGCAGCTGCTATGGCCAGACTGAAGGATCATGTGTATGTACCCAATGCTGATCACCACCGTGTGTACCAGCTTCTGTATGCCGAGTACATGCAACTCCACGACAGTTTTGGCCGCGGGATCCACAACACCATGAAGAAACTCAAACGTCTACGCGACGAAACCACAGCTCACTGATGGGGAGTACGCGTGTCGGCAGCCAACGACGCGCGGGAGTAGGGAGGTATCAGGATGAGCCGAGCCACCTTCGGAGTCATTGTCGGCAACCGGGGATGCTTTCCAGATCATCTTTGTGAATCAGGACGCACGCAGGTCTTGGCTACTCTTGAGCAAGCGCAGTTTAAGGCCATTGCTCTGACACCCGCGGAGACTGCCTTTGGAAGTGTGGAGACCCTTGAGGATGCGGGCAAGTGCGCCAGCCTCTTTGAGGCCCATCGACGAGAGATCGACGGCATCTTGGTCACACTGCCTAACTTCGGTGACGAACGCGCCGTGGCCAATACACTGCGCATGGCGAGTCTACACGTTCCCGTGTTGGTACATGCCTTCCCTGACGAGTTGGAGAGGATGGGCATTCAGGAGCGGCGCGACAGCTTCTGTGGCAAAATATCGGTCTGTAACAGTCTACGGCAGTACGGCATACCTTTCTCCCTGACACAGAAGCACACTGTCGCCCCCTCGTCACCGGAGTTTCGTCAGGATCTGGAATCGTTCAGCGCTGTCTGCCGAATAGTCCGAGGGTTGCGAGGCGCACGCATCGGTGCACTAGGGGCCCGTCCCGCAAATTTCAACACCATGCGCTTCAGCGAGAAGCTTCTCGAGCGGCACGGCATTTCCGTCGAACCGCTCGATCTGTCTGAAGCCTTTGGGCAAGCCGATTGTCTGAGTGATACAGATGAATCAGTACGAGCAAAGCTAGCAGCTATCAAGGAGTATGTCCCAGTCAAAGACGTGCCCGAACCAGCTCTTAAGAAAATGGCAAGGTTCAGTGTTGTACTTGACCAGTGGATAAAGACTCAGTCTCTGGTGGCTATCGCCGTCCAGTGCTGGAACTCCATCGAAACCTACTTCGGCATCGCGCCCTGCACCGTGATGAGCATGCTGAGCCAAGGCCTTGTGCCGAGTGCATGCGAAGTCGACGTCTTGGGTGCGCTGACGATGTACGTTCTGCAGCTGGCCACAGGCGCACCTTCTGCCTTGGTCGACTGGAACAACAACTACGGCAATGAGCCTGACAAAGCGGTTCTCTTCCATTGCAGCAACCTGCCCAGAAGCTTCTTCGATGCACCCCGCATGAGCTACCAAGCCATTGCTGCCCGAGATGTCGGCCAAGATAACGCATTCGGCACGGTTGAGGGCCGCATCGCTACGGGACCATTTACGTTTGCCCGTATCTCAGAGCTCTACGGAAACCTGGGTGCCTACGTAGGCGAGGGTGAGTTCATCAATGATCCGCTAAACAGCTTTGGCGGGTATGGAGTGGCTCGCATCGCCAAACTCCAGCAACTGCTAAAATACATCTGTGAGAGTGGCTTCGAGCATCACGTCGCCGTCACACAAGGGAGCATCAGCCGTAGCGTCACAGAGGCCCTGGGCCGCTATATGGGCTGGCATGTATACCATCACTTCTAGGAAGGATGAAGTCAAGTTGATCGTCAAAGTGGAGCATATAGGTATCATGGTCGGTGACCTAGACCGCTCGATCTCCTTTTACCAGGAGGTCTTAGGTCTGGAACTTGTGGAGAGACGGAAAAACAACGCAGCAGAGATCGCCTTCTTCAAGGCAGGTGACGCAGAGCTCGAGCTGATTGCGGGTTCCACAGCAGCCTACGAGAAAACTGACGGCATCGTCAACCATCTCACCTTCACTGTCACCGACCTTGACGCCGCCTTCAAGGCACTGCAAGAAAAGGGCGTTGAGCTGATCAACCCGGAACCAGTGCCTATCTGGGATGGCATGCGTGTGCTCTTTTTCCGCGGTCCCGACGGCGAGAAGCTGGAGTTGTTCGAACGCAAGAAACCGCGTGCCTGATCTGCACGACGCGACGGAGGGGTGCAGTCTCGTTAGCTGCCCCCTCTTCTTGATGAGGTGATCTCTTGATTCAAAGCCTCAGTCAGTTGAACACCGTCGTGGTTGGGTTAGTAGCCAGCCTGGCCGCGGGGCTCGGAACGGGTGTAGGCGCGCTACCTATCTTTTTCGCGCCCGATATCTCACGACGTATCCTTGATGCCATGCTGGGCTTTGCCGCTGGCGTAATGCTGGCCGCAACCTCGTTCAGCCTTCTGATCCCGGCAATCGAGTATGCCGGAGGAGGCCTAAGAGGCGCTGTCACAGCGGGTTTGGGACTCCTGCTCGGCGGCATCTTTCTAAGCGTAATCGACCGTCTGTCACCCCATGTCCACTTCGTCTCCGGGCATGAGGGGTTGCCAGCTAGCCTGAGCCGCATCTGGCTTTTCGTGATCGCCATCGCTATCCACAACTTTCCCGAAGGGCTGGCGGTGGGGGTAGGGTTTAGCCACGGAGACATCGGTAACGGTCTTGTGCTTACCCTTGGCATCGCCCTGCAGAACATGCCTGAAGGACTGGCGGTAGCAGTGCCTCTGGTACGCGAAGGCTACAGCAAGAAGAAGGCCTTTCTGATTGCCTTGGCCACAGGGCTTGTCGAGCCAATCGGCGCGTTGGTTGGGGCTACCCTGGTCCAACTGGCGGCACCACTCCTACCCTTGGGCCTGGCTTTTGCTGGAGGGGCGATGCTCTTTGTGATCAGTGATGAGATCATCCCGGAGATGCGTCTTGGAGGCTTCCAGCGGATGGCCACCCATGCCTTGCTGGCGGGGTTTGTACTGATGATGATCCTCGACACAGCGATCGGTTAGGGCCCATAAAGGAGGGCACTCTAGGCTGCCCGCTCTGCCCAGGCGATGATCTCACGCGCCACATCGCGGTAAGCCTCCGCGCCAGGTACAGCTTTGGCATAGGTCAAGATCGACTCGCCTTTGGCTGCTGCCTCGGCAAAGCGAATGCTGCGGTAAACCACGTGCTCAATAACTGGCACACGCGGATGAAACCTCGCTCGCAGCTCACGCAGGGTCTCATCCGCATGCCGGGTGCGTCGATCGAACATGGTGGGCAGCAAGCCCAGGATCTGTAGCTGACTGTTGGCACTGACTCGTACCTTACGAAGAAACTTGAGGATGCCTTCTACGGCTCGCATGGCCAGAAACTCGCACGCCACGGGGACAATCACACCGTCGGCGATCGCCGCTGCATTCATCGTGAGCAAACCAAGTGACGGCGGACAATCGATCAATACGAAGCTGTACTCATCCCAGATTGGTGCCAATGCGGCTGCCAGCCGCCGCTCACGCCCCAGTGCAGAGACCAGTTCCAGCTCGGCCAAAGCTAAATCCACATTGGCTGGTATCAGATCCGCCCCATAGCTTGTGCTTTGGCGGACTGTAGCTCCGCTGTCGCCTCGCATGAGGCAGTCGTACACAGTGCGCTCCAACGCATCTGGCTCCAGACCCGAGCAGACTGTCAGCCCACCCTGCGGATCCAGATCCACAGCTAGCACCGTGCGACCCATCTCGACCAATGAGGCGGCCAAGTTGACCGTCGTCGTTGTCTTACCGACGCCGCCCTTTTGACTCGCTATAGCGATCACCTTAGGCACCCAGCGGCTCCCCCCGGTTTGCTACGCTAGAAACCGGCCATCTCTCCCCAGAGCTTGGCGTAGTAGCTCAGAACACGATCTGGGTCACTGCTTTCGGGTATCTCTGCCAGGGTATAGCGGTTGTACCCGGCCTCCTTGAGCAACATGAACAACTCGCGCCACGGGTACGAAGTGGTCAGTTCATTGATGTGACAAGAGCGGATATACGGCTGCAGAATGCGAAACCACCGGGCTATGGATCCGTTCTCGGGTTCGTCGGCATTGGAGTTCCAGCATGCCCCGACGCTCGGATGATCAGCCGTATCCAGTATTTGGCGAATGTGATCGGGTCGGCGGGTAGAACCGTGCACCTCAAGCCATATCTCTACTCCGTGATCTTGAGCAGCTCGGCCGCACTCACGCAAAGCGATGCCGATTTGCTCCAAGGTCTTCTCTCGAGGAACACCGGCTTTATCCTGAAAGTGGTTTGGCCTTACCTTTACTCCTATAGCTCCCACATCAGCGGCTAATTTCACAAAATCCACCGTCGTGGCAATGTGTCGCCGCAACTCCGCAGGATCCACGGCGTGGTACTCACACACCGTTCCCAGCCCGACCAAACGCACGTTGGAGTCTGAGAAACGCTGTTTCACCTCTTGCCTCTGAGCCGCCGAAAGGCTAGGCTCAACGCCGTGAGCATGGGTGGTGCGCAACTCCACTCCGGAGTAGCCCAAAGCCTCACATTTGGCAATGATAGTCTCAATGTCCCAGTCTTTGGCCATGTTGTACGTGACAAGTCCTAGCTTAAACGCCATCTCCTAGGCTCACCTCATATCGGCTGGTATCTTCGCTTAATGAGTTTCGCTGAATCAGGCGATATACCTTTCCAGAACCCACAAGCTGTGACACAGGCTCACCAAGGTTGCATATGCATACCAAAAAGACACGAAGACCCTTGGCCGTCGTGTCTTTGGTAGCGGTGGCTGGACTCGAACCAGCGACGCTGCGGGTATGAACCGCATGCTCTGACCAGCTGAGCTACACCGCCGTGTGCGAGGGTGGCCACGCCACCCTCATCACTTTTGGTTGCGGGGGCCGGATTTGAACCGACAACCTTCGGGTTATGAGCCCGACGAGCTACCTGGCTGCTCCACCCCGCGGCATATGCATCGTGTGCATCACTAAGTATAACAGAAGTCGCAGGCGTGTCAAGGGGTTGACGCTGGATGTGTCGACCGGGTTGTCACCACGCAGAGACAAAGTCACCGCCCGACTGCACCTTTCCTACGTTGACATTCCCCTGAGTGCTCTTTTATAATGTATATGGTCAGACAAGGTCAGAGGTGGTTAATCGCTGGCTGTTTTCTGCAGACTAGTGCTGAGACGAGAAGGAGGAAGTACATGGTGCTGGTACCAACAGTGATCGAGCAAACCAATCGTGGCGAACGCGCCTACGATATATACTCGCGGCTGCTCAAAGATCGCATCATCTTTCTGGGCGGTCCTATCAATGACTACATGGCCAATCTCGTGGTCGCTCAACTGCTCTTTTTGCAGGCGCAAGATGAGAAGAAAGACATCTCGGTCTACATCAACAGCCCAGGGGGCAGCGTGACGGCTGGCCTCGCCATTCATGACACGATGCTGCTTGTCAAGCCGGAGGTAAGTACCATTTGCGTAGGTATGGCTGCCAGCATGGGAGCCTTCTTGCTCGCCGCCGGGACAAAGGGGAAACGCTACGCCTTGCCTAACGCGAAGGTGATGATCCACCAGCCATGGGGAGGCATTCAAGGACAGGCCTCCGACATCGATATCCACGCTCGTGAGATCCTGCGCACGCGTGATCGACTCAACGAACTGCTTGCACAGTACACGCAGAAGGATCTAGAGACCATCAGCCGTGACACCGATCGCGACTTCTTCATGACACCCGAGGAAGCGCGCGAGTATGGGCTCATCGACGCTATTCTTCCCTAGAGCTGCATCCCACGAAAAGACATGCAAAGACGCTCCAATGACGGTAGCGGTACCTCGCAAGGACACTGCTACCGTTTCTCATATCTGGGGACACGGCTCACATTCGACTCTGCGCCTTCTTTCGCGCTCTCAATCACTGTACGGCGCAGGAGTGCCACGTTTCGCGGCTAAGTATAGTTGAGTGCCGCTGCAACAAGAAGTGGCACGGACCTATTTTGAGGGGGTACACAGATGAGCAAGTCGGTAGGATATGCAGTAGTTGGATTGGGTGTTGGACGAGCCCATGCCCGCGCTGCAGCCCAGGCAAAGGATTGCCGGCTGGTAGCTGTGTGTGACATCGACCGCAGCAAAGCCGATGCCATCGCTGCCGAGCTGAACTGCGAAGCCATTTACGACTTCGATGAGCTGCTCAAGCGTTCCGACGTTGACGTTGTCAGTATTGCCACTCCGAGTGGAATGCACTCCGAGATGATTGCGAAGGCAGCAGCAGCTGGCAAACACATTCTCGCTGAGAAGCCACTGGACATCACCTTGGATAAGATCGATGCAGCTCTAGAGGCTTGCCGCAAGCACAATGTCAAACTGGGCGCTATTTTCCAGAACCGCATGAATCCAGCAAGCAAGGCCATCAAAGAGGCCATCACTCAAGGTGCTCTTGGTCGCACATTTCTCGCCAACGTTCAAGTCAAGTGGTGGCGCACGCAAGAGTACTACGAGAAAGATGGCGGCTGGCGTGGCACCTGGGCGATGGACGGTGGCGGTTCACTTATGAACCAATCCGTACACACCATCGACCTGTTGCAGTGGTTCATGGGACCAGCAAAATCGGTCTTCGCCCAGACCGACATCTTTGCCCATACAATTGAGACAGAAGATGCTGCCGTGGCGGTCGTTCGTTTCGAGAGCGGCGCCCTGGGCAGCATTATCGGTACTACGGCAGCCTATCCGGGTCTAGACACGACCGTCCAGATACACGGTGAGAATGGCAGCATCTACATGACCGATGCCAAGATTCAGCGCTGGCGGATACGCGGACCACAGGAAAAGGAAGTTGAAGCAGAGATGATTGCTCGCTTCGCGGGCAAATCGGATGCAGCCAGTGCTGATCCCTCAGGGATCGCTACTACAGGCCATGCTGGTCAGGTTCAGGACATGGTCTACGCGGTACTCGAAGATCGTGATCCCCTGGTAGTCGGCAGCGAAGCCCGCCATGCCGTGGAGATCATTCTCGGCATCTATGAGTCTGCTCGCACCGGGAAGGAAGTGTTCTTGTAGAATCGCAGTATGGGCCTACGGACTGGTCAGGAGCGGTGTGGGGTGACCTGCTCCACACTGCCCCTGGCCACTACAGTAGCAGCGAGGGCCATCTCCCGTTTTCTCACTATTATGCTTAACGATCGTTTTCTCTTACCCCAGGCGTTTTCCATGTATTTCGTGTGAACGAGATTTAAACTTATGTTAACATCTTGCCTCAGCTGGGTATGCTATACTTAATGTAGTTCACTGGTGGGAGGGTTCTCTGTGAAGAAGAATACGAGACCAGACGCTGTTAACCAATCCTCGGCTGAGGAGAGACCTCGTCGCAGAGCGGTGAATGAAGCGCGTTACGATGAACTCCTTGATAGGGCCATGCGTCGTAGACAGTACGAGAAGCGTTTTGGCCGTGACGACTACTAAGGCCGTACCGCCAACAGAACATTTCAGCTTCGCATAGCCTTGTTTCTGCGGAAAGAGGGGCGCTACCGCGCCTCTTTTCTCTTCGCCTCATAAGGACAGCAATCCAGGCCTATTGTCATGGGAATAATGACTCAAGCACTGACGCGCACTATGCGCTAGAATAGTATGTAGCGGAGGTGGACGCAGATGGTACGGCTTCTCACTGTGCATGAGTTTGTGGAGGCATGTAACCGGGAATGCCTGGTGCGTAAAGAACGCTGCGTACGCTACAACAGCGCGCGGGAATACCTTCCGCACCTCGAACTACGTTTTGAGCACCGCAAGGATTTCGTAGCCTGCGAGCGCCAAGACCGTGGTAAAGTGCCGCGTTTGTGAATCACTGCCAAGCCGCGGCTTCCATTGCCTACACACGGCTCCGACGCGCCGTGTGTTAGGTCTGTTTGCATACCACTGCAATAATGTGGGTGCCTCCATCAAGCGCTCCGGCCTCCTGGCAAAGCGTCTCTTCCCATTGCAGAAACGTCTCCCACAGCTCTAGGCGGGAATGTGCCAGCCTTAGCGTGTCTTCGTTTTGGACGGCCAAGAAACCAGATGCCGATGCCGTGACAATGTCGCATGCGTGCCCCTGCAACAGCTCTTCCAACTCACTCCAACGGTACATATGGCAATGATGGCCGCTTGCGACAGCGCCCAGCAGATTGCCTGTACGTGTGACCGTATCGACCTTATCTAGCCCATGCCGGAATGCCATCTCCACAATTCCAGGAAGAAAACGCCGTGTGGTACCCAGATGGGACATAACGCTTAGCAGCACATGACCTCCAGCTCGAGTCACGCGTAGCGTCTCCGCCATCGCTTGATCAGCCCGATCACATACATAACTCAGGGGTCCTCCATAGGCGACGACAGCATCGAACTCGCCATCTTCGAAGCGCCCAAGATCAGTCACATCGCCCTGAACCCACTCTTCGACTGCCTCTGCTACGCCCTCACACTTCATACGCTGTTGGTTCAGACGTAGCTGCTCAGCCGAAATGTCAAAAGCAACCACTCGAGCACCTAGTTCTGCCAACTCTCGAGTGAAACGGCCGGGCCCCGGCCCCACTTCCAGTACGCGATCACCGCCATGCACATACTCCAACAGGTACTTCTGGTGCAGATGAAAACTCACTTGAGACTCTAGCGAGGAAGCGAGACGATCCCACTCTTTCGAGCCATACTCATCGAAGTAGCGACGCACATGCTCCGGATCGTAGCGCATCAGCATCTCTCCCATCCCCAACACTATAAAACAAAGGCCGCTCTCTTGGCTAGAGGGCGGCCTTGATGCGTGGTCCTTCTATGACTCCGGGTCGTCTTTTGCGCATCCCACTTTTCATTGTCCTACTTGCTCCGTACGTCCAGGATGAAGCTAGACGCGGGCAATGCGTTCGAGTGGAATCGACGATGGCTGCGCGTAAGCTTCCTGCTGCAGTTCGGGCAATACTCCCGGAATGCGTAGGTCTTCGTGTTGCAGTCTTTGCACTTAACCATTATTGCCTTCCTCCTATGATAGCTGTACTAGGCGGCCGAGAACGGGTCCCAGCCTTCCTGCACTACCAGCATACCACAGGTTCGGCAGAATGAGGGTTAACATTGGGTTACAATTTGCCCCGCGTGGGATGGGGAATGTCCCGCAGCGCGTCAAAGGCTCACCGGGTTGCCCGCTTGACGCCAGCGGTCGACAACTAGGCCCTGCCACAGCCACATCAGAGTGACCAGCACAATCGTCCAGGCGAACACGTCGTCCGTAGCTAGATTGTGATACGAGCGACTCAGCTGGTAACCCAGCCCGGAACTACTGGCCGCAAACTCGGCAAAGACCACCGAGCGCCAAGCGAAGGAGAAGCCCAACGTGGCGGCAGATAGCAGGAACGGCTGCAGGGCGGGCAGGTACACATGCCTGGTATACATCAGAGTCCCCATGGGCTCCAGGGCGGACAAGTCGAGTAACTCGCGCGGGATGGCAGCCAATCCCTCTCGCACTTGCACCACCACCACAGGCAGGCAGACAATGAAAACCACAAAGATGGGGGTCACCTCACGGGCGATCCCAAACCAAAGCACCGACAGAACAAGCCAGATAACCGCTGGCACCACTTGGACAGCAGTCAACCAGGGCTGAAGAAAGAACCGGACCAGACGATAGCGCTGCATGCCAATCCCCGCCACAAGTGCCGCCACATAAGCCAAACCAAAACCAGCTAGAGTGCGCCGCAGGGAGATCGCGAGCTCCTTCATGATGAGCCCGCTTCCCCACAAAAAGCGAAGCCGAGCCCATGTGTCAGATGGACTCGGCAATACCAGCGATGGCAGATGAGTAGATCGTTGCTGCCAGTATACGAAGAGGATGACGAGGCCTACCACAAAAGCCTCTACTCGCCAGCGTGATTCATTGGCTTCACCTGCTCGTCTGCTAGCGGTAGAACCCATCATCAGGAACGCGGCCTCCCACCAAATCGGCACTGAACTCCAGCATCTCTTCGAGATGCTCATGAGTCAAGGCCTTGGTACGCGCCCGATCATAGACCCGCATCTTGGTCCGCGTCAAAGCTTGCTGCACTACTGCTTCAGGTAATCCCAACGTGCGCGCTCCCAGTTTGGCCGCTGCTTGTGGATTGGCGTTCATCCAGTCTACACCCTTGGCATAGGCCTGGGCTACCTGGTCGGCCAACTCCGGGTACTGCTTCGCATACGACGTACGCACGAAAAGCGCCACGTAGGGCACATCCGGATCACCCCGGTGCCATTTCGCCCACTCTTTCTGGATATCCAACACAATTCTCGCCTTGGCGTCTGACTGCAGCACCCGGGACACTTGCGGTTCCGGAATCACCACTGCATCGAGCTGCCCTAGCGCGAAAAACTGCACAGACTGGGGGACGGAGGTGTAGACATACTGGATCTTGTTCGGGTCTATGCCTTCACGAGCCACCAGATACTGTACGAGAAAATCCAAGGGTCCTCCCTGCAAAGGAAGGCTGACACGCTTGCCAACGAGGTCTGCCCAGCTCTTGATTTTGGAGTCTCGAGCCACGACATAATCGATCGCCCACGTATTGACATTGACCAGCTGCAAGCCGATACCTTTCGCATAGGCCTTGGCGCCTACATTGAGGCCCGTAATGAGAAACTCACCCTGGCCAGTGGCAAGCAGGTTTAACGATCGCTGATGATCGGGTGAGAGATCGATCTTGAGATCAACTTGCGGTAATGCCCCCGTCTCTTGCGCCCAAAGCAAAGGCAGCGCAGCAAAGCCTGGCGGTGCCAGCACCCGCACCTGCGCAGGGGCGCAGTACCCCGTGTGTACCCATCCGACCACTAACAAGGCGATTGTCAGGAAAGGAACGGCGCCTCGAAACAGTCCACGCACGAGCTCAAACCCCCAGTTCATGTCAACAGGTCCGACCTGAAGCTCAAGTAGATTCTAGATGATGAAACAACGATAGGTCAAGCTCGGCTCGCTATCTACGACCATGCGCTTCCGCTGAAAGGCACACACGGTCGGTGGCGTATGATAGGCGTGGCGGTGGTTGTGCTCCCCAGCCACCGCCACGAGTCAAGCGCTCCACGACTCCTAGGCCAGATCAGGGTTGTAAACTGGCTTGCCTGTCTTGGCAGACTCATAGATCGCTTCGAGAATCTGGGTGACCACCGCTGCCTGCTCAGGCAGTACTACTGGATCCGTGTCATCGGCAATGGCTTGGTAGAACAGACGCGCCTCGACATCCTGTGGTGTCTCTGACCGGCCCTCGTAGAAGGCCACCCCACCGCTCTTGAGTTCAGGCTTAATGGTGTACAGTCGGCTGTACTTCTCGCCATTGATCCGCAACCCATCAGCGAAGTCAGCACCGCCCTCGGTGCCGCACACCAAGCTCACAGCCTCAGCCACCTGCAGCGTGTTTAGCGCCCAGCTTGACTCAAGGATCACTGTGGCACCATCCTCAAAACGGACAAAACCGAAGGCAGAGTCCTCGACGGTGTACTTCTTCGGATCCCATGGTCCCCAAGCATTGGCCGCGTTCTCGCGCTGGCTTAGCTTCTTGTAGCTGCTGCCCATGACCGACTCCCACCTGTAGTTGTTCATGAACCAGAGGGTAAGGTCGAGAGCATGCGTACCAATGTCGATCAACGGACCCCCGCCCTGCTTCTCCTCGTCGAGGAAGACCCCCCACGTCGGGACAGCTCGGCGCCGGACAGCAATGGCCTTAGCGAAGTAGATCTCGCCCAGACCGCCATCGTCAATGTAGCTCTTGAGGTACGAGGAATCTGGACGATACCTGCTCTGATAGCCTACTGTCAGCTTCTTGCCCGTGCGCTTGGACGCCTCCACCATAGCTTTGGCACCAGCGTAGTCGATAGCCATGGGTTTCTCACACATCACATGCTTGCCCGACTCAAGCGCCGCTACCGCCATCTCAGAGTGATAAAGATTCGGTGTACATACATGCACAACATCGATATCTTTTCGCGCCACCAGGTCACGATAGTCTGTGTACACCTTGGCATCAGGCGCACCGTACTTCTTCGCTCCCTCAACGGCCCTCTCTTTGATGATGTCACAGAACGCTACGATCTCTACGTTGCTTAGCTTCGATAGAGCGGGCATGTGCTTGCCGTTGGCGATTCCGCCTACACCGATGATTCCCACCTTGAACTTCCGCATAAAGCTGGCTACCCCCATCCTGACATTGGAGTCTTTGCCGCACGCTCATGTGCACTGGACGTACTGCTGCGTGCCGCATCTCAGACAACTGCATTGCTTTTTCGACACGGGCTCCAGATGTCCTGTGTCATCCTGCCCCCACACGTATCGAAGCGAGAAAAGGGGTACGCGTGTCGACGACCAACTGAGAGCAGCCGCCGACATTCCTACAGCGTAACACGATCCTTAGGGAGGAAGATGCCTGCTCGCAGGGAAATGGTTTATATTGCGAACGGCAATCCGGCAACAGCGATCTGACCGATTAACGAGGTGACAAGCGTGCAATACAAACCGTTTGGTAACACTGGCATAGTGCTGTCACGTCTAGGATTTGGGGCCATGAGATTGCCCATGGCAGACGGCGCGGACAAAGACCATGTCGACTATGACAAGGCTCTGCAGATTATCCACCGAGCATTTGAACTCGGAGTCAACTACATTGACACCGCCTACGGTTACTGTAACGGCACTAGTGAGATTGCGGTGGGCAAAGCTCTAAAGGGCTGGCGAGATAAGGTCTACCTCTCCACAAAGTGCCCCATGGGCCATGTGTCAAAGCCAAGTGACTACCGCCGTCTTCTCGAAGAGCAGCTTCGGAAACTAGACACCGACCACATCGATTTCTATCACTTCCATGCGCTTAACGGCACGGTGTACCGCGAGAAAGTACTCGGTCTCAACCTCTTTGACGAGGTGGCCAAAGCGAAGGACGAGGGGCTTATCAGGTATTGCTCCTTCTCGTTTCACGACCGCCCTGTTGTGATGAAGGAGATCATCGATTCCGCACAGATGACCTCTGTGTTGTGTCAGTACAACTTATTGGACCGCAGTAACGAAGAGATGATCGCCTATGCCGCCTCCAAAGGTGTCGCTGTTTGCATCATGGGTCCGGTCGGTGGCGGTCGCCTCGCACATCCGTCGGAGATCATCACTGGCCTGGCTCCAGGGGCCAAGAGCACCGCAGAGACTGCCCTGCGCTTTGTGTTTGCCAATCCCCACGTAAACGTGGCCCTGTCGGGCATGAACACCGTACAGATGGTCGAGGAGAACGCAGCAGTCGCTTCCCTCGTTGAAGCGCTGAGCCCTGAAGAGCATCAAGCTATCGACGAAGCGCTCAGGCGCAACAAGGAGCTTGCCGCGCTGTACTGCACTGGCTGTGAGTACTGTATGCCCTGCCCCCATGGTGTCAACATAGCGCAGAACTTCAAGATCATGAACTACCATCGCGTCTACGGTCTGACCGATTACGCAAGGTCCCTTTATGCCAAACTGGGCGGCGATTCCGGCCTCAAAGCCGAGGCGTGCCAAGAGTGTGGCACCTGCGAACCAAAGTGCCCCCAGAGGATTCCGATCATCGCCCAGCTGCAAGAGGTAGCTCGATCCCTGGGCGGTCAGGAATAACGGGCTTCGATGCGCATCAGCACTAGGCTAGAAAACAACGAGCCCGGTCGCCAAGCGGCCGGGCTCGTTAGTAGGTCAAGATCTGTACACCTAATCCGTACACAAGTTACCAGTCACTAGAGTCTGAGCGCCCACAGTATAGATGTCGGCCCTAAGGCCCCTCTTCACGCGATTGCCCATAATCATGTTGCGGTCGCTTTGGCCTGTCTCCGCAATGGCCGCTCGCATTCGAGGCTCACCAGTCTCAAGGATCACGCAATCCGACACACGGGAATCACATACGTTCTCCAAAGAGATGCCCCGCACGTGCGGATCGCTCAGGTTACAGCCCGTGATGTTTAACCCTGAGCAATTCACAGCTTCAATGCTACCACCCCTGGTAGCTTCTCCGCCAGCAGGGTTCGACATGACCACGCCCTGCACCGTGCAGTTGCGGCTGTGCTCTAAATGGATCCCACCCAGTGTATCGCCCCCGTAGTCAGGATTGTCATCCAAGACGTTGGGACCTATAGCAACATGCTCGGAATGCGTGATCAGGATGTTGCGCTTAGTGCCCCGAATCAGCGTGTTCCCGGATATCGCTATACCTCGGCTGTGGGTGATCTTGATGTTTACATCTTGGTTGGAGATGTGGTTGCCAGTAATCGAGATGAGGCCTCCCTTGAGACAACCCTTTGGCGCATGACCCTCGATACATACGTTGGCACCGCCGCATCCGGCGGTAGCCTGAATCGTGTTCCCCACGATAGTACCTTCGCGCACACCGACTGGCCCGCACACGAAGTGAACATCGTGACCACCCGATGCATGGTTATACTCGATATCGTTACCAACGATTTGGATGTTGCGTATGCCCCCGGGCCCGGCCTCGGCCTTAATGCCTCCGCCAGCATTCGCGTGGATATGACAACCGTAGACATTGATCTGGTGGAGATTCGCATTCTCGAGGTAAACGCCCAAGCCTAGATTGTCGAACAGGTGACAGTCTGCAATGATCACGTTGCGATTCCTGTTAAGTAGATGGATGCCATAGCGGCAACGTCTAATAAGAAGCGCCTGAAACGTGGCCATGATGGTGTTCTCCAAGCGAACACCATCAGCCTCGGGATGCTCACCGACGATCTCAAAACCTTCGAATAGAGGCATCACTTCTAAGCGATACGTCTCCTTGGTCACCGTCTCCGGCCCAGCTGTACCCAGGTGATGACCCACCACATCAAGGGCTGGACCAGAGCCGCAATTCACGATCGTGGCCCCGGCACCTTTTACCCTGATCCGCCCAGTCTGACCCAGATCCACCCGAATGCTGCGGCCAATTCTATATCTGCCCTGCGGCAGATAAACCAGACCTGTGCCCGACGCGAAGGCTGCTTCCAGAGCATCCGCATCATCGTGAACCCCGTCTCCCCGCGCCCCAAAAGCGCGCACATTGGTGACGTTCCTGTCTGTCTTGTTGTCTGTCACGCTACTCTCCTCCGTCATTGTCTACTCACTACCCAACCGGATGGCCTCGTACAAAGGCACGAACTCGCGCTGCAGGTTGGCTAGTGCTTCCCGTGGATTTCCGCGACTGACCCCAATGATGCTGCTATTGAAGACCGAGGTCAACCGACCGTGAACGTTGGACCAAAGGGGGGGACGTGGATTGCGCTCATCCATCTGGTTGAGCATTGGGATGCGCTTATCGTCTGATTTCAGGGTCCGGATGACCTTCTGTGCCACTGCTCGGTTCGTGGGGAACTCGTCACGCATCGCGTAGTTGAGGAGTGCGCCCTCAGTGGCTAGCCACTGCATGAACGCTAAGGCCTCCCGCTTGTTACGTGTGGAGCCCCTAGGAATGGCCCAGCCAAGACCGCCACCCCAGGTACCATTGCGCCCCCCTTCAGGGAACGGCACTCGCCCGGTAAGAAAACCCAGATCGGGAGCGAGAGTCAAGAACTGAGCAGCACCGTTGTCTGCCGCCGTCACTGCGGCCACGCAACCCGCCAAGAAGTTTCCATGGGCACCACTAGTGCCACGGGTTGCGAATCTGAAGTTCTGGGGCGGATAGCGAGTGGTCCACTCCTGCATCCACTCCCACGCCCTTACATTCGCTTCCGCCTCCAAGATCGGCTCGCCAGTATTCCAGTCGTAGATGCCACCCCCAAATGCCCAGAGCCAGCCGCCAACCGCGTATGACCCCTGGAAAGGCACGAAACCCATGCGGACGATGCTGCCGTCAGCGTTTGTCTTCATGCCCTTCCGTGTCAGCTGCTCTAACTCCAGCCAGGTGGTAGGGCCGCGTGACGAGTTCATGCCGATCTCGTCGAGTATGCCGACGTTCCAGACCAATCCTCGCACGTTCGTGTACTTCGGTATCCCCCATACCCGTCCCCGCCAGATGTCTTCCATGGCATCGGCAGGCCAGAAATCCGCTAGAAGCTTCTCACGAGTGTAAAGCTCGTCTAGCGGCTCTAGCAAGCCTCGCGAAGCAAACTCGATCACTGCGGAGTTCTCAATCTCCACCACATCGGGCGCAGCACCCGAGATGATGAGCGTGACGAGCTGGTCATAGGCTGAGCCTCCTGAAATCTGGAAGGCAAAGGCTTCGACCTCGATCTCTGGATGAGAGCGGTTGAAGGTCTGGACTATCTCTTCCATAGCTTCCTGCTTGAAGATCTGTCCACCGTAGAAATTGTACCGATAATGAAGCTTGGTCTTCCCAAAGGCGGTGTTCGTGCACAGAAGTATGCCAACGAAAAGCAGCACCAAAAGTTTGCCAATCCCAACCTTGTTACCCATGGCTTTGTCTACCTCCATTTCTATTCTGGAACCTCGACCAGCAGAGATCATGGATAAGAAGCGCCTGATCCACACATCCTCAGAAAGAGGTGATAGCGATGGGCGTGCAGCTCTCACAGAAAGAGCGAATGTACCTTCAGGACATGCTACATCATGAGGAGCTGTGTATCACGAAGTATGCCAACTATGCGCAACAAGCTCAGGATCCACCGCTGCAGCAACTATTCCGCGAATATGGGTCGCACGAGCAACAGCACCACAACAGCATTACGCAATTGCTCCAGGGTCAGCAGCCCAATATGTCCTCAGGGCAGCAAGGGCAGCAGTTTCAGTCAACGCCGGGTGCCCAAGTGAGAGGGCGTTCTGGTCTAAGCAACCAGCCAGATGCGCAGCTCTGTCAAGATGCCCTAACCACAGAGAAATTCGTCTCAGGAGCATACGATACGGCGATTTTCGAGTCAGCGAACCCTGCGGTACGACAGACGCTACAGCACATCCAGAAAGAAGAGCAGCAACACGGCGAGGGTATCTTTAACTACATGAACCAGCACGGCATGTACAATATCCAGTAGATCTGCTGGAGAAGAGCAGAGTGCGGCTGCCGTGGGCATCAACCCTGTCGCGACAGCCGCGTCCGTTACCGAGCATTACATCCCGAAGAGCTTCTTGGCGTTACCCCTGGCCACTTTCTCGAAAACTGTCTCACTTATCTTCTTCTCATCCCGCAACCGAAGAAGGAGATCCACCAAGGGAGTAGGAGTATCTGGCGCACATATGTCTGTGCCAAAGAACAGCCGATCTTGAAACTCGTCGAGGAACTCTACAGCATACGCTTCGTCCCGTGCCAGAGCGTTATGCCCGCTACCTGCAGACAAATCACCTAGAAGGTTCTCGTAGCGCCGGAAGAGCTTGGGGACTACCCCTTCTTCTTTGATTGGGTACTTCGGATAACCGTAGCGGTCTCTCGTGTTTTCAAGCGGAGCCATTTCGGCCCAAAACGTCTGGGAATGGGCGAGAAAGCGCAGCCCCGGAAAGTCCTGCAGGCTCCGCTCAAGCTGAGGAAGGCCTGGGTCGTCATACAAGCCGTAGATGCCGCCAATCTGAGCAGCGATGTGAAACGTCAGTGGAAAGCCAACGGCCTCAGCGTGCTTGAAGAGATTCCTGACCAAGGGATGCTCAAACGGTAGGTTGGCACAAACCTCGCCGATACCTTTATAACCTTGTTCCTCGTAATAGAGCATGAGCTCATCAAGCGGAGCGTCAGGCGAATTGCTCACGGCCCGAGGATCTATATTGCAGAAAGGGATGAACCGACCCGGGTATTTCTCGCATATCTCCAGGATCTCTTGGTTTGACTGGGGCACATATGAACACTCCGGGTTAACCCCAGGCAGTAAGACCGCGCTCTCCACACCGATAGGTTCGTACCTGTCCAACAGCTGTTCCGGCGTTGCATAGGCCTGCTTACCACGCCTGGGCGGACCAGGAATACGACGCGTATGCACATGAATGTCGATAAACATGGCTCTTTTCTCCTTCCCTGTTGATCCTGCTAGGCAGCTCGTCGATATAAGCACTCTTTAGTTCATTATACTGCATCGCAAGATGTAAACCAGCGTCTGATGAAGGGCCACACTGGCTCCTTGTAGTAGCGATGACCTCCATCAGCCGCGAAAAACTCACAGCGGTCGCCAACACCCGCGGCCTCATAGATGCGGCGCAAACGAGCGAATGATTCCTGAGCCGCTGGAAAGGGAAAGATTGGGTCTTTCTTGGCGGAAACTGCTAGGAACGGCCTTGGCGCGATCAGACCTGCCACATCGTACATCTCTGCTGCAGCCAGAATGCCAGGGACATAGTTACACGCGCAATGGTAAATTGATCCGATGGAGTGCTCGAAACTGCAGAAGTAGGCGGCGGGTACAGCCGCAGAGATCCGTTCGTCGCACGCCGCGGCAAACAAGCTGACCGTGCCGCCACCTGATCCACCCGTAATGGCAATGCGACTGCTGTCCACGTCGTCTCTTTGGGCTGCCCAATCAACCAGCTTCATGACATCCCAGACCCGCTCGCCCAGAAGGGTTCGACCAAAAAGCATAGCCTGCATCTGCAGGCGCTCACAGGAATTGTTGGCATCCTTGTCCTTTTCAGGCTGACGCCTCAG
Organism: Limnochordia bacterium; assembly: GCA_050951545.1. GTDB lineage: Bacteria > Bacillota > Limnochordia > DTU080 > DTU080 > DTU080. Next base: position 383,142 of record JBMNJG010000007.1, on the reverse strand, counting down.
GCTCCCAAGGCCGCGCATATCCGGGGCGATGGCTATGTAACCCTCGCGCACCGCTTGCACAGCGATATCACGATCCTTGGCCGAGTTCTCCTTGCACTCCTCTTCGGTGGCCGCAAGGCCAGCATAGACATGTCTGCCTTCCTTGAGATGGCCGTGAGTAGCCAGGACAAGCGGGCGTGGTTCTGTCACGCCCTTAGGCTTCAACAAGTAGAAAGGAACCCAGAATCCGGGTTCAGTCTCCAGCAGCCACTCTTCTCGGATGTGGTCTTCAACCTCGACCTGGCCCATCGCCCGTTCTGATCCCTTGCTCCCCTTAGCGCATTCTGCAATGCGGGGAATGCCTAGTAGGCTAAGAAGATGGGCTCGGAATTCCCTCTGCCAAGCTCTTACCTCGTCGGAGTTCTCAGCTCGACACGCATAGGGCTGATACGAAGCCCTGCGAAGCACCTGAGTGTAGTTATCTGGGCTGAACGGCGGGGTGAACCCCGCCGCCTCAAACGCATCACCAACGTGCACAAAAACACCTCTTAGCGCGGCAATCCTTGCAGAATAGCCTCAATTTGTGGGGTGATCTCCTCTATAGCTTGCTTAACCGATTTCTCGTTCCGAATGGCGCTGGCGTTTACTGCATTGTCGATAAGAGCCACCACGCGCTTAGCCTCCACCGTAACCGCCTTCTGGTCTATAAAGGCCTGCGGCGCCACGTCGGCCATGTACTGCATGTTCTTGCCTGGGAAGAGCTTGACGAACTCGCGTAGCAGTGATGAGCGCATGGGCATCACACCAGAGCTCGACATCATGATCCGCTGGCCTTCAGGCGAGATGCAAAACTTGACGAAGGCCCACGCTTCGTTAGGATGTTTGGTCGTAGCGATAATCCCGTATTGATCCTTGGCGCTGCTGGAACCGCGTCCAGCTGGTCCCAAGGGCAAAGGCGCTAAGTTCCATTCGAAACGATCACGAATGACTTCTGATCCCCACTTGCCATAGACCTCAGATCCAGTGAGATCTATACCAGCTTCGCCCTTCTCAAACGTCGTCCACCAGGCATTAGAGACCACCCTGTCGTTGGCATACAGCGTCTGCCAATACTCAAGGGCGTGGATCGCTTCAGGTCGATTGAGCATAAACTCATACGGGTCTTCTGGATAGTTGAAAAGACGTCCACCACCAGCCAAGAGCATCGTAGACCAGCGAGAACTTGGCGCACATAGCCCCCACTGAGTGGTACGCCCATCAGGTGCCCGCTGCGTCAGCTTCAGCAGATACTCCCGAAAAGACTCCCAGTTCCAACGCCCTTGGGCGTCCAAGGTCTCAATGGGCGCCAGACCAGCGGCCCCCAGCTTGTTCACGTTATAGGCTACCGAACCGATCAGATTCACGTAGCGCGGTACTCCATACATGATGCCTTTGAGTGAACCGTGCTGTAGCACCCCCGCGTTCCATATCTGTGGGAAGAAATCTTTAATGTCACTGGCCTTCAAGTCACGCTGAACGTACGGACGAAGGTCGAGAAGCATGCCCGCCTCAGCCCATTCTTGACTAAACGTGCTGAACATCTCCGTGACATCCGGAGCCACTCCAGCCGCGTAACTAACCACCATCCGTTGCTGCCAACCGGATGCCGTTGGTTCCCACTCTGCCACGATACCGGGATGACGAGCTTCAAACGCCGGGATGATCTCCTTGGCAAACGCCTCACGCTGAGAGCTATCGCCCCGCAGCATAACCGCTATTTTCACTGGTTCTGCCGATAACGATAGCGCCGAACACATGAAAAGCAACCCGATACAACACGCCCCAATGATCATGCTCATGCTCCGCCTACGGTACACACTATACCCTCCTCAAGAAAAGGTCCCTCCATGCTGCATCATCGACATAAGCCACATATAGAGTAGATGACCACCAACCCATCCCCGACGGCTGCCCGTTGGCAGCACTGAAGATAGGCCAGCAGCCATCCCTAGTGTTGGTCGCAAGAGAGGGACCGCCTCAGCGGCGGCCCCCAAAGAAAAGCCGATTACTCTCCAAAGATGGCCGTACCGAAGGCAGCCGGGTTGTGGAAGCCCCCAAAGGTGCAGTTCCAAGCCAACCACTGATCACCAACAGCGATCTGACGACCGCAGAGGTTCAGGCCCCACTTGTCACCAGCCTTAGGAGCCTTGCCTCCGACAGAGTCCCAAGGAATAGCCATTTCGACGACCCAGCGAATACCAGCTGTGCTGACAGCCGCCTGTGCACCAGTTCCCCTGCCGCCCTGCGTACCGTTAGCGGTAACGCCAAACTGGAAATGGTCACCAACCTTGAAGGGCTGCAGGAAGACCTCGATCTCGTCGTTGTGCGACCAGGCAGGCAAGCTCGACTCAAGCTTTGTCACGTCCGGGGCGAAAATGGCAAACGCGACGTAGAGAGCCTTGTCGTCATAGGTCAGGTAAGCCACGCGCGGGTACTGACTCAAGATCACACCATTGTTGTCGACATCTACAACAGCCTTGCCGCCTTTGATGCTCGCGTTCAACCAAGCCGCGTCATTGAGTTTTCCATCAATGACCGGAGCCTTGGTTGCTTTCGGTATGACGATCTCTAGATTAGGAGCTGCCGCAGCAGCTACGACGCTTACGATAAGAGCCACGAACACTGCTAGACCAAGCACATGAAGTCTCTTCACAGCACAAACCCCTTTCTTGTGTTTGTCCACACTCTCAGTTGATTGGTTCTTTATGCGTAACCATATTCCTTTCATATACTCACTCACCTGCTGTTTTTTTCGCTGCTTGCCATCGCCTGGCAGGACGGATCAGAAAGCCAGCGACTCCCTTTGCCCCCTCCGACTGCAGGACTAGAGCATCATTTGCAGAAGATGACAACGAAAATACGCATCAGGCTCTGGGGGTGCTGTTGTTGAAGCGGCCGAGACAACTCATGCTCATGACAACGTTGGCCTTCATGCTGATCTCGCTTTGTCCTGTTCAAGGAATAGCCGCAAAACAGGATATCTCTTTCGGTTTCTGGGGCCAGCCCGAGCAGGTCGAGCTGTTCCAGAAAGTGGTAGGTGCGTTTGAGGAGAAGTACCCCGATATCAGCGTCGATACCCGCTACTCAGTGTGGGGGGTCTACCATGAGAAGCTGTTGGTCGAACTGACCTCAGGCTTGGCAGCCGATGTGATCTTGGTCAGCCCCGCCTACTTTCCACAGTTCATCGAGCACAACGTCTTCATGGACCTCACCAGTCTTGCCAAACGCGATCTCAAAATGACCGATTATTTCCCGACCGCCCCGCTTTACCACGAGGGACGCCTGTACGGCCTGCCACATATCCTCGATGTGCAGATGATGTACTTTAACCAGAATCTGTTCGAGGAGGCGGGTGTAGCCTTGCCCGATGAGACCTGGAACTGGGATGACCAGTTTCTGGCTGCGGTGCGAAAACTCACGAGGAAGAACAACGAAGGGGCAGTAACGCAGTTCGGCTCATTTGGCTATGGTGGTAGCATCTACACCGTCTGGGCAGCGATGACGGCTCGCGGCGGGGGTTTCTTCGACACGGCCGAAAAGAAAGTTCTAGCTAACCTACCGGCATCGGTCGAGGCCTTGCGTTTCTTCCATGGTCTAGCCTTTGAGTACAATGCTGCTCCAGGTCCTGGCATACCGACGGCTGCTACTGTTGCCTGGGCCAACGGCAACCTGGCAACGACCATCGGATGGAACAGTGGTATTGGTTACTTCAATGCCCAGAATCTGCCCTTCGAGTGGCATGCCTCCGTAATGCCGGGATGGCGAGGCGGCAAACGAGTAACTGAGTCGCATGGCACAGCCTTTACTATGAACGCCCAAGCTAAGAACGTAGAGACAGCCTGGACTCTAGTCAAGTATCTGGGCTACGAACCAGAGGCCACACTGCTGGCAGAAGGTGCATGGGGACCAGCCAAGCGACAATCAACCTGGAGGAGCTTTATCCCTCAGATGGAGCGCTCGGTGCCCGGGCATCAGCGTGACTGGGAAGCAGTCTTCCGCTCCTTTGAGTTCGGGCAGAAGTTCCCCTTTACGAAAGAGTACAGCCAGGTAAGCGGAGCCTACGACCGACACATCGGCGCGCTATGGCAAAACACTGTAGGTCCGGAAACTGCAGCTGAACAGCTCGCGGAAAGCCTGCGGACCATCTTGTCCTACCGCTAGAGGAACGCACTTGGCGTTACTTCTCAGCATCGGCTAACCAAACAGGCCGTCATGACCGTGGTCATGGCGGCCTGTTGAGTTAAGGGGAATCCCAGAAGATATGTCAACAGTAACCTACTGCCCCTGAGCCGACTGACTTGCTTTCTCAAACAGGTCGTTGTACTTCCTGATCACTTCCCAGGTGATATCAACGAGCCTTGCGTAGTAGAAAACCGAAGAGGAATCGATGATCACATGGTATCCATTTTCCTCCGCGATAAGTGCCAGTACCTTGCCTACATCCTCGAGCACAAGCTTCCGGTATTCCTCCGCTCGGTTATCAATGGCTTTTTGCGCCTCTGATATCATTGCCTGCAGTTCGTTCTCTAGCTGATCTAGTTCGAGCGTCTTCTTCTCTCGCTCCTCAGCGGGCGTGGATGCGTCATCGAGATTCTGGCGCATATCCTCTATGGCCTTCTGCCGTTTTGTCAAGTCCGCCTTGGTACTCTCAATGAAACGAGCAAGGCTGTCGTTCGCCGCCCGGCCTGCATCCGACTGACCAATGACAGTGTTGATATCAATGACTCCGATCTTGATCTGAGCTGCACCTGCAGTCGGTGTCATGATGACCGCCAGCAGAAACACAATCAGACCAGCCCTTGCTTTTGCTGCGAATCCTGTCATCTCACTTGCGCCTCCTCAAATCACCTGATGACTCAACCATGGCAGCCGCTTCTAAAGCGATGCCTGAAGCGAGACATGAACCCTTGGCGAGCGTTGCTGCGACATTCCATACGCTACCTTGCATGACAGACCGGGCAAGATACGCGCAGAGACGCCGACTCCCATCCCAGTCAGATGGCCCGACTCATGCGCCACGCCGCTCCCGGTAGCCGCGAAGGCTCCACCATGATCCACGAACACGATGCCTGCGAGCCTCGAGCCCATCGGCGCCTCCAGCTCAACGCTGGCGAAGAAGCCCCGGTCGCCGATTAGCGCCCCCTCCGGGTATCCCCGCACCGTTGAGGCCCCGCCGACCGAGAACTTCTCGGACGACGGAAGCTGATCTTTCGTTTCCTGCACAGCACCCCTAACGGTCAGGAACAACCTGTTGGCCAACGCGGTCTGCCCAGTGAAGGAACAATCGCCCTTGCTGAACGTATCTCCTTCGCCATCACCGTTTTCCAGCTTGGTTTCGCCTACCTGGTAATCACACTGGCCATACCCCACCAATCCCGAACCTTCCCACTGTACGTTAAGGCCCACTCCGGCAGTTCTTACGACTGATCCGACAAGACTTGCTCCAGAAAAAGTAGAGTTAGAGCTCTTGTGGTGAAGCTGTACCGGTCCCCATACTCTGAGCTTGGGCGTCACTACCAGGGGATAGCCGAACTCCATGTGCACGTCAGATGAGTAGCCTTTGATGTCGAGGTCCTCAAACCCCGGCGACAAGATATCTATTTGGGAGCCATCATATCCGATCGTGAGTCGTGCACCTCGAACACCTATAGGTACTCGATACGACACGGATCCAGCCAATGTGCCTTGCGCCCATACCCCAGAAACAGAGAGAGGGTCACCGTGACCAAACAGGTGACTGCGCACGAACGTGGCACCCAAGCGGATCAGTCCAGTTTCGTCACGTCCAGCGTTATCAATGAAGACTATTCTTTGATCCCGAGCCTCCTGAATGACCAGTACGCAATCGGTTGTCCCGAACTCCTCACCTGGTGTCAGCTGGACGTTGACCTGATCGTCGTTTACGCGGTTGAAGTAGCCGACCTCATTCGTCATCCTATCCAAGCGAATGAGATCACCTGGTGTCAGCCGGATTCTCTTTGTGAAGTATGAGGCGGCCGCAGACCTGTTCCCCTCTACCACAACCCTACCTATCCGTCCTTCTACGAGGCGGATTCTGACAACACCGTTCTCTATCTTTTGGGCTGGTAGAATAGCTTTCGCAGTGATGAAGCCCCTCTGTCGATACAGCTCGTTGATCTCCCCTACCATCTCGTTCAGATCGGTGATGGTGACATCCCGTCGCACATACCTGCTGGTGACGGACTCGATCTCACTTTCTGAGAGTATCTGCGAGGTGTCTGTGATGATCTCAGTGATGAAGATCCTCGCAACATCCTCTGCCCAGCAAGGACCACTGCATAGACCTATGATCGTCAGAAGGAACAGCCCTCTTCTTAGCGTCTTGCTTACCGCCTCTGGGCAGGTCGATGTGCGCATAACTACACCCCTAACACCTAGTCTTCACCCTCATCGTGGTCCTGGTCCTCCTGTTCGCCATCCTCGTCGGAGTCGAGATGGTCATTTACGACGTTGAAACGCTCAAAGGACAGCTCAGAGTCTGATGAGATCACCCGGTACAAGCTGCCGGCACCACACCCGTGCAGCTGCTGAACGATCCAGACGATGTCACTAGTACTCCCACCCAAACTACTGCTCGTGCCATTTACCGCGAAGCCTGAATTGACCCTCAAGACGATGGCGGTGGTCTGTATGTCCCTCGCTCCGGTGACAGTCAGGGCAAGCGGAGCGGAACCCACCATAAGTGCGACGTCAGAGCCGCCAATATCCCGTCCGGTGTTGACGGCCACGATCCTCGCGGTGTTGGTGTGTATGGCCGCCCGGCTGCCAATCACAGCACCTTGCAGCTCTAGTAGACCGGTGTCTACACGGATATCTGAGTAGTCACTGGCAAGCCCGGTGAACACGATGCCTACACTGGAGCCCCCGCTGAAGGTCAGACTATCTGCCATGCCCTTGCTTCCACCGCCTATGGCAACCTGAAGTGGCTGCAAACCAGTGTGCGTCAAGGCATCAAACTCAATGGCGTCTGCACTGATCTGCACGACCCCAGCGATGCTCGCCTGGCCGATACTCAACGTACTCCCCGCTGCAGGCAGCAAGCAAAGCAGCTCAGTGGCAGACACTCCCCATAGGTTCTCCGGATCGGAATCAGTCAGGCGTCTGATCTTTCTTTGGGCGATGCGTGCATTGCCATTCGGGACGTAGATGCCCACCTTTCCGGTCTTGCTCACGATATAGTCTGAGACCAGATCGCCGCCCCGAATCTCTAGGAATATGTGGGAGTAGGCTTGGGCATTGAGTCTTTCGTGACCGCCGACCACAACGCTTTTTTCAGGTTCACCGATGCTCCCTTTCATCGCGGTCAACTCGATGTGGTGGCCTCTGATACTATGTTTCTCGCTGCCGCTAGTGATTGAATCAAGGGCGACGAGTTTCATGTCATGATCCGCTTTGACAGAACCCCTGAGGACGATCTCCTCGCTAGCCAGGGTTAGGTCACCCCACACATACAGATCGCCGAGAGTGGTGCCATAGCCCTCGGGGCTTTCTATATACGCCGACCCGCCGATCTGCCCGAAAAGCTCCTCTGTAGAAGCCACGCGAAGCGGGTTGTATGCCTGACCAACGTCCCCTTGGGCGTTCAGTTCCACCCAGGCGCCCGCCACTAGATCGCCGTAGATGCCTCCGGAAGGGGCATTCAGCTCCACCATCTTTCCCTGGCCGACGATTTGGTCGATGAGGAGATCCCCGCCTAACCTGGTAAGGCTGACGTCCGCTCCGGCGATGACAATGATTCCTGTTGCACTAGACGATGCGTACGCCAAAGGATTGCCGGGTACACCAATGCACTCGGCCGCGGCCAATGTGAGGGACCCGTCAAGGCTCCGCACATCGATGTGCGGACCATTCTGGTCACTAGCACCCAGAATTGAACGCTCCGAGGCCACATATACGAGGCCTTCCTCGGTGGCCAGGTGTCCGACCACAAGATCCCCTCTGATACTCTTGAGAGCGATGTTCCCCTTGGCTGATGCTGATACGACGCCGGTCGTGGTCCCATGCGAGTCGATCCGCAACGGGTTGAGCAAGCTGCCGATGTGTGCATTCGGAGCGCGGAGTGCAATCTGTGCGGCCCTGATGCCTCCGAACGTACCCCCAGGGGCGATGTAACCGTTGGACAGCAGTGCCACCGTGCCGTTATCAGCCGTGATCCAACCCGCCAGAATAGGCCCGTCTAGGGTGACCAGGTGCACATCTGACGTAGCGGAAGAGACGTCTCTGGCGTGCAGAGCACTGGTAACCGCGGTGATAAAGACCCCCTGCTGGGCATGGGCCGTCAGTGTGTCCTGGCTGCCCTGTGCGGCGAAATTCAGCTCTAACGCGTTCTCAGCAGTACCGATAGACCCCCCGGCCGTGAGAGTGATCCCTCGGCCACTGATCCCACTTAGATCGTTACTGTCGCCATCCAAGATCGATCCGCCAGCTTGGATGATCACTTGCCCTTGAAGCGACCTCACATGCTTGGAGGGCGGCGGTGGCGGCAGGTCGCCAGGATCGATAGGCGGCAGTATGGGTGGGGTCCAAAAGAGCACTGGACCTATTCCGGAGAGAATGCTGATGTCCCGCCCTCCCGACAACCTGATGCTGCCCCCGGCTTCGATCAGACCCGTGCGCACGTCATGCCTGGGGCTATCGATGGTGATGCTCTCTGCCGCCTCAGCCGACAACACGCCGTTCGGATCAAGACCAATCCGCAAAGGACTATCGGTGCTTCCGATGCCCAGACTGGCGTCGAATTTGAGAGATCTGGCTCGGATGGTGAGATCATCTCGGACAAACGGCTGAGCAGAAGAGATGCCCAAGATATGCCCAGAAGAGGTCAGACCGACGTAGCCAGGCGTGTAGATCGTATCGATACGCATGTCGCCTTGCGACTTCAGGTAGATATTGCCACCCGCCCTAGCCGTGACCTTGGCTGCGCCTATATCAAGGAGCAACGGCGTATGTAAACCTCCGATGCTGCCGTAGGCGGCCTCCAACACGGCATTCTGGCCCCTGACATTGATGCCATCGGGCGTACCATTATTGATGGCTCCGGCCGTCTTAATCCTGACCTCGCCAGTGGCCGATGCGTAGTTGAGGTTGATATCGCCCTCTGAGCCTAGGTAGATGGCCCCGTTATACGCATTGGCCCAGACCTTCCCGGTCGCCTCTACGTCTATGGTCTCGCGAGAAGTCACTGTTACCGTGGTCGGGCCGTAGACGATATCATCCTTCTCTGCGGCCAGTACCAGTAGCTGCTGGTCAAGCGACAGATCGGACCAGCGCCACTTTCCATCCAGACGCAGAGGGATATGGAAGGGCACGCTGTGGCCGATGGAACCTGCCGCAGTTAGCTGCACGTTGTGACCGATAATATTCGGCTCTTCTATCCAGACCCGAGTGTCGGTCACCTCCTTGATCGACCCAATGACGTTCATCAGCTGCTCTTGTGTCCAGGCGTGGCCATAGATCAGCGAATCCCATTCGCTATAACGGACGGCATCGTATCCGGCAGGATCATAAATGATCCTGCCGCCAGCCTCTGGTCTCTCCACCCGGTACTCCCACTCGCGATCGTACTCCTTGCCCGTGACCCCATAGGACTTGTGCATCTGATGGAAATCGCTGGTCATTTGCGCTTCATAGGCAGTAATCTGCCTATCGGTCCACCCCAGCTCGCTCTCGTAGTAGGCTATCTCGTCTTTAGTTAGTGCTATCCATGCATCCGCGTGGTACTCGTCTGCTGGCAGTGGTCTTCTGCCCTTACCGGATACCTGACGCTGTCTGTACTGCCAATAGGTCTGGTATTCGCTCTCCTTCATCTGCTCATATGCTCTGACGGTGCGCTCGGCGTTGCTCTCGGCGCGGCTTCCCAGCAGCTCCATGTCATCCCACAGTAGACTCAGTAGGCCTTGTTCGGCCCGGACATCTTTCACCTGGGCGTCGTTGTTGTCGATCAGGCTGCCCTCCGCCACTCCAAGATGGACGTCGCCGCCCGTCGAGACCACCTTATTGACATAAAGATCGCCGGTCTTTTCCCATAGATATATGTCACCAGCCGCCGTGACCGTCAAACCGCCAGCTTCAATAGCTCTCGTATCTACCATCACGGGAGAGCCCGCAGCCCCAAGCCCACCGTGTAGGCTGGTCAGCTCAACTCTACCTCCCTGGATCAACGACGACGGGCCTGACAGATGCATGGTGCCGTCAGCGACCAGGTTTACATCACCAGTGTGGGCCACGACGTGCCCCACGACCAGGTCTCCAAGTGTTTCATGAAGGTGGATGTCCCCCCGCAGCGTTGCGGCGGTGAGGGCGCCCCCTTCCGTGTTGATCATGAGCGGTGTCTGTGATTGACCAATACCCGTCCGAGCACCGAGACTGATCGCCCCGCCGACAAGCTGGGCCAACTCGCTGTCACCCTGCAAGATGGCCGATTCGCTGCTCAGGTTCATGGTTCCCTTGGTGTTGCTGATCTCACCGTTAACTACGATGTCTCCCGCAGAGGTGACGTTCAATATGCCAGTGTTAGCTCCAATGAACTCGATGCCAATGGGATGGGAAGCTTTGATGTTATGGTTATGAATCTGCGTCAGCGTCGCCGTACGCTCCTGCAGCAGACGCTCTTTCGTGTAGTACGTGATACCAAGGAACGTCTCTTTTTCGATCTCTTGCCAGCTATCCCAGACGTTCTGCCAGGCACTGGGGTCGGTGTAGTAGTGCGCTCCTTCGTACCAGTAGGTGGAGTGGAATCCAGGGATCTGGCGCACAACAGCCCCTTCCATACTAGTGGGCTCCAAGAGTGGGCGCCTGATAACGTCGCTGACATATTGCTCCATATCGTCAAAGATCCAGAACCAGGTCTCTTTATCTAGATACCGTCCCTCGGTCAAGGCCGTGCTTTCGATGCTAGTCCACGAATAGTACTGATTCTCCAACGGCTCATAAGATGTGAAGCGCCCGGAAGTAAGCGCTATGGGCCTCTCCAGATTGAGCACTCCAGTGTCGTAGTTAGTGTAGGTCTCGATATGCGAGCCCACCCGCTTCATCAATGTGACTAGCGGATCTCCACTGGCGGTCTTCTTTGCGGTATCCGTGATCTTGATTGTTCCTTGGATGCCGCTCCCGGTATTCACATCACCCAGCCGAAGCGTGTACGATGTGTTGTTGACAATGTCAATGGTGCCGTATCCGTCCATCACCCGCAGCTTACCGGCGCTGGTATTCATGATGTGCCCGTAAAGCTCCAGATAGCCGCCCATGATGTGCACGGGCTCCAGCTCCAGGCAGTTGTCTTCAGCGTCGTATCTGACTATCACCTTGGTGATGTCAATATGCCCATGCTCATCGGGAGTCGGGTTAATACTCAATCCCGTGTAGATGCGGTCAATGGGTCGTCCAGCTGCCTTGGCATCGTCATACCTTTGCTTGTAGGCGGCAAGTTCGCTTTCTAAGGGCTTATCGATCACCAGACTGTACTGAGGAATCCCACTCTGAATCACGCCGTTGATGTTGAGGTACTCAGCAGCGATGAAAATGTTGTTGGCCATCAGGATGGACGGTTTGTCGGCCCAAGTGATGTCTATCAGGTCGCTGGGCTTCTTGTTCACAGGCGGAGCATAGGCTATCCATCCCTGGTCTTCAACCCACTCCAAGTACTCCCGCCAGTGCGCTTCGATATCACCAGCGATGCTCCTGAACCCTTCTGTATAACCGATGACCAAGTTACGGCCGGCATTGATGCTTAAGCTGTCGGCGGCTAGATTAACGCCATCCTTGATCTGAATGCTGCCTCTGAGGCTCGTGATCGCCACATCGCCCCGCAAGTTGCGGATGTCGCCATCCACGAAAATGTCTGGTCCCCAGGCACTGCCGACGGGGATATACGAGTTGACGACAGATATGTGCGGCTGCGTATTGTCTGTGGTCAGTATGCGTGAGAAACCCGCTCCTGAGGTGAAATTGCGCGCATTGATCTCCGCGTTGCTTCCTACAGCAACTTTGTTGAAGAACAGCTGACCACCAGCATGATCCGGGATGGTCATCTTGTTGGTCCGTAGGAAATACGGACTCTTGTTTTCGATCTTGATCGTCGTGTCTCCCGGTGCCAACAGCTCGCCAGCGCCGACCAGGCTATCAGCAGTGACATAGATGTTGCCGGAACGCGCAGTGATGGGCTCATTCACGCTGAGAACAGTGACGTTAGACCTGTCACCCAGCTGACTGAGCTGAAACTGCAGGGCGGCTATTTCCGCGGCGTAGCGCTGCTGTAGCCGCTGCGACTCGCCTCCAGTAAGCACCTCTAGCTCACTCAGCCTGACGTTGATAGCCTGGATCCGGCCCTCCAACACCCCTATAAGCTGATTGATGACCCTGATCTGCTCCGCATCGTTACGAGGATCGAGATTGGCCCGTTCTACCTCCAGGCGGCTCCTTTTGGCTATCTTGTCCGCCTTTTCTTGCAGAAGCGTGTTTCTCTCCCCTTCAAACAACGCCGGGTCGTAGTTGCCTAGCGAATCCTCCATGTTCTCCAGCTCATGAATACGCTCAAGGATCGACGACCGGAGGTCTTCCTCCGTGCGGCTGATCGAAATACCTTCGCTAGTGGCAGTCCCGTCAGCCTGCACTCGGGTCTCCACGTTGCCGTTCTCGTCGACGTAGAGATACCGCTTGTTTTCAATGCCTACGTGTACCGTGCCATCGACCTGGACCTTGGTGGTCGCCCTCTTCGTGGATGAATGCACCTCGATCTTGAGGGAGACTTCCTCGCCGTCTCCAACGGCATCCTCCACAGCCTGCCCGATTTCCTCGAGGAACTGCCGGTAATGGTCGGTGCCGACGCCGTATCCGACCACGGTACGCAGCCCTTTGCTCGCCACCAGGCTGGCATTGCCTGCGGACTTCACGGACGATCCCGGCTGGAGACTCACGGTCGTCGTCTGAGTCAGGTAGGCCTGGGCATTCGGGTCTGTCTCTATGGGGAAGGCAGTCTTGTTCCATAGATCGGTGTTGGCTAGCACATTGAAATACCCGTCAATCCCCCTGTGGTCGCTGCCAGCTCGCAGATAGACATCCCCCAGGGCAAGAATGGAGGCCCCGTCGCCAAGACTGACCGTATTAGACACAGCGGCTCTTGAGTGAGACGACCCCTCAGCGGCCCCAGCCCCGCCGTAGGTGCGGGCGTTGGCTCGCGTCTGGATATCGACATCACTCGTGGCTGACACATGCACGTCTCCGACGCTTAGCAGGTCGGCGCCAGACCCGATTTCCACGGACGCGGAGTGTGTGTTGTTGAGTACGCTGGACTCTACCCGAGCTATCTCTATGGCGCCTCCGGCATCGAGCCTGACTCGATCATAGGCCTGAATATGGTTAGTGGCAGCGAGAAGCAGTGCCCCGGGATCTTCTCTATCGCCATAGACCTCCAGGCGGGCGTTGTTCCCCACGCCTATCGAAGTTTCATTGGAGATGGTGGTAACACTCGAAGCTGCAGCGGCATCCAGCAAGCCTCCCGAGCCAGAGCGCACGTTGTACTGGTTGAGCCAGTCTTTGGTGATCGTGTTGCCTGCGGTTATGCTGATACCAGTGGCCTTGATAATCGCATTGTCGAAGACATCGGCCTTCACCGCATGGTTGAAGGTGTTCGTAGCTTGTGCTCCACTGGCTCCGACCACGGCGGCGTTGATGCTGTCGGTCGCGGCATTGAAGTACGCGATGTGCGTGGCGTCAAGTCGGAAGCTTCCAGCACTGATGCTGCGTGATGAACGGCCCTCACCAACATAGGCCTGCGTCTGTCCTGTTGTCCTGGTGTGGGCAGAAGCCGCGGTTCCCGCCAGCACCCCGCCCGAACCCGCTACCGACTCTGCGTAATTGTCATCTACACCCAGAGCCCGCACCTCTAAGACCCCACTCGACACGTTTACCCCCTTGCCGAGGTAGGCCGTGACGTTGGTATCGGACGAGGCCTCGGAGCTGTTGGCACCAGCGGCCACTATTCCTCCGGTGTAAGCGGTAGACTTAGCCTCTTGCTTGCTGTCTGCGCGGGCGTTGATGAGAACGGTCCCCGTCACCGTCAGGAGGCTGTCGTCGCCAACATGGCTGACGACATTGGTCTCGTTGATCGCCTCGCTAGCGGTAGCATTCACCCCGACCAGCCCGCCACCCGAAGCAGACGAATACGCCTTGGCAGCCAGAGAGTCACCTAAGGGTCGTGCTAGAGCACTTATCGTTAGGCCTGCAGTGATCAACCTGTTGCCCCACCCCAAATACGCTCTGACCTCTGGTGCTGTGAGAGCCGTGGCCTGGGAGACACCGACGGCCAGAACCCCTCCGTTTACTCCTTTGGCATCAGCGTTGGCCTTGGACCCGGAGACAGCCATGATACCCGTACCACCAGTGACAGTGGCATTGACGTATGCTCCTGTAGACGCAGTAGTTGCCGAATCGGCGGTGGCGTTGGCTATCGATCCACTGCCGGCCAGTATCGCACCGGCGCCAGATTTGGTCATAGCATCCGCATCGTCGTTAGTGACCGAGCGCAGGCGTAGGGCCCCGGCGTTCACCGTGATAGCATCGAGATGAGCAACCGTGGTCCCGGAAGTGACTGCGTCAGCGAACACGGCTCCTACGCCGATTCCGCCCGAATAAGCCTGCCCATCTGCAAGGGCCGTCGCTCGATTCCCAGAAGTGGAAATGATACTCACTGTCCCGGCCGCCTGTAGTGAAGAACCCGTCCCGCCAGCTACATAAGTGTCCATATCAGCCGAAGCATCGGCCTCAGCATCGGCCCCGTTGCCCCCGCCAACTAGCGTTCCCGTGGCCGACCACGCCGAAGCCTCTGCCTTCATGTCAGCGAGCAATTGGCCCTGTCTATCCGTGTTGTGACGCGACTGGACGGTGATACTGCCTCCGGAATTGACCACCGAGGATTGGCCCACATAAGATCTGATGCGAGGGGTTAGAAAGGCTTCAGCAAGAGAAACTCCCACGCCTGCAGTGGAAATGTTCAGTCCCCTAGCTTTGGCTTGAGCACTGGCTAGCGATGTCGCATAGACCCCAATATCCTGCAACGTCTTGATGTGAGCATTACCCCCGATATAGGCACTGACCCATGGGTTGACTATCGCCGTGGCATCGCTTCCCACCGCACCGACTGCACCGCTAGATGCACCCCCATCGGTTTGTGCCACAGCGGTCTCTTGGGCACCATCCGCTAGGTTGATCAATGCATTGACCAGAAGGCTGCCCACTGTCAGCCCCTGGAGTTGGCCGATTTTGACTCCATGGCCCAGAATAGATCGGACGCTGCCGCTAACTTCTGCCCTAGACACCGCGGCACCCACCGCAACGCCACCTACGCCCACACCATGGGTATAGGCATCCACGTGCGGCGCATAGGTAGCCTCGACTTCGACAGCACGCGCCTCGGTCACCTCAGTTGCCGCACCAACCGATGCCTCAGTTTGGCTGGCATCGTGCAGTATCGCCACCGCTGCGCCCAGGCCGAGGAATGCTCCTACCGATGGTGCATAGGCTTCCGCTTGCATGTCGATACCCGAAGTGGCCCTGACGGCTACAGTGCCACCTGAGGCCAGCTTGGTATCCGAGCCGACAGTGGCGCTGGTCCCCCCGGACGTCTCATGCCAGACAACCGTGCCGTTGATGCTGCCAATCGATGTCCCGGCGTTTAGGGCAAGGATATTGGAGTTGTGAACCGAACCGGCCAATACCAGGATGTCGCTATCGCTGGCGATCCTGGCACCGTCGCCGACATGCGCATGGGAGCTGCTCTTATCATTCACATAGGCGACCGAGCCGCCGAGGTTGCCAAAGAACCCCAGGGTCCCGGCGATGGTATCGAGATCGTGGTGCTGGTTGAGAGTAGAGCCCACCTTCACAGACCCGGTGGCATTGAGTACCACGTTTCGTCCCAGATGGGCATCGGCCAAAGCATCCAGCGTCGAGATACTGACGGCGGCACCCACAGCCGCGGCTCCGGTCGACGCCCCAAGCACTGTTTGGTCGAAGTCCAGGTCTTCCCGGGCCATGACCGCTACATTCTGGGCCGCCAAGTTGGAGCCATCGCCTACATAGGCCGTGATTCCTCTGACTTGATAAGCATTGAGGTTCGTGACCTGCCTCAGCCCAACGTCGCCTTGGCTGGCCGCTTCGACACCCTTTCTGTCGTCTCCCACCAGACCAGCCGTAGCCAGGCTGTATAGCACCAGGTTCACTACTTCCCTGATACCCGCGATCGTGTCTTGGGTGTCACCAATGTGACCTCCGAGAAGAAAGTCCACGACATTGACGAAACCGAGGTCGCCGAAGCTCTTCCCTTCGTCTCCCCCGTTCCGATTATCTATCCGGGCCAGATCAGCCTGGCGCGCGCCGTTCGCTGCATCCGCGTCGTACAGATGCCTGCCGATCAGCCCCTCAACGCTTCCGCCATCCTCCGACTCCAGCGCTGACCATAGATCCCCAACTGGCGTCTCTTGATCAAGATCAAGGTCGCTACCGACTGACCAAACGGATACCCCTCCGGTCACCCCTACAAAACCGCCGGCGTGACCGAGGGAGTAGTTTTGCAGGTTCTTGCCTGATAAGGCGACGATGCCAATATCGCTCTTGGCTCCAAGTGTGGCGTTCTCGCCAGTGAAAGCCGCCGTATTGTTGTCGACAATCCCGATGTCCACCGCGCCCGAGACTCCGACGAAAGCGCCCCCAGCACTGCCCGTAATCGATCTGGCCTTGACATCATTCACGGCAATGACGCTAATGGCCTGAGCACTGCCAGCACCAGTCGGGTCCGCATTCACCTTCGCCCTATCACCGATGTAGGCAGCCGTATTGGAGCTGACCTTGTTTACCGTAACGGCTCCAGCCACTCCAGCCCATATTCCGGCACCGCCACTAGCGACTACATTGAAGATATCTTCCTGGCTACTGGCCTGCACCAACAGGCCTTTCATGTTCTTCTCAGTGCGGTTGCCAGCGGAGTCAACATCCCCCGTGAACACTCTAAGGTAACCACCCGAGTTGCCCTTGGCATCGGCAACAACGTCGTCTCCAAGATAGGCCTGGGTGTCCTTGTTTATCACACTGACGTCTAGTGCCTGGCCAACGCCAGCACCTATGCCGAGTCCGAGAACTCCGGCGATTACGTCCGTGTTTGTGACATCGTCCGAGACGACTATGACATTGCCTTCAGCGGCGAGCCGCGCCGCATTGTCGACGTATGCATGGGTGCGGTTGTCAATGTAGTTGATGGAAGCGCCTCCAGCAACGCCGGCAGCCCCGCCAGCTGCTGCTGCAGCCGCGATAGAGAGGGTATCCTCATGTGCGGAGGCCTTAACCTCGATATCTCTCATTGAGCTGATGACCGCAGAGCGACCAACGAAAGCCTCTGTGGAATTGGAGACCACCGAGATATCTGCCCCTGGACCTACTCCGGCAGTTCCCGATCCGGCCAAGGTCCCCGCGACGCCGAGGTGGTAGTAGTCGGTCCCTGCGCCCACAAACACCGTCTGATCGGCACCCGCATCTGTGTTGTTCTGGTTGATCTGCGCGCCATCGGCTATGAAGGCTCGTGTGTCGTTCCAGACTGTGCTCACCGTGGCTGCGGCAGATACAGAAGCCGTTCCGGATACCGCGCCCCCGGCAGCGATACTCTCAATGTGGTCTTTGGTGGTGGCGCTGACGGCCAGGCCTTTGATGCTTCTTGTCTGCAGAGTGGCCACCCTGTCCATGGTCAGGGATTGGTTATCTATCCTGTCGTCTTCATCAATGATGTCGTTCCCGTCTTCATCAGTGTCCCCCGTGAGGTTTGTGATCTGGTAATCCGGTCTGCCAACGTTTCCGTCGCCATCGGCATGAGTCACATAGCCGATCTCGTACTGACCAGTGTTCACCAAAACACCGGCTGCCTTGCCCCTGGCAGTCACTTCGGCGTGCTGGCCAATGAACGCCTCGGTGTTCTTGTCGACCACAGCGACCGCTCCCGAAGCTCCGATGCCTGCCGTTCCGGCAAAGGCGGCATTGCCGTCGATGAGACGCATTTCGTTGTTGTCTACTGCAGCAATCAGCACGTTGCCGATGCTCAGCACCGATGCATAGTCGCCTATGTAACCTCTGGTAGTGTTCGTGATGTTGTACACCGACATAGCCCCGGCCACTCCTGCGGTTGACGCTCCGGCCAAACCCCCAGAGACTGAGGTAATGTCCTCGCTCGATAGCGCCTGAACCCTGAGGGTATTGTAGGCGTTGACCAGCGTTGGGGCGTCCTGGTGTGAGGCGACGAAGGCTTGCGTGTCCTTGCCTATGACGCCGACGTCGATGCCGGCTCCCACACCTGCTTTGCCGCCGAAGCCCCCGCCCCCGGCCACACTGATCATCTTCGTGTCATCTGTGGCTGTGATACTGACATACTGCTCGGGGCTGACAATCACCGGCATTGGCCATCTTGGCCTATTGACACCTGCACCGTACCCGATGTAGGCGTGGGTCTGGGTAGTCAGGGTGTTGACCGTTGATGAGGCCGCGACTCCCACCTTCTCCGCACCGGCACCCCCGGCGGCCACTGTACGCAGGTCTTGTGTGGACAGAGCGGCGAGATCGATACCGTGATATGCTCTAGCTTCAGCACCCTCACCGATAAACGCGTTGGTGGCATTGGATACGAAATTCGTAGCCAGCGCTGCACCTATCCCAACAGTGCTGCCGCCAGCCGCATCACCCGCGATGTTCAGACCCTTGTACTCGTTAGTCGCCCTGATGAACAGATCGCCTTGATCATCGTCACCCAACTCGGGACGAACGGCAATGAACACACCCGAGTCGTCTCCCATGGATGCCTCGACGTAATTGCTGGACACCACCAGTGACGAGACCCCGGCTACCCCCGTCTGATCTGCAGCGGCGGCGCTGGCGGCAAAGGAACCGATATCTGTGTCCGCAGCCGCAGTGATACCTACAGAGCTGGCATCGGCGATGTGAGCGCCCTCGAACAGGGTGCTCAAGACGGTGCTGGAGTTGACGGTACTGGTGTGGGCAGTACCTACACCGACCTTACCCGAAGCGACGACACCGCCAGTGATCGCCCTGACAGACGTATCGTACTGGCTATCGATCCGGACAGACCCATCGCTATAGACAATCGTCCCTGATCCGATGGAAGCTGATGCAGTATCGTCCAGGACATTGACCGCATACGATCCAGTGACCGCTACCTGCGTACCACCGCTGCCAGCGAGGGCCTCAGTATAGTAGTTGCTTTCACCAAGCAGCCCCTGCAGATTCAAGCTCTTGAAGTCTTCATACTCAAAAGGGACATCCTCATGAATCCTGTGGTTTCGGGTGCGGATATCCAGGCTCCCGACCCGGGCCAATACGTCATCTCCTAGGTAGGCACGGTATTCATTCTCTGACACGATGGTGGCTACCGAAGCCCCAACACCCACCTTGGCCGCGGCACCGCCCCAGGCCTTAGCTGAGAGCTTGCTGGTGTTGTCCGAGGAGATAAGCACGTCCCCTACGTCATCGAGATCGGTGGCGTGGCCAATGTAGGCGTTTGTCGAGGCAGATGAATACGTCACTGCCAAGGCTCCTGCTACGCCCGCTTTTTTCGCCCCAGATCCGGAAAGAGCCTCCGCCGCCAACTTGTCGCGGTATGCAGCGTCGGTATTGGACTCAGATACCGCACTGACGGAGATGTCGTTCGCACCCGATACGGAGCTGTAATCCCCGATCAGCGCCTCGGTATCGTTCCTGAGGATACTCAAGGCGACACCATTGCTGAGCCCTGTTGTGGTCTCGAGACTTGCGGTGGAGCCGTCAGCCCGAGAACTGAAGTTGGTAAGGTTCACGGCATTGACCTGGACATTTCCAGCCGTATCGATGACCCGTCTCTCATCGCTGGCTGTCCCACCGTAGATCGCGGCCCTGACGTCATCATCGATGTACGAGATGGCCACGGCTGCTGCCGCCAGCACTTTGCCATCGTCCCGGGTGCCCTGCTGCGCATCCTGATTGTCATCGAGAGCCTTGGAGCTCGTGTTCTTGGGCTCTCCGCCGGTTGTATCCGTTGCGCCCTTGGCACTCGCGGAAGCAGTGGTCTCATATCTGCGTGTGGCACTGGCGACTACATCGATGTCCCCTGCCACGCCCAGATCCCTATCGACGACGGCGCTGATATCGCTATCCGTAGTGATCAAGGCCACCGAAGAACCGACTCCGACGTTACCCGATTCTGTATCCCCTATGGCCGTCACGCCATTGTCGCCCGTATCAACGGCATGGAGACTAACACCGCCGGACGTCGAAAGGAGACTGCCCGCACCAATGGATGCCCGCGTGCGTTGACTGATCGTGGTCAAGCCGACCACAGAGTCAATGGCTACGCCGCCCGAAGCTCCAGCTCGGGCCTCTGTCTCTGAGTCGTGGTCCGAAGAGGCACTGATCGTGAGGTTCCTCGCACCGGAAAGATCCGCAGCTTCCTCCACGCCAGCCTCAGTCGTGTCGGCAAGACTCAGTATGGCAACTGACGCCCCAACGCCAACAGAGCCGCCGCTGGATCCTCCTTCGCCCGGGGAGGCTCGAGTGCCGCGGCCCGACCGGCCCTCTGCGATTAAGACAACATCCGTGTCGTTGGCCTCGACGACGGCCCCTTCCCGTATCTGGGCGACGGTGACGCTGTCAGCAATGTGGAGAGCCAAAGACCCAGCAACCCCCACCTTCTCTGATCCCGCGCCAGATATCGCCTCGGCGACAGACGTGGCGTATGCCTTCGGCATCATTCCAGCCTGAATCGTGATCCCCTTGGCTACAACATACTGCCCACTACCCAAGTAAGCCTCATTTGCGGATGTCACCTTGTTTACGGCCACCGCTGCCCCCACACCCACATTGGTACGGCTGCCGTCCACAGCGCTACCGTCAGCCGTGGCTGATGCGTCGTAGCTCCCTAGGGAGCCAATACTGAAGCTACCTTCAGCTTCCACACTGGCACCATCGGCTGTATAGGCCCTGACCGAGGACGTAGAGACATTGGCACTAATTGCCCCAGCAACGCTGACCTTGCCCTCATCGGTCTGGGCAGAGGGCAGGCTTTCTAACTCATCTGAAAGCACCGACGGACCGCCCGCATCGCCCCTTTGGGCCTCATCCTTCTTCTTCTGGGCAAGATCAGTCTGCTCCTGAAGCTTTCTATCGACACCATCCTCGGGCGTCTTTTCGTCTTCCTCTTTGCCGCCTTCGAGGTTGGCTTTGGCGGAAGTCGTGCTGCTAGTTGCCTGGCGTGCCTCAAGACTCACATCGCCTGCGGATTCCACAGCCCCGGCGAGTCTCGCTTCGGAGCTGTCTGTGACGAATGCCAGGGCTACCGCCGCCCCCACTGCCACGCTAGTGGCCTCACTATTGCCGTCGGCCAGGGTCGTCACACTGCTTATGTGCCTTGACTGCAGGCTGAGGCCAGTCTTCACCGAAATATCGGATCCCCGCCCCGTGGCCACCGCGGTCTTTTGGTCGGACACCGCTATGGCCACCACAGGCGTGACGGCCACACCCCCAGCTGCCCCGGCCAGCGCCTCTGTCTTCGTACCGTGGTCCCCTGTAGCCGACAAACTCATCGAGGAAGCTGTGATGTCGGCTCCATCCGCTAGCTCAGCCAGGGTCTCCCCAAGAACCACGTTCATCGCGACGGAGGCCCCTACGCCTGCCTTCTCCCCCGATACCTCGCCCTTGGTGGGCGAGGCCTTGGCGATATTCGTCGAGCGGTCAACCGCCAACAAGCTTACGTCGCCACCCTGGCCTCCAACTATGGCTTCTTCCCCTATCCGAGCTGCCGTGCGGCTGTCGGTGAGGTTGATGGCCAGTGAGCCAGCCACGCCTACCTTCGAGGCCCCGGCTCCTGAGACGGCCTCCGCAGAATGCGTGTTGTCCTTATCGCCCGATTCCCCGCTCCCAGTCTCCAACGTCTTGGCCTCAACCGCCAGGCCGTTGGCAGAATGGGTCCCGGTGCCTAGATAGGCCTCGTTTCTCTGTGTCGCTTGGTTGATGGCCACTGCCGCTCCGACACCGACGTCGCTGCGATTCCCATCCACAGTGCTGCCATCAGCCCTTACTGATGTGTCTGTATTGGCAGCTGAGCTCAATTTCAGGCCGCCACCGGCGGTTACGTTCACGTCGTCGGCCACCCGGGCGCTGGTAGTGGAAGTGACCAGGTTGACGCCCACGGCTGCCGCTACGCTAGCCTTGCCCTCACTAGTCTCGGCCGAGGGGGCCTGTTTACCCCCATTGTCACCATCTGACTCGTCGGCGGGGTCATCCGACTCATTAGCGTCGTCTTCGCCCTTGGTCTCAGCCCGCTTCTTCTGAGCCAGAGCGGTCTGTTCTCCAACTTTCTTGTCGACCCCATCTTCGGGCGTCGAGGCATCCTCTTCCCTACCGCCCTTGGCACTGGCTATGGCTGATGTGTGTGTCGCTCCAGTGCTCGTAGCCTGGATAGTCGCCTTGCCAGCTGTGCCAATACTGCGTTCGACAACAGCTTCTGCAGTGCTGTTTGCCAAGGAAATGGCGAGAGCAGCACCAATGGCTGCCGTCTCCGCGTCGCTGCTGCCCTTGGCCGTAGTGGTGATGCTCTCCTTGCTTTGCGCCTTGACAGTGAGATCGCCCGTAATGATCGTGACTTCGGGTTCGCCAGTATCGATCATTAGGGTTCCCAACCGGGCCACCGTAGCATGTTCCGATACCGATAGCGCCGCGGCTGGCGTGACTGCCACACCACCCGCCGCCCCGGCCTGCGCCACGGTCTCCATACCGTGGTCTCCTGTAGCCGACAGGCTCATAGAGGAAGCGGTGACGTCGACCCGATCTGCTAGCTCGGCCAGAGTCTCCCCAAGGGCCACGTTCACCGCGACGGAGGCTCCGACGCCTGCTTTCTCTCCGGATACCTCGCTTTTGGTGGGCAGGGCCTTGGCCACATTCCTTGAGCGATCGGCGGCCGTCAAGCTCACGTCGCCATCCATGACTGTGACGGCAGCGTCTTCCCCTATCCGAGCTGCCATTCGGCTGTCGCCTAGATTGATAGCCAGTGAGCCAGCTACCCCGATCTTCGAGGACCCAGCTCCGGAGACAGCCTCCGCGGAATGCTTGTTTTCCTCATCTCGGGCTTTTCCAGCCCCCGTCTCCAACGTCTTGGCTTCAATCGTCAGGCCGTTGACAAGATGATCACCCGTGCCAAGATAAGCCTCGTTAACCAAGATCGCTTGGTTGATGGCCACCGCTGCCCCAATACCTGCGCCGCTGTTGTTCCCGTCTACGGTGCTACCATCAGCCTTCACCGATGTGTCGGTATTGGCGGCTGAGCTCAGTTTTAGATCGCCACCAGCTGTCACATCCACACCATCAGCCGCCCGGGCCCTTGTGGTGGAAGTAACGATGTTGATACCCACGGCAGCGGCCACACTGACCTGGCCCTCGCTTGTCTCGGCCGAGGGTGCCTGTTTACCCCCATTGTCACCATCTGACTCGTCGGCGGGGTCATCGGCATCGTCTTCGCCCTTGGTCTCGCCCCGCTTCTTCTGAGCCAGAGCGGTCTGTTCTCCAACTTTCTTGTCGACCCCGTCCTCCGGCGTCGAGGCATCCTTTTCCTTGCCACCCTTAGCGCTGGCTGTCGCTGATGTGCTTGTCGTGCCCATGCTTTGGGCGCCGATGGTCACCTCGCCGCCCGCATGGATGCCACGTTCGGTGATAGCCTCTGAAGTGCTGTCTACCAAGGAGATGGCCAGAGCAGCACCAATGGCTGCCGACTCTGCATCACTGCTGCCCTTAGCTGTGGTGGTGATGCTCTCCTTGCTTTGCGCCTCGACAGTGAGATCGCCCGTAATGATCGTGACTTCGGGTTCGCCAGTGTCGATCATTGGGGTTCCCAACCGGGCCACCGTAGCATGTTCCGATACCGATAGCGCAGCGGCTGGCGTGACTGCCACGCCACCTTCGGCCCCAGCCTGTGCCACGGTCTCCATAGCGTGGTCGCCTGTAGCCGACAGGCCCATAGCCGCCTCCACGATCACAATGTAAGCTTCATCCGCTAGTTCGGCCAGAGTCTCCCCAAGGGCCACGTTCACCGCGACGGAGGCTCCAACACCAGTCTTATCTCCCGCCGCCTCACTCTTGGTGGGCACGGCCTTGGCGATATTCCTCGAGCGGTCAGCCGCCGACAAGGTCGCGTCGGCACGATCACTCACAACTACGGCATCTTCCCCTATCCGAGCTGCCGTGCGACTGTCGGTTAGATTGAGAGCCAGTGAGCCAGCTACGCCTACTCTCGAGGCCCCCGCTCCGGAGATGGCCTCTGCGGAATGTGTGTTTTCCCTATCGCCTGATTCCCCGCTCCCGGCCTCCAACGTCTTGGCCTCAATCGTCAGACCGTGAACGAAATGATCTCCACTGCCAAGGTAAGCTTCATTCACCAGTGTCGCTTGGTTGATGGCCACCGCTGCCCCAACACCGACGCCGCTACGATTCCCATCCACAGTGCTACCATCAGCCTTCACCGATGTGTCGGTATTGGCGGCTGAGGTCAATTCCAAGCCGCCACCGACGGTTACGTTCACGTCGTCGGCCACCCGGGCGCTGGTAGTGGAAGTGACCGCGTTGACGCCCACGGCTGCCGCTACGCTGGCCTTGCCCTCGCTTGTCTCGGCCGAGGGTGTCTTTTTGCGCCCATTGTCAGCATCCGACTCATCGTCCTCGCCCTTGGTCCCATCGCGCTTCTTCTGAGCCAGAGCGGTCTGTTCTCCAACTTTCTTGTCGACCCCGTCCTCCGGCGTCGAGGCATCCTTTGCCTTGCCGCCCCTAGCGCTGGCTGTGGCTGATGTGCTTGTCGCACCCATGCTTTGGGCGCCGATGGTCACCTCGCCGCCTGCATTGATGCTACGTTGGATGATAGCTTCTGAAGTGCTGTCTACCAAGGAGATGGCGAGAGCAGTACCAATGGCTGCCGACTCTGCATCACTGCTGCCCTTGGCTGTAGTGGTGATGCTCTCCTTGCTTTCGGCCTCAACCGATAGATCCCCGTCAACATACAGCGTCGAATTCCAGACATCGCTCGAGGCCGACCCCATTTCCGCCTTCGTAGCGGTTTCAACAAGAGACAGCGCGACCGCGGGTGTCACAGCCGTGCCGCCGACAGCACCTGCCTCCGCCTCTGTAGTCACGATGTGATCGCTGGAGGCTGTGATGTTGACACCTCGCGCGCTAGGCGCAAAATTGGGTACCGGACTCTCGGGCGCTAACTGCCTGGCTATGCTGACAGGTATCATACCGCCCCCCGCAGACAAGTACGTCACCATTGCATCGTCAGCTACTCCTGCACTGGACGAGTTGACTGCGACGTTTACCGCTACTGAGGCGCCTATCCCGCCGGTGACATCATCCGCTGATCTCCCTGGGCTGGCCTTGACCGAGTTCTCAGAGAGATTGAGAGACAGCATGTCAATGCTACCGTCAGCGGTAGCAGCATCTTGATTGATGTACGCGGCACTGTCAGTGTGCTGCACATTCACTGCCAGGGCGCCAGCCACCCCGGTATCACCGGATCCAGCGCCCGAGACCACCACAGTGTCCATCTTTGCCCGTTTCTGATTCTCCGGGGTGTCATCATTCATCTTGGCAACGACGGAAATGCCGTCAAAGGCGGTAACCCCGGAACTTATCAGTGCCGCATTTTTCGAAGAAACCCTATTGATGCCTACTGCTGCACCAATTCCATCGCTACCCTGGCCAACCGTGCTGGCGTCGGCGGTTACAGATGAGTTATAAATAGAGTTGCTGACAACGTCGACTCGGCCATACGTGTTCGCCCGCCAATTCGACTCCAGCCCGGCTCGAGTGGTGCTGACTACATCATTGATGGCCAAGGCCGCGGCAACCGTTACTTCGCCCTCGCTTGTCTTGGCATCGTCGCGGTATTCATTGAGGCTCTTCTTCATCTGGCTCTGTTGCTGCGGATCCTCGGAAGCGTCTTCTCTGGCTCCCTGCGAGGGGGCTATGGCGGTAGTGGTGACCGTATTATCTGACGTGGCTGTTACCGCGACTGAGGATGCGTAGATTTCCGCATCACCACTGATCAACGCCTCTGTCAGGGTTGTGAGCTTGTTCACGGCCACAGAACCGCCGACATAGTCGTCTCCATTCGCATCCGGCACCGCAGTAGCACTGGACGTAATGGCGACGGTGTTTTTCGCACCTACCTCCAGATCACCCACGGCCTCGATGAACGAGTAACCACCGATATGGACCCTCGAAGTACTGTCAACTCCCGAAATAGCATACGCCGCATCATAGGAATCATCAGACTCAGTGTCGGGCGATATAGTCAATGACACATTGCTCTCCGCGAGAATGCTAATATCTCGGTCAGCCATTAACCACGTATACCGATCAGAGTCAGATGACATGATGTCAATCGTTGCCGCCGCGCTGCGCTGTACGATACCCGCGGCCGAATCGTCGGATACCGTTGAGACCGCCTTGGCAGAAATGCTGTGACCAGTCACCTCAGCCCCATCGAGGCGGATGCTAGCCACTCCGCCGTCTGGGCGCTCAGCAGTGAGGAAAACATCGCCGCTCGAGATGCCGAAATCATCAGAGCCGGCGTTTATGATCCCGCTCACAGTGATCTCAGGAGCCGTCAGGGATATGGCCCCAGAGCGCTCTGGAATATCCTCCGGCTCTGCAGGCAGCACATACGACGATCCACCGTACACTTCTCCTGCCGCCTCTATCCGTTCTGCCGCTACCAGGCGAATGCTTCCGCCAAACGAATCTGCGACTCCACCCCGGGCATCGACCACACTACCCTCAGCGGCCGTGATGCTCCCGGCAGCGCTGACTGTGACATCGCCGCCTGAGGAATTCGCGCCTTGGCCCGCTGCGACAATGGCCGATGTGCTGCCCAATACGATGTTGCCGCCAGCCTCAATCGTTATGTCTCCCGCATCGATATCGTCATGACCATATGTCGATATCTCGGCGCTGTTCGTGATATCACCCACCGCTACGATCTCGATGCTCCCGTTCGTGATCCGGATCTCATCTCCGATCTCCAGATCACCAGGGTTGACAAGGTCATCGAAGACTGGGCTCTTCGTAATGTCAACGGCCAGGTGGCCAGTGGCCACCACCTCTCCAGCATTCAGCGCTATCCCATGGGTGGAGTTGATCTCACCACGTATCTCGATGATCCCCTCACTGTGAACCCCGGTATCGCCAGACAAAACACGCGAGACCGAGGTACTGGGATCTCTGAAGAACTGCTGCATAAACACCGGGGGTGGGGTGACGACCGTCAGCCCGCCCACATTCAGCACCCCTTGTGTTCCTACGACCAGCCCGTAAGGATTCAGAAAATATACATTCCCGCCCACTCTACCATCTTGTAGTGAATTCAGAACTCCATCAATGTGGGAGGTCCGTGAATGTACTAGATTTAGAATATTGTGCGCACCTGATGGCAGGTGAAGATTGACCACATCCCCTCCATCGATGTCGAAGACCCCGAAGGAGTTCAAGGCACTCTGCCCATACACTGTGGTCGTGGTGACATCAATGGCATCTCCACCAACCACAACCCGGGTTGCAGTCTGCCCATCAGGTACTATCTGTGCCGCTCTGGCTATGTCAGTGATAACGAATGCTGAGTTTCCGAAGACGACTGACAGGCTCACCATGTATGTAATCAGCTGCCTAACCAGCGTCCGTGTTCTCTTTCGGCACCATCGTCGCCTGATAGCCGACACCCCGAGCTTCGTCAGCCTTTGCCAAGAGCCATGAGTTCCCATCAAACGAACCCCCTGCCATCCATGGTAACAGACAGTCCGCGAAATCCCTTCACCAGCCCTAACGGAAGGGAAATGCCCATCATGATAGATAGATCATACCTTCGTGATATGCACTTGTCAACGCAAATCAACAGGCGTGCTTACTAAGCATTTAATTATTACTTGTGTGGCGGTGCTCGGGTGCATTCCCTCCTGTAGAGGTCTACCAGCACCACTGTCTACGTACTCTTAGGTGAATGCACGAGTGTCGGATCCTCTACCATGGACCACTCTCGATCGTGGACGACCGGAGGAGCAAAAATGTTTGACTCTTTTGCACCGTTGCCATACAATGCAAATGCATAGAGCCGTATCACTACGGCAGAAAAAGGAGGCACCATAGCATGGATTCGCAGAGCCGATGGCAAGACTGGGTCAAGAGCGCAGCAGGATTGTGGCTTTTCGTATCCCCTTGGGCGATCGGTGTAACAGGTGACTCTGTCAGCTCATGGAACGCCTGGATTGTCGGCATTGTGGTGTTGGTAGGCTCCCTGTGGGCACTGCGAGCCCCGAAGGCATCGTGGTTGCAGTGGGTAACTGGACTCGCCGGATTGTGGATGGCTATCTCCCCAGCACTTATCGTCATTGCATCCGAGATGTTTTGGAGCGCCATCATTACTGGCGCATTGTCCGTTGTTCTCTCTCTATGGGTGCTACTCAGCGGACATGACTCTGCCAAGAAACTCAGTGCGTAAGCAGCTCCGACGTTTGCTCACCTACACGTGGGAAGACGCTGCGCGGAGAAAGCGCGCAGCGTCTTCGCTTATTCACGCAGACCGAGCCAGTCACCTGGCCTTGTTGAGTTCATCGAGCATTGGCTGGGCCACCGCCTTGGCCTGTTCAGCCGCGACACGTGCCGGAGTCTGACCATTCCACACCGAGCCAAGCACTCTATCAATAGCAGCTCGAATGTCGGGCCACCCTGGGAAGGACGGCTCTGGAACACCCATGTTGATGGAATCGACGTAGACCATCGCATGCGCGGGAGGGCCAGCCTTCAGGAAAGAGGCACTTCCTGCGACCGGGAGACGCGCCGGGCAAGACTGTCCGTTTTTCGCCCAGATATGCTGAGCCTCTGTGCCAGTAAGATACTTTACCAGTTCCCAGGCATCTTCGTGATTCTTGCTCTCAGCCAGTATGGCCAGGCCACCTACGTAGAGAGGCGTGATAGCCTGTTTCTGCCGCGGCAAGGGTGCCACATCCCACTGCAGTTCTTTCACCGTGTTGTGGTGGCCCCTGCGCCATGGCCCGATGATCTGAGCTGCTGCTTTGCCTGCGACAAAATCCGCACCCCAACCAGCGACTCTGTGCTGGTTAACTAGCGACTGAGCAAAGTCAATCGCTTCAACAGACTCAGGACGGTCAATGAGGATCTCGCGCCTATCCGCAGTGAAGTGATCACCACCGTTCTGCAGCATGAAAGCGTAGATGTCATGATGTATAGAACGCCCCAGACTCAAACCGTACTGCGTGATACGCCCATCAGCATCCTCGCGTGTCAAGCGCTTGGATACGTTGACGAGATCAGCCCATGCCCAGCCGGCCTCAGGCGCACTTACACCAGCATTCTCAAACATGGCAGTGTTGTAGTTGTATGCCAGACCGGAGACCACCTGTGGAATCGCATACTGAAGGCCGTCGAGCATGAAGGCATCAAGAGTGGGTTTCGGAAACTCCTGAAGTTTGAGCTGAGCCCGATCGCGAGCTACATAGGGCTCTAGATTGACGAACCAACCTTTCCCTGCATAGTCTGGCATCCAGTTGGTCTCCCCACGCACAATATCCGGGGCCACGCCAGCAGCGATCATAGTGGTCAGCTTGGCGACGCCCCCGCTCAGCTCGTTCATTACGTTGACCATGAGTTCCTTATTCCGCTCCATAAAGCGGTCCGCCATCTCCTGCCAATACGGTAGTTCGGCTTCCGTGCGTATGACATACCAAGTCAATGTGACCTGTTTTTCGGCGCACACAGGCCATGCCGCCCCCATCAGCGTCACCAGCGCGACGACTAGAAAAAGCAGACCCAGTGGTTGTCTTTGCCCTCCACTCATTCCCATTTCATTCGCTCCTTTACATTGGTTCTGGCTAGGCCGTGTATTCCGTTCCCTTATCAATGGTTATTGCCTATTGGGCCCTTGATTCCCTGCGCCATATCCAGCTTTTTTGTACTTATTTCCGACTACTCCCTTGTGCTTGCGCGGCAAACAGGAGTAGTAGCTGCAAGAGCGGATTACTACCATGAGCCGATACAACCGAAAGGAGCGTGTATGAGAGAATGGTCACGAGGACAGCCAAGGAGCTACTGATACTGATGTGTGCGTCAAGCATGATCTGGGCTATATTCGCATGCAGTTCGCGAGTTGAGGCAGCCAGCGGTTCTGCTACATGGCGACCGCTTCTTATCCCGGCCTCACTAAACCCGGGGACGCCTGTGCGCTTGATTGCCGGTCACACCCAACCACTGACCTTAATGCTACAGGCAAGCCAAGACGTTCGGACCAGCGACTTCCATTCGATAGTCCTTGAGTTCGATCTGCCCGCAGGAACCGTTGTCCATACGACAAGTGGTCAGTACGAACTCCTCAAGAGCGAGGTGGACTCCTCTACTGGACGTGTGCATGCCCGATATGTCTTCATGGTAAGGAACAGCAACCTCGTCGGCGCGCCAGGAGAGCGCCCCCAGTCTGAATGGCGATCCCAATCCTTTTTCGTGACGGCGCCGGAAGCACTCGACAGCGAACAGGCCTATATCTCCCTCTCACTGGAGCACCGCACCCTATCGTCATCGCCACCAGCTACCGTGCAGCAGCGCTGGCCCCTAGAACTGCTGACGATGACCGCCTCGGGCGAAGCACTGACACGAACTTGGATAGGCTTGTGGGATTACTCGTTCAGCCGTGCGGGAGAGGCAAGCGCAGAGTTGGGCCGCTTTCTCGCTACCGCCGGAGTGAACTTCGTACAGAAGGCCGACGATGTCTTTCACGCTGGTATGCACGCCCACGGCGTACTCACGGGTGGATATGTCCATCAGTCTGCATTCTACAGCCAGTCGTGTCCTGATGTGGATGTACAGGGCAAGACCTATCCTGGGGATTTCTCAGACCCCCAGTGCGTCCTTGAGCTGCCCCCAGAAGTGAATGTGCCTGGTGTCCGTCAGCTTGCCGAACAGGCAAGGCGTGGTGATGGTTGGGCAACGTTCGACTATGAACCCAGTCCACTACGAGGCTTTAGCAAACGATCGTTAGCCGCCTTCAGGGACGGCTACGGTTTGAGCGGAGCTGACATCGAGTGTCTGCGAGAAGCCATGAGGCAGCTCGGCCGACGTACGTATCTTAGTGAGGACCCCGAGATCAGCCGCCTCTACCGCATGTGGGTTGCCTTTCGCACCACCCAGGTAGGTCAGTACATGGCCCGAATCAACCGCGGACTGAAGGAAGCCTATCCGAATGCCTACCTGGCCGTCACTGTGAGCTCAGCCTATGGCGAGTGCAATAGTGATATGACCACCTTGGGCTATGGCACGCGGGCGGCGGCTCTCGCCCCCTATGTCGACGCCATCATGCCTCAGATCTACTCCGGCTACAATGAAGTGGCCGTGAAACGCGTGATGGAGGCCGTTCAGGGCTGGCGAGACGCCATTGAGGCCCAGCAAGCACAAACAAGGCTGGTGCCCGTCCTTCTTGTTCGCTACGCAGGAGCTACGGTGCGCAACTCACCCGCGCGTGTACGTCAGCAAATAGTGGGTGCGGTAGCCTGCGGAGCCCAAGGTGTCCTGTTGTACTATCCGTCCAATATGGATGGCTCGTACTGGCAGATGCTGAATGAGACTACCCACCAGCTCGCCAAGTATGAGACGTTCTACCACGATGGTCAGCGCGTCGATGAACACTTCGCACCGCACGACATGCCAGAACGTGTAGCCACGATGGCTCAGTACCCTGGGCACCAACTCACGGTGACCAACCCAGATTGGGCTTACACTGCCCATGCGCTTAAAGGGCAGAACTTGGTCACTTTCTTCAACCTCCGGTCGGAAGAAGATCTAACCTTTGAGATGACCATTCCCGCGGGAATGACCGTACTGCGAACAGAGAACGCTGAATCGCTGGGTGGGGGCCGTTGGCAAGTACCTGCGGAAGAGGTTGGCTTCGTCTTGCTATCATCACAAGACGAGGTCTGATCCGTCAAGTCAACCTTACGCGAAACGCAAGCCATAGCAAAAAGCCCGGTCCTTCGCTAGCAACGCTAAGGACCGGGCTGCCGTCATGGCCAGGCTCAAACCTAGACGTTCTGACTGTAGATCGCTGCCGCTTGTACCTGGAGATCAGCTATGGTCACTCCATCTAGCTCACTATCCAGCCAGATGTCCACGTTGACACTCGCTGCGTTCGCCAGTATCTGGGAAAGCGCCGCGCGATCCTCAGCACTCAGCGTAAGCTTGTTCTCACCATTTTCCAAGCTGGTCACTAGGACCACAGAAGAGCCGCCAGGTGCACTCAACGTGACAGCCGCCAACCCGCCACCTACCCCCAGGGGTAGGTCAGCGCTGAAGTAGAGCGCTTCGACATCGAGATCAAGGGCCTCGCTCAGGTTGGAGGGCACCTCTACCCCACTGACGCTGTAACCCAACAAAGAGTCTCCAGCTCCACCATCTATGACCTCACCAGTGGCTGGGTCTATCTTTTTCCCAGCCTCAGGAGTGAAGCTGTCTGTAGAGATACTGGTAGAGCCTTCGGCACCGATGCTCAGAGGTTTGCTCTTGACTACCGTGGTAACCTCAACATTGCGTACCTCAGGAAGCATGGGCAGGCGTAACGAGCATCCCGAAA
Source organism: Limnochordia bacterium (assembly GCA_050951545.1). GTDB lineage: Bacteria > Bacillota > Limnochordia > DTU080 > DTU080 > DTU080. The sequence continues at coordinate 350,414 of JBMNJG010000007.1, read as the reverse complement.
GCGACAACAGCAGCGCTAATGCAACAAAGAGGATCCGTTTTCGCACAGTTCTCACCCCTCTAAAATCCGATGCTGAGCCGTGCTCGACCGCCCACAATGACATCGTCCTTTGCGGCAATTCCCGCATCCAAACCGAACGCCCAGAGGCGAATGCCACCACCCAAAGTAACGTAGGCAGGCTCACCATCGACTGCTACCTGGCCCGCCTTAAAGGTGAGCCAGCGCACAGGACGCACAGCGGCCTCCGCGCGCATTACGGTGCTCCCCATTGGATTTTGGTCATAGCGTGCTGACAGGTCCAAAGACCGGAACGGCTTCAAGACCAGCCCTGCGGCCACATGCATTGGTTTGTCGTGCACACGCACGGCACCAACGGCAGCCTCTTCATCCCAAGGTGGCTGCTCGGCCTTCCACTCAACGCTACCGATATCTTTGAGCGCCACATCAGCCTGAAGATACCTGAGATTGAGGGCCAACCCCGCATCAAAGAGCAGACCCTCCCCTACCTCATAGAGGCTCTTGGGTGCGGCCGCATCAGAGTCGTCTTGCAGCTCCTCTACAGTCGCCTTGATCGCGATTTCCTCGGCATAGAATCTGCTCATCTTGGCAGAAGCACCAAACGCCACTGATTTAACGATAGGGACGCCAATCGCTACGACAGCGTCGACTCGCTCAAGCCCACTCAGCGTAAGATCCAGGGCACCTGAGAATCCTGACGAAGTGCTGGCATCAGCCACGACGGACGAACGGTCGACAGCGTTGGTCGCTGCAGCAGAGGTGGCACCTAACCCTACTCTGCCTATGGTAATACCTGTAATGCCTGACCCTTGGGCGTTACTGAGCGTGCTGATGGCCTTGTTGAGAGTAGCCATCGTCTCCTCTGCCTTCTGCTGACTTGAGAAATCAAGGCGTATGCTGAGCTGCTGTGTGTCTTCATCGTACCATTCGTCGATGAGGCTCTGGAGCCCAGAAACCCCCGGGATAGCCGCATCAACATCCGCAGCCAAAGTAAACACAGGGGCGAACCCCAAAAGGGCTGGGTTATCGCCCAAAGCACCGGATACATGAGCTCCCACGTTACTCGCCTGTGCCACTGTAACGCCTACGGCCAAGACACCCGTGAGAAACAAGGACATGATTCGTGTTCGAGTCGCTCTCACCTCAGAGTATCCCTCCTCAATAAACCTCCCGGCGCGGCATCACCTGCCAGCGCTCTTCCCCACTTTAGAATAGGAGTATTTGCCAACAACTGGCCAACACCTGCTGCTTGGTGAAAAAAGGAATCTGCTCCGGAATTGAAGGTGCCCGGCTCCTAGGCCGGGCACACATATGGAGCTACTGCTAGGACAGATTGATACTGATGGGGCGCTCTTCACCACGCACGCTCTTCGCTTCGGCTAATACCGTGATGATCTCCAGTGTCTCCTCGAGTGGAACTGGCAGTTGACCAGTCTCTATCATCTGCACGAACTGACAATGCAAATTCCAATAGAAATACCCCGAGTCCCTAACCTGAATCGACGATGAGCGCTTACTGCCATGCACAGTGAGCTGGAAACCGGAGGCGGTAACACCGCGCCGACCCACCATCAAGACCAACTGCCGGCCATCCGAGTAGCGCAGGCGCACGATGTCAGCTTTCTCCTCGTTGCCCACACTGATCAGTGATTCCACACCAGGTCCCATGACTGAGTAGGCCAACTCAAGGGCGTGGATACCATAATAGACGAGATCGCCGCCACACATAGTCGTGGCTAGCGCAATAGGACCGAGCTGGTCGAGTTCGCTCTTGAGCTCTTCAACCTCCTGTGCGTAGCGCAAGGCCGACGACGATAGCAACAAGGTACCATGAGCCCTGGCCAGCTTGATAAGCTCCTTGGCTTCGGTAGGGTCTGGTGACAGCGGCTTATCGATTAGCGTCGGAACTCCCTTCTGCAAGAAGAACGGTGCCCGACGCTGATGAGCCATAGTCATATCATCAGTGATGATAACTCCGTCGATCCCTTCAGCCGCCTCTTCGAGGTTGTCGCAAACCTCTGGGATATCGCAAGCAGCAGCAAGCGCTTCGGCGGTCTGTTTACTCTCGTCCCATATCTTGACGATCTGAGCTCCCTCAACACGACGGCGAATGCCGCGCCCGGCCCAGCCCATCTCTTTGTACTTCTCCTCGGAAAAACCGTTGTACAGACTCGCAAAAGCACCACCGTGATAGGCTCCCGCGCCCCCCACTAGGGCAATCCTCTTCACATCAACGCCTCCCTTATCTGGTGTGAAATCAGCCTGCTTGTTCTTGACGACGTACAGGGGCCATCAAAATGGACAGTGGCTCCTCTCCAATTTCAAGCGGCAATGTCACCTTATCGCCGCGCACGGCAGACTCATAGATAGCATGAATGATCTCAAAACCAGCCAAGGAGACCCGACCGTTGCAGCGATGCTCCCCTCCGTCTCTGAGAACCTCCACCAGTTCGCCATAGAGAGCTATTGTCGCTCCGTCCCAGCCGTGCGGCCCTTCAGCCAGTGTTTTCGCCCCGTCCCGGTTGAATAGGCGGCACCAATGACTGACGACGGAATCAACCATCCCTTCCGTCCCCAACACCTGTACACGCTTCTGCAGCCATATGGATTCGCCTTTCACGTACTCGACAGAAGGGGCAAAACTACGGCCGCATTCGACAGTAGCCCGAACGTTACCCCGGAAACGGATGTAGCCAGTGGTAAAGGCTGGGGCCTGATGAACCGTAGAAAGGCCCTCTTCTCGGTCGGCCACTTGGCCCATCACCCATTCTGCAGGATTCCCGTTTCCAGACTCGTCGCCCAGCAGGTACAGCAGCATGTCTATCATGTGGGGCCCCTGTTCCATAAGCTGACCGTAAGAGCTGGCTCGTAGGAAATAGGGCTGACCGATATCTCCTCGCTCGATGGCCTGTTTGGCAGCCACAAACTCGTCTGCGAAGCGCATTTGGTGTGAGACGACAACCCTGACCCCCAGTTTGTCTGCCCGAGACATCAGATCACGGGCCTGGGACACGGAAGCTGCCATAGGTTTCTCTAGTACAAGACTCTTGACACCTAGGTCCATGGCAGCGCAAGCCACGGAGTAACGCGGTTTCTCACCAGTACAGATGGATACTACATCAGGCCGATACTTCTCTATCATGGCCTCCAAGTTGCCGCTACACTCAAAGCCATAGGCGCTCTGCCATTGCTCACGTCTGATGCCATCGGGATCTACCCCGGCGACAGCTTCGATACCGCCAGTCCTTCGTATGCCCTCTAGGTGACCTTTCGCTCTCGAACCCAAACCAGCGATCAGCACACGATATGCCACGCAGCCTCTCCCCCTTGTTCTCGCAATCTTGGATCTCCTTCCGCGCGTAGTTGGCCGTCTACACGCGTACTTCTATGAATTGCTGTTTACACATGCACATTCCTCTGACACATCAGGTTTCCTTCTCCACAAGAACCGACCACGCGGTCACAGCGGTCACCCAGCTATCAAGACCTCCGAAGCAGGAAGTCTACCTTCATCGGCGTATGCTTAAAGATGAACAAGAAATCCACAAAGGGAGAGAACGCTATGGCGACAAGCAAACGAACTTATGGCGTGGGAGTTGTGGGAGCTGGCTGGGTGTCAGGTGAACACATCAAGGCGTATGCATCAAACGAGAACGCCCGAATGGTCGGTATCTACAGCCGTACCCCCGAACGTGCGACGGCAAAGCTCGACGAGTATGGCGTCAAAGGCATTACCTACAGTACCTTTGATGCGCTTCTTGCGGACCCCGATATCGACATAGTCTCAATCTGTTCTCCCCCACCTGTGCATGCTGAACAGGTGATTGCTGCTGCCTCCGCGGGCAAACATATCGTCATTGAAAAACCCGTCGCTATGAACATACAAGACGTCCGGCGCATGCAAAAAGCCATCCAGGAAGCGAAAGTCTCCACAGTGGTTAGTTTTGTGCTACGTTGGAATCCCATGTTTGAGACCACCAAGCAGCTGCTAGAAGATGACGCTGTCGGCAAGCTTATGTATCTAGAATGTGACTACTGGCATTGGATTGGTCCTCACTACGGGCAGTACGCCTGGTCCCGCACCAAAGAGGCAGGAGGCAGCAGTCTGCTCTCCGCTGGCTGCCATGCGGTAGACGCCTTGCGATGGTTTGGTGGCGAGATTGAAGAGGTCTTTAGCTACTCAGTGCCAGGCTTCCCCGGAAGCGATTACGAGTTTGAACCGAATACCGTAGCCCTGCTGCGCTTTACCAGCGGAGCCACCGGCAAGATCTCGTCGATGCTAGAATGCACGACACCCTACATCTTTAACGTTCAACTGCTCGGAGAGAAGGGCACCATTCGTAACAACAAGGTCTTCTCTCACAAGTACCCCGGACAGTCCAACTATCTCGAGTACCCGACCATCCTACCCGACAGCGGGGATGTAACACATCACCCCTTCAAGGCACAGATAGACTACTTCATTGATTGCCTCCTCAAGGGAGAGCCTTCACACACCGATATCAATGATGCTGCAAAGACAATGGAGGCCTGCTTTGCCATAGAGCAGTCAGCAAAAACTGGCAAGCCAGTACGTCTACCATTGGCCTAATAGGCACCTCTCACACCAGGCGGAGATGGGGGGCTAACACCCTCATCTCCTTGCCTACTCTGTTGCTGAGGGGGGGAATCCCTTGATCACATCGTCATTCAGGGGGAAGCTCTTTGCGAAGAACACTTTCACGACGAACAATACTGTGCGTGTCGCTAGCAGTCGCTCTGCTAACAGCTGTCTCGGGTGCCGCCTCCGTCAAGATCACGATGATTGCCGAATCTCGTGACACCCATCTGCAATGGCAAGAGGAGATGAAAGCGAAGTTCGAGGCCTCCCATCCAAACGCGACTATTGAGCTTGTCAGCACTGCTGGATCGGGTCTCGTGCCTAAAATGCGGGCCATGTTGGCCGCTGGTCTTCCACTAGATATCGGCTATATGGATCCCTGGCTCGTTGTACAGTGGGGCAGCGATGGCACCCTAGAGAATCTAAGCCCCTACATAGGGACCGCTCGGGCGCAGTTCGCCGATTGGTATCCGTCAGCGTTGGATCTATACCGCTTGGGCAACGCAGTATATGGTCTACCACAGGATCTGCAAGTCACAGGCATTTTTTATCACGAAGACGCCTTTCACGAATCAGGCTTGGCCCTGCCGAGTGTAGACTGGAATCAAGAGGGTTTTCTGAATGCAGCCCGTCGTTTGACACAGCGTGCTGCTGACGGCTCTGTTGCCCGCTACGGCTTTCGCATTCCGAACGGACGCAACTTCCTGCCTACTATATGGGCGCATGGCGGCGAGCTGTTCGATAGCTGGACCCAACCGACCCGCTTTACCGGCAACACCGACAAGGTGGCCGCTGGGTTTGAGTATCTCCACGACCTCGTCCGCTTCGGCGTAGTGCCTGACAAACAGAATCACGGTAGAATCGACGTCACCAATGGTTTCATGGCTGGCAAGCTAGCTATGGTACAGACCAACTCTATCTCCATCGCCCACTACAGCGCCATCAATTCCTTCAAATGGGACGTAGCGCCTCTGCCAAGCGGCGATGGGGGCAGAATCCCCTTCATCAACGCCATCGGTTGGTTCATGTTCAGCTCATCTGAGCACAAGGATGTGGCGTGGGAGGTCCTACGCTACTTCACCACCACGGACGCCCTACGTCGCCGAGTCGAAATCGTAGGCAATATCCCACCCAGCCTCAGGGTCATCCAGTCAGCCTGGATCCCCGGTCGTCAAGCCCCCACTCATCGCCAGTCGCTCTTACTCGATGTCGAGAAGGCTCGCTCGCCTTGGCCGATCAACAACGACATCTGGGCTCCGATAGACAGGCAGGGGATGGCCGCCATCTGGGGGGAGATCGCCATAAAGAGTGCGCTAGAGACCATGGAAGCTCAAGCAAACGCGGTCATTAGGGACCTAGCCCGAACGAAATAGAGTGAGGCATAGCAGTCGTGCAGATTGGCTCTTGGGGACCGACAGATGTCGGTCCCTGCCTTAGCGTCTAGAGCTTTCCAGCCCGAACCTGCACTAACACGTCCGGGCGATTCGTAAGAATGCCATCAACCCCACATCCTATCAGCCGACGCATTTCATCCGTATCGTCAGCGTAGAACGGATTGACCTCCATAGCGTAACTGTGTGCCTCCTCGACCAGCTGCGGCGTCACTTGTCGGTTTCCCGGCTGCAAGATATGACAGCCGATGGCCCGCGAACGGGCGATGTAGGTCTCCAGAGGCTTCGTGCTCAGGTTACAGATCGCCAGTTCAGAGCGAGTCTGCTTGGCCCGTTTCAGCGTCTCCTCATCGGAGGCGATAAAACACTCCTCAAAAAGCTGGCGCTGCGCCAGCTCGTCGATCACTCGAGGTACCAATACCGCCCGCGTGGAGGCATACGCCTTCAGATGAATGTTTAGTCGCACCCGCCCGCCGAGAAGATCAAGCACTGCGGACAACGTCGGGATACGCTCCCCCGCGAAATCTGGGCTCAGCCAACTGCCAGCATCTAGGGCCTGGATCTGAGCCAGTGTCATCCCTTCCACTCGACCCCGACCATTCGAGGTCCTGTCGACCGTAGCATCATGGATGATCACTGGCTCCTCATCTTGGGTCAGGTGCACATCAAACTCCACCATATCGACATCAAGATCGAGGGCCGCTCGAAAGGCTCGTATCGTGTTCTCGGGATACTTGGCAGAGAACCCCCGGTGGGCCACCACCTTCACCATCACTGATCACTCCTGTCCACCACAGAATCAAGCCATGCGTATCTGACTGCCCCTCTCGCCGGCAATCGCGGGTAATACTGTGAGACTGCGCTGTATGCGATTGCGCAGCTCTTGCACGTGGCTAATGACTCCCACATGCAAATGGCCGACATGCAACCGTTCTAGAGCCGTCATCACGATGTCTAGCGTCTCTTGATCCAGGGAACCAAAACCCTCGTCTAAGAAGAAGAACTCTAAGGGGAACCGACCTCTGAGCTGAATCTGTGACGACAAAGCCAGTGCCAAGGCCAGTGAGGCCAAGAAGGTCTCTCCCCCCGAGAGCGTGTTCACTGTGCGCTTATAGCCACCGTTCAGATCGTCACGGATCACAAAGCTACCATCAGAACCGGCCTCCAGGGCATAGCGATAGTGCGTGAGCTGCCCCAAATGCATGGAGGCATCATCTAAGACCTGGTTCAACTGCTCCTGGGCCAGGAAATCCACGAAGGCGCCGCCCGCAAAGATTGACCGCAAGTCGCTTAGTCTACCAGCAAGCTCCGACAAAGAAGCCTCTTGCTGCACTAGCTCCTGCCACCGCTCATGCCTGGCCTTCAGTTCGCACCAGGTAGTCGCTGCCACAGCGCACTCCTGCAAGGCGGTATCACGAGTAGCCTGCGCACCAGCCAAGCGCTCCCGCCACCCCTCCCATTCCTGCTGCGACAAGCTGCGCCCACCGAGCAGACGCTCCAGCCGCTGACGCTCACTCTGTAGCCTGAGCCAGCTTTGGTGATAGTCATCGATCTGCATATGCAGGCTCTTTTGGTCAGCCTCGGAAAGCAGAGCCCCTTCGGCCTCTTGCACCGTGGCAAAACCAGCGTCTGCCAGCGCTTGCTTGATAGCCAGGTGCGCACTGTTTTCGCGTTCAATGGCCCCCTGCAGACGCTCAGTCGCCCCAGCATGAGTCTGTGCAGCCTGCTGCCATTGCCCTTGGGCCTGCTCTTCAGCCTGAGCTGTGCTATCGCGAGCATCGGCGAGTGCCTGCAGGCGCTCCGCCACCTCCCGTGCAACCTCTTCCGGAGCCATCCCGGGCCCAACGAGGCGAGCAATCTCTGCTGCGAGTTGCTCATCTTGCTGCACCGCGCCTTGGCGGCGTTCTTGGGCGATGGCGATGTCACGCCCCAACTGCTCGCGGGCCTGGCGCACCTGCTCAATGCGATGAGCAGCTTCTTTCGCTTGCTTTTCATATGCTGCTGCCCGTTTTCGCAGTGTCTGCAGTTCCTTGTCCCATCGCTCCAAGCGCTGAGCAGCATGACATATCTCTTCCGGAGAGGCACCAGCGCTCAACTCACGTAGCTCTGCCTCCATATCCGTACAGCGCTCTTGCGCGTCAGCCACCCGCGCGCAGGCTGAAGCGTGTGCCTTGCGGGCGCTGTCATGTTGGGCATCAGTGCTGGCTTGTTTCCTCTCAGCGGCAGCTACATCCTTGGCTAACAGCTGGCGCGCCTTCTCCAGCTGCTCTTGCTCCACTTCCCAGCGCTGCAAGGCCTCCTCGTGCTCCTTGAAGCTCTGCTCTGACTGTGCGATCTCCTGCGCGAGTTCTGAGGCGTTCATCGTGCGCCATGTTTTGGGCAATGGAGCTCTTGCATGTGCAAGCTGTTCATGCAAGCGCTGGTAGTCTACGGCCACTTGCGTCTGCCTCTCCTCGATGGACTGCCGCGCGCTGCTTTTCGTGATATGGCTCTCTTTGGCTTTGGCAAACGCCTGGTTGGCCTGATCGGCCTCCTTTTGACACTCCTCAACTCGCTGCTTGATGACCGCTATAGCCTCGCCCGCATGACCCGAACTGGGCCGGGGGTGCGCCTTCGATCCGCATACCGGACAAGCCTCACCCCGCCGAAGATGAATCGCCAGTGTGGCCGCCAGATCCTTCTGGTGGGCAGCCTCTTGCTCCTCAAGGGCCACCCGCAGGCGCTCCTGTGCCTCCTGCCAGGCAAGCTCACATGCTGCCAATGATGCTCTGGCAGCTGCCTCAGCGTCACGGCTGTCAGCGACCTCCGCCTGCAGTCCCTCCAACCCCAGAGCCACTTTGCTCAACTCCGAAAGAAGAACCAGAACCCGCTCAGCGGTGCGCATATCAGCATGAAGAGCTCGGCGCCGAAACTCGAGCTCCTCTCTTTGCCATGGCCTCTTGTGCAGGTGATCGGCAAGACGCTCCTCACTCTCTTTGTCAGCATCCTGCAGCTCGTGAGCCAAAGCCTGGGCCTCGGTAGCCCCAAGCTCAGCTTCGAACAGGGCTTTCTCGTCGTCTTCCTTGGTCTGTTGCTCCCGCACCAGCTGCTGCCGAGCATCCGCATAGCGGCGCAGCGCCGCCACGGCCGCGGTCAGGCGCCTCCGTTCGTCCGGATCCACCGTGCGCTGTGCGACTTGCTCTTGTACCCTCTGCAGTTGCTTCTCCGCCTCGGCTGCTTCACCCGCTGCTCTAGCTCCCGACTTCTCCAGCTCCTGAAATGACTTCGCCAGCCGACTGATCTCCTCTTCCAGGGAGGAGAGGGCGTTGGCCAGCTGGGTCCTTTTTCTTTGCTGCTCAAGAGCTGTGCGCAACTCTGCTTGCCTCCGAAACAGCTCCGGCGACTCGGTCACGTAGTCTGTCTCCGCCGCTTGTCGTGCAGTCGCTGCACGCTCCAGCACTTCCCGAGCCTGTTTTTCGTGATCCCGAGCGACATTCTCGCTGGCTATCGCTTCCTCTCGCCGTCGGCGAGCCTCTGAAAACGTCTGCAAGGGTGTGCGCACACGCTCTGCACGCTCTGCATCACCGAGTTCGCGCTGCATAGCCTCAATCTGCACCCGTCGCTTGTCCAGTTGCTGCTCATCATGACTTACCTTGGCCAATTCGCCCTGCCATTCCCACACCCGTTGCCATTTCTCGACTTTCCGTTGCACCTCCTCTGCGGCAGCGACAGCCACGGCCTGTGTCTGCTCCGCCTCCTCAAGCCTGGAGCGTGCCTCGGCAAGCACCTCGCTAGAGGCCTCCCCGAGTTCGCTGAGGGCAGCCCGCACGCTGCCCAGCTCCCCACTGACAGTCTGGAGGCGCACCCGCACACGCTCGCACAGCCTGTCACCGTAGATCTCTAGACCGAACAGGCGTTGTAACATACTGCGCCGCTCCGCTCCCTGTAGGGCCAGGAACTCTGCGAATTTGCCCTGTGGAAGCACGACTGCCCGCGTGAAGTCACCGAGCGTAAGTCCCAGTATTTCCTCCACCTGAGCCGTCACGGCGCGAGCCTTATCGGCCAGGACATGGAGGACATCCTCCTCTCCAGGCTCACCTCGATCGAGTTCCACAAATCGAGCCTGAACAGCCTCCACGGAGTCGAAGCTCTTTCCCCTGCGAAACGTGCGCTCCGCTCGGTAACGGCGCGTCGCAGAAGCGTCACTTAGCTCAAAGGTATAGGCGACAGCGAGTTGATCACTGTCGTGGTTGATAATCCCCTGGGTGTTATGCGCTGCCCGGTCAACCGATCCGTACAGCGCCAAAGTCATGGCATCGAGAATCGTGGACTTGCCGCTTCCGGTAGGACCGAAGATGCCGAATACGCCAGCTCCCAGTAGTCTCGGGAAGTCGACTTGCTGCTCATCTATGTAGCTATGCAAACCTGCAAAACGTAGGAAGACCGGCTTCACAGATCGCCACCCCCTGACTCGTCTAGCGCTTCGGCGAGCAGATCCAAGAACAACTTGACGGTCTCCAGCGCTGGCTCTGCGCCCTGACGACGCATCGCGTAGAAGCGACGAAACTGCTCTTCCTGTGTGAGAGCCTTCCCATCCGCTGCACCTTCGCCAGCGGCGGCCACTTCCTGTGCCGCAAAAACGGGCCGGATCGTAACCAAGCCGCGATGGAGACGCCGCAGCCTGTGCAGCTCTTCGGGAGTCAATGGTGAGACTAGGTGAATCTCCAGATCGATCCAAGCCTGAGCATCGCGGCCATCAGTGCACCACCGCTCGACTTGCCCCAACCCTTCAGTAGCTCGCCAGCGCACAAGCGGTCGCCCTGCACTGAGGTGAATCTCACGCCATGCCATCTGCTGTGGTGATGCCTCCACCAAAGTGGCGGACTTGGCCTGCCCTGCCTCAGAGAAGCTGTAGGCCAAAGGCGAGCCGGCATAGCGCGCTGGTTGAATGCCCCCCACGGCCTGAGGACGATGCAGATGACCTAGGGCAACGTACTGAGCATTCGCTGGCAAAGCCACAGGGTCAACGGTATAAGCCCCACCGACCTGGACGGGACGTTCAGAGTCGGTCTCAACTCCGCCTGCCACGTAGAGATGGGAGACTGCTAGATTCACGGTATCGGTGCGGAACAATCCGGCCGCAGCCGCAAAGGCTGCACCCACCCGCGCCGAGTAGGCACTGCGGGTGGCTTGCTCGTCTTCGATAGTGCTGACTAGTGCTTCGTCAAGCCGCGCCTGAGAGGGATAGGGCAAGGCGGCCACAATCACCCGCTCAACAGTACCATCGGGACCTGAGGCGAAAGCATACTCACACCAGCCCGGGCCACTGGCTACGACAGGGCCACGCCCCGCCGACGAGACTAGGGCCACGTCGCCTGGCTTGCCCAAGAGCACTACATTCTGCCGCACAGCCAAGGGAGCCGAGGCGCAGAGCCGCTCGGGATTGTCGTGATTACCAGCAATGACCAACACGCCACGCTTGCCGCCCGAGCTCAATCGGCTAAGCGCCTCGTAGAACAGCTCTTCTGCAAACGCGGGCGGATTGGCCGAATCAAAGACGTCACCAGCAATCATCACCAGGTGAACCCCTTCATCTTCCGCCAGGGTACATAGCTCGTCCACCATATGCTCCTGTTCAGGCCGCCTACTTCGTCCCTCAAGACTGCGTCCCAGATGCCAATCGGCTGTATGTAACAGGCGCATCACACCCAGCTCCTTTCGCCTATGGCTTGTCTTTCGCCATAGAACTCCGACCACCTACGGCGGTGACATCCCGCAGCAGGTAAAGAAGCTCGACGTGTATAATGCGACAGACATGGCCATGATCTCCGTCCCGGTTGGGGGTAGATGCATTTGGAGCGAATAAACGTTGGAGTTATCGGATTCGGTGGGCGAGGGCGAAGTCTAAGTCGGGCGTTTGACACGCATCCTGCAGCTCGTGTAGCAGGTATAGCCGATCCTTCTGAGGCAGGGCGACAAGAGGCCCGCCACCTCTTCCCGGACGCTAAAGTGTTCGTCAGCACAGAAGAGATGCTCGCTGGCAGTGACATCGATGCTGTTGCGATAGCCTCTCCAGACAAGACACACTACGACAATGCCCTGCAAGCCCTGCAGCACCATAAGCATGTCCTATTAGAGAAGCCCATGGCACAGACTGTGCAGCAGTGTGACGACTTGGTGACTACCTGGTACTCGCAAGCCCGAGACCGCGTCTTCATGGTAGGTCTGGAACTAAGACACTGTTCGTTGTTCACCCGGATGCGAGAGCTCATCGACGAAGGGGTCATCGGACAGGTGATCATGGGGCAGGCCATCGACAACGTCTCAGTGGGAGATACCTACTTCCATAGGCCCTACCGCCGCAAGTCATATGTGCGTAGCCTGTTGCTGCAAAAAGGGATACATACCATTGATCTTCTTAACTGGTTGATGGACGCACAGCCAACGAAGGTATATGCGGCGGGGGGTCTTAACGTCTTCGGTGGTCAAGAGCCCGAGGATAAGCACTGTGCCACTTGCGAGACAATCTCGACCTGCCCCCATGCCGTACGCGACCCCAAGAAACAAGAGAAACAAGGCCTGTGCGTCTTCTCGCACGCCGTCGACGTCGATGATAACTCACTAGCGATTATTGAGTACGACGGAAACACCAGAGCGATCTATACGGAGTGCCACTTCACTCCGGAGTATACACGGGAGTTCACCTTCATCGGTGACAAGGGAAAGCTCTATGGCTATTTCATCAACTCCGGTAACTACCTCATTCGCATCTCACGGCGCTTTTCGAGTGATGTTGAAGAGCATCATCTCGTACCCGCACGAGGCTCTCATGGGGGCGGCGATGCGCAACTGCTAGAGGAGTTTATCACATGCGTCAAGACTGGCCGACAGCCCGAGCACTCCATCCTGATCGCCCGCGATAGCACAGCCATTTGCGCCGCAGCGGCTGAGTCCATTGAACTGGGGATGCCCGTAGAGATACCTCTTTGTCCTGTACAGCCAGAACAAAGTGCAGCCCGCGGGGCCTAACACCATCATGCATCTCACGGTCCGAGCAGGTCCCCAAGTCATTGGGGATCTGCTCGGATCGCGGAACAAGCCTCACGCATATCCTCAGTCACACAGCCAACGAGTCATCCACCCGACCATCAACGCCCGGGCATACGTGGGCACATCATGCCCGGCACCAAACAGGAAATTGGCGAAGTTCTCTTCGGCACCTAACAGAGCGTACAACTGCCAGAGCTGCCACCCAATCTCGGGCATGTTCTCGTTGCTAGATGCATACATCAGATCAGCCATGCCCGAGACATTGAGAAAAGGACGGGGGGCTATCAGCGCAGCAAACTCATGCATGTCAAAAGGAACCTCATCGCGGGCGAAATACTCCCGCAGCAATGGGAAGTGCACATACCAGGTATCCCGGCTCCAGGCCATCCGTTTGGAATTGTCTTCCCAGCTGGTAAGGCCACAGCTTGAAATCGTCGCCTTTAGCCGCGGCTCGTAGGCCGATAGAAAAATACTCCCGTATCCGCCAAGAGAGTGCCCTACCACACCCAGGCGAGCTGGATCCACCTCCGGAATATCTGACAGGATATCTAGCGCCCGCTGTCCGTCCCAGATAGCTTTGCCCATCATCGACCAACGTGGATAGCGCTCATAGAAGGGCTTTGTATCGTAGGGCTGTACGCCTGGCGGCTGCCGCTCACCCGAGCAGCAATGATCTGGTGAGAGAGTGACAAACCCCTCTCTGGCAAAAAGGCGACCAAAATCGCGGCCAGGTTTCTCGCTCTCCTGGATTTGGCTATCTTTTGCCGCAGCGGTGGTCCCATGCAGACAGAGCACTGCGGCACCGTTCCTTCGCCTATCTTGCGGCGGTACGAGCAAATGCGCCTTGACCTCTTCCTCCGGCTCAACCAGGTACCCGATCAGCAGATGCCGGTACTCTGGGTACTCATGCTCTTCATAGACCCGAAGTGCAGGGGCAGGCGCCTCTATGTCGGGCGCCTCACCAAGAAAGCGGGTGATCGTCTTTTCCAGCTGCTCTCGACGCCCAGCCCATGCCTCGGGTGACGCGACCTGCTGCAACGTGCCCTGCGCATCCGTATAGGTGAGGAGCGGGCGTACCCGCATACGACGCTCTACATCCGACATGACCATACCTCCATAGCCAACGAATCACTCTGAACCTAACGGTGGCCGTAGGCCGCGTAGGCTCACTCGACCCAACTGCAACTCAGCAGGAGCACTGGCCCGCAGCCGTACCCGGAAATAACCGACAGCTGGGTCTGGCACCAGCTCCCCACGCATCCCCAAGAGCCGCCACCCCGCATCCGAAGTTGGCCCTGCGCTCAACGTGTAGTCGACCGCCTGCCAATTTACCCCATTCGCTGAAACCGCCACTTCGACATCCCCCGCAGAGAGGGCCTGCTGCGCATAGAGGGTAAGCTCGAAACGCTCCAGAGCCGGGCTCTCCCAGACCACATACTCCTGCGTAGGCTCCGGGCGAGTCATGCGATGCGGGTCATCATGGAAAGCGGCTGACTCGTCTCGCACGAATCTCCATCCCGGCGAGTGTTCATAGATCTCGTTGAGATCTATGTCGCCAAACCAGCTGCCCACGATGGGCGGAGTGAGGTCAGCGATCAGGCTCCACCAATTCTGTAAGCGCAAGGGGATGGACGTGGTGGTGGTCTTGCCCAGTGAATCGGTAGCCCTTACGGTGAGGAAACACTGGCCATCCTCAAGCGCTCGGGTATCGAAGGCGATGGCCTCAGACGTCGGGATCTGCATCCCACCGTAGACGATCTGTTCGCCCAGTGCAATCTCCAAATGTGCCAAGGACAGCTCCGGAGGTACTCGCACCCCCAGCTGCGGCCTGAGCAGGCCTGCCACTTGCGCATCATAGGGAGGATGGAGAATGTTGACGGTAATCGTCGGCACCCACACCTCAGCAATTCCCGGCTGCACAACATGCTCCTGTCCATCCCACAGTCTCAGCCGCCCAGTGGTGTTACTGCTGACGTGGTAGTAGCCGTCCTCTCCTTTGCGTACGGTAACGCAGGCCGCGACAGCGAAGCGGTCGCCTGGCCCGAAATCATAGATATGGAACATGTCGTCGCGGGCGAGACCCACACTATCCTGCTCCAACCGCAACTGCCCACCTGTGATCCCCGCAATGCGTGCGGTCTGACCCGTACGCGAATTGACCAGCTGTTGCCCTACGTAGTACTGACCCAATGGCAGCGGAGTGCCTGTGCGCACCTGTTGCGGAAAGGCTCCGCTTACCTGCCCTTTTCCCGTGTGAGTCACGGGTTCCGTCAATGTGACCTTGTAGCGCCGCCCCTCTAACGCTGCTACGTGCTTGATGATGAATTCCGAGGCGTGGTGCTCATTGGAGATGACCACCCGCTGGCCAGTCAAGAGTTCCTCGAGAGGCATGGCTGGTGCGTGAGCATCCAGTTCCACGACAAGGTCCGCTTCACCGTAGTCAGCGCTGATGATGCGCCCCGTATATGAGTCGGCTGATTCCAGGAGGAAATCGTCCTGTGCAAGCAGGCCGCCACCCAGCAGGTGGGCGTGGCTGACCATCCCACCTCGTGTCCGTGAGAGCACGCCCAGCTGACCACGGAAGTGCGTGCCTTCTGTTCCCTCAAAGGGGCCCGCCCCCTCAATGGCCTGTAGCACAAGATCCTCGCCATGGTCATGCGTAATCTCTAGAGCAACCACGCCAGGCTCGCTTCCGGGAAGCGCTTCGAGCTGTGTGATAGCTCGAATAAACGGAGCCCTCTCATAGGGCTGAAGCACCGTGACAAACGTGCTCGTCAGGTCGCTCCCTTTGTCGGCCCTGTTACGGGCCAGTACGTACTTGAGCACAGGAGGATTACTTGTCCCATGCTGCGGCGGTACCCCGTCTGCCACAAACACTTGGGTGTTTGCTTCGGGCAGGAAGCTGATACGAAGTCCCTTCTTGCCCTCGACAGTCCAGTCCGCATGCCATACCCCTGCTGGTTTTGCCTCTTGCACCGACTTCAGATAGGAGAAACCACTGCCCTGGTAGCTCGTATAGGCCCCAGTGTATCCAAGCCGCTCCAGCTGAGGAGCGTCATAGAGATAGCCATATGGCACATGCTCCCCGGCCAAGGTGCCTTCAGAGCGTGGCGCAGAGAGTGCGAGTTCCTGCACCGAAAACGCCCCATCGGGTCCATGGATGGAGTAGTCGTGCTGATACCCGCCCTGTACCCGAAACACGTCGACCACATATACATCGCTTGGCGAGACATTGATCATGGCTACCGAACGTTGGTACCGACTCGTTATGCCTGGATAGGCCTCTTCGGCCCGCACGTCCACATACTGCACCCATGGCGACCCGCTGAAAAGCTGTATCCGACCGCCGCCTTTGGTCAGCTGCCGCCTCTCATTTACCAAAACAGTGTTATGACTGATGGTGTGACCAGTCCAACCGTAGAGTTTCTTGTGCTGACCCGTCATGAACTCCGGGTAGCCTAAGTCGGGCGTCAGGCGATGTCCCTTGGCGAAAAGCTCGACATTCAGCCGATCGTAGTGCCCGTGACCACCCCCGGGTCCGTAGTACAGGCTGAGCCCTGCCCCCCGTCCCTCCGGACCCGAGCGCAGCATAGCCAGACCATAGGCTGGCATGTGATCACTCTCGTACACCCACTGAAACCCCTCTTGACGCAGCAGGGCCTCTGCTTCCTCCAATACATACTCCTCAAAGACGCTCCCTGACGATGTACTCTGACGAGCAACTCGGGCAAAGTTGGCTTCCCCATAGCGACGAAAGGCTGTCGCATAGACAGCTGGGTTCCAGCCAATCGGTCCCGACGCCTTTACACTGCCGGAGTCACCGATGTTGGGCACAAACTTCTCATTCATAAGCAGCCGTAAGGGGTAGTCAAACAACCGCTTCAGCTTAGAGCTCTCTTGGTACAGATCGATATCCCGCCGTAAGAACAGTTCGGCTAGAACCTGGAAGTCTTCGATCCAAAGCACATTGTAGCCCGGGGCGCTTCTGTTGGGTGCTCCGTCGGGATAGATCATGTTGCTGAGACCGAACATGATCCCTTCGTAGCGCCCAGCCCCGGTATTGTGAAGTACCCAATCAAGATACTTGTCTGTGTTCTCATTGTCGAGGACCACCGCGATGGTCGCCAGAGCCCTGTGGATAGCAAAGATGTTGTTGCTGGCAGCAATCCGACCGTCCATGGTATAGATAGATCGGGCGGAATCCTCCAACAGGTTTTCTTCGATGTTGTGGCGTACGGCGTCCAGACTCTTGCCAGTAGCCCGTTCTAGCTCAGTAAGCTGCGGCATAGCCTCAAAAATGTAGTCGTACGCCGTCGCCAGCTCAATGGCCGCATCTACACCCCAGTGGTGGTTCAAGATGCGACCGTGGTAATTGCCCGGCTGTATTTCAGTCCCGTAGCGAGACTGCTTGACGTAGTCCATCTCAGGAAAGACTTCTGCGATTCTGTCAAGAAGGACCGCTGCCTTATGGGCGTAGGCCAGCTCACCAGTCAGCAGGTACGCCTCACCGAGGGCCAAGGTGGCAGGAATCAGATAGTCCTTCCACAGCCAAAAAGTGTAGTAACCGACAAACCAGTACTTCTGGCTATCGTCAGGGTCCTTCCATCCCCAACCTGTATCCACATACGGCTCTTCAGATACATCTTCAGGGCCACCCGGATGCTTTGGATCAAAGTCGTTGGTGGGATAGATGAAACCATCGACGGGCGACACGACCTTGTAGGGTAAATCGGGATCGATAATCCACGGATAGTTGCCGAACTTGCGGATCGCTCCTGGATTACGAGGATCCTCTTGGAAATGAGCGTTGAAGGCGCGCGGAATATCCGCAGTAGGCACCAGATCGCGCAGCTGCTGATCCGTGTACTTCAACCAGCGCTCTGCCCGACTCTGCACCTTCGAGAGATGCTGAATCGCGTAGGGATCCTTGCTTCCTATGCGCTCACGCGCCCGCTGGACCTCCTCAGGCGC
This sequence comes from Limnochordia bacterium, assembly GCA_050951545.1. Taxonomy (GTDB): domain Bacteria; phylum Bacillota; class Limnochordia; order DTU080; family DTU080; genus DTU080. The sequence continues at coordinate 332,405 of JBMNJG010000007.1, read as the reverse complement.
AAGCAGATTCATTGAGCTTTTCTTTTGAATGACTTCTGTTTTGGAGGCGATCCCCGAAAGACTGGTGACTACTAGTACAACCAGTGAAATCGCCGCTACCATCCGCCAACGCATGTGGTCCACCTCGTCTTCCACGTGTGCTCAATCGTCCAAGCATACTTCACACGACGCGTAGAGGCCGCGTTCCGAGAAGGCGTCTACCCTCACTGTCGTCTTTCCTTCCGAACGCAATACCCATTCTAGCCTGTGTTCCTGCCGCGGGGCCAGATGACCCACCTGCGTCCGTGGCGAACCGATAATGAACTCGATGGGCTCTTCTGCTTGCACCTCCACCATCAGGTGCGGAGCGGGGTGAACGCTGAGGGCTTGACGAGTGCCATAGGTGGGGACGAGCCCCACATTCGCTATTGAAAGACTCACCTTGTGCAGGTCACTACCCAGAGAGAGACTCGTGGCCCTTATCTTCAGTTGAGGTGCGTGCAGAAGATGCTGCAAGACGAGATCTGTGCATCTATCACCGAGGCCCTCCAACTCTGCAGGAGGCGGATTACTCCAGAGGACGTAGTCCCACCCCCCGATTTCCACCGTGCCCAACTGCGGGTGATCAAATGGTTGCCAATCCCGGAACAGCGTACTTCCCTCGTGCGCGTCATGCCAGGCGAGTAGGGCCAAACCCGTTTCCTCTTCTCTTTGAGCGGCCGGGTTCTTCAGTTTGGTGGTGTCTATACCGAGGTAGTTGTAAAACAGCCCAAGTTCCACGAGCAACGCCGGTACCCCTCTGTGCTCGTATAACCAATCTTTGAGTGTACCCGGAGGCCCAGGAGCAGCGCGACCGGAGGTGATCTCGCCGTAGCTGCTCAGCAACGGAAAACCAGTCACGGTGGATGCGATCTGCCCTAGGCGAGCAATCAGGGCTGCATCCTCTGCAGGAGCCGATCGCCCCTCCACCGTAGCCGCAGGGTAGAAAACGGCTGGATTACCTGTGTGGAAATCAAGCGCTCCACAGATGTTGGGGTGGGCACAGACAAACTCAGCCAACCCTCGAGTCTCCGGTTCTGACAGGGGATAGGGACCTGAGAGCACAGTCCCTGCTGTGAGCTGCCAATTGGCTGGGAAACTGCGGTTGAAGTCGATATCGCCCGCTACATCGCTGTAGCTGCCTTCGTCCCACTCATGCACAGCGCCCTCCACGAAAAGCCGAAAGAACGGCCCCTCTATGTCATCTTCGTCTCTGGGAACCAGAAGGCGAGGATCGCGCGCAGATACCCTCAGATTGCCACGTCTGTCTTGCACCCGCATAGATAGAATGCGGCCATCGCCATCGATATCCTGAGCATAGATTGTGTTGCGGACACGCCGACGCGGAGGCACGCTGCGCACCCTATTCAGGGTCTGCAACACATAGTCGGCACCGTCGACAGCCAATCGCGGGATGACATAGAGCACCCTTTCCTGCAGGAGCCTGTGGATATCTGCATCACGGGAATGGCGGGCGATCAGATGGTCAATGAGTTGCACGCAGACGCTTGAACCTGCAAGCTCTACAGCGTGCAGGTTGGCAGTCACCAAAAAACCGGGACGGCGTTCTAGGGACAGGCCCGCACGCGTATCACCGATTTCAACACACAGGACATTCCGCCCAGCGGCTGTGGTAGCAATAGAGGAGACGCGTACTAGCTCTGGAGCAGAGCGAGCCCATGCTGCGGCCTTTTCAGTCAGCTGATCGTATGTGAGAAAGGGCGAACCGCACTCCACAAGATGACCTCCTTGACACTAGCTACGATGCTGACCTGGATCAGCGCGCATGAAACTCCTTGACAGTCGCATTCATTACACGCTCGATTTGCTCCAAAGCAGCGGGTACGGTAATCGTCGCATTCAGCGCCTGGCTTACCAGTTGACTGGCAGTAGTCCTCCAAGCTGAAGCCATGGGATACAGAATATGCAGTCGTTGACTCTGCTCCAGACTGCCGATAAAGGCTGTCAAGTTCGCTGGGGGTGGTGGTTGTGACAGGAAAGCTCTCAGAGGCTGTCCCCGAAACGGCGGTATCACGCTGCCCGTTCGACCCAGCTCAGCCAAGTTCTCCGGACGCATCAGAAACCGCAGAAAGAGCTCCGCCTCTGCGGGATGCTTGGTCGTCCGAAGCATAGCCCATCCTTCTGCTGAGGTAAATGCGTTGCGATAGCGCCTCCCTGCGACCTCAAAAACAGGGAATAGCTCTGCATCCCAAGAAAACTCAGCAGTACTTCTCAGATTGGGCACTGTAAAGACGCCCAAGCCAGCCATGGCCACCCGCCCGCTCAGAAACTGCTGTAGCGCGTTCGGCGCTGGCCGCGGGTAAGCATCGAGTCCCTTGCTCATCAGTTCAGAAAAGAAGCCCAAAGCTGCAGCATTGACGGGGTTATTCACGCGTACCGTGCGCCCGTCCTCATCCAACACGGGCCCGCCAAAGCTCAATAGCATGTCAGACATTACGCTACCAGCCAGATTGAGCCCCCAGATGTCGGGGGTCCCCCGACCAGCAATGTCCTTTGTCAGAAGGCGGGCCGCGGTCAGCGCATCATTCCACGTCCAGTCAGCGGTCGGATAACCTACACCGGAGGCATCAAACAGGCTCTTGTTGTAGACCAAAGCATGGGCGTTCGCACCATACGGAAGAGCGTAAACCTCACCCTGCCAGGTGAACTGATCTAGTACACTGGGGATAACCTCGCGTCGCAGCTCGGCGTGCCTTTTGAGAATGGGCTGCAGCGGCATCAGTACATCGAGCATCGTATAGATGCCCGTCCCGTGCATCATGATATCAGGACCAACGCCCCCGGCGATCTCCACTTTCACCTGTTGAAGCCCACCGGGAGGATCATACCAGTCGATGGCAATGCCAGGATTCTCAGCCTCGAAGGCCCGCGCCCACCGTTGGAACATCGCTACCCGATCTTCTTGCCTACAGCAGGTGCGCCAACGCAATGTGACAGATCCAGCATCAACACTGACACTCGCCACGGCTATAAGCAACAGAAAGACGCCACAACTCCTAGACAACCTCATCAAGATACCCCCCTGCAAAATGAAGCAATGCGGTGCGGACATGTCGGCCGCCAACCACGCATGTCTCCGTTTTCTTTCCCCGTCTACGCATTTGACCACTCCAGACCATTTTCCTTCTTCTTGCCTACCCGATCTCTAATTGCCAGGCTTCAGGACACGGCAAGGGCAACTCCAATTCCTCGCTCGTCTTCGCGTGGATAGAAAGCGCAGGAAGAAACCTTGACCCTATTGGAGGCAGTTCGTAACAACCCACAGGTGTTTCCGCGGTGGCACGGAGGAAGGAAGCCTTTCCCCAGCCGGAGTTGCATTGATGCTGGCTGAGAACTTCTGCTATAATAGGAACAACATGCTTAAGCAAGGTGTCGTCATTCATCTATGTAACGATTTCTCATCAGCCCGCCCAAGGAAACCGCCCCGTCCGACTCTCGAACTCTATGAAAAACAGGAAGTGACTCGGTGTATTTTGCCATTAGGCCATCAGGAAGCAAGCGAGGTCACGACGTATTTGTTGCTTTGTTCTATTCGTTTTCTGCAAATTCTGGCTGTGGAGGTGGGTGCAAGGTGCCTCAGATCTGCCGAGCGGACGCTCGCAAGAGGATGGAGCGCGGACTCGGTGCCCTGTTGTCAGTTGTGTTGTGTTCGCTTCTCATCATGGGGGTGGCACTGGCCGAAGACCTTGAGGAAGGCTCCGTGTTGATCGAGACACTCGACGATATTGGCTCCTGGCAGGCCCAAACTGGTGCGCTAAGAGTAGAAACAGATCAGGACAAATGCAAGGCCATGGTCTGGAGTCTAGATAAGCCGGGTAGATATGCGTTGTACCGCTTCGACGGCTACGACGTAGAAGTGGAAGCTGCCGATTACGGTTGGGTGGCCTTCGAGTACAAGATCGTCGGAGGCGATCCCACACTGCTTGAGCTCAAACTACAGGACTACCCTCTATATGGCGGCATGCAAGCACAATGGAGCGTCGCAGCGCCGCCAGTCGTGGGCACATGGACGCCTGCCGTATTACCGTTGCGCCAGCCCAATGCAGACAATTGGGGCGAGAAAAGCGAGGACCGCCAGGCGGTTTTCTTTCTTCTCACTACTACACGGCCTGGTGCTGAGCTGCACATTCGAGAGCTCCGTTTCGTACCAATGGCAGCCATAACGCCTCGCAGTGCCTCGGGGGAACGCATCATGTTTACTGAGACCACGGCCCAAACCTCACAGGCGCGCCGTCACGTATTTGCTAGTGACGCTCAGCTCGAGCGCGCCCGTCAGCGCACAGAAACGCTCCATTGGGCCCGACTGCTGCTCCATCGTCTACAAGGTGAAGCTGACACTTGGCTAAGAGATCCTCTCAGCGTCCCAGAGGGTTCGACCGCATACGGCCACGACTACGTCGACCCGCGCCATGGGACGCGTCTGGTATACGATCCGAAGCGTCCACACGAGCATCGCAGTCCTATCGATGACACGTTTTTTAGCGGAGAGCCCTACGACGGGGTGTGGCGATCCATTACTCACGATCGGATCTCCAAGGCAGCGCAGACGCTGGCTTTGGTCTACGCCCTCACCAGAGAAGCCGAATATGGGGAGGCTGCTGCGGCTATACTGTGCGACTACGCAGACCTCTACCCCCGCATGGAAGTCAAAGGACGCGGCGGCTCGGTAGAGCAATTCGTAGGCAAAGGCCGAATACACGTGCAGGCTCTTGATGAGGCGGTTTGGATACTGCCCTTGGCGCGAGCCTACGATCTCATCCGAGATCACTCTCTGCTCACGCCAGACCAGGAGACACAGATAGAGACCAACCTGTTTCGTACAGCCGCCGATCTTCTCAAGCCGCAGACCTGGATTACCCTTAGCAACATTCATGCATGGCAGAACGCGGCCTTGACTACCCTCGGGCTGTTGCTCAATGACGAACCGCTGGTCCGCTACGCCCTCTCCAACTGGTATTCAGGGTTTGAGCAGCAGTTGCTGGGCATTCGCGAGGACGGCCTGTGGTGGGAAGGCTCTATGGGTTATCACTTCTACACGCTGAACGCCTTCAAGAACTTGTTGATGAGCTTGCTGGCGGCCGACTACCCCGTCGGTGATCTCAGTCCAGTAAAGGCCATGTTCGAGGCACCCTTAGGCTTGCTTGATCCTGAATTGAACCTGCCACGGCTTAATGATAGCGGCGCTGCGAGCATCGTGAGTAGCAGTACCCTCGGGTTGTACGAATTCGGATACGCGCTCTTCGCTGAACCGAAATTCATGAACCTGTTGAGCTTGGCTTATCAGTACATGGGAAAGCAGCGTGACAGCCTCGAAGCGCTACTTTATGGTCCAGACGATTTGCGTACATCACAGCCAGCCGCCAATCTGGGCAACAGGGGAAACCTGCTCTATGAGGCTTCAGGACTCGCCGCTTTGCGCGTGGGACGCAACTATCTTCTGTTCAAGTACGGCCCCCACAGTGGACCCCATGGCCATGCTGACAAGCTCTCCTTCTCCTTGCATGCGCGAGGGAAGGCCGTTTCACCTGATCTGGGCTCGCCCTCCTACGGAGCGGCTTTGTACGCCACGTGGTACAAGCAGACGCTTGCTCATAACACAGTCGTGGTCGACGGACAGTCCCAGCGTAACTCCATGGGTGGCAAACTCGACTGGTGGGAGTCGAGCAACCACTTCGCTGGCGCCGCGGCAACCGTGAGCGATAGCTACCCGAACGTAGAGCATCAAAGAAGCGTAGGGCTGGCGAAAGATCGGCTAATCGTTGTAGACCGCCTGCGATCAGATCGGGAGCATGTCTACGACTGGGTCTACCGCAACACTGGCCAGCTACATATCAAAGGCCGGGATGAGGAAAGCGAGAGTGAACCCATCGAGCTGAGAGCCTCATCGCCAGCGTATGGGAATCTACAAGACGTCATTGCCTATGAACGTGCTCAAGGACATGTGAGCAACGCAGAATGGGACGACAAAGGGATACAGATCCGCCTGCATCTGTGTGTCAGCGCCCCATACACGCTTCTCACAGCTGCCGGCCCTGGGGTTTCACCAGCCGAGACCATGGACATGCTCCTCGTCAGGCAGCAAAGAGCAGACGCCTGGTATGTATCGATCTTCGACCTGGATAGCACGCCTTCCATCAAGGGTGTGCACGTAGAAGAACAGGGGGAGGATCTACGCATCTGTATCGAGACCCGTGACGGTCTCGAATGCTACCGCGTCCAATCGGGAGCTATCCTTCCCGTGTCACAAGATGAAAATGGGGTGACTGCACAGTGAACGCCTACTTACAGAAGAGAGGTTATTTCTACTACGTGTTGGTCATCGGGTTGCTGGTGTCAATCACGTCACCGTTGTCTGCCGCAAAAACCAAACTCACATTAGCCTTTGCTGGAACCTTCGAGATGAACGAAGGCATCGTGCAGGCAGCACGAGCGTTTGAACAGGCGAATCCAGACATCGCGGTGGAGCTGTTGCCTACTTCTAGTGGACGTGGCTACTACGACCGCTTGACGGTGATGGCCATCGGTGGCACGGCCCCAGACGTGGCGCTCGTTGCTTATCAGTTTCTGCCGCCCTTTATCGACATGGGAGTCTTGACCGATCTGAAGCCATTCTTCAACCGACCTGGCGGTCTGCGAGAGCGCGATTTCGTGCCCATCGTCTTAGATTCTCTGTCGTTTGGTGGCAAGCTGTACGCCATTCCACGGGACTTCACTTCCGTATCGATGTACATCAACACGGACATGCTCGACAAGACAGGTGTGCCCATTCCGGACCCCCTGGTCCCTCTTACTGTCGATGAGTACCTCCAGCTGGGCCGCCGGGTAACCCGGGACCTAGACGGTGACGGCGTGTCTGACCAGTTTCTGGCTGCGGGCTTTGGGTGGTCAGCGGCTGTACAGATCTTCGGCGGGCAGCTTTGGGATCACTACCGCACTCCGACGAAGTCCACGGCCAACGACCCCAAAGTCATGGAAGCGCTCGATTGGGTTCGCGATCTGCGCCTGCAACATCAGGTACTTCCGCCATTCGGCCAGTCTGCGACCTTTCAGAAGGGCCAAGCGGCCACCTACTTCAGCGGTCGCTATGAAGTACCCAATCTGCGCAGTACGGCTGAGTTCTCTTGGGATATTCGACCCTTCCCCACCGCCCGTGTGAGACGGCCGGAACATGGGGGATCGGGATGGATGGCCTTTGATACGGGCAGTGACCCGGATGCATTGTGGAAGTTTCTTTCGTGGCTTGGTGGACCGGAAGGCCAGAGCATCGAGATGGCCTCAGGGCGCATCGTCCCCGCCCTCATGTCTTTGCTGCGTTCAACCAGGTTTCTGAATGACACCCCGCCGCACAACCAGCAGGTCTGGCTGGAGGACATGCAGAGGGCGGCTCGACCCCTCTTCCTGCAGTGGCAGAGTTCCATGGATGCCATCACCCCCATGGTCAACCGCTTCATGCAAGGTGGTCAGAGCAGCCAGTGGCTGGTTACCGAGATTGAGCGTAGTCTGAACAGCCTGCTGAAATAGCACCGCAGCTGTCGTTCACTTCCATGAAGAACAGGTGGCCGCCCGGGCAAGACCCCCGGACGGCCATCCCTTCGCTGAGCCAGCCTTCATCTGATCACTCCGCTAGTTTCCGCTTCTCCTACCGCCTAAGAAAGCGTCACTGGCACTGAGCCATGGGCAGCTGAGTGTTCAGCTGCGAAGCATGCGGCGTGTGTATTGACTGCAACCTCCAGGCTGTTGTGCGACTCCGTATCTGTCTGGATGCATTCGACGAGATGGTCGATAAGCCCCCGGAAGGGATGATGATCTACATCTCCGCTCTCGGGCACGATGGTCGGCAAGGTAAGAAAGTCATGTTGACCAGGCCACTGCTTAGAGTAGAAGCGGTTGTTGCGAATGCTCCCTTCATCGCCAAAGACCTCGATGTTGAACACATAAGGCATATAGAAGCGTTGCCCAGCTGAAACCTTCCCTACGGCCCCGCCAGCAAAAGTGACTGTTGACACAGTCGTTTGCTGCTTGGCCGCCTTTGTCTCGGCTTCCGGGCAGACGGCACTCACCCGAGCGATGCGCTCGTTGCCCAACACATAGCGGGCCGCATCCATCGCGTGACAACCGCCCTGCACCATCGCCCCGCCAGCCAAAACCTCCCAACTGCGTTGAACGCCCGCTGGACGCAGGTTTTGCGGGCCATGCCAATAGTCTGCCTGCACCAGGAGCGGCCGGCCCACCCAACCATCGCTGACCGCCTTCTTGATCGTGAGGATCAGCGGGTTCCATCGCAGCACGAACCCCACTGCGCTTTTCACACCCGCCTTGCGCACGGCGGCAGCCATAGCCTCCACGTCTTCTTGGTTAAGAGCAACAGGCTTCTCAACCAACACATGAATCCCGGATTCCGCAGCTCGAATGCACTCCTGGGCGTGGAGATGGGGTGGCGTACATATGGAGATGATGTCTAGCCCGGGGTGCTTAAGCAGTTCCTCATAGTTGTCGTACACGGCGCAATCCACACCCGTGGCTGCAGCCTTCTTTTTCGCACCCTCCAGGGTTCTACTCCCGATGGCCACCACACGCGTGTGTGGGTTGTTCTGATAAGCCTTAATGTGTTCCGTGGAGACATTCCCTGCCCCCTGTATAGCCACATTCAGCATCATACGCCCTCCTCTGTGGCATTCACTTACGTTTGTACAGCTCCCATGAGTCCACTTCCGCTGCTCTCACCTGACGACCACCCTGAATGGAAAGCTTCGCGCACTCCAAAGCGACCATGGTGCCCCAGACGGAACGAGCATCGGCGGCCGAAGGACGATTCTCCCGAATGGCACTAGCTAGGTCATCCCATTCGTTATAAAAGTCCTCATTTGATTGCAGAGGTCGGTCATGAGAGGTACCATTGACTGTTACCTTATTGCCAGCGAGATACAGATCGCCTTCGGTGCCAACCACCCAATGATCCCATGCACCCTGACTCATGCCCCGACTCATCAGCAGCGTAAGAGATCCGCCTTGGTCTGTGGAGACCACGACTGTCAGCTCAGTAGGTCCACGACTCCTATCCTCTCCAGCAAGAAAACCCCCGTGGGCATACACGTCCACGGGGCGGGCCCCTACCATCCACAGAAGCGCGTCCATCTCATGGGACCCGTTCCCATAGAGAAGACCACCCGAGGTCTTCGTGTCAAAATCCCAAGGGCGCTGGGTTGCCGAACCACGCCTAGCGTAGCGGCGTCGAACAGAGCTGACAGGCTGTCCGAGTTCGCCACCAGCAACAACCTGTCGCCCGAACACCAGTGCATTGCGGAAACGCAGCACTTGCCCTACAGCCAGATGAAGACCTTGTCTTTCCGCCTCCTGAATCATGGCTGCACAATCCGCCAATGTCAGAGCCATCGGCTTCTCTACCAAAACATGCTTTCCCTGACGCAAGGCACCGAGGGTAATGGGCGCATGGAGATGATTGGGTAGTAGCACGGCTACCGCATCTACGTTGGGATCCGCTAGCACGGCATCCGCGTCCTGCGACCACCGCACCTCGGTTCCTACGAGCTGCGCAGTCTCTTTGGCCCGCTCCTTATCGAGATCCACCGTGATCACCAGCTCCGTCTCCGGAACACTCGCCAGGGCGGTCGCGTGGGCCCTGGCAACACCTCCACACCCGATAATGGCTACCCTTAGTCTCTGGTCACCTGCCAATTCAGCATCACACTCCTCAGATAATCGTGTTACGGATACCAATCAGCGATCCGCGCTTGGTTGGCCGCCGACACGCGTACTGTGATGAAAACTGCCTCCTACTCCACTTGCTGGAAACCGGCGCCCTTCGCTAGAGCCGACAGGTTCTTACGCGCCCTCGCCATGCGCTCATCCAACACCTCAGGAGCGATGGGCCCCCGATCGGTTACATCGACACGCTCCACGCTGACCCATCCGTCAAAGCCTGTCTCGAGCAAGTGCGCAAAGACGGCAGCGAAATCGACATCGCCTTCTCCAGGCACGGGAAAGTCCATCTCACGTGCTGCACCGCGATGATCCTTGGCACACAGTGCGGGCATGGAGTCTTCCAGAAGCCGAATATCTGCGGCCGGATCTATGCCTTCATAAAAGTGGACGTTCCCTGGATCGTAATAGGCCTGCACTGTCGGCCGATTGATGTCTCGAAGCGTCTTTAGAAGCCTGGCCGCGGTTCCGGTGTTGCCACCGTGAGGCTTGATAATCACCGTGCGCCCCTGCTCAGCCGCATAGTCACCCACCTGTTGCATGCGGCGTACGTACTCACGATGCGGCTCCGGCGTTGCCGGGTCTGACAGCGGTACATCCGGTGAGATCTCCACATCGAAGCCCGAACTTGTAACCACCTTGATGCCAAGATGGCGAGCCATGTCCAACCGCCGCTTCATCAGCTGTACCCCGTCATCTCCCATAACCCTGACACCTGCCCACAACAGACCGGGCGTCAGACCATGTGCAGCAAACTGCTTGGCCAGCTCGTCCAGTTGCTGCTCTGAGGCATCTGGGGCCAGCACCGGGCTTCCAGCATGGTTGTAGCCAAAACCCACGAACTTGTAACCCGCGCGCGCGATACCTTCCAGAGCTCGGTCAAATGGATACCTCGAATAGGGCAGGGTCAAGCCGACAAGTCTCATCTAGAATCCTCCTCATATTACATCGCCCTCTAGCGATGGGCTCCATCCTTCTGTTCCGTCCGCAGGCGAAACCTCCTTCCCATTCCCTGCCAATGTGCCTGCAGAACAGTCGCCACCGAGGCGCAGGGTGCCTATCTCGAGCGCGAAAAGGCCCCGGGGAGCCATGTCAAGGGCGCTAGCTCTCCCCGGGGTAGATCACTAGACCATCAAACGTTTGCTATTCCGCGGCTAGTACGATGTTGGCAATGCGTTCAGACTCAGCTAACGCGGTAGCTGGAGCCATCGTGCCTGCCAAGACCTGCGAGAACAACGGCGCCATCTGTCTGTTGATCTCAGGGAAGCGGATGTAGGGGTACGGCTTGGCGTAGGTCAAGATAGTAGGAATACTCGCCAAAAGCGGCATCGATCGCATCGCGCGAGCGAAGGTGGGGCTGCTGTAGAAGTCACGCCGGGACGAACTAGCCTTCACCGATCCGTAGTGTATGAAACTCTCCACCTGGACTTGCGGGCGCATCCACACAGAAATCACTGCCCAGCCCAGTTCTGGATTCTTCGCACCTCGAGGAATCACGAACATGTTGCCCCAACCCACTCCGCTGGGCGTGGTTCCCTGTGGCCCGACAGGAATAGGGGCCATCCGCAGCCACTGAGCGAAATCCGGGGCTGTTGGCTCAATGCCCCAGTTCATCGCGGAGGTCTCCCAGTACACCATGGATGACATTCTGTTAGGCAAGGTGGCCGTACCTGCTCCTGGAGCCTTAATATCATATCGCTTGTCCAAGTCGTACATGAACTGCAAGGCCTGGGTTCCCTGCTCGGTGTTGAAGGCCACCTGCGAACCGGAAGCATTGTAGAATTCGCCTCCGTTAGAGTAGAGGTAGCTGGCGAACGTCACCCGGTTGAAGGAGGAGACATACCCGCTACGAGTAATCCTACCGTCCGCACCGATCTGCCGCAGTCGCTGGGCATGCCGGACGAGATGATCCCAGGTCTTCAGAGCCTCGGGACGCTCGTCAAGACCCGCCTCTGCCACGTGTTCGCGGTTATACAGTACTGCCGCAACCTCCAATCCCCAGGGTATGCCAAACGTGTGGCCGTCTTTCTGGCAGAATATCCAGGAGGCTGGCATGAAGTTTTCCTCCGTCAGATGCGGAGTGTCGGCTACATAGCGGTCAAGGTCGGTGAGTGCTCCGGCCTCGTACAGATCACGGGCGTAGTTGATGGACGCCAAGCTTGCATCGGGCACCACCCCACTGGCTGCGGCTGTGAGCAGCTTATCTGGCGAGTTGGGCACGAACTCAAACTTCAGAGTAGCTTCCGGATGATCCTCCTCAAACCAAGCAGTGATTTTCTCACGCCAGGTGTTGTAAAGATCAGTCACATGAGCTGTCCACATCCACACGACTACTTCACGCTTGGCTGCGGACACGCCTGCCGCCTGAGTGTTGCCCGCAGTACCTAAGACGCATAGCAGTAAGAGTACAATCAATACACGCCGCAATCAGAACACCTCCCGATAGTCACATCAACGCCCTTTTGCAACGTGATGTCACTATGATTTTTCTTCTTTGCAAGGTTCACACCTTCTTATTTCATTATTACCACGCATCGGGCACCTTTGAATAGGCTCCACGAACGCGCCCAACATCCATCCAGCAGGTTAGCATCACGGGCACCCCGAACTCTTTGTGCAAAACCGATACAGAAGGTGATCGTGATGGCCTCTGATCCCGTACGCTTCGCCATGCGCCTCAGCAACTTAAGCAATCTCCCTGCCGTAATCACCCCCCCTGGCTACAGTATTCGCACCTACCGCGACGGCGACGCTGCGGCCTGGTGTAGCGTCATGAGCGGGCAAGTCGGCCAGTGGACCGTTGAACGTTTCTACGCCGAGATGCGTGACAAGCCAGTTTTTCGCCCCGATGGGCTCTTTTTCGCCGTTCACGACGACCTGCCAGTGGCCACGGCATGCGCTTGGTGGGTCCTGAAAGAATACGGCCCGCACGTCGGCATTCTGCACATGGTGGCTACGCATCCCGAGCATCGCCACCTGGGGCTGGGTCGGGCAGTGTCTCTTTCTGTGATGCACTTCTTTGCACAACTGCAGATGCAAGCCTGTGTGCTCAGCACTACATCCCAGCGCTTGGCCGCTATCAAGCTCTATCTCTCTCTTGGCTTCGAACCTGAGCTTGACACGCCGGAGATCCAAGCACTCTGGCCGGAGATCCTACATTCGCTGGCCCTCAAGCCACGGCCATAGGCAACTGTTGAGCGCTAGATCTAGTGCCTCCTTCGAGAGCGGTAAGAGCACCAGCAACAAAAAAGTTACACACAGTTTTCTTTATCAGGTAGGAATCCATACTGGGGCGTAGAACCTACTGACTATGCACCAATGCATAGGGAGGATGCTTCCATGGAGGAAATCGTGGCGAACCGTATGCCTCTTATTGGCGACGATGCACCGGCCTTCAAGGCCAAGACAACACAGGGCGATATCAGCTTTCCGGAAGACTACAAGGGCAAATGGGTGATCCTTTTCAGCCACCCCGCTGATTTCACTCCAGTCTGTACCACTGAGTTCATGACGTTCGCGACCATGCAACAGGAGTTCCGTGATCTAAACGTAGAGCTCATCGGCCTCTCTGTGGACAGCCTCTATTCACACATCGCGTGGCTGCGCACTATCAAAGAGAAAATCGAGTTTAGAGGCATGAAGGATGTCGAGGTCACCTTCCCACTCATCGATGACATCAAGATGGAAGTGGCGAACAAGTACGGGATGATTCAGCCCAACGCTTCAACCACGCAGGCTGTTCGGGCAGTCTTCATCATCGACGACAAGGCCAAAGTGCGCTGCATCCTCTACTACCCACTATCCACTGGCCGGAATTTCGACGAACTCAAGCGAATCGTCATCGCCCTACAGAAGGCAGACGCTGAAGGCATCGCTACCCCTGCTGACTGGAGACCTGGCGATGATGTGATCGTGCCTCCTCCTGGCTCGTGCGGCACAGCTCAAGAGCGCGTTGACAGACAGAACGATGACTACTACTGCCTTGATTGGTTCATGTGCTTCAGGAGAGAAAAGAAGTAGATCACTGGCAATCTGGCAACAAAGGGGCCGGGGGGCAGTACCTCCCGGGAGTCCACACTGGGATTCGTGATATGTGATGGCCTCGGGCCTGGCCCCCTTCATCCGCGCAGGTCTGAGCGATATAGCTGATCTCAGTAAGAGACCGATCCCCTCTATCGGGCCAGAGCGAGTTTTTTGTGGTGGAGCAAGGTTTCTAGGTGGAAGAGGCAGCTCCGAGGGCGGTTACAGACGGAAGCAAAGACCGAAACCGCCCTCTTTTGCCACCGCCCCAGCCTGCGGTAGAGCCAGCGCTTGGGGCGGATACCAGTGAACGCTCCTCTCCGGGGGGTGCATTCAGACGGCGGGCACGAGCGACCCTGTAGGAATGGTTCAAGAACGAGGAATAGCGGTCAAAGCACTCCGACAGCCGTACGGTTCCATGAGTGGGGTGACGCTCGCTTGATCATCCCCAGGCCATGGGTGCATCTGCCTGGGAAACGCCTTGTTCAGCCAGATACTCCCGTAGGGCCTCCACAACACTTCGGTCGCCCTCCAAGAGTCGCAGAGCAAGCCACCTGCTGTTCACGTGACCGGCTAGCATAGGATCGATCTGGCTCATCACACGCAGCGAATAGCCGTCTCGATCTTCTCCCCGTAGGCCATCTGTCGCGGTTCGAGGCTCCCTTCTCCGTCGACCACAGCGCGCACAGCCCTCATGAGATCGGCGACTCCCGCTCCGCTACGGGCGCTCGTAGCCACCACGCGTACACCCAAACGATCGCTGCAGTGCACGGCAGTATTCACAGCCAGCCCTTTGCGATGAGGCCTCGTCTATGAGGTTCACGCAGACGACAATCCGGTTGGTGATCTCCATCGCCTGCAGAACCAAGCTCAAGTTGCGCTGAAGAGCCGTGGCATCAGCCAGGACAATCGTGGCGTCTGGCTTGCCAAAGCAGATGAAGTCACGAGCGACACGCTCCTCTGCGGAGGCAGCGAGAAGCGTGTAAGTGCCGGGTAGATCGATGATCCGAAAATGCCCGAAAGGGCTCTGAGCCACGCCTTCTGCGAGTAAGACCGTCTTGCCTGGCCAGTTTCCCGTGTGCTGCCGCATTCCCGTCAGACAGTTAAAGAGTGTTGTCTTTCCCGTGTTAGGATTCCCCGCCAAAGCGACCACTGGCAGTCTATCATCCTTGCCCGCCTTCATCCGGCGCGAACCACCGCATCGCTCTCGCCATTGGTACACTCTCGCGACGAGAGGAACATAGGCGCTACACCTCCCATACACGAGTGACCCGTACCCTCTCTGCATCCGAGTTTCTGAGAGCCATGGCGGTTCCCCTAAACATGTACAAAACAGGATCACCTAGTGGGCTACGTCTGATGACCTTGACCCGGGTACCGGGAACAAGACCCAGATCTAGCATGCGCCACCGTGTGTCGACATCAGCCTCAATTCCGCATACGACCGCCTCATCACCTATGGCCAATGAGGATAGAGCCCGATTGACCATCTCAACCCACACGCCCTTCCATGTATGCACCAACCATGCACCAAGCTTACGATATGGCTCGTAGCTCCCTTTGGTGCAGCATCGAGTCACACAGTTGAGAAGGGGAAGTCTCTGTCCGCAGCGAATTACAGAACAATGACGGTATTGTCCATCTGCAGATCAAGGGGGAAACAGATGGCCCGTAGAAGTGTTCAGGTCGTTGGATGCATAGCTCTAGCGATTCTCCTGGTATGCGTAGTAGGTCACGCGGCACCAGCTACGAAACTGCCCAAGATCTCTTTCATGCATTACCTGAGTGCCGAAACCATGGAGATACTACAACCGTTGATCGACGAGTTCGAGGCGGCTAACAACGCAGAAGTCGATGTGACCTCTGTTTCCTCAGCAGAAGTGGTCACGAAACTGCAGATCATGGCCGTAACTGGTGTCATGCCCGATGTGATGCGCTTAGGCAGTGAGTTCATCAACCTCGTGCCCGCCAATCCATTTGCGGATCTGGCACCTTTTGTCGCTCGGGACCGTGTAGCGGCCTCGGACTTCTACGCCCCCGTCTGGAACTCGTTTGTCATAGGCGGTAAGCTGATCGCCGTCCCAACAGAGATCTCCACCTTCGTGACCTATTACAACACGGATCGCTTCGATGAGGCAGGCGTAGCCCATCCACCGCATGATCCTTCTGCCCAACACTGGAACTGGGATACCCTTATGGAAACGGCTGCCAAACTCACCGATAGCCCTGATAGCACCCCGCGACGCTTTGGAGTTGCCGGGTTCGGAGACATGTGGATGTGGCCCTCCTGGTGGGGCGGCGAATGGCTCGATCCACAGGCGCGCCGCTCACTCGCTGAAACGCCAAACACCATTCTAGCACTGCAGAAAGTGGCCGACGCATATCTTGTCCATAACGTCGTCGGAGGGTCGTTCAATGGTGCCACGGCGGCCATGGTCTACAGTGGCAGTTGGTCCACTCCTACCTATGCCAGACTCGGTTTCGACTGGGATCTCGCTCCGCTAGCCATGGGCACAAGACGTAGCACAATTCTGTATCCGAACGGTCTTTTCATGAGCCAGAACTCCGCGCACAAAGAGGAGGCCTGGAAGTTCATCCGTTTCATGACCACAGAGCTAGAGGCCGCCAAGACCTGGTCGACGGCACTGGGGAGAATTCCGGGCTTGCGGCGCTTGGGCCAGCACTTCGTCAATCTGCAGTCGAAGCTGCGTGACGGCGTCGACTACCACGTATTTCTGATGGCCATGAATTACGCCGAGTATCCGGCGCTACGCAAAGTGCCCGAGGCCTTTGACCTGCAGGGCGTCCTCAACAGCGGCTGGACTAGCATCCGGACGGGGCAAGTGTCCGTCGCTGCGGGTGTTGCGAACCTCTCGCGACAGATCAATGCTCTGCTGGAGGCCAAGCCATAGAAAGCCTTTCGGCTACAGCCCCATGTGTTTGCAGACACAGTCCAGCGAAGCCTTGCTCTGTCACCTCCATAGCAAGGCTTCCTTCGCGTTTGGGGTCCGTCGATATTGACAAATCCGAGCGTATAGGGTGTACTTTGTGAGTGGCGCCATCGTCTGCCGAGCCCTACGAGAAAAGAGGATGTGTAAAGGTGACCAGGTTGCCCGATTATGTTGGAGTATCTGCCTTTGGCATCAAGATGGGGGTCGTCGTACCCGGAAGCAATATCGTGCAAATGGTCTACGACGCCTTGGCGAAATGCGACGCCGATGGCCTTTTGGATGACGCCGACACGATTTGCATCACGGAGTCGATAGTGGCGCGAGCCCAAAACAACTACGTGACAACTGAGGATATTGCGCGGGAAACACGCCAAAAACTTGAACTCAAACCAGGCGGCAAACTCGGTGTTCTGTTCCCCCTCCTCAGCCGCAATCGTTTCTCACTGATCCTGAAAGGACTGGCTAAGGCGGTTGACTCGGGGGAGGTCGTGGTGCAGTTTGCCCATCCGACCGATGAAGTGGGCAACCTGCTATTGCCACAAGAGACCGCTCAAGCACTGGGGAAAAGCGAAGGCGACGTCATTACGTTGATGGAGCTTGGAACAAACAGAACGCGACACCCCGTTACTGGCGTCGACTATGTCGACCTTTATCAACAGGTTATTGCCGCCCAAGGCGCTCGTCCCAGCCTATATCTCTGCAACGACCCACTAGAGATGGCACGTCGGGAACTTGATGGCATCGTGGTCGCTAATGTCCACAGCCGAGATCGGGTAAGAGACGAACTCGAGGCAGTTGGGCAAAACTGCATCACACTGCAGGATCTGTGCAATGCCGGCGATACTGCCTGGTCAGAGTGGGGGCTGTTGGGTAGCAACCTATCATCGGATGATATGCTTAAGCTAGCTCCCAGAGGAGCCAGCACGCTCGCCCAGGAGTTGCAGAGCATGGTTGCCCAAAGACTAGGCAAGCATGTGGAAGTGATCATCTACGGTGACGGCGCCTACCGAGATCCGTCTACAGGCATCTATGAACTGGCAGACCCGCAGCCCACTTTTGGCATCACTAAAGGCCTGGGCGGTCGCTACCGGAGTGGACTGAAGTACAAGTATATCGTCGACGATCTGTGGTACAAGGGCAGTAGCGTTGCCGACATCGAGACTGTTCTGGAGGCCCGCAAAAAAGAGACCCCCAACCCAGGAAGTGCCGAGACCGAAGGTACGACCCCTCGCAAGATGGAAGACTTGATGGCGACTCTCGCCGACTTGGTCAGTGGCTCTTCAGATGCCGGCACGCCAGTGGTATTGATCAAAGGGTTCCTAGGCTGACGATAGTGTCGGGCCCACCGCTACGGTGGGCCCTAACTCCGAACTATTTCAGGAAAAGCTCGATCACTGGCACCGTGACAGCAGGTTTTTGCACTGGTAGGTTGAGGGTCAGGGCCTGGCTCTCGTTATCCCTATCGCGCACCTGAAACGTGATCTCCGACGCATCATTGAGCAGCTGCGCATAGGCGATCTTGCCCGCAAACCCGTCCAGATGAAGCTGGCGGAAGGGCCAGGCAAATACATGCAGATACAGGCGCCGCTTTTCTGGATGATACGTCAGGCGGCAGTCTTGTGGTGCCTCGAACTCCGCTGGCGCCTGCGTGCAACCGTAGATCGAGCGGCTATGGCGCTTCATCCACTCACCAATACCCTGCAAGCGATCAAGCGCCCGCTGATCGAACTCGCCACGGCCCGTCGGCCCCACGTTCAGCAGGAGGTTGCCCCCCTTGCTCACCGTGTCGATCAGCATCCGCACTAGCTGCTCAAGGCTCTTCCAGGTCGCCTCCTCACGGTGATAGCCCCATGATCCAGAAAACGTCTGACACGCTTCCCACACGACTGGTTGGCCATTGACCCGCACCCACTCACGTGGCTGAAACTGCTCGGGTGTCTTGATATCCCAGCCATCCGGCAGGTCCATGCGATCGTTGAGTACCACGTCAGGCTGCAACTCGCGGATCATTGCGTACAGTTTTTCACTCTGCCAGTCATCACGGCCTTTTCCATCGGGCCCAGGGTAGCTAAAATCCAGCCACATGATGTCTACGGTGCCAAACTGCGTCAGCAACTCACGCACTTGGCCATGCAGGTACTCCGCATACTTGGTCTGATCACGCTTCTGATTCAGTTCTTCTTTGTCTGGTCGATTGCGCATGGGGTGTATGCGATCAATCACGAACTCAGGATGATGCCAATCGATAAGAGAGTGGTAAAAACCGACGCGTAGGCCCTGCTCACGAAAGGCTTTGGTCATTGGCTGCAGTAGATCACGCCCCGCTGGCGTGTTGGTCGCCTTGTAGTCCGTAAGGGCACTATCCCAAAGGCAGAACCCGTCATGGTGCTTCGTGGTTACAACGAAGTATTTCATGCCAGCGTCTGCGGCAGCTTGAGCCCAGAGCCGCGGCTCATACAGATCTGGATCGAAGTGGCGGAAGTATCTGTCGTAGGCGTCATCCGAGATGAGTTCACGTGATTTCACCCATTCATGTCTGGCGGGCAGCGCGTATATTCCCCAATGGATGAACATGCCGAGACGATCGTGAACAAACCAGCTGGTATCGCCCGGGCTCGGACCGGTCTGCAACATCATCGTGCCTCCCTCTTGCTTCCTCTCTTGGATACTATTGACAGTGTTCACGTCAGGAATCGGCTTTCCTGCTCTAATACGACCCGCTTCGCATCGCCTGCAGTAAGGTACCACAAGTAACAGGGAATGCAGCATAGCAGATCGTATATGTTACTATCAGCACCGTGAGGAAATGGAGGGTCAGCGTGTCTCGGCGACTACCAGGAAGGATGACATGGCAGGCGAAGGCACGAAGTCTGTGTCCCCGTCGCTTCGGCGCCACTGGTGATGGTGTCACAGACGATGCACCAGCCTTCAACCGGACCCTGGAGAAAGCTGCCGATCGTGGTAGGGGCTTCGTCCATATTCCTGCGGGTACCTACCGCATCAACTCACCCCTGCGGGTCCCCCGAGGCGTGGCCCTGGTAGGCGAATCATCGAGCTCGTCGCCTCGAGCTACTCTGCTATTGGCTGAAGATGGCGAAGGTCACCCTGACGGCGAACCCCTGATCACTCTGGAGGCCAGTAGCTGCCTGCGAAGTGTGACCATTCACTATCCCCAGCAGCGAGCGGATCGTGTTGTCCCCTACCCCTGGACTATTCGAGTAGCCGGCACGCATGCAGGCATCCTTGATCTGCATATTACCAACGCCTATCAGGCCATTGATCTGGATGGTCATGCTGCCTCACGCCACCATGTACGAAACATCCGCGGGCAACCCCTCTATCGCGGCCTGCGTATTGGCCAGGGTGCGGAGATGGGCAAGCTAGAAGGTGTGCAGTTTGGCCCACACTGGCAGCATTCAGAGCCAGTCCTGCATTCTATGCGGGAACTCGGAATCGCCTTTGATATCAAGGACTGTGACTGGGAGTACGTCAGCAACTGCAGTGCCACTGCCTACCGCATCGGCTTTCTTTTCGGTGCTGGCACTGGTGGCCCCAGCAATGCCCTGTTTACGCAATGCAGCTCAGAGTGTCGGTCGGCAGTCCGCATTGAGCACGTGCACGAGCCTGCGGGCGTATCCTTCAGACGCGGCAGTTTCAACGGCGGCATTGAGATCGGGCCAAAAAACAGTGGTCCTGTACGATTCTCCGAATGTAGCTTCGGGGTCGCTCCGCCTGTTCAATCTGTGGCGGTTTTGCAGGGCAGATGCCCAAGCGTTTTCGCAGCCTGTGACTTCCACAGCTGGGATCACGACTGTGAAGATCACCCTGCCATCAGACTTGATCAGGGTAGTCTGACTATCAGCGACTCCCGCTTTCTAGCCTCAGGCAAGAGACAAGTCGTGGCCGGACCCGATGCCACATCGCTGGCTATCTTCACTAGCCAGCTGCGGGGCGGCGAGAGAGTTGAGATCGCGCCCGGGGTAGACTGTCAGATAGGACTCAACACCTATAGTGACGATGAGCTTTCAATACGCTGATTGGAGAGCAGGCCCCTTGTCCTCTGTGCGAGAAGCAGAAAGCGAAAGGCATCTATAACAGGAGGTTCGCCCCATGATAGAGATAGGACCTGTGACTATCACCCCCGTGGGACACGGTTCCCTCATGATCGAATATGCCAGTCGCATCATACACGTAGATCCCTATAGCGAAGCTGCAGATTACGCCACACTTCCCAAAGCTGATCAGATCTGGATTACCCACGAGCACTTCGACCATCTCGATCGCACAGCCCTGGACCTTGTCCGACAGCCCACCACACAGTTCGTTGCGCCACCTACCGCTGTCGATCAGCTCGGCGCCCCTGCCCAGATCAATGTGATGCGCAATGGCGATCAGCTCACCATAGATGGCATCCACATCAAAGCTGTCCCTGCCTACAACGCTGTACGCGAAAGATCACCCGGCGTGAAGTTCCACCCCAAGGGTCTGGGCAACGGCTATGTGGCCACCTTTGATGATCACCGAGTCTATATCGCTGGTGATACGGAGTTCATCCCCGAAATGAGCAAACTGCAGAGGATTGATCTAGCTATTATCCCTCTGATGCTGCCCTATACGATGTCGCCGCAAGAGGCTGTGCAAGCAGTGCGAAGCTTTTCGCCAAGCAAAGTGCTTGCCTATCACACAACGCCGAAGGATCGCCAAGAGTTCGCCGGACTTATGAAAGCGTCTGGCGTGAGCGTCGAGATCATGGGCTTGTAGAAAGCATCAAGCACCCGACTCTCGTTCAAGCGCAGCCCACACCGCCTGCCAGCGAGCAGGAAAGCTGCTGTGGTACTCCATGTCTGGGACAAAGCCCAGTCTAATGTAGGTCTTTATCGCTGGTAGGCGTCGATCGTCGGTGCGCAAGAAGCAGCGCAAGTAGCCCTGCTCACGCATGAAATGCAGAACTGCGAGGCATATAGACCGGCCTAGCCCTTGCCGTCGGCAATCAGGCGACACGGCCACCCAACCCAGTTCCGGAGCGCCGGGTGAGTCCGCATGCAACTGCACACACGCTGTGGCTACTGGGCGCTGCCCATGAACGATAAAATGAATGCTTTCCCGCCATACGGCCCCTTTCCTGGCGGTGAATAGCCGCTCTGCCCTCTCTAGATTCCATTCCCCTAGCTCGCCGTTTTCCTGTAGCAGAGCTACCCAGATTCGCTCATCCCCAGCTGCAAAGCGCCGCATTCGGTACCCAGCAGGAGCTTCCAGGGGGGCCAGGCTGTTAAGATCATCGTGCCTCATACGCAGCTGCGGTCGCTGATCCAACCGGCAACACCTCCTGATCTCGCGTCTTTCTATGATATCAGGTCGTTTCGACAGGAGAACCTTCATTCCCTGGCGGGCAAATAGCAGGAGCTCTTCAGACTACGAGGAACTCCTGCCCATGAGTGTACCCTAAGGGGTGAGGAATTTGGGTTCGACCAGCAACACACCCGACTTCTCCCGATTGCGAAAAGTGCTCTTGCGCCAGGGAGAGCCTGATCGCGTCCCGCTATATGAGCTGTTCGCTGATCCCCCCATCATGGCCGCCATCATGGGCCACGCCATCCGTGACGAAAGTGATCTGGTCGCCTATCAGATTCGCATGGGTTACGACTACGTCCAATCGCGAGTCCTTGGCTGTGAACACCCTACTACCGGATTCATGTCGGCAGAGGACACCGCTGCTTTGAGCCAATCGCCAAGATCCTTCCGCGTCGCTGGCATGGGCTGCATCAAGGGCTGGGAGGACTATGAAAACTACCGCTGGCCCAATCCCCGCGACTTCGACTATTCGGCTATCGAGCGTACTGCCAAAGCATGTCCCGAAGGAATGAGGGTCGTCGTCCACGGTGGTCATGTACTGGAGGACGCGATGGGCCTGATGGGCTATGAGAGGCTCGCCCTCGCCCTCTACGACGACCCTGATCTAGTGACAGCCGTCTTCGCGGCGGTAGGTTCCAGCTACGAAAAGGCCTATGCCTCCTGCGCTCCGATGAACAGCGTCGGAGCTCTGGTGATCAGTGACGACCTAGGGTTCAAGACCGCGACCATGTTCTCTCCCGACGTGTTGCGGACCCACGTGTTTCCTTGGTATAAACGCTACTGCGACATCGCTCACGCGCATGACAAGCCCGTCATCCTGCACTCCTGCGGCAACCTGAAGGAGATCATGGAGGACCTAATCGTCTGCGGCATCGATGCCAAGCATTCCTTCGAAGATCAGGTTCAGCCAGTGACTTGCTTCAAGAAAGCTTACGGAGACCGGATGGCTGCCTTGGGAGGCATCGATCTTGATTTCCTTTGCCGTGCTTCTGAAGACGAAGTCCGCCAACGTGTGCGTGAGGTTCTTGCGGTCTGTATGCCCGGCGGTGGCTACGCTCTGGGTACGGGTAACACCGTAGCCAACTACGTTCCCGTGCGCAACTTCTTGGCCATGGTGGATGAAGGGCTCAAGATAGGATGTTACTCAAGATAAGATGGGGTAGGGTCGGCACGCCCCGCTGAAAGGAGCGCGAGACAATGTCTGAGCGCCTACGAATCGGTATAGTCGGCACTGGTAATATCGCCCGTTCGTATGCCCGAGCGTACCATGACATTCCCGAAGCTGATGTCGTCGCCCTCTGCGACATCGTTCCTGGCAAAGCAGCAGCCTTCGGACAGCAACAGAGCTTCCCAGAAGCCAAATGCTTCACTGACTACCGCGACATGATCGACAAGTGTTCTCTCGATGCGGTGAGTATCTCCACGCCCAATGCATCGCACAGCTTTATCTCAGTTGACGCCTTGACCGCTGGGCTTCATGTCTTGTGTGAGAAACCGATGAGTGTGACCCTTGAGCAAGCGGTAGAGATGGCCCAGGCCGCCAAGAAAGCGGAGTGCATCCTCTCCATCGGCTTCCAACCCCGCTACGACCCGAACATGCAAGAGATGAAACGCATTGTGCAATCGGGTGTTCTGGGCAAAGTTTACTATATCGAAACTGGTGGTGGGCGTCGTCGGGGCATGCCTTGGGGGAGCTTTGTGAATAAGGAAACGGCTGGTTTTGGCGCCATTGCCGACATCGGCTGCTACGCTTTGGATATGGCACTCAACGCCTTGGACTACCCGAAGCCACTTACTGTATCTGCTCAGGCGACGAACTACTTCGGCAAATCACGCAAGTACAACGGTGGACATGACCCGGACGAATTCGAAGTCGAGGACTTTGGTACGGCCTATGTTCGTCTAGAAGGCGATATCGTTCTTCTGTTCCAGACCTCGTGGGCCATGCACCTCGATAGCATGGGTGCTGCCTTCTTTTTGGGAACAGAAGCGGCATTGAAGTGCACCCCCAGCGGCATTGGCAACTGGGGTGGTGTCTGGGACGGGGGCATTGGTTCTATGACGCTGTACTATGACCTATTGGGGCACCAGACCGATGCCCCCTTCTCCCTAAAGCCCCGGGGTTCTCTCAACATCTTTACGGAGAAAGTGCGCGCTTTTGTACTAGCGGCGAAAGAGGGCAAACCAGCCCCCATACCCGGCGAACAGATTGTGCGTAATCAGGCTATCATTGACGGCATTTTGCGCTCGGCCGCAAGCGGTCGCGAAGTCGACATCGATATCCCCGAGATCTAGCAACAGGAGCTTGCTCCTAGTCCCCCTACTCTCCGTCTGTCGTATCCTATTGGCAGACGCGCGAGCTCGGGAGGTGAGCATATGTCCGGTGGACTGGGACACCGGCTCCGTTGCCTGTTCGACGATGATCTGCTGGTGATCATTCTAGTGATCTTACTGATCTTGATGCTAGAAAACGACTAAGGTTAGCCGCCGGGCACACACCCGGCGGCTTCTTTGTGTAAGCGAACAAGGCCGTCACCGTAAAGGCTGAAGGGTCGACGCCGAATGACAGAGAAGATATCCCAATCACGGCGCCTACAAGACGCCAGACATAGAAGCAAGGTGAGTCGTGTGTCCAAACGCTATCTTGGTGCTTTGCTGATCGCCGTCTCTGCTTTTGGCTTTGGTCTGATGCCTCTGCTGGCCCTATACGCCTACGAAGGCGGTGCCACGGTCGGCACAGTCTTGTCTTGCCGCTTCATTATCACTGCGGCTGTATTCTTCGTCTGTGTCGCCCTGCAAGAGCGCCAGATCTCGCTCACCCGTAAGCAGGTTTTTAGTCTGGTACTGCTGGGGGGCGTCCTCTATATGCTTCAGTCGACTACCTATCTGACGGCAGTACGTTTCATCTCGCCGTCGCTAGCAGCTCTGATCCTTTACACCTACCCGATCATGGTGGCTGTTCTATCGTTCATTGTAGAAAACGAACCGATTGGAGCTCGCTCGATCACAGCGATCGTCATCTCTTTGGGCGGTGTTTTTCTGATGCTGGGGGTCTCTGGTGAGGCGGTCAACATCAAAGGCGTGCTTTTCGCGCTTTCGGCCGCCATAGTCTACTCGTGCTACATAGTGATAGGCAACCGCGTGGTAAAGCAGTTGCCCTCCATCGTCACCAGTGCTTACGTCGCCTTGTTCGCTGCCGCATCTCTACTGCTCGTCAGCCTCGTCACTGGTGATCTCCATTTCTCGATCTCCATACAGAGCTGGCTGGCTATTCTAGGCATTGCCGTGTTCTCCACAGTGATGGCCATGCTCGCCTTCTTCCGTGGCCTGGAGCTGGTGGGCTCAACTCAGGCAGCCATTCTCAGCACCACTGAGCCCCTGGTCACTGTCTGTCTATCAGCTCTCTTGCTCGGCGAGCGGCTGAGCGCCCTTCAACTTCTTGGTGGCCTAGCAGTCGTGACTGGCGCCGTCTTGGCGGCTACAGCCCGTCACGACCCCAACCGTCACGAGACATCCTCGTCAATAGCGGCGGCCACCAATCGACCGTGATGTACTCCGCGGATGCTGACAAGATGAGCGGCGATCGCCTTCACCTGCTGCGCCCTGCCGCGCAAAACGATCACCTCCATGCATCTATGCGCATCGAGATGGACATGCATCGTGCAGACAATCTCCTGATGATGAGCATGTTGCATTGAGCCTAGAGCATCCGCCACGCCAGCGCCGTGGTCATAGACAATGGTCAGGATGCCAGTCACATGGACCGCGCTCGCCTCCCATTTCTGCTCGACCAGCTCACGACGGACGAGGTCTCGTAGCGCCTCGGATCTGCTGTTGTACCCACGTGTTACCAGCATCTCGTCGAACTGGTCCAACAGATCCGCTGGCATGCTAACCCCAAACCGCGTTAGCCTCTCTTGCCCCATGTTCATCACCTCACCAAGAAGGCTGAATGCCGGATTAGCATCATTCGACCTCACGCAGGGCATTCCTGCTCACGCATAATGACCAAACGGCAATGGAATACAAAGACCACAGGTGAGGATGAGTTATCGTTGTCGACGTACCAAGATGGTATCGCTCTGAAGAAGCGGCTGAGCCAGTATGCTGTGCTAATCAGTCTGGCACTATTCGGATCGAAGTTCTGGGCGTGGGCGCTCTCGGGAAGCCTGGCGATTCTGTCGGACGCTCTCAACTCCGCTCTTGATGTTTTCTCGTACGCTGCCCTCGCCGTGTGCATAGGCATCCAGGATAAGGCTCCAGACGAGAACCACCCCTATGGGCACCGACGGGCCGAACCTCTGGCAAGCATGCTTATCGCTGTCTTTGCGGCACTGTTAGGCTTCACACTGCTCAAAGACGGAACGCTCGGCCTTTTCAGTTCGCCTGAGTCTAAGGCTACACCCCTGGGCTACGGGGTGCTAGGGTTCGCCATAGCTACGAAGCTGGGCCTGGTCGTCGCCTACCGCAGGGCATGGACCAAGAGCCACAGTCTGGCAATCAAGGCCAGTCTCATTGACTCGCGCAACGATATACTGGCGAGCACGGTGGCCCTGTTAGGCTTCTCGGTTGGAGGCAGATGGGATGCCCTCGCGGCTATAGCCATTGGCCTATGGATCATCTGGTCTGGTGTACGCATGGGATTGGAGAACCTTGGCTATCTGATGGGTCGCGCGCCCTCGCCAGCCATGCTGTCACACCTGCGAGACGTCGCGCTCTCGGTGCCCGGCGTCCATAGCACCAACGACCTGCTTGCGCACTATGTCGGTGATCTCTTGCATGTGGAGCTACACGCTGAGATAGCTCCACACCTAAGCGTTGAGGATGGACATCGCATCGAGACCGAGATACGGCAGAGACTTGAAGAGCTACCCGAAGTAGGCAGAGCCTTCGTGCATCTCGACCCCAGAGATAATCCATCACCCGACTGAGAGGTGCTACCCATGCCCATCCGCCTATTGCTTGTCGCACGTCCAGCCGCAGGGGGCATGGCCACTCATTTGCGCGCCCTCTGCACACAGCTGAACACAGATGACTACCATGTCACAGTGGCTGCGCCCAAGAGCACGTGGATCCCAGCAGGAGTCGCTCACGTGCCCCTGGAGATTTCGGACAAGATCACACCCCATCGTGATGCCCTGAACAGCTGGCGGCTGCAAAAACTGATGCGCAGTGGGCAGTACGACCTCGTGCACACCCATGGTCTCAAGGCCGCGCTGCTCACGGCCCTGGCCCGACAAACCTCCAAGAGCCTGCCCTCTGTAGTTACGCTGCATAATGCCCTGCCTGAGCACGGAAGCAGGTGGCGCGACAGCTTCCTACACTGGGCGTTGACCTCTGTAGACGCGCTCGTGGTGGTGTCACAGGCGCAAGAACGCGACATCTGCTTGCGCAAGCTCGTCGAACCAGCACGGATTGCCACCATTCCCAACGGTATAGCCCTGCCGCCGAGTAAGTGCCTCAGCCAGACTGAAAGAGATGCTACGCGGGCTAGCCTTGGGGTGTCGCCTGACGACTGCTTGGTCGTTACGGTGGCCAGGCTGCTAGCTGCCAAAGGAATTGGAGATCTGATACAGGCGGCCTATCTCCTGCACGAGCAGCCTCGGCTGCGTTTTGCCGTTGTTGGAGATGGTCCTGACCGATCCCACTTCACTACATTGGCTGCTTCACTTGGAGTCACATCCAGCGTAAGCTTCCTCGGGTACCGCCATGATGTAGCGCAACTGCTGCAGGTTGCTGATCTTTTTGTGCTTCCCTCACATAGTGAAGGAACCCCCCTGAGCATCTTGGAGGCCATGGCTGCCCGTTGTGCAGTGGTGGCCACAGACGTAGGAGGGATTCCTGAGATTGTCGAGGATGGCCAAACAGGCTACCTCATCCCGGCGCGCCATGCGGAGGCGATCGCTGGAGCTGTTGCCCATCTGGCTGCCGACCCTGCACGTCGCCGTGCCCTAGGTGAAGCAGGCCGCCAGCGCGTGGAAGCCCACTTCACACAAGAGCGTATGCTCACTAAACTCTCTTCACTCTACCAGAGCCTGCTATCGTCGCCTCAGACCCGTTTACCGTCTCGCAACAGCTCCACTTGAGGAGCATAGGCGAAATCGGCGAAATGGCGGCTGACCTCACCTGCTTTGGCATCGCCTGCGTGCACCAGGATCCTATAGGTAAAGCTCAGTTGGTCACCTGCTGACATCTCATGAGTCCCATTGACTTGGCCCTTGGTAAACTCAGACAAACCAAAGCAGTTGGCCGTCATAAGGCCGTAGTTGCGAACGTGCCAGGGCGTAGGATGCCTGAAGTTGCTCGGATGATCCATCAACGTGATGCCCACCTGATGGCCCTCGACCATGCCAGAGTAGTCACACCAGGGTGACGGCTTGCCCCAAGCCTCTACCTCGTTGACGCCGCCCTGCGCGTTCTCAATGCGGCCTCCTCGCCGGGCATCCATAGAACTGGCCACCCTAACAGATAAGATACCGCCCTCTTTGGTATCGTTGAAGACTATGTCTTCGCGCGCCGTGAGTGACACCCGGTACTCGAACAGCCGATAGCTGGGTGCGCTGGAAAACAGCACAATCTCTCTCACCTCGTCTGCCATGGGACCCTCTGGGCCTGTCCAGACGTTGCGAGCCTCAAGCCGACCACACACTGGGCCCGACTCCAAGGCGGTGAACTCCTGATGCTCCATGGCTCCGAGAGGCATCGATCCGCCGTTGGCCCAGTTGTTAATACCGCTGATATCGCCAAAGGCTGTGAAGACCGACCTATGGTGCGGATGGTCGTGGGACTCATCTGGCGTGTCTTCCTTCATGGGGAAATCACGCGTTACGCCGTGACCGAATGGGCCGATGAGAGGGTACAGATACGGTCTGCGGTAATCCTTGTAGTTGTAGGCAGTAACCAACTCCTTGCCCACCAGGAAGCGAACAGACTCAGCCTCTTCCTCGAGTGTCACCCCGGAACACGACGCCTGGGCTTTCGCGCAGGTCGCTGTCTCGCAAGACGATAACGTATAGGTCCTGGTCTCCCCCACAAGCAGATCATCCAACAGCCAGCACACGTACTCCTGATCACCCTGGCGCAACACTTGCGAACAGACCTGACGTCCTGTGCGCTGATCTTTCAAAGTGATCTTCTTGCCCACCATGTCTTCAGGAAGCACCAGACGCACTGGGGTCCCTTGCCGCCGGTGATTGCCACTGTGCACGCGAATCGTATACTCCACTACCCAACACCTCCGTAGATACTCCCTAAACGTTTATACTGTCGACATGGGCGCCCCTCATTGTCATGCCGCATGGCGACCAGACTCTCTAGCTCAGCAGTGATGCAGAATCCGCATCCAGAAATAGCGTAGCCTGCGGATGCGTGCGCAGAATCGAAGAAGGGCACGACGTAGCGATCGGCCCTAAGAGCGCGCTTTTCACAGCTTCTGCTTTGCGCGCATCGGGTACTACCGAGATGATCCGCTTACATGCCATGATCGCTGGTACGGTTAGCGTGATGGCATGTGTAGGCACGTCGTCAATGGTCGCGAACCAACCCTCGCCGACCTGCTGACGACGACAGGCTTCATCGAGCTTGACGATTTTCACCCACTTGGGGTCGTTGAAATCGGCGACGGGTGGATCATTGAAGGCCACATGCCCGTTTTCGCCGATACCAATGAAACCGATATCAAGTGGGTTCTCCCGCAGAAGCTGAGCATATCTGTCACACTCGGCTTCTGTGTCTGGGGCGTCACCCTCGACAAAGTGGAAAACCTTGGGCTGGAACGGCTTATTGATACGCGTCTGCAGCCACAGGCGGAAGCTGGCCGGATGGTCCTCTTTCATGTCTACGTACTCGTCCAGGTGAAAGGCCTGGACGCTCCGCCAATCGATCGCCTGTTCTTTGAGGGCTGCTACGAAGGTGAACTGTGAAGCTCCTGTCGAGAAAACCAGGTTGGCCTGCTGTCTCGCACGGACCGCGGCGCCGATTGCGGCTGCCGCCTCTGCAGCTGCTGCCTGACCTAACTCCTCCTTGTTCTTGTAGATCTGTACCTTGAGACTGTCGTACTTTCGTACAGATAACGGTTGTGGTGGCAAGACAAAACCTCCTTGGCTGAGCGCCACTTAGAACGTGGAGCTCCCTAAGTGACGACATTACCGTAGCTACTGTTTCCATATAGAAGCCGCGGTCCCTCCCACAAACCGCCTTGTGAGTCATCTACGACTAGCGGCAAAAACGAGGGTCGCGCAGAGGCAGTGGCGAAACTAATGGGCGAAAACCAAATCGACCCAAGGAGGGCTCGGCATGTCCGATGAAGTTGCACGTTTCCTCGCCATCGATTTAGGTGCCAGTAGCGGCCGGGGGGTCATCGGTCAGCTCTCTGCCGATCGTCTATCCCTTAAGGAGGTGCATCGCTTCCCCAATAGCCCTGTGCAACTCGGCTCGACTCTGTACTGGGATGCACTGCGGCTACACGACGAAATCACTTCCACAATCGCTGCGGCGGCGCAGGAGGGTGAAATACTCGGCTTAGGCATCGATAGCTGGGGCGTGGATTTCGGCCTACTAGGGGCCAATGGCGAACTGCTAGCCAATCCTGTTCACTACCGTGACGATCGCACTAACGGCATGATGGAGGCGGCCCTCGAGCTGATGCCCAGAAGCCAGATATTTGAGCGCACTGGTATTCAGTTCATGCAACTCAATACGATCTATCAACTCCTGGCGATGGTCCGCGCGGGCTCCCCGCTGCTCGGCGTGGCAGACAAGCTGTTGATGATGGGTGAGCTCTTCACCTTCTTTCTCACTGGTGAAGGCGTCGCAGAGTTCACAAACGCAACCACCACCCAGGCCTACAACCCTATCCAGGCCACCTGGTCCAGCGAACTGCTGGCTGCTCTCGGCATTCCCCGTCGACTTTTCCCGGAGATCGTCCCTCCGGGTACATGCGTTGGCTACTTGCTGCCTGAGATCGCATCCAAGACCGGAGCTGGCAGGCTGCCCGTCTATCTCCCTGCCGTACATGATACCGCCTCTGCCATCGCTGCGGTGCCCCTGACAGGCCCTGAAGCGTGCTACATCAGTTCTGGCACGTGGTCACTGATGGGGGTGGAGCTCACAGAACCAGTGATCAACGCCGCCTCTCTGGCAGCCAACATGACCAACGAGGGTGGGGTGGACGGCAAGTTCTGCTTCCTCAAGAACATAATGGGTATGTGGCTGCTACAGGAGTGTCGGCGCGCCTGGCAGCAAGAGGGTGTAGACCTTGGCTACGACGATCTGCAAGCCCTAGCTGAGCAAGCGCCACCACTGGTTAGCCTACTAGATCCCGATCACCCCGACTTCTTCGCCCCTGGCGATATGCCCCAGCGGATTATCGGTTATCTGTGCCGCACTGGCCAGCCTCTGCCTGGCGACCGCGGAGCTATGGTGCGCTGCGTCCTAGAGAGCCTGGCCTTGAAATACCGCCAAGTGCTTCATCAGCTTGAAGACCTCACGGGTAAGACCATCGAAGTCATTCACATCGTAGGTGGCGGCTCACAAAACGCTCTGCTCAATCAGCTTACGGCTGATGCAACTGGCCGCAGGGTAATAGCCGGGCCAGTCGAGGCTACGGCTCTGGGTAATATCCTCGTGCAAGCATTGGCGGCTGGTCGGCTGGGCACTATGAACGAAGGACGCCTCCTCGTGCAGCGTTCCTTTGCACCAGCCATCTATCAGCCCCGCCCGAATGCCGCTTGGGGTGAAGCATATGCGAGATTCGTTTCCTTATCAGAACGAGACTAACCGAGCACGCCAAGAGGGTGGAAATCACATGTCTGTACTGATTGTCCTCTTCGTCTGCCTCGCCGCAATTGGCGGTGCGAGCCTTCAGGCGTCAGCCGCTGAGTCACGCCTGAAGACTCGTGTACTCCTGGAATTTGGCCGCCTGATTCCGCCGCACTTGGAGGGGCCGGCTGTGTCACTGGCCGCAGAATTTTACGCTCTAGGTTTTCGCAGTGAGAGCGCCGGACCCTATGGAGTTGAGGTGCTGGCAGATCAATACTTCGATGTCAAGCGCAAGCTGCGGGCGGACATCTATCTGCCAGCCGAAGCCAAACCCCCTCTGCCCGCGGTAATGCTTATCCATGGCGGGGGCTGGAAGTACTTCAGCAAGGCAGCGGTGGCCGGGTATGGTCGGCTGCTGGCATCACATGGCCTGGCCGCGGTGGCTGTCGATTACCGACTCTCAGCTGAGGCCCGTTGGCCAGCACAGCTCGAGGACCTGCACAGAGCCCTGGCTTGGTTACAGCGACACGCTGAGGACTGGGGCATAGACCCCAAGCGAATCGCGGCACTAGGCGACTCAGCCGGAGGCCATCTCGCCGCCATGCTCGGAACTGTCGAGTGCGAGACAACAACCAGGCTAGCCGCCGTGGTCGCCTATTACGGTGTCTATGATATGGTTCCCCTTATCAGCCACGGTCAAGAGGCCATTGACAACCCTATCAATCAGCTTCTGCCGGATGATAGCGAAAGCACCTGTCGCGAAGCTAGCCCGATCAACCACATCGACGCGAACACTCCGCCTTTCCTGCTTATTCATGGCCTATCTGACTCGGTAGTACCTGTCGAACAAACAGAGGTGTTCGCTGATCGCCTAATTGCGGCGGGTGTGCCCTCAGACACCCTCTACGTGGAGGGAGCGGATCACATGCTGTTAGGACTGCGTCTGCCCATCAAGCCATCACTGCGAGAAGTGGACAGCGGAGTGATCGCCTTTTTGCATCGCTGCCTCGCCGTCCACTAAGGAAGCAGGCCATAGCCAGCTATCGGCGTCTTCAACGACCGTAGCATCACTATGGCCTGCGCACTAGCAGTAACAGATTCTGCCGAAGTCTACACTTCCATCTCCAACAGCCCGCGGCTTGCGGCGTCCAGTGTGTTCATGTCGGGGACGTCATAGCGGTTACCATCCATGTCGCGTACAATAAAGCGGCCCTGTCCCATGGAGCGGATGTCGTGGCGAGATCGCACCTCAAACTGGCGAGGGCCCCTGTCGGTATCGACCCTCCAGCGGACCACGCCATACTCCTCTTTGATCTCATGAATCTGCGTTATTTTGGGTATGAAGTAGGCCATATCCAGCTCCTGGTACAGAGCTTCACGCGACTCCTCGTCAAGATGCGAAGGATCCATGACTACACCGATTTCGTTCCCAAACTTGTCACACAGCGCGATCAGGCTCTCAGGCCGCGATAGGGGGAACATTCGATGCACCGATACGTCACTGTAAGATGCTGGCGAAACGCCATCATCTCCCCCCTTCACTACAAGACATAGCCCCTCCGTCCGATGCGGCTCTTTGAACAGCGTCAGCTGCCACGGTTCAAGCAGCTTAATCTCCTGACCAGCACGATACACTCAAAAAAACCTCCTTACAATGCGTAGCCCACATCAATGGGCCACTTCCCCAACGATGGTCACCTTGATCAGACAGCCCGAGCGGTTGCTACCTCTGATTGCAGTCTTACCAAACGAGCAAAAACACCGTCCTCCTTGGCCAACAGCTCCGCGTGGGTACCCATCTCGGCGATCCTTCCCTCTTGTAGCACCACTAGACGATCGGCATTCTGAAGCGTAGACAAACGGTGGGCGATAGCAATAGTCGTCCGCCCAGTAACCAACCTCTCGATCGCTTGCTGAATGAGTTTCTCCGTCTCCGTATCCACAGCGGATGTCGCTTCATCGAGAATCAGGATGCGTGGGTTCTTCAGGATCGCCCGTGCTATACTGACTCGCTGCTTTTGTCCGCCCGACAACCCCACACCCCGTTCACCAATGCGCGTATCGTAGCCGTCAGGCAGTTCCATGATGAAACCATGCGCGTTGGCCATCATCGCTGCCTGTACGATCTCAGGGAAGGCAGCATCAGGCTTACCGTAGGCGATGTTGTCGGCAATGGTCCCATGGAAAAGGAACGGCTCCTGCAAAACCATGCCAATGTTCTCGCGTAGGAAAGGCAGATCGATCTCACGCAGATCGCAACCATCAAGAGTGATTCTTCCTTCGGTGGCATCGTAGAAGCGAGCGATCAGATTGATCAGCGTCGTCTTACCCGAACCTGACGCCCCCACAAGACCGATCATCTCGCCTGGGCGAATCTCGAGATTGATGTCTTGCAGTACGGGATCGCCTTTCTCGTAGTAGAACGAAACATTCTCAAAGCAGATGCGCCCTGCTATCGCTGATAGCCTAACGCCTTGCTCATCCTCAGCCTCGGCTGGTGTATCCAGGATCTCAAACAGACGTTCAGCAGCAGTAGCGGCTCCTTGTACCTGTTCACTCAGACGGCTCAACGCCTGGATGGGGGCATAGAAACGCCAGGCATAGTTGATAAAAGCCATCAGAACGCCTAGGGTAAGGTCCGTTGAGCCGCGAATCACCTGCAACCCGCCATAGCCCCAGACAACTATGCCACCAATGGCAGTCGTAAATCCCATGGCAGGATAGAAGAGGCTGGAGAAGCGCACGGCCCGCATGCTCTCCGTGAAGACCTCCTCATTTCTCTCAGCGAACTTGGCTACTTCATCGTCCTCCCGATTGAACGCCTTGACCACGCGAATGCCAGGAATGGTATCACCCAAGACAGCGTGCATGCTAGACACACGGCGCCAGATACGATGGTACATCTTGTGCATCCTCTTGGAGAAACGGGCTGTGGCAAACGCAACGATGGGCGTTGGCAAGAGAGCCAATAGAGCCAGCTGCCAGTGAACCCCAAACATGATGATGGCGATGCCCACAAGTGTCAGGCTGTGAATGGCAATGTCTTGTATGCCGTTGACTAGAAACCCCTGCAGATAGCTCGTGTCGTTCGTCACCCGTGACATAATCCAACCTGTCTGGCGCTTGTCGTAAAACCCTAGCGTCAGCCTCTGCACCTGCCGGTAGACTTCGGTACGAAGGTCGACAACAACCCTGTTGCCTAGCAGGCTAAGCAGATAACGATGTACTGCGTTACCCACAGACTGAAAAGCGTGGACCATCACCAGCAAGATGATCACTTGCCTCAAAACCACGACGTTGCCCGGTGCTATGGCATCGTCAATGAGTGTCTTAGTGAGCAGCGGCGGCACCAACCCGACAGCAGTCAGAAGCGCGGTGATGGTGAAGTTCGCTACAAACAGCCACCGGTAAGGTCGTATATACTGAAAAGCTCGCCCCAACAGCTGCCTCTTGTTGAGACAGCGCGGGCAAACCGACTGTCCAGGCGGTAGCACTCTCCCGCAACCACGACAACGGCCCTTCTTTGACCTGCGACCAAACAGACCATCGTCACTATCTTTGGGTTGCCAAGTCACCTCACGATTTTGGGCGGCCGGGATCAGTCTATTGACGAGCTCCTCGACCACCTCATCAACTGTCTCTTCGAGTGTGCGTGAGAAACGAAAGGCGTCGACACTAGGACCCGTCGGTAGCTCCGACTCGAAAGCAAGATCGCTTCCTGGGCTCTCCGGTTCCTCTATGGGCGAGGGTGTAAGCTGTAGTAAGAGGTCAGATGGCACATCGGCTATGAGGCGTAGTTCCAGTACTGCATTACCATACAGCTGTCGTACCCGAGCACTTGACAAGTCCTCCAACGGCAGCATCAAGAGCCCATTGGGGTGGCTCTTGTCCAAGACGATCAACCGCTCCTGGGTGACCACCAACCATGATTCGGAATCATAAGTCCCATCCAAGCACATGTCTGAGTTAACGGCATGAACAATCGTTTCGTTGGCCAGCAAGCCAGCCAACCGCCCGCGAACGCTCTCGGGCAACTCCACATCCATCTCACGCTCTGCTGTCAGAGTAGCGAGACGACTCACTAGATTACTCCCCCTTAGCGTGCCGAAACCTATGGTTCCGGCTGCCTGCACACGTTGGGTCCAACACCATAACGGGGCTCTTGCCTATACAGGCCCGAGCCCCAGCATTGCACCTACATTAGTCTGAACAAGGCCCCCATCATAATCACATGACGGCCCTCCCCTCCACCCACCAGCCACTGCTTACACCATACACGCATACGGCACCACCCAAAAACCGTGTAGCAGGCTGTGTCCATCTTACCAGCGGTATCTCCCTAGGGCAACCCCACCGTCAGTTCCTGGCTGGTCACCCATGACTTCCCTAGTTCCACACTAACCTACTGGCAGAATTAGCTGTGTTCCTCTTCTGCGTAATCGGTATTACTCGGCCTAGCTCTGTTTTTCGCGTCTTCGACGCTATGCGCAGGATTACTGGCAGAGACGCCGAAAGCCAGCTGTGATAAGCGTCACCACATCTGACTACTATCACATCAGAGTGCATATTCCATTGGTGCGCGCATAAAGGAGGATGCGACCTATGCATCGCCCAAGGTCATGCTCTTCGTTCGTATGGATCTCAACTCTGCTTGTGTTGCTGTCTTCGATCTCTGCCATGTCTGCTTCGGTGGTGGTGTGGACCACTGGGCATCGTTCGGAAGTGACCAAGTATCTCACTGAGCAGCTGATACCCCGTGCCCAGAAAGAGAGGCGCATTTCCGTCGTAATCGAAAACGTGCGTATGGACACCGAAACCAGAGAACGACTTCTTAGCGGCCAGGGACCTGATGTACTGATCGATTCACTGGGGAACATGGTTGAACTGGGCAGAACCAACCAGCTAGTCCAACTGACCAGGTACGTCTCAGGGTGGCGAGATCAGAGGATGCTGTTTTCTAACCTCCTGCAGCCCCCCTACCCGCAGCTACCGCGCCTTGACTACGAGCCGCTGACCATGTACGGCCTACCCATAGAGGTCAGTCCGTCGGGCATAGCCTACAATAAAGACGCCTTTGCAAAAGCAGGTCTCAGTCCGGCCGCTCCCCCTGCGAGTTGGGAGGAGTTGGAGTCCGCTGCGCGCAAACTCGCGCTGCAGTTTGGTGGTCGAACCGTACGCATTGGCTTCGATGCCAGCTGGACCAGCATGGACCTGTTCGTCAACTTCCTCAAGCTGAATAACGAGACTGGAGTCACGAGTGACTTCCGTAGGGCCCGACTTGACACGCAGCAAGCGATAGACACCTTCAGCTATCTATCACGTCTCTACCAAGCCGCTTACCCCCCCTCAGAGCTACTCGCGGGCCAGCCGAGTCGAGGTAATCCCTCGCGTTTTGCAGATGGCATGACTGCTATGGCCTATGGCGGCCCGAACTTGGCTGTGTCGACAAAGGAGCGCAACCCTCGATGGCAAACCGAGCTGGGCTTCTTCGCACCTCGCCGCTCAAGAAGCGCAGCCCCAGCCGCATGGCTCAGCTACAAGGTCATCGGGATCCCAAACTCCACACGTGATTCCCGCCTTGCATGGGAGTTCATCGAGTGGCTGATGAGTCCTGAAATAGCGGTGTTGTACCACGTAGCGACGGGCACACTGCCCAGTCGCAGCGACGTAGGTAGCAGAATTAGTAAGGCTGCCCCGCATCTGGCTGGCTGGTATGACGCCATCAAGTACGGCTTCGTAATCGAAACCTATCCAACTATCTGGAACCGCAACCGAGATCTTATCTTGAAGGGCCTAACCGGACAGCTCGACCCTCGTTCGGTGATGTACCAGATAAACGGGGCGTACCAACTCGCCTTAGATGAATTATGGGCCGACTTGCAGTCCAGTGGGTGGAGATGATTGGCGAAGCCTCCCACTCCATCGCGGCAGTATTCCATCTCGAAAAAGGGGATATGCACAGCTCAAGTAGAATAGTAACAGTAACCCAAGCCTGAGAGCCGAATGCTCATATGCAAACAGGAGCTGTTGATCAGGATTCTGGAAAGGTGGGCGGCAATCTAATGGAAGGTATCGTCTTACTGATCTTCATTTTTGTGGTAGCCCTAAGTGTTACGGTTCAGTCGCGCATGCTTACGTGGCTGGAAGCAATGAAGCTGCACTCTGGCGTCATCTTCATCGCCGTAGCGCTCGGAGCCGCGCTCGTTCCGGTCATCATCTTTGCTCTCGCCGTGGCGTTCTTCTCCAGAGAGCGTTCGTGAAGCAATCGCGGAGGCGGTCTGCTCGTAACAGATCAGACCGCCGCAGCCGCCTCGACTACCGCGCGTCGCTAGCCGCCGACACGCGAACTCACCAGGAGTCGTAAAGCAACCGATTCTGGGCCTCAGCCCAGCCACTCCTGCAAGTGCTCGGCCACAAAGGCGTCGTCGTTGAGGTGCGGATACTCCTCATACACCCTGTCAATCTCATCCATCTGTCCAGCCGAAAGAGTCTCGGCAGGGTTGAGGCACCAGCGACCTTGCAGCAAGCCTTGGCGTCGCAGCACCTCGTGAATGCCCGCGATACATCCGGCAAAGTCATTGGCTGGATCGAAGAACGCAGCGTTGGTGTCTGTTACCTCAACCGCTAAGCTCAACAACTCTGAGGCATCTGTGATGCCTCCCTCACTCTGTTGCTTGATACGGGCAAGCAACTCCACGGCCTTGTTTGTCCATACTGCCCAGTGTCCCAGCAAGCCACCCACAATGGATTTCTCTATCCTCTTGCCATCACGCACGACCGAGTAGGTCGTGAGCAGATCCACCACGATGTTGTCGTCGTTACCCGTGTACAGGGCGATCTCCTCGTTGCGATCCGACAGGCAAACAGCCCTTACCACATCCAGTGTCTGATAGCGATTGAAGGGAGCCATCTTGATCGCCATGACACTGGGAAGATCAGCAAAACGCCGCCAGAAGTCAAAGCTAAGCAGCCGACCCCCAACAGAAGGCTGCAGATAGAAACCAAACAGTGGCAGAATCTTGCCCACCTCTTGCGCCCGGCTCAGGAGCTGATCATCCGACCAGTCTTTCAACCCGCCCATGCTCAAGAGGCCCATGTCGTAACCCAGACGCGCCGCGAGCTCTGCCTCACGCAGCGCTTGCTCCGTGGGTCCACAAATACCCGCCACCTTGATAAACGGCCTGCCCAACTCGGCCTGGTCAATAGTCTCCGCTGCCAAGCGCAAGACTGGCTCGAGAAGCCCTACATCCCTAATCTCAAACTGCGTAGTGTGCACACCCACAGCCACACCACCAGCACCAGCCGCCATGTAGTAACGAGTGAGCGCACGTTGCCGACGCTCGTCAAGACGCCTGTCCGGGGTCAGTGCGAGGGGATGGGCAGGGATGACAACTCCCTCGTGCAGCAAACGCGACACATCCGGCTGTAGTGTCGGAGTTGAGTTCAAGACTAAAACCTCCCCCTGCGCTCTTGGAAATGAGTCGGCTTGCCCAAAGTGTAACCATCCTGCTGCACCCACTGTGCCGTCCACTCCATCATCTGACGCAGTGAGACGCGCGGATACCCAAACATCTGGTGAGCCCGGGAAGCGTTACTCAGCAGCGCAGTCGGCTGTTCGTCGCCGACGATAATAGGCTCCCGCTCTAGGATCTCACCAAAGCGCTCGGCCAGCCAACGAATCGACACCGTTTCTGGACCAGTCACATTGAGCACCAAGGGCGGTGACGAGGCCACA
Source organism: Limnochordia bacterium (assembly GCA_050951545.1). Taxonomy (GTDB): domain Bacteria; phylum Bacillota; class Limnochordia; order DTU080; family DTU080; genus DTU080. Next base: position 292,829 of record JBMNJG010000007.1, on the reverse strand, counting down.
CGCAAAGATCGCAGGGCCAGCTCATTCGCATCGCCCTGCCAAATGACGTTGGCGTGGCCCATACTCACATCGATCGGACGCTGCTCTTTGACTGCGGTGGCTACGTCAAGCAGCACCCCATAGCGCAAGTCAATGGCATAGTTGAGCCTAAAGAGGACCATCGGTGTCTTGTGAAGCCAAGAGAAGTACTCAAAGACACGTTCCCTTCCAAGACACGACTGCGCGTATTCACCTACCGGACCTGTAGGGTGCTCTTCTGACGCTCCAGCCATGGCCAGCGGGGTAAGTGGATATACGTTACCCGTGGAAAACGCCACGATGCGCGAACGGGCGAACTTTTCTGCCACTCGGCCCGGTAGATAAGCATTTACGGCCCAGGTACGATGCTCCTGACCCGTGCTGCCGAATTTGAAGCCGACCATGTAGATAACGTTCTCCACTTCGGGAAGCCCTTGCAGTTGAGCCTCGTTTTGTACATCTGCTGCGATGGTCTCCACGCCACAAGCCTGTAGATCCTCCGCCAACTCCTTGGTGGAGAAGCGTGAGACACCTATCACACGTTTTTTGACTCCGGCCTCCTGTATCGCATTCGCGGCTAGCTTGGCCAGGCTGGGGCCCATCTTGCCTCCCACGCCCAGGATGAGAATATCCCCATCGATATCTGCCACGTCGCGTACGCAGGCAGGAGATGGCTCTGCTAGCATCCTTTCCAGCTGCTCTACACTCTGCATAGTCACTGTCACCTCGTTCACCGTATTAGCTATCGCTGCTCTCAGCGACCTTGTCTTCGTTTCGCAACCTTTGGTTGCACGGCAGAAAACAAGCTGAGTTGTCCGGAAGCACTATTCGCCTCAGCTTCGACCATCGCCCTATTGCACTGGGTACAGCGCGGAGCTCCAGCCGGGTTCACATACACAACAAGTGCTCGAGCGCAACGAGGGCATTGATAGGATCGCCCCGTTCCCTCTGGTAGCGTCATACGCTCGCCTCCCACTGTCTAGCTGCCTGCGCTTCTGATGGCGAGCTTCGCCGTAGATGGCTCTATCACCTACCTGAAGCTACTATCATCTGGCCTAGGCCAAGCACAACAGCCTCTGCCACGGCGCCACTGAGCACAATGACCGCACCCACACCTGGGCCCCACCGTGTGGCGAGCATACCCACACCGACCGCGGCCAGCGCCGTAACACCAAGGTTCGCCAGCTTCCCCGCAACCAAGACCGTCGTGCGCCGAGCTATCAGCATCTTACCGATGATGTAGTCGCCCACAACAAGCAAGGCTGGTAGAGGGGTCAGCCATCTTAAGTTCTGAGTTGCCGCGTCCACAATCTCCGCTGATGCTCCTAGCACTGCCTCGAGTATCCACTGGCCTAGGGGCGACCAACCCAGCAGAGCTGCAATTGCTGTAGCAACTACAGCGACCCAGAAGAAAAAGCGACGGATACTAGCCCATGCTCGGCTCTCAGTGCCAAAGACCACCGCCACTTGATGCAAGTTTTGCAGGGGTGGGATGACCATACTGACGATCGTCCATGTCAATGAAAATGCCGCCAGCACGAGCTCCGGCTGGGCTGCCCGGGCCAGACCAGCATTTCGGACGGGCGCTGCCAAACACTCCACCACTCCCATGGCTGCTAACGGCCCCAGGAAAGAGACCACCCCAACCGTTGTCAACGGGACCGCATCACCTACGCTCGTCTGATGAATACCCCCTGCTACACGAGCACGCCATACATCGATCACGGTCTCAACCACCATGCCCAAGACCAGCGCCGTGGAAGCCAAAAGGCTGCCGAGACCCGGCCAGTGCAGCAAGACCGGGATGGCCAAAGTGGTTGTCAATACCCTGGCACCCATGCCCAGGGAAATGAAATGCGTCTGTTTGGCGCGTAACAACAACCCATGGCAGACATACCGGATGGCAGACAGGATCTGCAATGGTAGTAGCCCTGCCAACGCAACCTGTGTTGGACCGAGAAGTGCACTGGGGATGCCGAGCCAATGCCCTAGCACATACATGCCCCATGGCCCTATGGCCAGCAATGCCTGCAAGCCGCACAGGGCAAGGGCCATTGCCGCCGCCAAGCGAGAGAGAAGCCGCAGGTCTTCCGGAGTGTTCACTAAGACCAGCACGGTCTGCCGCAACATAACGATGGGCGCCTCTATGACGACCGCCAAGTTGAAAGCCAGTGCGTAGGCAGCCACGGCTACCGCTGGCTGAAGAGTTCTGTTAAGCCCCGCCATTACAGCTGTGTACGAAAACGCCATAAGCACACCAGTCGCCACAACTGGTGCGAAGAACCTAAGCATCTGTCGCATGCGTTCTGGCTCTTCAGGCATCCCAGCGGCCAAGGAACCGACCTTACCAAGCGCATCAGCCATCAGCTTCGTTCGATCACTCCACAAGGCCGGGGCAGAAAACCCCGGCCCTCGCATTTGTGCCCTCTGCTCACCGTGTTACCTCTCGGCGGAGGCCACGTCTACTGCCTGACCGCTGCGAGCAGACTCCTGCAGTGCCAGAATCGTAGCCAGAGTCTTTCGACCATCTCTGGCGGCGGTCAATGGCTCCAGATCCTCCTCAACGCAGCGAATGAAGTGTTCTTGTATGGTCTCCTGTCTGTTTATCTCCCCCTGACCACCATTCGCGGCTCGGGCGAGGTTTCCTTCAGGATCCACACTTACCACGCTGTCTACATCCAGAATCTGCTCTTCGCCATCGCCGACTTTCTTTCGCACCTTACCATCGCGGCCGACAATCATCGCGCCCTTGGTGCCAACAATGCCAACAGAGCTCTCAGTCAGATACGACGACCAGCTCACATCACAAGTGCCCATGCCGCCACTCTTGAACAGCATCAGGGCTTGTCCGTGCTCGTCCGCGTGGATCGTCGGACGTACGCGAAAGGTCTTGGCGAATATTGTCTGTACATCCCCACCGATCCAGCGCAACCAATCGATGTCGTGACTGCCGAAATCAAGGGTGACTCCAAGGCTCTTCTCTTGCCAACCATACCACCTGTTGCTCATGTCGGCTGGCATGAAGCGCCTTGTCCAACAGGTGACGAGCTCACCGAGTTCGCCACTGACGAACGTATCATGCATCAGCTTGTATGGATTCCGGAAGCGTAGCACGTATCCCAGCATAAACTTGACGTTGGCATCTTCGGCTGCGGCGATCATCTGATCGGCGTCCTCGAGACTCAGGCATATGGGTTTCTCGGCAAAGACATGCTTGCCAGCCTTGGCGCTAGTGGTGACGATCTCGAGACGATTGAATGGCTCCGTGCAGACCCAAACCGCATCTACGTCTCCCAAGAGGTCACGGTAATCCACACACCACTTGGTGTCAAGATCCTGGCCCACTTTACGTGCTTTTTCTTCGACGATGTCGCAGACACCCGCGACACTGACATTTGGCATCTTGCCAAAGAAACGTGCATGGTGGCTGCCCATGCCGCCACAACCGATAAGGCCGAGCTTTAACATTTGACAATCCCCCCGTGTAGATCGTTCCACGCTGCCTCATCGACATGAGGGTCCCTCGTTTTCGTAGAGCGCAGAGCCGGACGCCCATGTGCTGACTCCCACGAATAGGCTATCAGGTAGATCTCTCGTCACACTGCCGCAAGACCTCCAAGCCGATGCGCGTGGCCTCGACGGCGTCTTCAGCAGTTCCCCAGTAACCTTGAAGGTGACCCGATCTGACACTCTCTGCAAACTGCTGGTATTGAAGATCACGAGCCTTCGTGTACGTCAGAAACATCTCCTGTTGACGACCGGCTCTCGTGTAGGTACTTATGGTCGTCCTCCAACCGCTCTCTACTCTTTGGCCTGCGTAGTGCCATACCGCAGTCCCCTGACGACCCGTGACGATGATCTTGAAGAGGAGTCCACCAGTATCCGTTACATAAGGTGCCACTTCGCCATAGTCGAAGAGACCCTTGATACCGTTCTCGTAACGGAAGATAGCCGTGGCAGAGTCTGGGTAATCATAGCCCATGTGGTATTCCCCACTCGCCCAAACGCTAGCTACCTCGCTACCTGCGTACCATCGCAAGAGATCGAAGCCGTGAATGCCACAGTCGTACACAAGCCCCAACCCTTCCGGGCTAAAGAACCAGTCATAGCGACGGCGTTGCTCCGAACCCTCGGGTGGCTTCTCCGGTCTACCCTCGTAGCGAAGGTAACGGATCTCTAGAATGTCTCCCAATAGACCCGAATCGATGATCTCCTTCATTCTTCGGGTGTCAGGGACGAATCTGTAGGTGTAGGTTACTGCGAGTACGCGGTCTGCCCTACGCATCGCCTCAACAGCTGCTTCGCCTTCGCGGACAGATAGGGAAAGCGGTTTTTCGCACATGACGTGCAAGCCATGCGCTGCTGCTGTCATGATCACCTCGGGATGAGTGCTCGTAGGCGTGACGATAGAAACCGCATCAAGTTCCTCTTTCTGCATCATTTCCTTGTAGTCAATGTAGGTCTTGTCAATCCCGAATTTCTGGCGCACTTCATCCAGAGCTTCTTTCCTGATATCCGAGACAGCAACCACCTTGATCTCGGAGAGCTTGAGCATCTCCTGAAGGTGACTTTTCCCAGCGGCCCCGCATCCGATTAGCGCCATTCGAACCATGAGAGACATGTCCTCCTTCCAGTGAGTGCGCACGCCACTGGTTCGTCCGCGGCCACTCACATCCCTTGGAGTTGTTTCGTGTGCGACGGGAGGTTTCCTTGTACTAACATAGAACCCTTGGCGGAAGCACTAACGATGATTTTCAGGGCAACTCCCATTGGTCTTGTGAATTAGGCACAGAGTAACTAGGAGGACGGACATGAAAGCGCTACGCATTGGCCACGTCGATCTGGACACATCCCACCCGCAAGGCTGGATTCCTATTGAACGAGAACTCGGCCACACCGTGGTTGGGGTGTACGATGGTGGTACCGTTTACCCCGAAGGCTACGCCGCAGAGTTTGCCGCCAAGCTAGATATCCCTAACGTTTTCACAGATCTCGAAGCAATGGCTGAAGCCGTCGATGTGGCCATCATCCATTCCTGCAATTGGGATCTGCATGTGGAGCGGGCCCGCCCATTCATCGAGGCTGATAAGGCAGTGCTCATAGACAAGCCCATGGCAGGCAATGTGCAAGATGCCAACCAGTTGATCGAATGGAAACGGCGTGGTCACCGCATCTGCGGCGGATCGTCACTCTACTTCTGTGACGAAGTGGTAGACTTCCTGGCAGAACCTGTCGACAAGCGAGGGACTCCAACCTTCGTGTACGTCGGCTGTGGCGTGGATGAGTTCAACTACGGATCTCATGCGTATGCCATGGGACACGCCCTCTTAGGGCCCGGGGCGCAGAGCGTGCGTTACATGGGCAGTCACGGACAGCGGCAGATAGAGGCAGTATGGAAAGACGGACGCTGCCTGATCTTGGTGGTGGGCGAAGCTGCTGCTTACCTACCGTTCTATGCTACCGTCGTATCGGAGCGCTCTGTCCGCCACATCGTGGCCCAAAACCGTACCCTCTACAAAGCACTGCTCAGCCGTGTTTTGCCCTACCTAGGCGGCGAAGCCGAAGAACTGGTACCTCTTGAGACCCTTCTGGAAGCTGAGCGAGTAGCTATCGCCGCCCGCTACTCCTGGACGCATGGTGGCATATCAGTCGACCTCAATGATATCCCGCTTGACGATCCGGGCTACAACGGCGCCACGTTTGCAGCTGGATACCGCTTGAGCAAGATCAAGAAATAGCCCTTGTATCACCCATTGGACATACGAAAAAAGCAGGTCGGCTTTCCCGGCTTCCTGCTTTTTTTCGTTGTCGGCTCGCTCCACAAACTCTCCTCCCCGCCGTAACTGACACCGAAAACCGGTACACCAGCTCCCTCGCTATAGCGGACCCATCAATTCCCAGGAGGCCTCTAGCTGCAGGTTTGAGAATAGCTGGGGGTAGAGGCATTGTTTGGATGGGCCCTTGTCGGCGGTCAGGAACCTACCTGAATGCCTCCGCTAGATCCTTCCGCAAGGGGTGAGCACAATGAAAACACGTTGTTACGCTGTACTACTCGCCATCACTCTTCTAGCGACTGGTTGCATGAACCTCTGGAAAGCTCCTGAAGGCATCGCTTCGCTAAAGCTGCAAGGCCTCACCAACCTTCCTGAAGCTCAAAGTGTACTATGGACCGCCACTGGAGATGATGGAAGCGCCAAGAGTGGTAGTCAAGAGATCACTGGAGATGAACTCCAGATACCCATCGGCTTGAGAACGGGCAGTTGGGTCATAGAAATCCAGCTCCACAGCGCTTCATCGGAGGCGCTGGTACGCAGAGAAGCTACCGTGCAGATCAAGCAAGACGAACAGGCCACTCTGGAGTTCACCTTTGGAGGCGAGCCTGGCGAACCGCAGGAACCTGGCGAACCGCAGGAACCTGAGGAACCGCAGGAACCTGAGGAACCGCAGGAACCTGAGGAACCGCAGGAACCTGAAGAACCGCAGGAACCTGAAGAACCGCAGGAACCTGAAGAACCGCAGGAACCATGGACCGCCTGGGATAAGTCGAAGAGGCTGGCCCCAACTGACCTATTGGTGGGCGACAACGGCTACAAGACCCCTTACTACGTCATCCGCAGTGGCCTTCCTGGTCCTGTCGTGGTGATCACAGGCGGCATGCACGGTAACGAGCCAGCAGGATCGCTCGCTGCGTGGGGCTTCACTACCTACTCGGTACGTCAGGGCACGCTTATCGTCATTCCTGAAGTGAACCGTCTCGGTCTGCAGGCAAATCAACGCACTGGAGCGTACCCGCGAGACCCGAACCGGTGTTACCCCCAGACAGCCGGGGGGTCAGCCACCGATCGTCTCTCACGAGCTATCTGGGCGCTTGTCAAAGATGAAAAGGCCACATGGGTCATGGATCTACATGAAGGATACTCGTACCACAAGATTAACAAGAGTTCGGTCGGTCAATCCATCATCCATTACGCAGGTACCGCCTCACAGCATACGGAGCGCAACAAAGTGGTCAATGCGATGATCAGGGCAGCCAACCAACTGGTGAGTAGCTCGAACCACGAGTTCTCGCATCTCCACAATCCGATTTCTGGCAGCCTGGCTCGGGCCGCAGGCCAATTCTTGGGGGCCTCAGGCATGACCCTTGAGACCTGCAAGAAGCAGACCCTATCGCTGCGTATTAGGCAGCATGAGGCGATGGTCCGAACTGCCCTTGAAGAGCTGGGCATGCTGTAAACGACGACGCGTTCCAGGTGGGTCAATGAGTGGCTCCCGTGGAACCCTCACAGCGCGAGGTCCGAGGCAAAGACGCTCAGTCGTTTACTCTTGACGATGTATCTCGGTCGGCATAGTCTGTTCATATGCAGGACGCCATAGAGTATGGACGGAAGTACCAAAGGTCTTCAACTATGCGGCAAGGACGGGTTGGTTCATGATCGAGGTCGTCGTCGACTTCCTACGGGAGACTTTCTCACCTCATACGGGCGTGTTCCTGGCTGGGGCACTGCCAGTAACTGAACTGCGAGCGGCCATACCCCTGGGAATCTCTCTGGGTCTGCGACCGTGGGAGGTATTCTTCTATGCGGTGTTAGGCAACATCGCTCCTGTCCCTATATTGCTGACTCTGCTTCCAAGACTGATGGAGTGCCTGTCTCGGACCTCTTGGCTCGGCCGCGGACTCGACTGGTGCATCAACCGCACCCTGAAGCGAAGTGAGAGAGTTGAGAAGCTGGGGGCCATAGGACTCATGCTCTTTACCGTCATTCCTCTACCAGGCACGGGGGCTTGGAGTGCCTCCTTGGCGGCTGTCCTCTTCCGCATCTCACCGCATCTGGCTTTGCCGTCGATCGTTGCCGGCGTAGTGATCGCTGGTGTCATCATAACGGCACTCAGTGTAGGTCTTCTCCTCCTTTGACAGTCCTTCTACGCTTCAGCATCGACATGAGTGCCCCTCGTTTTCGCAACTCGTTGCGGGCCGCCGCCCGTCGGGTCGGTCGCCCATCGGCTCGCTAGTGGATCGTGTTGCACTATGCGGGCCATGTCGACGGCCTAAGATCTCCGTCAGCAATAGCGCAACTTCATACCCCCTATGGCAAATGATACATCACAGAACTGCTATCAACCCCATCGGCAGAAGGGACCGCAACACGCACCACAGTCTGGGGTCATATGCATGCATACTGTGTACACGGTCACAGGCACAAGGTTTCTATGCATTAATGGCTAATATACTTTGGCTTGTAGGGGGTTTAAGGCCATGGTCATAGATGCAACACGAACGAGTTCACTCAGCGGTGGATCGGCGATGCCCGGAGGTTCCACGCTGTTGGTCACCACGCAACGCCAGTTTGAACGAGCGGCAGCGGCATTGGGCATCGATGAGTCTGTTGCTGAGCGTCTGCGCCATTGCGACCGCCAGATAGTCGTCTCCCTCCCGGTGAAAATGGACTCCGGATGTTGGGAGCATTTCTGGGGTTACAGAGTGCAACACTCCAACGCTAGAGGACCCTACAAGGGCGGCCTCCGCTTTCACCCACGCGTCGACTTGGTGGAAATCGAGGCACTCGCGGCTTTGATGACCTGGAAATGTGCCGTGCTCGACATACCCTTTGGCGGTGCCAAAGGCGGCATTCAAGTTAACCCTGCACGGCTTAGCCAAGGGGAGCTTGAGCGTCTGACCCGGGAGTTTACGCGGCGTTTGCTGCCAAACATCGGAGAGTATCTCGACATCCCTGCGCCAGACATGAACACGTCGGAGAGAGAGATGGCCTGGCTGGCGGATGAGGCTGGACGGATTCTGATGCGGCCAGTTCCGGGGATCGTCACTGGCAAGCCAACAGAGAGCGGCGGAAATGTCGGCCGCAAGGAGGCTACCGGACGGGGTCTGGGTACCGTAGTGCTTGAGCTTCTTGCCCGTCTTGGAAAGGACCCTTTGACAGCGAGCATCGCCATTCAAGGCTACGGCAATGTAGGTCGTCAGACCACCCTCGTTCTCGCCGAACAAGGGTGCCGTATCGTCGCTCTCAGTGACATTTCCGGTGGTGTCTATCACACCCAAGGTCTTGATATTGCCGACATTGAGCTGCATTTCAGTCAGAATCCTGGGGCCCTGCTCGACACCTATAACGCCCCAGGCCTTGAGCGTATCGACAACCACACGCTGTTGCGGCTGCCGGTCGATGTGTTGATCCCAGCCGCTCTGGAAAACGAGATTACCCTGGAAGTGGCCCAAACTACGCAAGCAACTGCGATTGTGGAAGGGGCGAACGGCCCGACTACTCTCGATGCGCAAGATCTACTGGTCTCGCGCGGGATCACCGTGGTCCCAGACATCCTGGCCAATGCTGGTGGAGTCTATGGTTCGTATATTGAATGGCTAGCCAATACCACCGGATCGGAATGGAGCCTGGAGCGCACACGGCAGGCCATACGAGAATCCATGTTGCGGGCGTTTGATGCTGTCTGGGACCGCCAAAAGAACGGTGACCTACGGGCCGCGGCCTACGAGATCGCCCTAGAACGTGTCGTCTCCGCGATGAACGAACGCAACGGCTGAGGTCATGATTGATCAGTGAGCGTTCGCTCACAGCAGCAAGACACCAGAATGTCGCCGCAAGCACGATCACTCAGGTATAAGATACTGTCAACCTGGATAGGATCTCACTGAGGGCACCGATAGCGATTCCTCTGGCAGGAATCGAAAACTCTCCTGACGGGGAGTACCTCTCGGTAGCCCTCTTTTCGTGCACCCCTCACAGAGGCTCATGCAAGTCGGACGACTCCCTCCTCATCTGTCGCTTTGCCTCGACCTGTGAGCGTGGTTCGTCCGCCCACAGATTCATCCTATCCGCCCCGCAAGGCGCCTGTCCTGTCTGGCACCGCTATTGCCTTGCCCAAGTCGGCGACTATCTCGGGAATCCACTCCTATCACCCCTCACTCTTAGGACTCATATCCTGGACTCGAACGCAGCTTGGGAGGTGTCCTCCACTGTGACAACCGACCGTGTTTCTATCGCAAGTGCACCGGAGCAGAAGGAAGAGGTGAAAGTCCTCGCAGTCGTGTGCCGGGAAACGGTACAGGAGATCGGTGATCTCACCATTCCCGCGCCTCCCGGCATCATCTTTGACACCAAGAGCGGTCAGCTCAAGCAGAAGGTGACTCTAGAGTTGGCCGGCAGTCCCCAGACGCGAACCGTGACGATCTTGCCTGGCAAGGCGATCAACCAAGGTGTTGTCCCCGTGAGACTGCTGGCTGATGGCCAGGTGGTGATTCAGCTTCTGGAGATACCATTCCAGTCTGTGCTGGAGTGTCCCGGTGCAGAGCCGGGCGACGTGCTGCAGAAGCACGACTTCCAGGTTGAGGGTTTCAGTCTGTCGCCCATCCAACTGCTGAACGGTGATATGTGCACTTTCAGACTCCACCTGATACTCAAGGTAGTCGTAAAGACCTGTGTTGTGGTAGGGCGAGAAACCATCCTGCGGGTCGATGCAGCACGCCCATTCTGTTAGCGCCAGTGGAAGGGAGGTCGAAATAACATGACATGGGGCTCATGGGGATCATGGGGCTACTCAAGCTCGGCCGACAATGAACCTGAGCCACGCAGGAAGGCTTCTGTGCTGCCGCGCAGTCCTACTTGCATGGACTGCGGCCGACCTATAGATCCCCGTGCTCAACATCATTGCCTCCGAGAGCGTCGCGCTGGCCCACCCATGGAGGAGGACCACGACCACGACTGCTCTCCTGTTGATCGCGACGATGAGGTTTACAGCGGACGCCCCTACCACAGGGAGTACGGCGAACCAGATGACCAGCGAGCCTATCGCGAAAAAGGCGATCGGCACAGGAAAAGACCACGTCCACCGCATGGCGACCGACGGGTGCACATCAAGACTCTCGTCGTGATCGCTGAGGAGCGTGTTCAGAAGGTGGGTGCATTCACCATCGAAGCACCCGTGGGGGTCGGCACCGATTCGACTGGTAAGTTGACGCATCCGATACGCCTGGAACCCATTGGCGACCCCGTACTCGGCTCCACAGTCATCGAGAACAAGCTCATCAACGAAGGCTTTGTTCGGGCGAAACTCATCGTTGACGATACTGATCCCAACCCCTGTGCGGATGCGCGCAAGTTCGTCCCCCAAGTGGTGACGATACCGTTCCAAACGGTCCATGACATTCCTGGCATCAGGCCTGGAGACCACATTCAAGAGTTCTCGAAAATAGAAGCGCTTCTCGTGTCAGGGACGCCTGTGCCCTGTCCACCAGGTGCATCAGGATCAGCGGTGACGCTAAGGCTCAAGATCGTCTTGCAGGTCAGCGTCGTGATTGCGCGTGAGTGCATTATCGCCGTGCCTGCCGAAGTCCTGCGCTGCATGCCACCGGATCAGACCCCAGTCTAGTCTCTGTACTGACACAGCAGAGGGGCGGCCCTGTGGGTCCGCCCTTTCTGTTTCTGGGTGCGCTCAGTGCTGCGAAGATGATGGGCCCCCCCGATAGAGGTCATCGGCTGAGTCTGGTAGAAGAAATGTCCAGAAATGGGCGCTCCCATCTGCCGGGTGGCTGCCCACTACCAGCCATGGGGATACAGATGGAGGTGCCGTAGGTTGGAGTATCGAAAGATAGCGACCATCGTGCTGTTCATGACAGCGGTTGTCGCGGCCACTAATCACAGCCTAGCCGCTCAGGAGTCCGTGACTAAGGAATGCGAGAGACCACACGCATTGCTCTTCGCCGACGCCTTTGCCGACGATGACATCGGGAGTTCTCCGGCGGGGTGGACTGTCGACGACAAGTACGGCCAAGTGGAGGTGATCTCCGAACCTCGGTTAGCCTCAGGGCGAGCCGTGCGTGTCATTGCGCCTCCGGGGCCCGAGGCTAGCTCATCACAGGCGGTGATCGTGAGAACCCCTCTATGGGGGCCTGCCGCCGAAACCGCTCATACCATTGCGATCGAATACCAATTCAACTGGCGTGGCGGATCAAACGGGATCTACCACTATGTAACGAAACACAACAGCCACCGGATCATTCTACCCACGTACAGCGAGAAACTGCTCTACAAGCCCGATGGGCCAATGATGGCGCTTGCGGAGCTCAAGGAAGGCTGGAACCGAGTTCGTCTGGTAGCCAACCGGGAGAGCGGTGAAGCCTTCGTCTATCTGAATGACATGGAGACACCAGTCGCCGGGCCTCTTCCGTTCAGAAGACCCATTGATTCGTGGGCAGACACCCAGTTCATCATGAGACTTGAGGCAAACCCACAGGAGCCCAGAGAGATGCTGTATGGAGATTTCAGAGTGTGGACCCTGAAGGATGAAATACCGTCCCACGCCGTGGGGCCGCCGGCCGAGGTACCGGGCCCCCCTCCCCGTGAAGTGTCATTCACTGCAAGTGGAGATGGAGTGCCTCGTCATTTGGACTGGGAAGGACACCTGCGACCTACGGTTGAAGCAATGACCACACACAAAGAGCGTGCCCTGGCCATCCCCTTTTACCAGGCTCTCCCTATCTCTCAGGGCGAACTCTATCCTTCGCAGCTCGCTGATGCAACATGCGGCCTACGTCATGGGCAAGAGAAATGCATTCCGGCCTTGGTATCGCCCGCAGCCCTATGGCCCGATGGTAGCATCCGCTGGCTTACCGTAGATGGCGTGTGGCCTCAGCATCTACCGCTTGATATCGCCCCAGATGGAGGCGTTCCCGTCCATTTCGACGAGACTATGCCTGCGGGATACACCATCACTGAGAGTCCTCTACCTCCCGTCGATTCGCTTGTCGTGCGTGAGGGCGAAGTACATCTGCTCGGTAGGGATGAGCAGACTGTAGCCATACTCACACCCCAAGCCGCATACATCGACATCATCGAACCAAAGCACATCCTGCCTGACACAGTTCCCGACGACGAGCGCCAGTATGCCTGGGCAGAACCTCTGGAAGCTGTAAACCAAGAGGGTCTCCCCCATCCCCTAAGCTTAAGGATTCGCGAGCAGGTCATTGAGCAAGATAACGATCTGTTCACTGTGTACAGACTGCGGGGCGACGGAGGTGCAGCGCTCCCTGGTGCCGGAGTCGAATGGCAGCTTCGGGTGCGTATCTACCGAGACATCCCTGTGATCCGCTTACAGATGGCCTGGGGTCTACATTGGGATCCAGAGAAATACGCACTGACACAGGCCGCATGGGTGGCCAGCTTCTCGGTGCCCTTCACAACAGCAAGTGTGCCTGATGTAACCCCGCGCTTTGACCTGTCATCTGGACCCGTGGAGACTCAGTCAGACCCAACTGGTCGTGGTCTGGTGCTTCATGGAGCAGACCGTGTCGCTGAGAGCGAATCGCCCGACTCGATGTGGGATGTGTCGCTTGTCGAAACTAGCGATGGACGAGTCGGATTGGTCAACGCGCATGCCAAGAGTGGAGCACCCCCGGCGCGCTACATCGGTATTGGCGCCCCAAGTTTCACACGCCTTGGCCCCAACCACATGAGCATCAACGAGAACTCCATTGTGCTAGCCTCCTGGAGCGATCACTCGGGCTATGCTTTGGACTTGCGCTCAACGGCCACACTAGACGAATTCGGCATGGCGGCCAGCGATGTCAACGCCAGCGCCGTGGGTCTTATGCGCACCATGGAGAGTAGCCTTGTGTGGGGACAAAGTGCCGATGACGCAGCAGCGTTGGCCCGTCTTGAGGCTCAGCGAGATACTCTGTGGTTACCTTCACAGCAAGACATAGTCACCACAGGTAGTCTGGGCCCGCTGTCGTCGGACACCTTTGAGAGCAATGGGGAGTACTTCGCAGGCCTGAACGCCAATGTTCACTTCGTTTTGGCCTCCAGAGACCGTTGGCGCTGGAATGGGTTTGCCAATTTTGGCGACATCCGTACTAATTTCTCCACGGGGAGTAACCCGGAACGAGGCCTGCATCCTGGACGTTGGGCCTTGCACGGCCGTTACGGTTGGCGAAAAGGCGCGGCAGAACCCTACTATGGCATGTGGCTTACAGGTTTGCTGCTTGAGGAGCGGGACATAGCCTTGGCGGCCCTCGACTATGCGCTTCATGTGGCGGATATTGATGTGACCCATGGATCATTTTTCGCCCCTTGGTCTGCCGAGACGGGTGGTATGCACAGACGAAACAAAGATCACTGGAGCGGTTCTGTCCAGATGCAGTACACCCCGAGTAGCGGTCTTTATCTTGCGCAGTGGCTCACTGGTCATGAACGGTTTGCGGATGCTCTGGAGGAAGTACGAGCGTACGCAGGGAGACAGGGAGGCAGTGGCTCGGCATATGCCGCATCGGCGTGGATTCACCGCTACATGGAGACTCATAGCAGCGGTGATCTGCGGACAGCAAGAGCCCTCCTGGACGAAGCGGCTTCGGCATGGGAAACACGTGGCACTTCGGCAACCAAACCAGAGGATATGTGGGGCAATCTTGACCCCAACGCTCAACTGAGCGGACTCGCAGCCCTCTACATGGGTAACTTCCGTCTTCCCACCAACGGTATTCCGACGCTGATAGAATTCCACGAAGCCACCCACGATCCCGTTTACCTGGAGGCAATACGTGCAAGCCTCCAAGCCCACGGCATCCCACCTGGAAGCAATCCCTCACTAGGGAACTACTACGGGCTTTCCTATCTGCTAGCGAGTGGGTTCACGGAAGAGGATATCGGCACTGATCTTTTGCAGACCGCTCGCCAAGGGGTGGCCGGGCTTCTTGCTCCCTCTGCCATTCCCCCCCGCGATGAATGGAACTATGACACCTTAGTGCCCTTTGCCATCCAAACTTCCGCAACAGAGACGACGAGCATCGGTTGGCGAGCAGAGTACGCTCCGGTGGTCCTACGGGTCTTCGGGCATCCTCCTATGCGCATCAACGCCCATTCACCCCGTACCGGTGCCGTGGCGACCGACCTCCTTCCCGTAAACCTCGAATGGGTCAACCCCTCAGTAGCGGCTGGGCTTGAGACGGTCACGCTCACTTTGAACGACGATGAGCCCCTCTATACTGGGACTGCGTTACCCGCCCAAGGCGAGGTGGTCATTGACACCACGAAACTAGACGATGGGCGGCACTCGCTGACCATAGCAGCAGTACATGAGCAGCATGGCACCTTCCAGCACACGGTAGATTTCCAGGTGTGGAATCACTGGACACTTGAGCAAGACATGACGCCACCTGTAACAAAAGGGTGGTTCGGTGAGGTTGACTTCTTGCAGACAGAGCGACGTTCCGCCGGATGGGCCTACGCAACAGACAATAGCGAGCATTTCTTTGGCGACCCCGAACGACTGGTGCGAGCCACTGATACCACCGAGTACTTGATATGGGAGACCCCGCAACTGATACAAGTCACCATGACCTTATTCATACGCCTGGAGACCGACCTCACCAAAGCACTCGAACTAGCGGTCTCTTCTACTGGTGACGATTGGCGAACGGTTGCCTACCAAGCAGAAGTTGACGACGGTGAGCATGGTTGGCGACGAGCCAGGGTCACCCTTGATTTCTGCGATGAGCCCAACCTACATTGGTTCCGCTTTGTGCTTTCTGATGCCCTACCGAAAGAGGCCGTGCAGATTGGCCAGGTGATACTCACCGGATACCGTACTGAATAAGGCGCAGGGGATCGCCTTTCGCGGTGGAATAATTGAAGTTCGGATGTAACACAGCAACCGTCACCGTGAGAGAGAGGGAACCAGATGGTCGTCGGCATGCCTAAGGAGATAAAAGATCAGGAAAACCGCATGGCACTCACTCCCGCAGTCATTGAAGAGCTGACACAACGGGGACACGAAGTCGTGGTAGAAGCTGGTGCTGGACTTGGAAGTGGCGTCAGTGACCAGGAGCTCGCTGCTGCTGGGGCCTCGCTAGCCACTGCTAGCGAGGCCTGGAGCGCCGATCTGATACTCAAGGTAAAGGAGCCTTTGCCTGAGGAGTACCGCTTTCTGCGGCAAGACCAGATTCTGTTCACCTACCTGCATCTCGCCGCTGCACCTCGACTCGTACAGCAACTCATGAAAACAGGCTTGACAGCCATCGCCTACGAGACTGTGCAGCTGCCAAGCGGCGAACTGCCGCTGCTCACCCCGATGAGTGAGATTGCTGGCCGAATGGCGATTCAGATAGGCGCACAATATCTGGAGAAAGGACATGGTGGACGAGGGGTTCTCTTGGGTGGCATACCCGGTGTGCCGCCCGCTGAAGTTGTCATCCTTGGTGGCGGCACGGTTGGTGCCAACGCGGCCCGCATCGCGTTGGGCATGGGAGCACACGTGACACTGCTTGACTTGAATGTGAACCGACTACGCTACCTCGCGGATGTACTTGCCGGGAACCTCACCACGGTCATGTCTAACCGTCAGAGCATCGAACGCTCGGTGAGCTACGCCGACCTCCTGGTAGGAGCGGTTCTGATTCCTGGTGCCCGCACACCGCGTCTCGTCACCGAGGCCATGGTACGCACCATGAGGCCCGGCTCCGTGATTGTCGATGTGGGCGTTGACCAAGGGGGCTGCATCGAGACGATCGATCGCCCCAGCACGCACTCAGAACCCACCTACATCAAGTACGGTGTCGTGCATTACGCGGTCTCCAACATCCCGGGGGCGGTCCCTCGCACTTCCACGTTCGCCCTAGCCAACGCCACGCAACGGTACGTGATTGAGCTAGCTGATCAGGGACTCGACGCGCTGCGACAGAGCCCTACCCTGGCAAAGGGCGTGAATGTCTTTGGGGGTGCCGTAGTACACGCAAGTGTAGCAGCGGCGCACAATCTACCTTGTACGCCGCTGCACACCCTCTTGGCATAGATGCCTACTCGACGTTGGTCCAGTTGATTTCCGGCAGTGGTGCCCCAGCCAGACATGCCTCGAGCGCAGCTAGCGTCTGGTCGAGGAATGGCAGCATGGTGCTCCAGTTGCGCAGAATCGTCGGCACCAGATATTCGGCCTTCGCCCGCTCGCAGGCGAGGGTGACACGGTGGTGGAGACGCAGAGCCTCGACGATGTGGTCGCGCGCGCTCGCTACGGCCTCACATACCGCGTCATTGCCTCCAGCCTGACTTGCTCTCTCATAGGCCTCCTTGGCCTTGACCAGGCTATCAAAAACCCTTACCAGGCCCTCTATCCGCCACGCTTCGGCTTCCATCTGGGCGGCAATATCACCGCGCGGAATGCGCGTCTCAGCCAGTTCGGCAAAAGCCTGACGAGCCCGTCCAGCTGCCCCCGTAGCCGCCTTCAGACGCTCCGCACCTTGCTCATCAGCCAGAAGAGCGGCTAACGCCTCTTGCGGGTAGGCGCGGGGGTAGGCGCGCTGTGGATGGACGTAGGTGTAGCCATAGGCGTCGAGCTTCTGCACGAAACCTAGAAGCGTCGACCCCAACTCGCTTACTTCGTCAAAGTCTCTCATGGCCTGCAGGCCTTTCTCCCACTGCGGACCAAAGACGTAGTGCGCGTACTTTTCCTTCCACTCGGGGAGTGAGCCGACGGACTCATAGTTCCAGCCACAGTCTGCAATCAGCCTTTGGTGGTTATCGAAAGCCTCATCATACAGTGAGTAGGCCTCGATGCCCTCGGCCCTCTCCTCCACGCCCAAGCGACTCATGCTCTCGATGTTGACGAGATAGTTGCGGTAGGGTGACCAGAGCCAGTAGCCTCCCAAGGGCGATACCCTCCGGCGCAGGCCCAGCTCTGGCTTGGTCGTTTCGAAGGGAGTCACCGCATAGCGCCACCAGTTGAGGATGATCGTATCCTTCAACCCGCGCTCCTCCAGCAACTCAACGAATGAATCATCCAGAACACCCATACGCTCCAGCTGATCGTGCCACAATGTCACATGGCGGATCCCCCGAGCCTTGAGTGCACTGACTAAGCCCAGGATATAGTCAACGAAGAGTTCATTCTGATCGGCCTTACGACAACTTGGACACTCACACCACGGTTCAACCCTCTGTTGAGGATGATAGGCATACAGACCCGTCAAGGGCCATACCTCGTCAAGACCTAGGTGAAAATCGTCAACGCCGTAGGGCGTTAGGTAGCGATCCACGATCTCGCAGAGAATCTCCTCCATCATCTTGCGCGTCTGAGGGCTAGTTAAGCAAAGCCCATATCCTCGTGGCTGGCCATGAGCATCCTTCGCGGACACCTCTGGATATAGACGCGGAATGAGAGTGTTGTGCCCAAGGCTGTTGAAGTGGGGGCGCACCTTAACGTTTCGGCTACGGCCGTAGGCCACCACCTCGCCAAAGAAGTCTTCTGCATACATGGTCGGCAGGTAAGTAAGCGACTGCCAGGCGTTTTTGCGCGCCGAGTAGAAATCGAGAGTCTTGCGCGTATGCAGATCGGGGTATTTCTCCAGTGGCAGCAGCATGAACTCAGTGGGCTTCAGATCGTACTGGATGCGCCAGCATCCGTAGACCCCTACTCCGAGCAGGTTCATCTTCAAAGAGGCCAGCTGATCAATGGCTGCCTTCCAGTCTGCCAGAGTCATGAGGTCCTGACCCCACTTGGACTCGACGAAGAGCCCTCGCTGGTTCATCTGTGGCCAGTCACGCACACTGGCCACTGGCACCGTCACTTCGTTGTTCTGGCAAGAGATCAGCTGAGCCAGCGTCTGGGCGGCGTAGAAAGTGCCTGGCCCACCGACACCGCGCAGAGCCACACCCGTAGGCGTCGCCTCAAGTGCGTAGGCCTCTCCACTCGGCGAGTCCAGACCTGCAGTCTGGGCCCTGGCAGCGAAGTCAAAGGCTTCATCACGCAAGACCTCACGGGCAATTTCGCCGACCCAAATCGGCACGGTATCTGATGCTGGCTGGGATGTGCAGATAACTGGCACTCCACCAGCCTTCTCTGCCACTGCTTTCTGAACGATCTGTGCAGCTGTCCGCTCCATCGCAGAGGCATCCCCTGCCAAGACTATGGAACAGCGAGTAACCTGCCCTGTGGCAAGTACCACCTGCCCCGGCTTGATCTCACACTCCTGTGGTTCCGGAAACAGCAATAGCTTTGTGTCAGGCAACAGATTTCCCCCTTTTTGGTGTGAAACGTCCCTTAGCGGTCAGAACCCAACAGCTGCTTCCCCAAAGCGATACCCGCGTCGATGATGGCCTCGCCGCTTCCCGGCTGTAGGCGGGTTGAGCGGGGCTCATAGCCACCCTCTTCATAGGCGTTGGCACTTGGCACATAACCCAACCAGCCGTTGGATAGGTTAGCTACCATCCCAAAGGCGTCATCAAAGGCGTCTTTGAAGCGCAAGCCCAACTGGCAGAACATCTCTCCGGGTCCACTCATGATGAGAGCAGGCCCAATCCGCAGACACATGACCTCCTGGTTGAAGCTCTCTGGATCGTCGTGCCTAGACTGCTTGAGATTGGCTTGAGCGCGCCTACGCTCCATGCTGCCAACCTTGGGGTCATCTACGGCCTGTTGACTCTTGGCCAGGAATTCATCGACAGGCATGCGCTGAAGG
Organism: Limnochordia bacterium; assembly: GCA_050951545.1. Classification (GTDB taxonomy): domain Bacteria; phylum Bacillota; class Limnochordia; order DTU080; family DTU080; genus DTU080. The sequence goes on along the minus strand of JBMNJG010000007.1, from coordinate 273,340 downwards.
CTGACCTCTGTAACGGCGGCCCCAACCTGGTCGCTAAGCTCAGGAGACAAGCTAACAGCTACGCGCACAGTCTCTCCAGCCAGTCCTAGGCCGATTTCCTCGGTAAACCCGGGCCAGCGCCGGCGACGTCCGGGGTCGTTGACGTTGAACTGGTTGATGTCGCCACTGGCGCCGTTGACCACAATGACACCGAAGGGCCTGGAGCTGGCTTTGGGCTGCATCAGGCTGCGAATCTGCTTCGCCGCCACGCCTACCCAGTCTGCCGAGAACAGCTTCCCGCCGACGGTGTCACAGTGGCAACCGAAATGCGAAAGTACGCCCACGGGCACGCCATCAGGTCCATCGAAACGAAGGACCGTGACATCCGGATCAACTGGTCCAGCTGGTTTCACAATATCTGGGTTGCCGACACCCGGGTTGCTATGCGCATGTCCATTCTTCATATGAAAGCGGCGATTGAAGGCGACACCTGGTAGAGAGCCCTTCCCAATGCCCAGCGTCACCTCAACCCGATCGCGGAAAGCAAGTTCGACCGCACCCGCAGTAAGGTGCGCCCATTGCTCCATGTACTGGTCATTCCGCAGAGAACCCGGGCGACGATGGATCACTGGCCCAGTATGCGTATGCGTTGCTGCGACTAGCACATTTGATCCGGGGATCCCCACTCTCGCCTGCACGTGTTCCTTCACTGCCTCGACATCGCACGACAGTACCGAAATCAAGTCTGTCACCACAAGTGCGACATGCGTATCGCCCTGTGACACTACAAGCGCCCGGGAGAACAGGTCATCCTTGATGCCCTCTGCGAAACGCGCTTCGAAGTACCCTGCCATACCTACTCCTAGAGGAGGAGTGATGACCACTTCCCCGAAACCTGCCTGCACCCGAACCACCTTCTCTCTGTATCTGTAAACGGCGGCGCAGAAGACTCTACCGTCCGCACCGCCGTCAGTCTGTTCAGCTACTGCGCCTTAGATCTCGTCTAGACCCAAGCCGTGCAAATCAGCCACCGTATGCTGTTCTTCTGCCTCATAAAGACGCCAGATCACGCGCAAACCTTGCAGACTACCCAAGCCGTCTGTGAGAGGACGACGACCAGTTTCGATGCACTCCAGGAAGTGAGTCATCTCGTTCTGCGTATGCTTGCCCGCCTCCGCTTCCATGAGAACCTTCTCCTGGCCCCTCTGATGCAGATAGAGCTTGCCCTGCGTCGTCGCCGCTTCGAGCATTCCATCGGTGCAGTGAGCATGGAACGAATACCTCAGCCGCGATCCTCGAGCTCCCCATGTGCCGAAGTGGTATCCTAGCCGGCCCCCTTCAAACTCCATGGAAACGTTGCTCGTCCCTTCTCGCTCCATCCAAGGAGTACCGAAGTTAGTGCCAAGATGTGTTCCCCGCAGTGGCTTGCCCAAAAACCAGAGCAAGAGATCAATGTAGTGGCACCCATGGCTGAAAAGCTGCCCGCCCCCCAAGGTGGCGGCACTGCTGGCCCAGTGATCAGGCGGATACTTGGTCAGCTGCTCGGTCCAGATCGACAACTGGAACATATCACCATAGGCCCGTTCGTCTACGAGTTGCTTCAGCCGGACCACCAAGGGATGGAAGCGCATGCAATATGCGATCATGAGCACGCGGTCAGCCTTCTTGGATGTCTCGATAAGGTCGAGGCATTCCTCTTCGCTATTCGCCATCGGCTTCTCGAGCAGCACGTGCTTTCCAGCCTCTAGACAGGCTTTCGCTATCGGATGGTGCAGATGATGAGGCAGAACCAGAAGCACCGCGTCTACATCATCAAGGACAGAACGGTAATCCGTAGCAGCCTTCGCCCCGGGGAAGAGCTCTGCTGCTTGGCGAGCGCGCTCTTCAATGACGTCTACAGTAGCTACAACACTGACCCGATCAGCTAGATCTGCGAAGCCACGGGCGTGCGCCTTAGACATGCCTCCGCATCCGACAATACCCAAGCGTACTTGACTCATCGCGTTATGCCTCCCTACGAAACAGTGTTCACGAGGCTACTCAGGCTTGGCGTAAGCCTTGGCCACTTTCAAGAAAGCCTCGATCATGAGATTGATGTGGTGTGGCTCGTATACTGGGTGTACGGGGAAGCTGAAAGTGCGCTCCTCAAGCCATGCTGCATTGGGGCAGAAGGCCTTGTCATAAGCTACACTTTCGGGATTGGTGAGAGGATCCCGGAACGGATAGCGCGCTTGACCGAAGCCGCCATGCTCCCTAAAGGCCTTTTCCTTGTAGCTTTGGGGCCACAACACGAATACTGCCGGGATGCCCTCTGCCTCGATAGCTTTCATGAAAGTTGCTTTATCGCACGTGAGGCGGTCTAGGTTGAGGACGATGGGAAACAGCCAGAAGGCGTTGACGACACCATTCTCATTGTGCGGAGGCAGGTACTGCACTTGTGGGCAGTCGCGCAGCGCAGAGAGAAGCATCTCGCCGTTGCGGCGCCGATTGGGTAGGTTCCAGCTGTCCATACGATCGAGCTCTCGCAGTCCAATCACCGACTGTGTCTCTGTAAGACGATAGTTGAAGCCGACTCTGTTATGGATGTAGAGCAGTTTCGCTTCGAGCTCCAACAGGCGGAGACGCTCTTTCACGTTGTAGCCATGGTCACGGAAAGAACGGCATTCCCAAGCCAGGTCTTCATCGTCGGTGATGACACATCCGCCCTCACCGCCTGTGGTGAAGTGCTTGCTCTGGCAGAAGCTGAAGCACCCGACATGCCCGATGGTACCTACCTTCTTGCCCTTGTAGACCGCTCCATGCGCCTGAGCACAGTCTTCTACGACGTACAGATTGTGCCGGCGAGCGATCTCCATGATCGGATCCATATCACAGGGGGTACCGTAGAGGTGGACCACGATTATCGCCTTGGTCTTGTCAGTGATCTTCTCCTCGATAGACTTTGGATCGATCGTATGTGTCTCTTTGCAGACGTCCGCGAAAACCGGGATTGCTCCCGCTTGGCAGACGCAGAATGACGACGCAATGAACGTATAGGAAGACGTGATGACCTCATCACCGGGGCCTATACCCAGGGCAGCCAACGCCGTGTGCAAGGCGCTGGTGCCGTTTGAAGTGGAGATGCCATACTTCGCTCCGCACCAGGCTGCGAACTTCTTCTCGAACTCGACACCACGGGTTCCAGTCCAGTAATTCACCTTACCCGTACGTAGCGGCTCCATCGCCGCCTCAATGGTCGATTCCTCGAACTGCGGCCACATCGGGAATGGCTCTGTGGTTACGGGCTTGCCGCCATTGATGGCCAAGGTCTCTTTCGCCATAAATACACACCTCTTTGTCGGCGTCCCGGAAGGCCAGCTCTTGGCCAGATCATCCAGGCCACCGCAGTTTATTACCCTTCTTTAGTAAGCTACACAACAGTTCCTAGCGCCTGGTTCACTTTTTCCTGCCAGTGCCAACGCGTACTACGAAATGCGTACCGCTTTGCCTAGACGAGCCGCCTCATACGCCGCCAAGGCCACCTTGAGATTACGCAGACCAACCTGCCCATCGACCTCTGGCGTCGTGTCGGTCTTGATCGCCCGCACTAGGCTCTCTACCTCTGCCCGATAGGGGTTCACTGGCGTAAATGGCAACTCCTCAGCAACCGCTACGCGCTGCTGCTGTGCGTCGTAGCCTTGCGACTCCCGCTCGATACGACCGATAAGCTTTCCGCCCGAATCCTGTCCGATGGTCCCGCTGCCAATGACACTACCTTTGGTGCCATAGATTTCCAATACATTCGTGGCTGCTACGTCGGGTACGTTGAAGTTGCTGTCCACCACGGCCTTGGCACCGCTGGCGAAACGCAGCATCACCAAAGCAGAGTCATCAACCTCGTAGTCGTGTGTCAACGTGGTTACATCGGCCATGACTGATTCTACCGGACCCAAAAGCATCTCCAGCAGATCAATGCAGTGCGTTCCCATATCCATCAACGCCCCGCCTCCGCCCAGGGACGGGCTCTGACGCCAGGCACCTGGAATAGGAGGATACCAACAGGTGAGCTGAGCGCGCGCTAGTACAGGCTGGCCCAACTCACCGTTATCAATCATCGCCTTGAGCTTCTGGTGCGCCCCATGGAAACGCATCATGTAGCCCACGGCCAGTTTCACACCGTGCACATCGCAGCTCTCGATGAGCTTTTCGGCCTCTGCTATGTCTAGCGCAAGAGGCTTCTCACACAGAACGTGCTTCCCATGACGTGCTGCCTCGGCTACGAGTGAAGCATGGTGAACAACGGGGGTAGCGATGTACACTGCGTCGATATCCGAACGCGCCAGAAGCTCGGTAGGACTGCGGTACCAGTCTACGCCATACTTCTCGCCTACTGCCTGAGCACGCCCCCTGTCGACGTCCATGACGGCTACTAATTGTGCATCCGTGGCCTGTGTAATGCCTTCGGGGATCGTCCGGCGATCTGCGATACCACCAGCACCGAGCACCCCCCACCTAATCGTCACTCTTCATCCGCCCCTTTCTGACGCACCCAAAAAGACATTCCGGATACTACGGTAACAGCCGCTCCGTGGTCACCCTAGGCCACGTGCGCAAACGCCGAAATCCTTCAGCGTAGCGCACCCCGGACTGTAGTCCACGGGCGCGAGCCATGGCCGTCACAAACTCAACCATATCGATCTTGTCGTGCTCCCGCATCCACGTCAGCTGGCTTTCGTGGCACTCCAGCATCTTTGCCTTGATATCCAGTGTGTCGGTGATATCGACATACTCCTCCGGCATGAAACCGACGCTGGCCAGCGTGTCCATGTAGTAGATGGGAGGCACCTTATCGTGATGAGGAGTATCCTGTTCGGTCTTCCAATGTGGAACAGAGGCAAAGAAGCTGGCAAAAAACACCAGCTCGGTTACGGCCACGTGATCTGGCATGTAATCCTCGGGAGCATGCGTGATAATCACGTCGGGACGAGCTTTGCGAATAATATCCACCATACCCATGCGAGCCTTGGGATCATTGGCCATGATGTCGCCATCGCCCATATCGGGCAGAGTAAGCACCTCTGCTTCGATGATGGCGGCCGCAGCCTTAGCCTCGGCATCACGCATAGCTGCCAATTCAGCAGGTGGAATGATGAAGTGACCGCAGTCGCCATTGCAGGCGTGAGCCATCACTACCTCGTGCCCAGCCTGGCGATAGCGAGCGAGTGTACCAGCACAGAGAATCTCCAGATCATCGGGGTGGGCCCCAACCGCAAGAACGCGCATTTTCAGGCTCCTTTGTTTGTCCTCTAGCGCATCATTGACATGAGCGCCGTTCATTTACGGCTAGTCGGTCTATGGGTAGCCACCCCTGAGGGGTGGGCGCCCATGCGCGGCTGCTTTTTCCTTAGCGCATGCTGTAGCCGGCTATGACATGTGAATTGCCATGTCATCGGCCACGCTACCCAAGATGACGTAACGGCCTGGCAGGGTCTGCAGAATCGAACCCGGGACATACGGTGTCACTGGTCCGTGGGCGCTGAGACGAGCAATAAAGCGCTGCCAGCTCATGCTGCCGCCGCATTCCCCATCGAGCCAGAAGCTGCGATAGCGAGCATTAACAATCTGCGCTGGTCCAATGGTATTGGCATAGGGAGGCACCCATGACCAGTCACCACTGAATGAATGGAGAGCGTTCTGCATGATCGTCATCGGGTTGAGTTCCACGAAACGAGGCCCTGAAGCCTTGAAGACCTCCAGGTCGCCCCCAAATTCCTCAGCAAGATGGGCTTCCCAGAAGGCAATGTGACCACACCAGCCAACGCCACCGTAGACCACATCGGCGCCACCCAGATCCTCGATCATCTTCCCATAGCTAGCAAGCTTATCGGTGGTCGGGAAATGCACCTGCTCCAGAGGCGGACGCAGGTCAGCATCGACCCTTAGGAAGAAGTTGCGTGCCATCGCCCGCTGGAACGATCCTTCCCATCCCGCCGGAGCTGTATTGCCATCCTTGTCAGCGTACTCATCCATGGCGAAGATGTGGCAATGGTCCATGGACAAGCGCATTTGGTTGATCATCGCCGCCGCCATTGCGAACTGAGGTACTGGACCTACTGGGAAGATGCCTACGAATTTGCGGCCTGCCTCCCGTGCCTCTCGAATGCGCGAGACGATATCAAGAGCGAAGGAAAGATAAAACTCGTGTTTCTCATCAATGACCTCTATCTTGAACTCCGGGTTCGAGTGCTCCGTGATCTTTGATTTCGGTATAGCGCGGACCCTGGCGCATGCCTCAGGATCCTGAAACGAGATGAACTTGGCCAAACCGTACTGGAAATCCGCTCCACGATCTAGCTGCTCTACCAACGCGTCCCAACCAGAGCTACCTGCCATGAAGACTCCTCCTTATGCTACGTGCTCACGATCCATGCTACTTTCTTCCCTACCCTTACCAACTTCCCTCCTTTCTAGACGAGAGAAGTTGCCTACGGCGTTCCAGGCGCGTACCTGACCGCCACTACGGGAGTAGCCTGCTCGAGCGCCAAGGATATGGCCCCGTAGATTTCTGCATCGCGTCCAAGCCTCGACAGCTTCATAGGAGGCGGCGTAGCCACTAGTGCCTGCACGTGCTCCTCCACCATCCGCAGTACTAACGAACCTGCATTTCCGAACTCGCCGCCCAAGATCACCTGCTCAGGATTGAGCACGCTGATGATATTCGCGATAGCCCGTCCCAGCGCAGCGGAGATCGTATGCAGAAGCTCCATCGCTAACTGATCGTCCCTCAGGGCGGCCTGGAACACCATGCCGGGCGTCACTTGCTCCAGATCATTGGTGCATAGCTCCGCGATAAGCGTCTCACGGCCCTGCTGTATGGCTTGTTGAGCACCTGCCACCAAAGAGGAAAAGCCAGCCATCTCCTCAAGATAGCCACCTTTGTCTGATGTGGAGCGTTCTCCGAGACTGTCGTGGACAATCAGATCTCCAATCTCGCCAGCGGCTCCGCTGGCGCCCCGGTAGGGCTTGGCGTCGATGAGTATGCCGCAACCGATACCCTCTCCCAGCGTCACTCGTACCAGGTGGCTCAGCCCCTGCCCCGCACCTTTCCACGCTTCGCCCAATACAGCCATGAATGTGTCTCCGTCTGCCACTACAGGAACACTGAACTCCTTCTCCAATACCTGCTGAATAGGAAAGTCTTCCCAACCGGGCAGATAGCGTCCTCTCACCACGGTCCCTTTTTCGATTCGCGTAATCCCGCATACCGCAACTCCGATGCTGCGCAACTTGTCGGCCGGAACGCCCGCTTCTCTTAGCGTCCGATACAACAGTAGGATCAACTCTTCTTCCAAGGGAGCGGGCCTACTGCCTTTCGCTCTTTCTGACATTGGCTCCCTGGCCAGTGACCGGCGCTCCACTGTTTTTTTCAGCACAATGTTACCGCAGAGGTCGGCCACTGCAGCAATGAGGCTACTGTCACCCACCCAGGCACCAATTGCGTACCCATGCTGGGCATTAAACTGCAGCAAGAGTGGTCGACGCCCGCCGCTAGACTCGCCAGTGCCGATTTCCAGGATCCACCCAGTCGCGATCAACTGATCGATGATCTTTGAGACCGTAGGAGGACTCAAATGCAGCTCCTTGGCGATGTCGGCGCGGGAGATTGCATCTTTGCGCCTGACCAGATCGAGGATCATCGACTTGTTAATTTCCTTCATTAACTGTGGCGTGCCTGTATACCGATGTCCGGACAAAACGTTCCCCCCATGATGATTGGGCCCTGGCAGCGCCTAAAGTCGCCCTCTTCTCACAAAGTGCTATCCAGAGCCTTAGACATCACCGCTATGTCCTCGCGCAGCTGCCAGCCCTGGCTTTGGTAAAATGAGATAGCCAAGCCGTTAGAGCCGAAAACAAAAAGGTGAGCTTTCTGGATTCCGAGTGCTCGAAACCCCTGCAAAGCCTGGGCCAGTAATGCCTTTCCCAAACCTTGCTGCCGCGCCCGCTCCACTACGGCAAGGTGGTAGACATATCCGCGCCGCCCATCAGATCCACCGAGAACAGAACCGACCAGCGAACCGTGGTCCATGGCCACAAAACAGGTGGTTGGATTGCGAGAAAGAAACACGGCGAGATCCTCTACCGTATCTGCTGAACTAAGCCCGATACCAGGGATAGATCTCCACAGGGCTTGTAGGGCAGGCAAATGATCAATCTGCATCGGTAGTATGCAGCACGCTTGGCCACTCATGGCGCATGGCTCTCTGCTGCAGTGCCAGGGCGAGCCCTGCAAGTGAGCCGTTGCATCAGCTGTTTCCCGGTTGGAGTGATGGCCAAGCCTCCCTGGGCTGTCTCCCGTAATGCCGCGGGAATGGATCTGCCTATCTGTGCCATGGCCTCGATCACTTCGTCCACCGGAATCACACTCACGATCCCGGCCAACGCCATGTCGGCCGCCATCAGCGCCAGTGGCGTGTACAGAGTGTTGCGCTTCACGCAGGGCACCTCAACCAGGCCTGCTACCGGATCACACACCAAGCCCAGCGCGTTTTTCAAGGCGAGAGCCACTGCCTGGCATGCCTGCTGGGGAGTGCCTCCGGCCATCTGTGTGGCCGCTGCAGCAGCCATGGCCGTTGCCGTACCCACCTCTGCCTGGCAACCACCCTCTGCACCAGAGATGCCAGCTTTGTTGGCAATCACGAGACCTACAGCGCCGGCGCAGAAAAGGGCTAATACCATCTCCCGACGTGGGGTGCCCAGCCGCTCCGCTACAGCAAACACCACACCAGGCAAAATACCACTAGATCCAGCCGTAGGTGCGGCCACGATCCGACCCATCGCCGCGTTGACCTCCAGCGTCGCCGTTGCGTAGATCGCTGCCCGCAGAGCAGTCTCGCCCGACAAGGTGGTGCCGTCTACCGCATACCGCGCCAGCTGCTGAGCCTGCCCGCCTACCAATCCACTGCGCGACTTCACTGACTCATGCAGGCCCTGGTTGATAGCTCGCTGCATCACACTAAGATGATCATCCATGCGGGCCAGCAGCTCTTCCGGGCTGCTTCCCGTCTCTTCGGCCTCGGAGGCCAGAACGATCTCGCCGATTCCTTTTTCTTCCTCGATCGCTGCATTGAGCAGCGCAGCAATGGAATCCCAGGCCACGAAAGCACCCCCCGTCTTACTCAGGAACAACCGTGCGCACGCGATAAACCGCACTCACGCTGTTGATCTCAGCTACCACATCGGCACTCGGTGACTGATCAAGTTCCATCACCATCAGGGCGTTTTTCCCCCGAGACTGCCTGGCCACCTCCATACGGGCTATGTTGCAGCCACCCGCTGCGACAGCTGTGGTCACCTGAGCGATAGCTCCCGCCACATCGCGGTGAAACACGAGCAACGTGGGGTACAACCCCGTAAGCGTGACGGAAAAACCGTCGATCTGCACCACCGCTACTTTGCCCCCACCCTGCGAAACCGCATGGATATCAGTGCAGATACCCGTGATGGCACCTGTGAGGCGCAGGCGCACCGCGTTCGGATGACCTGTAGGGCTCTTCTCACCCATCTCCCATTCGATCTTTAGACCCGCCTCTTCAGCCATCTCCAACGCATGAACGAGACGAGGATCGTGACTCTCCAATCCTAGCAGCCCGCCTACCAATGCGATATCAGTCCCATGCCCGCTGCCAGTGAGAGCAAACGAGTCGTAAAGCGTACAAATGGCCCAGCCAGGTATCTCTCCCAACACCCGACGAGCAAGCGCCCCAATGCGAGCTGCCCCCGCGGTGTGCGAGCTGGAGGGCCCAACCATGACCGGGCCTACGATATCAAAGACGGACGAAAACCGCCCGAGCATAGCATCGTCCCCCTACATGCCTAGTAGGGAATCTCCCTCAACAGATTTACTTAGCTATCAAGTACCCAAATGCCTTCCGGCCATGCGGCCCGCACGCCAACCGCGTTCCTCCAATGGCCCCCAACGCCATGGCCCCCAACGAACCCTAGCGGCTAGTGATCCAGAAGCACCTCTACCCTGCAGGTGCGGTTCGTCGGATCGAAGGCCAGCAAGGTCTCCTGGTTCTCAGTACAGAAGGTGCCGCTTTGCAGATAGCGTCTGCTACCTACGCGTTTGAGCGGTTGCTCACCTACTCGAATACCTCGGGGGTCTAACCCAGCTATGCGCAGGGTAAGCTCAGGCACCAGTACTGGCAGATCAAGGGTAATGACATTGTCGTCAACACGTAGCTCTGCCATCTCACGGGCACAGGCATAGTCGGTGATCTCGCTGACCTTGCGCCAGCGCGCCTGGTCCCCGTATGGATCACGCGCTCTAAGCCGCTCAACGACAGTCTTAAGCGCCCGAAACCCACGGCGGTCCTCATCATGCAGGCCATAGAATCCCTGCCAGTGGCTGATCAGAATCGCTGCTTCTCCGGTGTCAATGAGGTCGGGCAGCCGACCGCTACCGAGATCAGCGGTAATATACTTGTCAGCGTCGACCACACCATAGCCCGTCCAGGACCCCGTCCAATCACCGGTGGACGCTACGATCTCGCCCGTAGCCGTACCTGCATCTCGGTCCGCATACCATACTGGTACGGGTACTGGTCCCTTCATGACGACATTCTTGAAAAAGAACGGTGTCGGGTTCCCTGTCACCCGACGCACTGCATTGCCAGCAGCTTTCGCGTAAAACGGAAGACTCTGGCCCCCAAAGCCTCCTGGCGAGGTGACCCCCGTAGGCGTGAGACCTACGTTGGCTAATATCTGACATGACAGAGCGATATAATCGGTAACCCACTCCTCCTGATCTTCGGGGAGCCTCTGCCATTCGTACTGCTCCCAGATGCGCGATTCCAGCGGACGCATTGTGTGAAGATCAAGCACAAAGGTGTGGGTGAGCATCTCCGGAGTGATATCAAAGACAGGCGTGATCACTTCCCGGCACATTCGCAGCCAGCTGTCTAGCTGCTCTTGCCCAAACAGGGCCAGCCCCTCATCAATACGACCGAGGCCTGCCGGGCACGGCACCACACTGAACTTGCCTCGCACTCCATTCTCCGCGCACCACTCGGCCCACTCGCGAGTAAAGGACTCCGGGTGTACAACAGGGATATCCTCCCAGCGTTGGTTCTGTCCGGTATGCTTGTTGCGGTCACGCAAGAAGAAGTAGTTGAGGTTGATTAGTGGCGTAGAGTCATCAATGATGAGCGATAGTGGTACGCGATCGAGTGCATACTTTACAATCTCGGCTTTCATGGTCTCGCCTTCTTCCGTGAATTTCTGAGTGTCATACCCTTAACTCGTGCCATGGGTTCGCGTAGGCGAACCCATGGCACGGAGAGGTCATTCGACACAGATTATCGGTATCCTTATCTACTTGCCGATGCCATAGGCTTGATCGAGAACCTTGTTGATCTCCTGAGCAGCACGCATAACACCTTCTGCAGCAGAACGCTCGCCTCGCAGTACAGGTTCAATCCCGGAACGCTTCGCCGCCTGCCATATAGCCCAGTCAGGGCTCCAATCGGCATCGCTCATGAAACCAACCGACTGAGCGAGTACCTGCTGAATGGTATTCATCTTTGTGCGTGCAGCCACAGAGCGCACAGACGGTATGCTGTAGGGAGCCTGGTACGATGTCCAGAAAGCCTCGATTGTCTCTTGCGTCAACAGTAGCTTGAGTATGGCCCACACAGCCTGCAAGTCTTGACCTGGACGATGCATCACCTCGAACATGTTAGATCCGCCATAGGTGTTGTGTGCAACCGGACCCCTGGGCACCGGAGCAATGCCCCAGTCTAGTCCCTCAATCCGAGCAAAGGTATTGATGTTGAACGACCCACCAATCTGAAATGCTACCTTACCTCCGGCAATACCCCCACCCATCACAGCCGCTCGATCCTCCTGAATCATATCCGTCACGAACTGCGTGGCCTGAATGGCCTGAGGCGATTCGATCCCCGCCGACTTGCGATCAGGGTTGAGAATCACACCGCCAAATGACTTGACCAGTGGATCAAAGAACTCATGGGTCGCTGCCGCTCCGATGCCCCACAGATCCATCTGACCGTCGCCATCGGTGTCTCGGGCAATCTTCTTCGCTGCCGTCCGCAGATCAAACCAGTTCCATGTGGAGTTCGGTGCGCTAACACCAGCGTTGCGCAAGAGTTCATTGTTATACCACAACACGGCACCTACTGTATCGTAGGGCAGACCGTAGATGCCTTGACCATCGGGCTGAGGCCAACGCACCTCATTCCAGGGACCAGGCCAAAAACTGTCTTTACTCAGCGTACTGTCCTTCTCAAGCATTGGTGCCAGATTGACGGCACCACCACGAATTACATGGCCAAAAATGTAAGTGCCAGCCGTATCGACGATATCAGGAGCCTGATCGGTGCTCATCAACACCAAGAGCTTGTTCCAGAAATCCGGATAGTTGACGATTTCAATGTCGATATCTGTGTGGGCAGCCTGCCACTTGGGGATCAGGGTGTCACGCAGAATCTCGAAACGAGGTTGAGAGTAGGTGGCGATCGTTACGGTCGTCTTAGGAGCCGCGAAAACTACGCCTGCCAAGCTGAAGATCAACAGAGCCGCAGTGAACAGACAACACCTCGTCTTCATGGCATCAGCACCTCGCCTCTTGTTAATTGGGTCCATCAGACTCCATTTTTGCCATCACTGCTGCCAAATCCTTCTTTGCATGCTATCGTCTGCGTTTCCTTGCCCCAGACGTGCAGACCTGCTTTGCCAAGGTTCCGAAACGAAGTGATTGGAACCCTGCAAAAGACAGCGGTAGGTGATCCCTGTATCCAGTTAGTGCGGGTGCGCTCTCGCCGACGGGTTGGCCGCCTCCCCGGACGGGGAATGGGATCCATCCTGCGGTTTTGGCGGCGGCTAGGTAGGCGGCAAGAAAGGGCGGTTTCGGTGAATGGTTCTGGCTGAAACCGCTTCTGATATCCCGCTTTTGCACCCCACAACCCCGCTTGGCTGTGAAAAGGCGGCGCTGGCCGGTCCGGTTCGTCGTCTGGGGCGCCAGAAGGGATCCAACCCGACACGGTTTGCCGCGTCAACTGGCGAGGACCCACACAACTCCCAGCGGACCCACGTGGCGGTCGCGTCACCGCCATGGTGAACGAAGGGCGCAACTGGCCCACGGTGATCACGAACGGCTGGGCGCTGGACATGGGGAAAGACCATCGATGGCGTTGCGTTATGTGCAGTCCACTGGTCGGGGTGCGGCTTTTGAGGTGGGGAAACAGCGATTTGGGGAGGGGAATGCGCCGTTTTCGTGGGTTGAGTGCGCCGAAAGTGGCCGGGAGGGTGCCATCGCTGCGCATTGACCACGTTTGTCGGCTCCAGGGCTCCAAGGGGTGCCAGCGTGTCGCCGCCTAGCCGCCCTCTCCGCCCTCAGCCCCGCGCCCTCAGCCCACCCGGTGAACGGCTGGGCGCTGGACATGGGGAAAGACCATCGATGGCGTCGCGTTATGTGCAGTCCACTGGTCGGGGTGCGGCTTTTGAGGTGGGGAAACAGCGATTTGGGGAGGGGAATGCGCCGTTTTCGTGGGTTGAGTGCGCCGAAAGTGGTCCGGGAGGGCGCCATCGCTGCGCATTGACCACGTTTGTCGGCTCCAGGGCTCCAGGGCTCCAGGGGTCCAAGGGGTGCCAGCATGTCGCCTTATGATGTACAAAGGAGCGCGACTTTCCCGCTCAGCCCACCCACTTGGCGACTAGGCCGCTTGACACAGGAAAGGGACGGTGATCCTATCCGGTTATGTGCTGTGTGAAGCAGGACTGAAGGGTTACCAGAGCGTGGAACGACGTTTCTAGACGCTCCTACTCCTAGGTGAGGAGACGCATCTTCAGTGGTTACGCCTCAGCGAAGGCGCCGCGGACTAATCTTGTGGTGTTTCCGTAGATTCACTGGGCGCCCAGCCGTGCTTGGCCTGCTCGCGGTACCGCCGGCACCTGGGCTTGAGAAGCCGGAACAGCTTCCGGTTGATGCGTACGTCGCGCCGCAGCGGCAGTCGTCTGCCAATCTTCTTCTTGATCGTCTCCCACGAGAGCTCGCGGGACTGGATCACGATCAACTCTATGTCCTCCTCGGCACAGGTCTGCTCCTTTGTCTGGTCACGCTTCTGCTGCTCAAGCACTTGCTCAGCTGAGTAGAGCTTCGTGACACCGTAGTGTTGCGGACCATTAAACTCGAAGGCCGTATAATGAAGATAATAGAAGAGATCCAACTCCAGCCTCTGACCGGTGTCGGGGTTCTCCAGGAAAGGGGGGCGGATGCGGGGCGTGTAATGCTGAGAGTCCACAAGAGCAGTGCAGATACCTGTCATAAGTGCTTCCCCGTAATACTCAGCCGTGTCGAGTTTGTGCTGTATGCGCCACACTTCTTCGCTGTGCTTCTTATCGATCGGGTTGAGGAGGGTAAAGCGAATCACGGCCTGTTTGTGTGGCTGCTCCATCTCGAGCCAGCTCAGTTTGGCTAATCGCCGCACCGCATGTTTTACGGTCTGAGGGCTCAGATGCATCAGCTCGGCGAGCTCAGAGTATTTGAACTGCCGCAGACGATACTCCGGATCGTCTTTGCCTACAAGTACTGCATAGACGACTTTGGCTTGGGGGTTGAGTTGGGTGGCCATGATCAGCTCGACCGGAATCTGAAGCCAGCCAGGGGGCAACCACTGCTCTGATAGTTTATTCATGAGCCGAACGGTTGCCAAAACAAACCGCTCCTCGCTGAGCAGTCTGGCCACAGCCTTGCGAACGGTCGATCGAGACATGCCCGTGCGCCGTGCCAGGCGGCTGGGCGAATAGAGAAACGCCTCGTCCAAATGAGCATCCATAGCCAAGGCCATCCAGACAACTTTTTCGCTAGCTCTCAAATCGCCAGCGCAAAGTATCGAATCAGGCACACGCGCTTCATCTATATGCAGGGAATACAAGAAACTCACCTCACATAACCGGGAACAAATGTTCGCCCCGCTGTGACTTCTTTCTACCCGACCAAGCAGGATCCTGCCCTCTCGTGCAAAAAAGCTAACTTCACCAAATATCGACATTGTTTTCCGGTTATATGCTGTGAACCATTCTCAGAAGAGGCCCTGCCGCGGAAGAACGTGCTTCCGAGCAGCAAGAAGAACCCCGCGGCGATCGCCTATGTGAGCAGACACTACACAAAGACGCGACTGATGCTGGAGCCAGTCCGGGGCACAACAGATGCTCGACGTATCCGCCTACTTTCGTGAGCGGTGAGGTGAGTTCTCGGAACGCGAGAGGCGACGTGATGATAGGAACATCCGTTCCCCACGACTTCACGTGTGCACCCAGTGATCGAAGTTGCTTCTACACCTTGACACTGCCGACGTGGTGCCGTATATTGAAAGCAGAACAAAGTTAGTTGCACCTAACTTAACCCACTGCCCATATGCAGGAAGGAGTAAGCGATGACCCGTCGACGAGTTCAGATATCCCCTTCACTTGAGGATTACCTCGAGGCGGTGTTGGAGCTGAGCAGCGATGATCAAGGAGCCCGGACCACGGATATCGCCACCAAACTTGACGTATCCAAGGCCAGTGTCAATCAGGCTGTAGGCCTTCTGGTTGGTAGGCACCTGGTCACGCGAGAGAAGTACGGCCCGATATTTCTCACGGATGAAGGAGTGGCTGCAGCACAAACGATTCGCAAAAGACACGAAGCGATCAAGTCCTTTCTTACAAATGTCCTTGGCGTAAGCGAAGCAATCGCCGAAGAGGATGCCTGTAGGATAGAGCACGTAGTAAGTGCCAAGACGATGGCTAGCATGATTGACTATATGGATAAGAGGACAAGCCTATGACCGAAAACCTGCACCCCCAGGCACCGATTTCCTTGGCTGATTTACACCCAGGAGCTCTAGGGACAATTCTGTCTATCAGGTGCTGCGGCCCACTCAGGCGCAAGCTTATGGACATGGGCCTGACGCCTGGTACGGAAGTCTACCTCGAGGGCGCAGCCCCTCTGGGTGATCCTATCATTATCAATGCAAGGGGATGTCGTCTCGCTCTCAGACGAGGAGAAGCCGCCAGCGTGTTAGTGGCTCCCCGGAATGTTCCCAGCATTGTCACGGTACAGCGACCCGGGCGACCGCGCGGCCGTCGAGGTCTGGGAAGGGGCTTCGGCCGCCGGCACCGTGGCCGTCGCAATCCCATCAGAGACCAAAGTGAAAGGGGTTGAAGATCCGCATGGCCATGCAGAAACAGCAGGTATCTACACCTGTTATTGCCATCGCTGGCAATCCAAACGCGGGTAAGACCGCTCTTTTCAATGCCATCACTGGTGCCCGCCAGCACGTCGGTAACTGGCCAGGCGTCACCGTCGAGAGGAAAGAAGGGTATGCGACGCACAACGGAACCACCGTACGCGTCGTCGATCTCCCTGGAACCTACAGCCTCGGGTCCCAGGCCATAGACGAAACCATAGCCCGCGACTTCCTCACCCGCCACCACCCCGATGTAGTCATCAACGTAATCGACGCCACAAACCTGGAGCGCAACCTCTACCTGACCATCCAGCTGCTCGAGCTAAGAGTGCCGCTGATTATCGCCCTCAACATGTTCGACGAAGCCCAAGCACTAGGCTTCGAGATCCATGTTGAAGGCCTGGCCAAGGCTCTGGGGATACCTGTTGTACCTACCGTAGCAGTAAGTGGCCACGGCATTCACGCTCTCCTTGATGCAGCCTTGAGTGCGGCCAACGAAGGGGAAAACGGTCTGCCCCAACATGACCAGAATGCTGGCTCCGTTGGGCCGCTCCACGCTGTAATCGACCCCGACGATGCCACTGTGTCTCGCCGCTACGATAGAGCCGCCGAAATCGCCGAGTTGGTCATCAAAGCTGGTCCCGATCGCGCCAGCCTCTCGCCTTCGCAGCGTATAGACCAGGTGTTGCTGCATCCATGGCTCAGCTATCCCATCTTCTTTGCTGTGATCTTCCTTATGTTCCAGTTTACCTTTACCTTGAGCGAGCCCATGGCGGGATGGCTGAGTGATGCAGCCAATGCTCTGGGGATCTGGATCACCCACGTACTGCCAGCGAGCACACCCCCGATCATCACTGCTTTTTTCGTGGACGGTGTCCTAGCCGGCCTTGGAGCGGTACTTGAGTTCATACCTCCCATTTTCCTGCTGTTTTTCGCCATCTCGCTTCTCGAAGACATTGGCTACATGGCCCGGGCCGCCCTCATTTCGGATGGATTCATGAAGACCGTCGGGCTACATGGCAAAGCGTTCATCCCTATGATCTTGGGTTTTGGCTGCAACGTTACTGGCATCTTAGCTACACGCAGTCTTGACAATCAGCGTGATCGACTCGTGTCGATACTCGTCAACCCGCTTATGTCGTGCTCTGCCCGTCTCCCCGTGTACGTCTTGTTCGCCACGGCGTTCTTTGCTGAGAAGCGTGGCCTCGTCGTCTTCTCACTGTACGCTTTGGGTGTAGTGTTGGCTATGGCCGTATCGAAGGCTCTCAGCTTCATCCTAAGGCCAGACGGTTCGTCTGCTTTTGTCATGGAGTTGCCACCCTACCGGATGCCCAAGATGTCAGTGGTCCTTCTGCAAACCTGGGAAAGAGGCAGAGAGTTTCTACATAAGGCAGGCACCATCATTCTACTAGGAGTTGTCGCGGTGTGGGCGATGTCTAATCTGCCACTCGGAACCGCTCCCGGAAGTCCTAACTCCCTCCTCGCCCGCATCGGTCGCCTCATCGCCCCTCTGCTCAAACCAGCGGGATTTGGTACCTGGCAAGCTGCCACAGCTCTTCTTTTCGGGATCGTGGCCAAAGAGATGGTAGTCGGCACTCTCGGCGTGCTGTACGGTGCAGGTCACGCTACTCTCACAAGTGCCATCCAAGCTCATTGGACGCCCTTGGCGGCCTACGCCTTCTTAGTGATGACCCTGATTTACGTCCCGTGTGTGGCTACCATCGCTGCCATCCGACAAGAGACTGGCTCGCGAGCTTGGACAGCGTTGGCTGTTGCCTACCCACTCCTCCTCGGATGGAGCTTAGCCGTTGGCGTCTACCAGGTGGGCTCCTTGCTTGGCTTGGGCTGAAGGACTGGCGTTTTTGGGGCATGAGAGTACAGTAGCCTGGCCCGTATGAATTTCTAGGACCATATGCACCTTGACCTGAGCCCCTTGCAGCCGGATAAGTAACGTGTTTCTGAAATCATACCGAGGATGCCCAGGGGTCTGCCCGAGCACATACTCAAAAGGAACATCTGCCCATATCCATCCTCGGAGCCACAGTTCCTCGCCCGCCTGCCACTCCAAACAGATCGGTTTACTGCTTGTGCGTCTCTGTGGATACATCAGGAACCCGAAAGCTCCAGTCCGCGGCAGTGCCGGAAGGACCACATCGGCAGGTTCACCGCCGCATAGTACCGTGGCGGGGCCATACGGATGAACCACGCAGGTGAATAGGTGAGGTGCCGAGGCTGTGTACTCATCATCCACTTGCAGAAGCGGGGTGCGCAAGGCTACGCGCCGGGTGAGGGAAATGCTGTCCGGTCCCGTAATTGTCGCCTGCGCCCAACACCCCGCGGCAGACATCTCCAGATGAGCCTGAGCAACCTTCTGTGTCTCCTGATCGTCAACTAGCACTGTACTGTGAGCCAAACTGCTGCGGCAGTAAGCCCGATAGTCCCGGACTGCGTAACCAGCAGTACCCAGATCGGCCAGCATCAGTTGACCATGGGCACTCAACCCGAAGGAGAGCTTATCGCAGTGGTCGTGACCTCCCAGGGACGGGCCTGCTTTGAGGTAAGCGTGAAACGACTTCTCCCTGATGAACGCCACACCTGTAGCGGATAGCAGCACGCTCTTCGGTCGGTACGGTTCGACGTCCAAAACGTCGGGACCGCAAGCCAGCGCTGTGAGATTGCCTCGCGACAGGCCCGTAGAGTATATAGCAGCCAGAACGGGCTTGAGCCTCGTCTCATCCAGCACGCCGGTGCCCATCTCATACACATGCCGATAGAGCATAAGCTTGGTGCGCCGGGGCGCTCCCAGATCGCCAAAGACTGGCAGACGCAGGTGCTCATCGCACATCTCGACAGGCGCCAAGAGCATGCGTAGCAAGCGATGCTCAAGCTGCGCCCGCTCCGCAGGCAGTGGCAGTCCGCTTGCCTTCCATAGCGCGTAGACCGACAGAAGAGGACACAGGGAGTAGAAATGGTAAAACTGAGTCCCCTCCCGCCAGAAACCGTCGATGTCTCCGTCTTCGTCTTGAGCCAGGCCGTTTTGTATCATGGCCATAAAGCCACCCGTGGGATGATGCAAGGCCAGATCCACCCAGTCGTGCCGCTCTGCGAACAGACCAGCAAACATCAGTGCTGCATCGACATAACACGTCATGTTGTGTGCGCCGCGACTCTCCATGAAGCGCATCTGATAAGGCATGGCGTCCTCGAAAATACCTCTGACCACGCGTTGATGAAGAGCAGGCGAATAGGGCCTCGTTCCCTTCAAGAGCGCGCAGGTGTTGGCGATCAGAGCTAGCACTTGTGCATCGTAAAGGGGCTGATAGTACAAGGCTTCAGAGCTGTTGCCCTCACGAAGCTCTGAGTGCGAAAACATGGTGATCGCCTTTTCCAATCCGGCGACGGCCCACTTGGCATAGCGCTCATCTCCATTCAGGCGGTACAGCAAAGCCATGCTGCGCATCAGACGATAGGTACGCTCATGCACAAACAGTGCCCATGCCCGGCGATACTCAACACCTTCCCAGACCTGTTGGTTCGATGGATCTACGAAACGTCTACTCTCACCAGGATCAAAGACGAGGTGCTCACCAGACAGCGGCGAGTAGAAGCTATGACGCCAGCCGATCGGTTCAATGGGCAGCTGTGGTTCATCACCAAGTATGGGCCCTGCTTCGTCTAAGAGTGTTTCATAGCATTCTCTTGCCCAACCTACTTCAACCGTCTTGCGCTTGATCTCTTCCAGACGCTCCGGCCCCCAGAAAAGAGGGGGCCATACATCCTCGAGCACAGTTCCCCGGCTGTGCGCTGACAGCACGTTAGGACGAGCGTGTGGGCCAAGCAATGGCGAACGACTGGCCATTCTAGTGATCACCTTTCCCTTCGGGTTTGCTGAGAGCGCAGTTGATCTTGGTAGCTATCTCCGGAAATCCGGTGCCGTTCTACGTTATTGCGTAGAACTATCTTTATCCCTTCTTACTTTCCAGAGGGATGTAACCAGCTTGTCAAGAACACCAATTGGGAGTCCAAAAGTGTGGACCACCAGCAAGGCATGTTCGCCGCATTCTGCCAACTGACGAAAGGACTGATGACCATGCGCGTGATTCAGCTAGCCCTCACCTTGTGCCTACTACTTGTTGCGCTGCAGGCCGCTTGGGCGCAAGAGCTGGGGCTGGCTCCATTCGTCTACCACGAGAGTTTCGAGTCCGATCAGGACATGGTACGCAGTTGGGCAACAAACGGAACTTACACCATCAACTTCAAAGGCATTGTCGACGAGGAGGCCTTCGAAGGCAAGCAGGCTTTCAAACTCGACATCACCCTGACCTCGGGATCTTATGCCTACTTCAGTGTGCCCATAAGGATCCCGGCCTCCGGAGAACTGACGTTCACAGGACAAATGAAGCTGGGCCCAGGTAACACCGCAAGCGTTGGTTTGGGAGCGAACTATATCTTCCCACCTACCCGTCACTCTGGCTGCTCCCCCTTTGACAAGAACACCACAACCAACGGCACATGGAAGCAGTTCAGTGCCGCTTTGGCCGAGCGCGCCCAGCAGAGCGCAAACTCGGTCATGGCCACATGGGTTGACGGTGCCACCAAGGACGATGCTGGCGTTTACGTAGATCGCTGGGGCATATTCATCACTGGCAAACCCGGAGACCGAGCGGTCATCTACGTCGATGACATACGTATAGAGGGTCAGGCTCCCAACGACTCGGACTACCATGAGGAGTATATGGCACGCTGGCGACTCTTCCAAGAAAACTGGCGGCATCGCCTTTCTAGCTGGGAAGAACGCCTGACTACTGCAGAACAAGATTTGAGGAAAGTGCTGCCCACCCTTTCAACGGCTCTGCGATCCAAAGCAGAGGAGATCGAGGCTACCGTTGATGCTGCTTTCACTACGCTGAGAACCTTTGCTGGCATTGGGTACGCACGTGCGGACGAGATTCAGCAGTTCATCGACCAGCTGGCCACCGCGGAGGGTGCCCCGATGCTGTTTGCCCATATGGCCAAAGCCCTCCAAGAAGGGCGAAACATGATGGTCTATGAAGTTCCCGCCATCTCCAACACCCGTATCCTCCCGACAAAGCTGTCTCTCGTAGGGGCGCTGGCTGAGGAGATTCAGGTCTCGGGTTGCCGCGGTGAATACGAGACGGCTAGTGTCGTCATCTACCCACTCGAGCCTGTAAGGAATCTGCTTATCACGGCAAGCGATCTGCATGGCCCCGGAGGACGCATTAAGCCCAACGACATAGACGTGAAACTCGTCAAAGTCTGGTACCAAGCAGGCCGTTCGATCTCCGATCTACACAACAAACAGCTGACCCCAGAGCTTCTGCTTAACGATGATGCGCTTGTACAGGTGGATGAACAGGCAGAAGCAAACTACCTGCGCAGCACTGCTGAAGACGGCAGCGAGCGATACATTCTCGCCTCGGGCACGACCAGTACCGAACTGATGAAGGTCCGGCCCATTGATGCCAAGACCCTTCAGCCCATAAGCCTCCCTGCTCTACGCAGCCAGCAATACTGGATCACCGTAGAAATCCCTGACGATCTGCCAGCAGGGACGTACTCAGGAGAGCTCACCATCACAGCAGAAGGCTCTGAGCCCATGCACCTGCCCCTGTCCGTACACATCCACCCGTTTGATCTCGCCCCTTCACCGCTGATCTATTCGCTGTATTACCGTGGCAGGCTCACTTGGGACGATCAGCCCACCATCACCTCCGAACAGCGCTCACAGCAGCAGTACCTGGCCGAGATGCGTAACCTGGCGGAGCATGGCGTACTACACCCAACAATCTACCAGGGATGGGACGAAACACTCCTCCCCCGGGCACTCACCCTGCGTAAACAGGCAGGTATATCCGATGACATTCTCTTCACACTGGGGCTGAGCACTGGTAGCCCCTCAGACAAGTACAGCCTAGCCATCCTTAGCTACCAAGTGAAGCAGTGGCTGACTCTGGCTCGTCAGCATGGGTACGAAGAGCTGTATGTCTACGGGATAGACGAAGCAATTGGAGAGCGGCTGAACGCTCAGCAAGCGGCTTGGAAGGCAGTGCAAGACACTGGCGCTGGTACTTTCGTCGCTGGTTACAAGGGCCTCTTTGAAGCTATGGGCAGCCTGCTAAACATCGCCGTTTTGGCGGGCAAACCCGACCCCGAAGAAGCGAAGAAGTTCCACTCTGTGGGTAGCCGCGTCTTGGCCTACGCCTTTCCCCAAGTGGGGCCCGAAGAGCCAGAGACCTACCGGCGCAACTACGGCCTGGTGCTGTGGCAGGCTGGCTTCGACGGTGCAATGAACTATGCCTACCAACACGGCTTTGGCCACGTCTGGAACGATTTCGACAGTACTTCATACCGCGACCACAACTTTGCCTACCCCACAATCGACGGCGTCGTCAGTACTGTGCAATTCGCAGGGTACCGGGAAGCCCGTGACGATGTACGCTACATGGCCACGCTACTAGAAGCCATTGACATGTGCACAAAACCACAGGTGCGAGCAGATGCGCAGAAGTTTGTCGACACCCTCGACCCGCGAGGCGATCTGTATGACATCCGCCACCAGATGGTGCAGCACATTCTCCGCTGTCTCGGCCATAGGTGAGACGCTGTGCACCAAGCACGAAACGTGAAGAAGGGACCCGCTTGGGGTCCCCTCTTCACGTACGCGCTGGGATGGCTCTAGAGTCCCTCTACTGCAGCCTCAACCGTGGCCGCGATCTCCCAAACGTCGCCTCTGTGCTCGGCGTCGACCTGGGTCAGTATCTCAAAGGTATCCCCTGTACTCACATCCAGAATGACCAGGGGATCACCTGCCTCCCAACCAGCTACGGGCTCAACCAACCGCAGACTCTTCATCGAAGGATTTGCTTGCACGACACCAGACGTACGCGTACGGCCATTGGCCACCTGTTTGCCATGCAGGGCACGGGTGTCAGTGTTGTACTCAAACGCAGTAGGTAGCGGCGCCTTAAGTGCAAGCTGACCATCGCCAGAGACTCTCTCAATCTCGGTACGACCCAACTCCAGTGCTGCCTGTCCGAGCTCAATGGCGTAGAGCCCGTCGCCAAGCTCGCTTACACCAGCCACTTTGTACGCCGTGTTCCGACTGTAGGCCGGGTTGGTGATGACCACGGTAGCGCCATTCAGTACCTGCGAAGGCAAGGGTGTCCGAGTCAGTAGCCGACGAGCGTCGTAATCGACTTGCTCAATCACTCCATCGTGGCGGACCTTCTCAGCTTGCACCTGCCAGGGCCCGTAGCGTAAGTAGGTACCACCCACCATGTGCAAACCAATGAGCTCGTCACCCATCACCCGCACCAAGGCGAACATGGCATCTGTGGCCAGTTCGTGGTCGCCATCAGTGGCCACCAGCTGCAGCTCTGGCTCCGGGTTGCTTAGCACATAATCCACACGGCCTTCAGTGCGCAACTCAAGCCGCAAGGCCGCACTCTGGCTGTGCCCTTTCCTGTGCGTCAACTCAATGATCTCACTCACCGTAGGCCTGACGCCATAGGCTTGTATCACCGATACGAAACGGCTTTCCAGCGGCGCCTCAGCTTCTCGACGAGCCACCGCCCAAGCGTACTTGCTCTTGCCTGACAGATCGGGGCCGACTCCCCTATAGACCTGCTGGGCACCGCCCTGGGGTAGCATGGTCAGACGCAGCCTCGTGATCGACATATCGACCATACTCCAGGTGGCGCTCCAGGCACCAGTGGGCTCTCCGCCTTTGAGGTTGTGGATGAACCCGTATCCATTGCCTGGGATTGGTGTCCAACCTCTTCCGGGCCTCACGCCTTCACTGGGGACTCCAAGATCCTTGATATTCTCTCCGGGGGTGATGCGTTCGCCCCAGCTCTTCGTGGGCTCATCAAACGACGCGTGAGGATCATCTAATCCGTGAAGGGTCCAGACCTCCGGGATCGACTCCGGCTGCACGCCCTCAAAGTTAAGCAGGGTTGTGCCCGCATGAAAAGAGTAATCATGCGAATAACCGCCCTTAACGCGAAAGACGTCAACCCAGTAGCTGTCGTACTCATCGACATCTATCTGCCACACCCCACGCTGATACTGAGACACGCCATCCACCGCCTCGAACATCTGGGGCGCGTCCATCTCCATGCCAGAGAAGCCCTGACCTTTGGCAAAAGCCAAAGTGTCGCCTCCGGGGCCAACCTGAAACTTACCGTCATTGCGCCGGAGCCCCTTGTTTACTACCACGAGATTGTGAGCGATACCCGTGGAACCCCATCCCAAGTGCAACGGCGTACCGAAGATGCCGTAGCCCACCTCCGTGTTGAAATCCCAGCCCCTGGCGTACAGCAAGAGCCCTAGCACATCGTCATGTCCGTGGGGTAGCGTGCTGCCCCCTCGCATGAGAGCCGCGCGCAAGTTGGGCGGCTCACCCGAACGCAAATAGCCCATCCCAGTGCCGCCAAGCAACGCCGATTCAGTACCCTCCACACTTACATCAGATGCTGTAGCGGTAGCCTCGGGAAGCTCCTCTGCATGGAATAAGAGCCAGCGTCCGGAGCGTTTCCGATCGGTGTCGCCTGCACTGTCGGCCCGTAGCATCTCAGCAAACTGAGTTCTCAGCTGCGAATCGCTACAGCGCACAACGAAGTGCTCCAAGGCCAGACGCGCCGCAGGCTCTAATGACCGAGAGGTCACATACTGCCGCTTGAGATTGGGTGAGGCGTTACCGATGGCAGGCCGAAAACCCGCTGCGTCCACGCGCTCGCGATAGCCTATGAGAAACCTCTGCAGCTTGGGATGGTCATAGAAGTTCGCTTCATAGGGAAAATCGCTCTTGGCGGGAAAACCCGAACCCTTGTAGTTGTCAGGTGAGTAGTTGTAAGCGAGCTCGGCCATGTTGAGAAAGACGCCCTGCGAGAACGTAGAGTAGCTTAGCGACGTCTCGTAGTAAAGGCCATCCCGATCGATCGTGTTGTCGAGGAATTTTGCGATGGCATCGATACCCCAGGTAATGTACTCAGGGATACCGAGAAGCATCCCCACCGCCAGCATTCCGCGTACGCTGTCAGCCTCATGGTTGTGCAGCGACGCGAGACGGCCGTTGCGCATGTCGTAGTGATCAAAGACATAGTCCATGAACAAACCCTGCTCGATATTCTCTCGCAAGCTGCGCCCTGAGAATGTCGGCGATGGCTCGTCTGCTGCCACCCCGTGGTACACGATGTCATAGGCATTGACAAGATGGATGCGAGATCGGTAGACAATGCTGGTCAGCCAGTGTAGACGCCCCTGCACCTGTGTTTCGCTGCTCACAAAGTCCCGAGGTCCGATGGTGGTAGGGCTCAGAGTGGCCAGGGCATCCATGATCACCATGGCCTTGTGCGCGTAGCGTGTATCACCAGTGAGGGCGTAGGCATAGGCCAGCATTTGGACAGCGCCGCTGTCGCTTCCCCACCCCGCCAACTGATTTGTCACGTAGGCATTCCATATCCCGCGCAAGTAGTACCTCACACCATCGATAGCGATGCCCGGCCCGGGATCGTAGTACGGTGACGTGGGATCGTCGATATCTATCAAATGGCCATTGGGACACTGTAGCACCAGTGGCCGAGAGAAATCGGCGACGCCTCCCGATCCGAAGTTCGGCCACGCCGTGTTATCGATGGGACACCCAGTCTGTCCATAGGCAAAGACGGAACCCTGCGGCGGCATCATCTCATGATACCAACTGTCAGGGAGATCTACCCAGTGAGAGGCCTCACGGATGATCTTCTCTGCTTCATTCTTTGCCCACGATTTGGTCAGGGCCATCTGGCGCGCCCTCTCAATGTCCTCGGCTGAGGTCATTACACCTATCTTAGGTACGACAGTGACCTTCGCTGTCGTTTCTTTCGCTGTTGCTTTGGCGATAGGCAGCAAAAAGCACACGGCCAACGCTGCGGCAACAACCAGACTCTTGGTAACCTGCATTACAGCTGCCTCCCACATGAAACCAATGTGGGGGCCCCACACAGCACTAGGCCCCCACGCAGTGAGCCCGCACCCACCAATCAGGCTAGTCCAGATAAACCCGCTTGTTGGTCCGCGATGACTCGTAAATAGCCAGAATCAGATCCACTGCCTTGCGAGCCGATTCTCCCGTGATGTGCGGGTCACGGTCCTCGAAGATAGCTTGGCACATGTCTTCAACCAAGAAGACATGGCCAGTGGCAGTGATGGCTTTGGGGTCCGAATGCGCCTTGCCACCCTCTGCCTCTTCGCCTGTACCCGGCTGTGGCACATCGGGCACGTGCCAGGCACCGATCTTGCCGTCTCGCAGGATCACGGTGCCGTCATTACCGTGTAGCTCAAACCGAGCACCCTGGCCAGGCGTAACAGATGTGGTGCCCTCAATGACACCGAAGGCGCCGTTCTTGAATTTCAGAATGGCTACTGCGGTATCCTCGACCTCGATGTCACGCACCAAATGGTCTGTCTGAGCGACCACACTCTCCACGTCACCTGCCATCCACAGCAGAAGGTCAATGCCATGTACGCCCTGGTTCATCAGAGCGCCACCGCCATCCAACTCCCAAGTGCCACGCCAGCCAGCGCTCTTGTAGTACTCAGGGCTGCGATAGTACTTCATGTAAGCATCGGCCAAAACCATCTTGCCCAGCTTGCCCTCTTGTACGACATTACGCACCGCTATGTTGTTGGCGTAGGTACGCATCTGGAATACGCAGCCGAGCTTGATCCCTTCGTCATGGCAAACCTGGATCATACGATCGATCGCCGGTCTAGTGATCTCAATGGGCTTCTCCGTAAACACATGCTTCTTCGCCCTGGCCGCTGCCTCCGCCACCACACCGTGCAACCCACTGGGGGTACAGACGGAGACTACATCAATGTCGTCACGCTTGAGCATTTCGTTAAAGTCCTCATACCAATGGGGGGCGCCGTACTCGCTGGCCAGCTTCTGTGCACGTTCGGGGATGATATCGCAGGTCGCAATGAGTTCAGCCGATGGAGCAGCTGCAATCGCCTTGGCATGGGTAGTTGAGATAACGCCACAACCCACAATCGCCCAACCTAGTTTTTTCGACATTCATGTACCCCTCCCATACGTCACTTCGGAATGTAGTTCTACCTACCCGACACGGTTGCCTGCAGACCTGCCCCCACAGCCGACTAGAAGGGCATAGTGCTAAGATCCTGGCCTGTGATCTGGACTGTGCGACTGTCGATGATGCTTACCTCCGGTCTTTGCCAACGTCTGGGATCAACTGGCTCGTAGTAGCGTATCTCAAGCGTAAACGGAGCCTCGATTCCTGTCAGAGGCGGTATCTCGGACAGACGGC
Organism: Limnochordia bacterium; assembly: GCA_050951545.1. Classification (GTDB taxonomy): domain Bacteria; phylum Bacillota; class Limnochordia; order DTU080; family DTU080; genus DTU080. The sequence continues at coordinate 245,799 of JBMNJG010000007.1, read as the reverse complement.
GCACCGCCCGCTCGGCACCCTGACGTACGCAATCACAGGCTTTTTCGCTGGTCAAGCTCTCTGCAGCCTCAAACCCTTTACCCCATTTTACCACAGCCGTCTCAATCTCAGGAATCAGCACTTGCGCCTCATGCGCCGCCTTATCATCACCTGCAAGAAAGATGACTGGTACCCCCTGAAGACCTGTCATGAAAGCACGCGCCCCGAACTCCCCGACAAACATCCCGTTTAGCCGATAGTAGGCGACACTCAGCGATGAGTAGGTATGGCACAAGGGGGCAAACGGCGTCCCAACCATAGCGTGCTGCCCCACAAAGAGTACCGCCGCATAGCCCGACAGATCGCGATAGGGGCGCTCAGTATGCGGAATGAAGTTAGCCGCGACAATATCCTCCCGAAACATTCCCCCACTGCCATGACCGTCCCACACATCAACCTCTGCGTCCGGATACACAGCGCGGATACCCTCTACGCAAGCATTCACTTCCCGAGCCAGCTGGCGCATGCCCGGCTCCTTTTGTGGGAGCTCTACCTTGCGAGTCTGGCTGAACGAATGAACGCCTGCCACTCCTTCTAGATCCGTGAGGACAAAGAATCTCATCTGGCTTCCTCCTATGCACATCCACTACTCACTGACGCTTTCAGGCACAGACACGTATTCGACAGACACCGCCAGATCGTGGGCCAAGAGATAGATATAACACTCTTCGACTTCCACATGCAGTATCGTCTCTGCCGCTCTAGCATACCATTGCAGCTGGCGGGCATAGCGCTGACGCACCGCAGTAGGAATCGCTTCAGGCCTCATCCACAAACGGTCCGTTTTGAAATCAATCAGTACCCAACGGCCTGCCCGGTCACGGAACATGCAGTCGATGATCCCCTGCATGAGCACAGCGTCATCCGTGTCGGCCTCCCCACAAGGCACCTGGCCCGCAGCGCCCAGCCCACCCGCCTCAGCAACTGGCAGTGCGAGGCAGAACGGCAATTCGCGCCAGACGAGGGCCCCTCGCAGACGCTTGCCCAGCGGACTGGCCGCAAAACGCACGATCGATTCCTTGTCAACAGCTGCAGCTGCCTCTTTGCCAAGCATCTCCTCCGCCACAAGCTTAGCCAGACAGGCGTCTACTGTGGACAGGGTGATCGGCTCCGTCAGAGGCACGTGTTGCAGAAGCAGATGGGTCGCGCTGCCTACCTCGGCAGCAGCGAGTCCTCGCCGCACCTGCAAGAAAGCGGGACGGCGAAAGACGGGCTGCCGAAATGGCGAAACGCCCGGATGCTCTGGATCGGCTTCCCGCATCTCCAGTCTCTTCAGCTCAGTCACTGTAGTCTTGGCAGCAAACTGCGTGGCCGCGCCCCAGGGGTAGCGCCAAGCAAGCTGCGCGGTGAGCTGAGCCCGAATCTCTGGAGCAAGTGCATCCTCCTCGGCCAAGATGCGCTCAGCGTTCTCCCAGGCCCCGACATTCAACTCACCTGCGACAGCAGCAGCCGAAAACAGCTGCAAGCGCCAACCTGGTACCTCGGCTGCAACTGGTCGCCTCGCCTCCACGTCAGCTGGGATCAGTTCCATGGCAGCCAGCACCGGGCCCATCCAATCACTGAAACGTCGGGCGGTCACGACCCGAAACGTAGGCATAGTGCCAGTGGCTCGTATGGTTTCCGCAGTCTGCTGCCAACGCTCACAGCTTGTCGTCAGCCCGCGCACCGTCGCCACCAAGAATAAGCGTTCTCGAGCTCTCGTGAGAGCCACATACAGAATACGCATCTCCTCGGACAAGCTCGCCCGTCTTATGCTCTCCCGCACCCCCAGACTCGCCAAAGTATGTGCCCGCGTATAGCGAGCCGGATCCACCAACTGCGGCCCGAGTCCCAGTTCTCTATCATAGATAAGACTACCCACCAAGTCACGCTGGTTGAACGCTGTACCCAGGCCTGCCACGAAGACCACTGGAAACTCCAGACCCTTGCTCCTGTGAATACTCATTAGGCGTACGACATCTTCATTCTCACCGAGAGCGGGGGCCGTTCCCAGATCCTCGCCCGCAGAGCGCAGATCACCGATGAACTGCAGAAAACGTAGCAACCCTTGCCGAGCAAACTGGTCAAACTGCCTGGCCCGATCGTAGAGCGCCCGTAGGTTGGCCTGCCTCTGGCCTCCACCAGGCATGCCCCCTACATAGTCGTAGTAGCCTGTCTCACTGTAGATACCCCACAGCAGTTGTGAAAGAGCCCCACGCCTAGCGCGCGTTCTCCACTCGTCAAGCCTGGTAAGAAAAACAGTCAGTCTCTGGCCAAGGGCATCCTCACTCTCAGCTCGGCCTACTACTGCAGTATAGAAATCACCCTCGGATGCGGCCAACCGAATATCTGCCAGCTCCGCAGCAGTGAACTGACCTAAAGGAGACCGCAACACACCCGCCAGGGGTATGTCCTGCCGGGGATTGTCGATGATGGCAAGCAAGGCCATGAAGGTCTCTACTTCAGGGGCGCGGAAGTAGCCTGCTCCCGTTTCGGCGTACAAGGGTACTCCTTCGCGACGGAAGGTATCGATGAAGTAACTTGCCTTGACCTGGGTGGCTCGTAACAGTATAGCGATATCACGATAGCGTAAAGGTCGGTAGACTTGTTCTTTTTTGTCCCACACCAGGCAGGGCTCTTCCATGAGTTCAGTGATGCGCCGGGCGATCAGCACGGCTTCACGCTCCAGAGACGTAAGATCAACCGTCTCCTCGCCCTCCTCACCACTATCGTCCGTGCGAGACTCTGATGACCCCCTCTCAGCGCCATCGGTTACCAGCTGAGTGTGACGCGCCTCCTCGACAAGTCGGGGATCACCTTCCAGCAGAAAGACCTCGATCGGTGGATCCTCTCTTGTTGGCTGGGCTGGATAGTTGGCTCTGTGTACCAGCGCAGCCCGTGCATCGTAGCGCACATCACCTACCGCCTCACTCATAAACGCGCTAAAAAACCGATTCACACCATCAACGATAGACCGCCGACAGCGGAAATTCGCCGCCAAATCCACGCGTCGGCACGCGCTACCTTCCGTCGCCATCTGTGCACGCTCCAAGAAAATACGAGGCTCAGCCAAGCGAAAGCGATAGATGCTCTGCTTGACATCACCCACCACAAATAGCCGTGGAGTCACGTCGGCAGCGGTACCATGCTCCCCTGCCACCAGCCCAAGCAAAGCATTCTGCACTGGGTTGATATCCTGGTACTCATCACAGAGCACTTCGGTGAATTGCTCCTGTAGCTCGAGGGCGGTGGCAGAAGGAGTCAACTGCTCCGCTGTGCTTTCCGGAGCTAGTAGTAGGCGTAGCGCTAGTCGCTCTAGGTCCGAGAAGTTGACGAGCCCGCGGCTTTGCTTGGCCTGCACGTAGTGCCTGGAGAACTCGTCCACCAGCCCGATGAGGGTCTCCATGGGCCGCTGTAGGCTACGCAGATCCCCGAGCATTTGGGAGGCCGAGCGCGTGTAGAGCGTCTCTGCTAACCCGCGCAGCAGCCTCTTTGCCTCATCGCGCAGGGCTTTGACTTGCTCCAAAAGCTCCTGATCCACATCATTTTTGGCTCTGCCTCGGGCTGCAGCAAAGACCATCTTCTGGCACGCCTCCACCATGCCATCCCACGTGCCTGTGCGCACCTGGCGTTCTAGATCGGACACCAAGGCTAGATCGGACTGCACGGGCTTGGTGTAGTGATCAGGTCCGTTGGGATGCGCGGTCAAGCTGAGAGCGGCCTCCAATGCTGCTTGGGCGTTTTCTAGCTCCGCTCGAGCCTGCTCCCGAACCACGCCATACCAGCGCAGTTCCTCCAGGGTAGCCTCCGGACCTACGGCGAAGGCCTCTTTGCAGTTCTGCAGCCAAACGGCTGGAAAGACCTGACTCTGAGCGAAATCGTGCAGGCGCAACACGAGTTCCTGAAGCATGCCTCCACTGCGATCACTATAGCGATCTACCAACTCATAGAAGGCCGCTCCTGGCTGTTCAGCGGAATAGTGCGCCTCCAGCGTGTGTTCGAGTACCTCCAACTTGAGTAGGCGGTCCTCGGCGTCGTCCATCACCCGAAAGGCAGGGTCCAGATCGACGCGATAGAAAAAGCGCCGCAGCATCCGCAGACAGAAAGCGTGAATCGTAGAGATATGAGCCTGCTCCAGTAACGCCAGCTGGCGCAGCAGATGCCTATTGGTGGGCTCTTGCGCCAAGCGAGCACGCAAAGCGGCAGCGATGCGTTGCCGCATCTCCGCGGCTGCGGCTTCGGTAAACGTCACTACCAGCAGCTGATCAATGTCGCCGCCGAGTTCTACAAGGTAGTGGCAGACCCGTTCCACCAAGACAGCGGTCTTGCCCGATCCAGCGGCTGCTGATACCAACAGGCTCTCATTCCGAGCGGTGATGGCCTCCCACTGCTCATCGGTCCACTGCGGCATCAGACATCCCTCCAGTCCCCGTATCGAGCCACTCCCAGGCTCGCCGATTTTCCCGATACTCCAGCGGCCGGTAGAAATCGCCAGGCACCTGGGGGTCGAAGTGGCATACTTCGTGATAGCGGCAGAAACGGCAGCCCGACCTGCCTGCTGCATAGCGGAACGGTCGAGGGCTCACCTCTCCGGCCAGAATCCGAGTGGAGAACTCCTGCATGCGCTGCCTCACCACACGAAATAGCTGCTGCATCCGTTCGTCGGACACGACCAAAGCGTCTCGATAGGGCTGGCCGTCTTTGGTCAACCTCGCTGGAATCAGCCTCCCTTGACCCGAGCGTTCTGCGAGACGAATGGCTTCGGCCGAATCTAATGTCATCCCTGCGAGGCGCAGACTTTTCAGTAGCCTTTTTTCCCACTCCTCATCATCTAGCGGTTGCGTAGCATCAACGGTGGGCTCCCGCACATTGAAGTAATAGGCTCCGGCGGGTAGCACTAGAGCTCGGCCATCACCGCCCAGTAGACCTGCGGCGACCGCCTCACGAGCGACGTCTAGATAGACTGGCAGCTGCAGACGCAAGCCATGATAGGCATCGGCTACCGAGAAACCACCGCCGGATCCCTTGTAGTCGATCACCCGCACATAGACAACCTGCTGTTCCTGACAAGCGTCAATGCGGTCAATGCGTCCGTGCAGGAAGAGGCGTCTTCCCCCTGGCAGAGCCATCTCTGGACCGGGCAGAGCATCACCTCGTCCGCCAAAGCTCACTTCCGTAGCTAAAGGGCGAAACTGACCTTCGTCACTGTGGTGAAACCAGACCTGGAGGGTTGTATGTAAGAGGCGTTTGAGGCGCTCAACGAGGTACTGATAGCGGGCATTGCTCATAAAGACCTGGTGGTGAAGACGCGGTGCTACTTCATCCACAATGCGATCGATCAACTCACGCGCTTCGTTCTGCGCCAGCTCCACCAGCGACCGATTCTGCTGCTGCAGGTGCTGCACCAAGCGGTGAAGTGTCTCATGAACCAACAGCCCGATGTCCGTATGCTGCACGCGGTACTCCTCGCGCTCCTCCAACCTCAGCATGTACTGCGCAAAGTGTTGGAATGGGCAGGCAGCAAAGCTCTCGAAGCGGGAGATACTGGCGTGTAGCGGATCACCAACCAAGGCCTGCGCTACTACTGGCGGCAGTGCTGCTTCCGTGTTGCGGTGATGCAGAGACTGCAACACGAATTGCACATCCGAATCGTTGCTGTGCATCTGCGCTGCTGCCAGCCAACCCGTTGTGACATCAGACCGCAGGCAGCGCACGGCCAAGGCGGCCACCTTGCGCGGAGAGGTTAACCAGGGTAAGGCCTCTGCCACGGCACCTTCAGGTTCGTTGCCTGCCTGCTGGATCTTTAGTGCAGGAAGGATGGCCCGCAGACGCGAGACAAAAGGCGAGGGGGCCAAGGCCCGACCGTCATCACCCGCTAGAGGATAGCTGATCCATAGATACTCGGCCGCCCGAGTAAACGCTATGTAGCCCAGATACTGCTCATGCAGAGTACGCTCGCTAGCAGTCGGGCCGAGCTGAAAGTCACATTCTGCCAGCAACTGACGCTCTGCCTCGCCAAACAGAGTATCTTCACTGCCAACAGCAGGGAAGCTGCGCTCTCCCACACCCACTACAAAAGCTGCTCGCAGGTCCGGCTGGCGAGAACGATCGATAGCGCCCACCAACACCTGATCCAAAACGGGTGGGATCAAGCCTAACTGCAGATTCTCCAGCCCCGCCTCCAGGATCTGTTCGAACTCAGTAGCTGCCATTTCTGTAGTACCCAAGGCCTCGACGAGCTCTTCCAAAAGCTCAACACACGCATCCCATACCTGCTGATGGGTCATCGCCTCCTGCACCTGACCCCGAGCTGCGCTGCCCTGAGACCACTCCTCCAGACGCTCAGGTACGCCAGCGTCGGCCAACAGACGGTAGAGCGCCTCACAGGCTTCTACGGCGTGAAGGCGGGGCCGCTCCAACACTGTGACCACCGGAGCGAGAATCCCGAAAACCTCCCGACGCACAGCGTCCAGATGCTGAACGTGGGCCAGTGTATCGGCGGAAGCGCGCTGGAGGCCATAGGTCCACGGACGAGTGCTCGACCAAGCAGAGCCCCTCAAACCATGCTCCAGTGCGTAATTCTCCAGCGCATCTACGTCTGCCCGCGAGATGGGTAGCAGGTCTGTCTTAAGGCAACGCATAAGTGGCTGGAGTTCCCAACGCGTAACGGCCACCTCTACGGCAGATCGCAGCAACTCAATCACTGGATGGTGGGCAATAGAGGTTCGCCTATCGACAAAGCAGGGGATGCCCATCTCGGCAAAGACCGCACTCAGCAGTTCATGGTAAGGATGCAGATCTCGAGCTATGACGCCGATATCTCGAAAGCGGTAGCCCTCTTCCCTGCACAGGCGCAGAATCTCCCGCCCCACCGCCTCCACCTCAGCTCGCCGATTGGCCGCTTCCACTATCCGAACCGCTGTTACCGAGGCTGGCCAACTATGTGGCAATGGACTGGGGAACTCCACTTCAAGGTGTGCCAGTTCAGGAGCGAGAAAACGAGGGGGTGATTGCCTCAGCAGAGTCGGGGGCAAAACAGGCAAGCCCTGCAAGCGGGCCCCCAGAAGCAAACGAGCGCACGTCTCCTCTGGACGGTGGAACAACCCCAGCGGATCAACTGAGAGACTACGTTCCACTTCGATTGCTTCCCCTACCCGCCCAGAGAGCTCCGGCCAGCTATCGGGATCGAGACAGAGAGCCACATGCAACTTGCGGGTCTGCTGAAGCAGCATGTGCAGCATGCGATGCTCCTGCGGTGTGAAGGATGCGAAACCATCTACCCAAACCTCTGCGTCACGGAGCAGAGCCGACGCCAACCCCTTCTCGGTGGCGGTTGTCAAATAAGCGTCGGGATCTGCGTGACGCGGTGCCAAGGCCTTCCGATAGGCCTCCCACAGCAAAGCGAGGTCCTCCAGTTTCTGCTTCGCCGCCGTGTCGGGGAGCCGCCGTGCGGCCCCGGCTGCGTCTCGTGGGGAATGCCCACACTCGGCCAGCTCGCGCAGCATCGTCTCCAGCTCGGAGACAAAGCCCGGCTGGCGGGCTGAACGACCGAAAACCTGCAGATCTTCGCTATGCTCATGCAACAGCGAACGCAGCAACATCTGGCGGCCCGTCTGTGTGAGGGCAGGTCGGGCCAACCCGCCCACTTCCGCGAGAATAGCCAAGGCTAAGCGCTTGAAACTTAGCACACGCAAACGAACAAAACCCCGGCTTGGCAAGGCTTGAACGACAGCGCGCTCCATCTGAAAAGTGGCCTGATCTGGAAGCACGAGTAAGAGAGGTGGCCCCATAGGTGCCTTCTGAAGACGAGCGGCGATTTCAGCGATGCAGGTGTGCGTCTTGCCAGAGCCCGCCCTACCCAGAATGAAGCGGAGCGCAGGCATCGAGTATGCGACCTCCCCGAGAGTATTGACTGCGGTCAGGTGCAGAGTCTGCACCTGACCACTTCACACCAAACTAGCCTTTCCACAGTCCATGCAGGTTGCAGTACGCACGAGCGTAAAGATCACCGTCTACAGCCCTGAAAACGGCCTTTGGCTCCTGATCGGGAGCGAGAAACTCTCTGTAGACCTTGCCGTCGACCACTATGTCTATCCACTCAATGTAGTGCTTTTCAATCATAGGATGTGCAGCACTTCCTACTGCGACCGTCACTGCGTCAGCGCCTTTTTCGACAACTGGCACGTGTTTCTCTTTGGAGGCGTCGACCGTGTTCTCCTGCTGCAACACCATTGGTTCGCCACAACAGACCAGTTTCCCGGCCCCGGCATGCAAGACCTCCACGATATTGCCGCACTTCTCGCACTTGTACACCTGAAGCCTCTGGGTCATCGCTGCATCGCTCCTTCGCGGATCGTTCGGCGTTGCATCATCTGCGAAAACTAGGCGCTAGTAGTTCTCAACTGCCAACTGGTAGTAAGACTGCGGATGGGCACAAGCAGGGCAGATCTCAGGTGCTTCCTTCCCCGTGTGGATATAGCCGCAGTTACGACACTGCCAGCGCGTGTTCTCGTCTTCGCGCTTGAAGACCCGGCCCTCCTTGATGTTACGCAGCAGCGCCAGATAGCGCTTCTCATGCTCTTCTTCTACCTCGCCCACTTCCTCGAAGAAGTCGGCTATCTCATCAAAGCCTTCCTGACGCGCAATCCTCTCAAACTCCTTGTACATCGAGGTCCACTCGTAGTTCTCACCAGCAGCAGCGTCCTTCAGATTCTCCGTGGTCGTGCCAATGCCTTTCAGAAACCTGAAGGCCCTCTCGGCATGCTCTTTCTCGTGTCCCGCGGTCTCCTCGAAAATGGCTGCAATCTGCTGGTAACCTTCCTTACGAGCGACACTGGCAAAAAAAGTGTACTTGTTACGGGCCTGCGATTCGCCTGCGAACGCTTCTTGTAGATTCTTCTCCGTCTGCGATCCCTTTAGGTTCACTGGCTCTGCCTCCTAAGTTACTGGTTTGGACTAGCCCGGCGCTTCTTGCAGTTCGGACATAGTCCGTAGAAATACACGGCGACATCATCTATGTCATACCCGGAGCGTCTGGCAATGTCTCTCCTATCTAGCTTTGCCTCTACGTCCAGATCATCAACCTTGCGGCAGTTGCTGCAGACTACATGCACATGCGGTCGCGGATTTCCGTCATAGCGACAGAGCCCGTCGCCAGCGTCCACATGTCGAATGAGCCCCACGTCTGCCATCGTGCACAATGTTGTGTAAACCGTGTTCAAACTGATGCTCGGGCACTTCGCGAGCACCTGTTCGTAGATCGCCTCGACCGTAGGATGCTCATCGCTGGCCATCAGAGTACTGTAGATGGCTATTCGCTGCGGTGTCACCCGCATACCGTGCGCCTTCAGTGCCTCTGTGGCCGAGAACACATTGTCCACCCTTTCATCTAGCGAAACCCTCAAAGCCTATTCTCTGCAAAACGGAGCCGGCGTTCGTGCTTAACCAGTACCGGCTCCTTTCTAATAATAATTATCGTCAAATGGAGCGCCTTAGCAACCTCGTTTATGAGCACTGGGGGAGCGTCTACGGTCTTTGGCCCTCTTCATCTCCCGATTTCGGCCTTTTTCGCCTTATCACACATGTGGATGTACCCCCACTGTGAACAGCGGGGGTACAGAAAGAGCACTAAGAACCGTATGGCGATCACTGGGAGCTTGCTTCACCCGCCATGATCTGGCGCATACGCTTGGCCATCTCGATCTGAAAGTCGCGGTCACCCGAAACCTCATGAATCACAGCACCTGTGTAGCCGATATTGCGCAGACCCTCAACAACAGCTGGCCATGGGCAATCGCCATCCATGAGAGGCACAAAGCGATGCTCGCGCCGTTTGAAGTCTTTGAAGTGAACTGCCTTGATCCTCTGGCCCAGATCACGAATCCACTGCTCAGGATAGCCATAGGCCATCATGTTCCCTGTATCAAGATATACTCCAACCCAGGGGCTGCCGATGGCGTCTACGATGTCACACGCTTCCTTGGGCGACAGCATAAACCGGTTCCATACGTTCTCGATGCCAATGTTGACTCGCCGCGCTTCAGCTTCAGCAGCCATGCTACGCATATCGTCGATGAACCTGTCGTAAGTCTCTAAGTAAGATGCCGACGCATCTACCTGCCCCGGGTGCAGCAGTACCGTCCGTGCGCCAAGCAAGGCTGCAATCTCAAGAGCCCTTGACAGTGATCGACGAGCCCCCTGCCTGAGTTCAGCGTCGGCACTGAGGAAACTCCCCCGGCTATAACGAGCAATAATGCTTGTACAAGCGACGCCCGCCTGCTTGCAGCGCTCGCCGACGGCTCGAATGCCTGCCTCGTCCAGGTTTATATCGGGGTCACGGCCTTCACCAAAGGACAGCTCGACTGCCTCATAACCTGCGTCTTGGCAGAGCTGCAATAAACCCTGCAGACTGCCTGGCACGATGATCTGAGTGATACCGATCTTCATCGCCTATTCGCCCTCCAAGAAATGAAGTGATTCTTCCCTACGCCAGATGCGCCAGTTGTTCTTTCGTCACTGGGTTGAGCGCAGGTTTGCCAGCAAGGAAGAGGCCGATCTCCTCGGCAGCGTAACGACCTATGCGAACCAGTCCGGTACTCACCGACCCCGCGATGTGCGATGTCATCACCACATTGGGCATGCTCTGCAACGGATTGTCTGGAGCAGGCGGCTCCGGATCCGTGACATCAAGGCACGCCCATATGCGGCCAGCAGACAGCTCCTTGATCAGTGCCTGCTCATCGATCAGCGAGCCGCGCGCCGTATTGATGAGGGTGGCCCCGTCTTTCATAAGCTTGAGATTGCCCGCGTTGATCATATGACGCGTAGCGGGGATAGATGGAGCATGCAGTGAGACGACGTCAGATTCGGCCATCAGCGTGTCAAGGTCCACCAGCGTCGCACCTAGAGCTTCAGCCTCTGCAGGGGTGAGAGTAGGATCAGACAGCAGCACATGCACGTCGAAGCCGCTTAGCAGCTTCAGCACGCGGCGTCCCACATGGCCCGCCCCAACCAGGCCGACGGTGGTGCCAATCATCTCTTTGACATGCTGGCGGGCGTCGCGGCCAGCTCGCCACCCGCCCTCCCGAATCGCAGTCGAAAGTGCAAAGACGTTTTTCATGGAGGTAATAATCAAGCCCAGGCTTGTCTCTGCTACGCCAGCGGCGATGGCTGGTGCCCCACTAGTAATTGTGATGCCACGCTCGTACACCGCGTCAGTCACAATCGGTTTGATAGAACCAGCGGCATGGACGATCAGCCGCAACTCCGGTGCGACATCCAACAGCTCAGGTGTGAACGACGGAGAACCCCAAGAGGTGATGCAGGCAGCCGCGCCGGCCAATAGCCTCCGAGCATCATCTGCCGAAGGTGGCCTCTCCTCATCATGTGCCACCAGATCCACTTGCTCTCCCAATTTCGCCAAAGTCTCGGGTTCGAATACCCGCTGGGTACCAGCGGTACCTACCAGCAGTGCTACACGTGTCCGGCCCACAGTACGCCCCCTCCAAAAATCCTGTTACGCTGTGCGGCATGTCGGCGGCCTCCACTCCTCATCCAGCGGAAGCTAGCACCGACACGTGTATTTCCTCGCTAAGCTAATTGACTCATTCCGGGAAAGAACAGCTATTCCTGCCTAGGCGCTCATTCGCTCGCCTCCAGGTACTCCACCTCACCGACATGCACTTGAAGCTCATATTGCGCAAGTGCTCGGAAGACCGCATCCGGGTCCGGACCGTTTGGAGATTCGGGAGCAATCACACCGGGGTTATCGATCTCGCCACGGCCTAGCATCAGTGCTCCGACCACCAGCGGTAACGACGTAAGCCTAGCCATGCGATCCACAGCTGCCAGCTCGATTCTGGCAGGCTGCCCGTCTTTCATCCCTTGAACTTCCACATGTGCTCCAGAGAGCGGGCGGGCCTGGGGCCCAATCTGTTCTAGCAGCGGAAGAAGGGGTTTCATCTGCGCTGCTAAGCGCTCTCGACGCTCGGGGGTACGAGTGAGCCCCAAACGGGCAATGCCAATGCCCACATAGGTCAAGAAACTCTCTGTAAGGCCGCCCCGTAGAGAGACTTCCTGGACCCCTGGCATAAATCTCGGGATGGTCACTGGTTCGGGATGGCCGACATGATAGACCGCGACTGCACCCATAGGATCCGGGAAATGGACACTGCGGCGACCGCTGCCAGCTGGTAATCGCTGCCATGTACCGTCAACGAACGTGGGAACCTTCCCGGTGAAGATGTGCATCATGTGCGAAATGACAGCGAGCCCCTCTGCATCCGCTGAAGCCCCGGCCCAGGAGATGTGGATTCGCTCCGCGACGTCCAGTAGCTGGGTCGCTTTTTTTGCACAGATGTTGGTAATGCCCGGCGTCCAGCCCATCCCCGTCAAAACCGTGACCCCTCGCTGTTTTGCTGCGGGATCCAGCTCCAAGACTGCCTGTGTCGCGTCGTAGTCATCACAAATGCTCACGTAGGGTATTCCAGCATCAATAGCGGCCTCAGCCATCAGCGTCTCATATAAGTAGAAGGGGCCCAATGCCCCCACTGCCACATCGTGACCCTCCAGAGCTGCCTTGAGCGCGGCAGTATCCTGCACATCCAGTATCGCCACCTGCGCGTGGCTGCCTACTTCGGCAGCTAAGGCCTCCGCCCGCTCTCTGTTGCGGCCGACAATGGTAACCTGTTCGACCTCCGCCTCTCGGCCCAATTCACGGACAGCGAGACTGCCCATGTCGCCAGTTCCTCCAAGTACCACAACTCTCAAGAGGCATCCCCCTTACAGGCGCACATCCGCCTGTTCCCATGGATTGCTTGGCCATCTCATCATGATCATATCCCTGTCAGCTCCAGCAGGCAATGCGTTGTCGCTCGCCTTTCAGGAGGAATGGCCTGCCGTGAGAACGAAGTAGCCGTTCAAAAGGCACCGGAGGGCACACCTTGATGAAACAAGGACCGATAACCGCCGTGATTGTAGGCGCAGGCCACAGAGCGCTCACCTACGCTTCGTATGCTCGTCGGCGACCTGACCAACTGAAGATCGTTGGCGTGGCCGAGCCCGATGCCCATAGACGCCTTTGTACAGCACAACTCTACGACATCCCACCGGAACGATGCTTCGGCTCAGCCGAAGAGCTGGCTGCCCACGCCCCGATAGCAGACGCCGTGATCAATGGTACCATGGATCTCCACCACGTACCGACCAGCCTGCCCCTTTTGGTTGCTGGCTATCACCTGCTCCTGGAAAAACCCTTTGCCGTGAGCGAAGCCGAGATGTGGCAACTGGCACAGGCGGCACAAGAACACGAAAGAACTGTGATGATCTGCCATGTGCTGCGCTACGCGCCATTCTACGCCATGATCCGTGAGCGCGTGGCTGCTGGGGAGATTGGTGAAATCCTAAGCTTGGACACGACCGAGCACGTGAGTTACCATCACATGGCCGTGGCCTTTATTCGTGGTAAATGGAGCAATGAACAAGCCTGCGGCTCCTCGATGCTCATGTCCAAGTGTTGTCATGACCTCGACCTCATCGCCTGGATGAAAAGCGGAGTCGCCCCGCTGCGCGTCAGCAGCTTCGGCGGCTTAAGCTACTTCACGTCGGCCAGAGCCCCCAAAGGCGCTGGCACACGTTGCATCGTCGACTGTCCGATCGAAGATCAGTGTCTTTACTCTGCCCGCAAGCATTACCTCGACCACCCGCAACGCTGGTCTGCCTATGTATGGAACGAACTGCAGGAGATCGAGAACCCCACTATAGAGCAGAAGACGGAACTGCTCAAGACAAGCGTCTATGGGCGCTGTGTCTGGAGATCTGACAACAACGTCATCGATCACCAGTCGGTGCTCGTAGAGTTCGCGGATGGCTGTTCAGCTACCCACAATCTGGTAGGCGGAACTGCCCGTCCTGCGCGTACTATCCACTTGCTCGGTACGCACGGCGAGATCAGCGGATGTCTCGAAGATAACCGCTTTGTCATCCGGCATATCGATCCCCGGCCCGGTCACGAGTACGCGGAACATGAAGTCGATGTGCGGGCACATGGCTCCACAGATGGGCATGGTGGTGGCGACCTGCGCCTCGTCGCTGACTTTTGCCGTGTCTTACAGGGTGAAGCACCCTCACTTTCCTACACAGGTCTTGAAGACTCTATTGCTGGACACCTCATCGGCTTCCGCGCCGATGTCGCGATGCGAGAACACCGGGTAGAAGAGCTCTGTATGAATTAACGGTATCGACAAGCTAAGGAGGCGTTGTTTTGATCAAGCTCGTTTGCTGCACACTTCCCTACGCTCGCTACAGCATGGAGCGCGCACTCGACGGCATCAGTAAGGCCGGCTACAAGTACGTGGGCTTCGGGCTACGTCACGAAGGCCAACCTGTCCCCTCTGACGACCCTTCTGCAGATGAACTGGCAAAACTCAAGGAGGAATTCGCAAAACGCGACCTACAACCCACGCTCATGTGGGGGACCAGCCTGGCTGGAGAGGCGGACTTGTCCCAGTACCGACGACGTGTCGATGTGGCCAAAGAGCTGGGCGTAACCACCCTTCTGGGCGGCGGCACGTGGGGTTACCGTAAGTTCCCCGATGAGCCATTGTCAGAATCGGAACTGGCCAAGGCCCACCAAGTGTTTGTGGACAATGTGCGTCAGGTAGCCCCATATGCCCAAGAGGCAGGCATCCAGATCCTGCTCAAGCCTCATACTGGCAACACCGCTACGGCGGCTCTTCTCGCCAAGACCATCGAGGACATCAATGCCCCAAACGTGGTAGCCTGCTATGACCCTGGCAACGTAAGCTTCTATGAAGGACTCGCCCCTGACAAAGATCTCGCCCCGTTTGTCAACATGACCGCCTCTATCGTGGCGAAGGACCATCAGGGCCCACGAGCACATGGCGATTTCCCTGTACCCGGTGAAGGCGCGGTCGACTTTCCCGCGATTTTTGACATGCTGGCCAAGGCTGGCTTTGCCGGACTCATCGCTGTTGAACGGGTCGACGGAGCACCCACTGGACCTATTCCTCCAGAGGAACTCGATGTGCGCATCGCTCGCGCCCGAAAGAACCTACTGGCCATAGCAGCCAAAGCAAATCTAGGTCCGGTAGAGTAGGCGACGCCCAGCTTCGTCTGAAAGGCGGTTAGTAAGATGAACCCCCCACAGTCTGTCGATGTCCAGCTAAAGGTAGCCGTCATTGGTGTCGGTGCTCGAGCGCAATCACACCTGGCTACTCTAGAGAAACTCACAGATATGTACAAGCTCGTCGGCGTTTGTGATGTCCTACCGGAACGGGTGGCTGAAGTGGCGGCTCGCCTGGGCGTTCCTGGGTTTAGCGATCTAGAGACTCTGTTCGCCCGCTCTAAGCCTGACGCGGTCGTGGTGGTCACGCCCGCAGAGCATCATCATACATCGACCACGGCAGCCGCAGCACATGGAGTGCACGTCCTGTGCGAAACCCCTATCGCTGTTACTCTTGGCTACGCTGACCAGATGATCTCCGCATGCCGCAGAGCCGGCGTGCAACTCGAGATCGGCGAAAACGTATGGCGCTGGCCGCAGGAACGCCTGAAGTATCAGCTTATCCAGGGCGGGCTTATCGGCGACGTAAGCAGCGGGCGCCTTTGGTACTCCAGCGGAGCCTACCATGGGCTCAACGCTCTACGCACCCTGGTCGACTCGCGAGCTGCACGGATAGTGGGTTACGCCAGAGTCATGGCGGCGCCGCGAGCTGTCCGGTTTGTTGACCCCTATTTTCTGCACGGTCTGGGCTACACCGAGTATGACTACGAACCGTTGATTCGCGAATCTGATATCGCAACGTGGGAAGCCGGGTTGATCGAGTTCGCCAACGGCGTCGTGGCCACGTATGAAGTCCCCTTCGCGCCGCCTCGCGGCAACCTGTGGGACATACAGGGAACCAAGGGCGCCATCAGCGGCACGGATGTTATCATCCACGATAGCAAGGAAAGGCTCAGGATCACCCTGGACACCGAGACCATCGAGGGACGTCCCACAGTGGTCGGAGCCGCTCTCACCAAAGACGGTGAACGCCTCTCCGAATGGGCCTGGGAGAACCCCTTTGTGCGCTATTTCCCAGCCAACGCTGATGAAGTGGCGCGCATGGATGCTTTGACAGGCCTGTATCGGGCAGTTACGGAGGGTGTCTCGCCTGAGTACGGGGCAGATAACGCCCGGGCGGACATGGAGATACTTATCGCTGTGCGTGAATCCGCACGTCGGGGCGGGCAGCCTCTGACCTTGCCTTTGCACTCTGAAACGGGATATGAAGAGCGGTTGCACGCCACATACGGTGAGCCTGCCTAGCTGGCGTTGAACAGTGCGTAGATACAACCAGGGTCCAAAAAGGCCGTCGTGAAACCATTTCTGGGACATGACGGCCTTTTTTTCGGTTGTAGCTACATTTTCTGGGTCTATGGCTGCGTTGGTGGCTTGATGTCTAGATAGCGCGGAGGGGCCTCTAGCTGCAGTTTTTGCCATGTGGCCTCCGTAGGATTACGTACGACTACGAGTCGCTATTTCACAGCCAGTGCAACGCCCTCTTTGCCTTCGGAAACGATATCCCAACGCGGACAACGCCCGCCCCAGCGGGCCAGCACTTCACCGTCGCAGGAGATCTCAATGACTTCACAGCTATTGGGGCAGTGATGGCACTCGAAGCTCGAGGCCCGATACTTGAGCTCTGATCCACCAAAACCTCTGAAATGGGTGGCAGTGTCTCGTCCCTGCTGGCGACGGTGCTCCATTTCCTCCCGAGACAGCATGGCGGCACCCAAAGCGCCCATGCAACCGAAATGACGCGGCACGATCACTTCGGTGCCCAATGCCTCCTCGAAAGCACGGCAGATACCAGCGTTGGCCGCGACGCCGCCCTGAAAGACCACGACAGGGGCAATCTGCTTGCCTCGGCCCACATTATTGAGGTAGTTACGGACCAAAGCCTGGCAAAGACCGTAGACGATGTCCTCACGTCGATAACCAAGCTGTTGCTTATGCACCATATCGGACTCGGCAAAAACCGTGCAACGCCCTGCAATGCGCACTGGCGATTCTGATTTTAGGGCTATTTCGCCCAACTCTTCGATAGGCAGTCCCAATCGAGCGGCCTGCTGATCCAGAAACGACCCAGTGCCTGCTGCACACACCGTGTTCATGGCGAAATCAGCGATCACCCCGTCACGGATGATGATGATCTTGGAGTCTTGTCCCCCAATCTCAAGCACGGTTTGCACGCTGGGAACCATTTCAGACGCCGCTACAGCATGCGCAGTGATCTCATTTTTCACCACATCTGCGCCAACGATCACACCGCCGAGCTGACGAGCGCTGCCTGTCGCTCCGACACCGAGAACCGTGAAGTCCCCAGGAAGCTCCTGCTGCACACGCCGCAACCCCTCCTGCACCGCGCCGATGGGTTCCCCCCGTGTTCTTAGGTAGACCGCCGTGACCGGACTGCCATCCTCCGCAATAACCACCATGTTGGTAGATACGGAACCCACATCAAGACCCAGGTAACCCCGCGCCACACTCACTGTATAATACACCTCGTCTTATTGTATCCAGGGAAACTACCCCGCCAGGCGCCGACGACTTCTGCGCCGCACGAGCAGATCAACAAAGGCCTCTAATCGTGTACGAAAACCAGCTTCACCAGTCTGCTCGTCCAGGAAAAAGGAGATGACTGGAATATCCAGATCAATGCTCACACTGGGCAGAACACCCTTGGCCACGATCTCAGGAATGCAGGTGAATGGGGCCAATTGGACAACACCATCATAGCCATCGCGGGCATACATCACGGTGTGACCCACCGTGTCCTGTCCGTGCCCACCTATCATCTCACACAGATACGGATAGGCAGCCTCTCTGGCCGTCAGATTGTCGCCCTCACGCACCACGTTCTCTCTCGTCCATCCTGTAAGGAAGATGGCGCGATCCACTTCAGCCCCCAACTCGCCCAGGATCTTCTCTATATGCAGGTTAGCAGTGGGCTCCAAAAGAACGTATATCTCGCCCACAATGCCCACTCTGATAGGCTCTCGAGTAGGGTCAACAGGTACCTGCCGCATCTCGGCCAGCGCCGCCCGGCCAGCCTCCACAATGCCCCCTACAGTGTCTTGGGCACCGATAGCCCGGCATCCTCTCTTATAGATCGCCTCTGCACTGCCCACCCGTGCCTCTCGCGGCCTTAAGTGATGGAGTTGACGCTCCAGTATGTCCAGGGCTTTAATCATCTCCCAGGTCTTCCGCACGATGCGCGCCAGCTGCCATGGCGGCCGCCGAAAGGCGTTCAGGCGGTGCAAGGAGGCAAGCAAACCAAAGGGATCGCGCCGTGGAGGCTCCAAGACGATCATCTCAAATTCGTAACCCAGGCCCCTCAGTATCTCTTCTTGAACAGTGGCATACAAGCCAGCCCGACAGGGCCCCACACCACCGCTAGTAACGATCACGTCTGCTCCCCGCTCCAGCGACTCGATATATGTACCGAGACAGATCTTCAACGGCAAGCAGGCGAACTCCGGGCCATGCAACGTCCCCAGGGTGAGGGTGTCCTTAGTAGGAGTCTGAGGCATGATCACCTCATGACCTAGCTCACGCATCAGGATGGCAAAGGCTGGTGAATAATGCCCCATATGGGGAAATGTAACTCTCGACATCTTATTGCTCGCTTTCTCTGTGAATCCTTCATTCGGGTGCCTGCACGCCGATCTGCCTACGTTCACAGTCAGGGCAATCAAACTCCGAGACGTGAACTCCTGTGAAGCATGTCCACAAAGGCCTCGAGCCTCGTGAGACACCCCGCTTCGCCAGTTTCCTCGTCGAGGCCTAGCGACAAAAAGGCTTTCCTATCCTCTTTGCGTGCTTCTAGCTCCAGTAGTTTGTTGACCATGGCATCAGGGCCACAGGCAAACGCCGTCACATGGATCACACCATCGATCTCCTGGCAGGCCGGGCTCAAGGCATAGTAGCCAACTGTCTTCACCATTTCGCTGTACTCCCAGAACAGATCCTTCTGCTTGTGGTGCCGTAACTGCTTCTGTTGAGCCCGTAGGGTGTCAGCCGTCACTACTTCAACGCCCATAGCCTCCAACTTGTCTAGCAAACCAAGACTCACATACTCATCGTATACAAGATAAGGGTAGCCCAGCACTGCCAATCGCAGAGGGCGGCGAGCATTGCCTGTGACTGCCGGGCGGCGGCGCCGCTGACCACTGATCGATTCAGTAGGTCGCCAGTTCTCGCGTAACCGCTTTTCATGCAGTGCCTGGGCTCTCCATGCAGATCGGTAGGCCTTCCATAGGGTCCTCTTGCCTGCTCCAAGCTGACGCCTGATCTCGTCACAGACTCGCAGCAATGCGAAGGGGCCGCGCCGGCGGTCTATGCGTACCGTAAGCAGCGGAGGCAATGAATCAAAGGCGTACCTAACCATGTCAGGCAAGCCCAGGAACTTGGGGCAAAAGATCAACCCCCCCTGCCAACTGACATATCGAGGGAGGAAGAGCATATCGATCTGCCCCCGTTGCCAGGTTTCGCGCAGATCCTGCACGTGGCCAAGAAAAACCTTGATTGGTACGCAAGCTTCACTCACTGTTTCAAGGATCCCGGCATCAAGAATCCCTTTGGTGGTCGGCTGCGACGGAATAAGTGAGGCGCCCATGCCAGCAAAAAGGGCTCGCCAAAACGGATAGAAAGTATAATACCAAAGCGCTCGAGGCACTCCCACCCGCACACCGGACCCTGCCACCGCCGCACCTGACTCGACTGACATCACTGATCTGCTCCCCTAGATAACCGAGTTATGTTGTCATTCGGCGATGCGGTTGACCGCCGACATGCCTGCACCGCAACCAGTCTGTTTCGCGAACTTGTTCTCTCTCGGGCCGCCATATGCCTGCCTGAGGTCATGTGGTCTTGCCTATGCATCATGATACGACTCTTTAGAAGGTTTTTCTGCTCGTGATGGGAACTCCATCTCCATGTGACACAAAGCTGACATACGAAAGGAGCGTTCCCTGTGAGGAGAGATGAAGGTCCACAGTCTACCCAAGTGACCATCGACAGCTACGTCCCGCAGGCGATGGTACGACTTCGGCAGACAGACATCCAAAGGGCCCGCTACCCAGTGGTTGATGCTCATAATCACTTTCGTGACTCCTGGAACGTAGATCGTCTGTTGCGGGCCATGGACGACTGCCACGTACGCGTCTTTGTAGATCTCTCGGGAATGCATGGCGAGCGACTGAAACGGCGCCTTGATCTCCTCAAAGGCCAGCACCCAGAGCGTTTCGCTGTCTTTTATGTTCCCGACTTCTTGCGAGTCAACGAACCCGACTTCGGAGAGCGAGAAGCTCTGGCACTTGAGAATGCCGTGCAAGCAGGCGTGCAAGGCCTCAAAATCTTCAAGTCTTTGGGGCTCAATCTACGAGACGCAGAAGGCCAGCTTCTGCACGTGAATGACCCTCGCTTCTTTCCCATCTGGCAAGCGGCAGGGGAGCTCGGGATACCTGTGCTGATCCACGTAGCTGATCCCTTTGCGTTCTTTGAACCGCTTGATGCCCGAAACGAGCGCTACCGGGAGCTGAACCGCCATCCCGACTGGCACTTCTACGGCGCGGGTTTCCCCCCTTTGCAGCAGCTGCTTACCGAGCGCGACGCCATTGTCGCTGCTTTCCCAAACACCAATTTCATCGGTGCCCACATCGGTAGCGAATCGGAAGACCTGACGAGGGCCAGCCAGGCACTGGAACGCTACCCAAACTACTACGTCGATTTCTCGGCCCGTCAGGCAGAATTGGGTCGCCAGCCACGCCGAACACGGCAGTTTTTCTTGGAGCATCAGGACCGTATCGTGTTCGGTCTGGACGGCACACCTAGCACGCAAGCCTATCGCAACTACTTCCGCTTCTTAGAAACCGATGACGAGTGTTTTGAGTACCACGGCTATCCTGGCCAAGGGTTCTGGCACATCTCTGGCATCCATTTGCCCGACGAGGTTCTGCGCAAAGTGTACTGGTCGAATGCTGCGAGACTGATCCCCGGTATCAGCGAAAGCCAACTGTAGTGACATCAGGAGGTGACACCTGTGGAATTCAGGCCGCATCCAGCAATGAAGAAGTTTCTCTCTGCGATAGCTTTCTGGGTGATCCTTTTCGGTGTACTGTCCTGGAGCATACCTTTGACAATCGCCACAAGCAGTACACCCACCCCCAGTGTAGTCGTTCATCTAGCTACTTTGATTGCTATCGTTGTGCTCGTGATCTGGATACCCCGCTACTATGAGAGCGTTACCTATCGCATCGACGACGAGTGGCTGTACGCTGAAGGGGGCACTCTGTGGAAACGTCGCTCTCGGCTCCCCATCAGCAGGGTGCAGATGGTCAACGTCATGCAAGGCCCCTGGCAGCGCCGCTACGGACTCGGTAGCGTACGCATCTACACCGCAGCAACAGGCCAGAGCACAGCCGAGCTGTCCTTTGCTAACGTGACTGAGCCAGAACTGGTCAGAGATCGCGTGTTGGCACTGGTGCATGCACAGCGCAGCGATCCCACCGGACTAGGTGACGACGAGTCAAGCTCATCTGCCGAGGTCACCAAACTGCTCGCCGCCCTGCTACAGGAGGTGCGGGCTATTCGCCAAAAGACTGGCTGATCCATTGTGCGAACCACAGTTAGAACGCAGCAGCAACCCCAGCCCGCACAGACAAGCTCCCTGCGTGCAACTCAGCGTAGTTCACATATTTCGTTACGTCGTACCGAGTATCGCTGTCTCCTTTGGCTGTCCACCTTCTGATTGGGGGGGTGGCCAGCAAGGAGGTCCCCAGTTCCATGCGCAGGCCTCGTTTTCGCCCCATATACAGCTTGAGTCCGGCATCGCCCCTCAGATAGAGGTGAGCTCCGGTAGCTGTGCCCGCTGAGGGAATCGTCCACGGGGCCCCCGGATAACCTGAGTAGTACTGTGTCGCGATCGCTGCCCCAACTGCACCTTGCATGGTGGCGTTGAGGAATCCCCGAACAAGAGGCCTCTCGAGGGAGCCGTAGAGACCAAACCCACCCCACCCCACTCCAGCAAGGGACGACGCCACCAGCACCTCTACTCCGGTTTCGTGGTGAAAGGGCAACTCCTGGCCCAATCGCCAGACTAACGTCGCGACCGTCTCTTCCACCGCGGGTACTGAAGAACCAGTCAGACGCAACCCTGTACCCTGCAAGGATACCCCCACCGTGAAGTTTCTCGAACGGCTCTCCTCCACCAAAATGTCACCGACTCGCGGTGGCCTATGCGACCAGATCACGCGGCCACGAGCTGTAGAACCGCTTACACTCTTGATCTGTACGAGGCCGACTTCCTCCATGAATCCTTCATCGAAATCCACACTCCAGTCGCTTCCACCCTCCGCTCGCAAGAGGACGAAACGTTGCAGGGGCTTGATTCCGGAATCGCGGCCCAAAGGCAGATAGACATCATCGCCCTCGACCCGCGAGACTCGACTCTCCAATGAAAAGACACGTTTCAGCTGATCCACCAAGTTGGTCCGAAAACAGGCCTGCAGGGCAGAAACGTGCGCTTCATCCCTCCGATCTCCGGTCCCAGTACCCATGACGGTCAACACCTTCATCAGTTGCCCTGAGCGCACATCAATGATCTTGATGCTCAGATTGGCCGTGGCAAGGTAGAACCCTGGCCCATCCGATACCCGATTCCACTTCGCATCGAGACTGTCGATCTGGCCGATGAAGGCCGCCGCGATGCCCGCAACCTTGCCCATCTCTACCGCTGTGAACTGGTCCACCGGATAGGACTGCTGGAATCTTTGCTCGCGCATGATGTGATCGAGCCTCTGTCGCTCGATCACATCGAAACGACCCAAGTCGACCAGTGCCTTGGCCAAGAGACTTGAGGCGGTCTGTTTTTCATCATACCCGCCCACACCGCCAAACTCGAACACCCCAACACGCACCCGACTGGCCTGAACCGAGGCGGGTATGAGTAACAAGACAATGATAAGCCAACTCCAACGAAACCTGTGCCGAGCCCACATGATATGAGACCCCCCCTCCATGCATGTCCGCTATGTGCCAGAGCATACATACGTCACTGTACACGATATTCCTGGAACACCAGGGGGAAATATCCTCCTGTGTCCTTTCGGGCCGTGTTTGGGGATTGTGCATTCATCCAGGTTTGGCTATCCTTGGTTGTAGGAGGTGTTTCACGTGCAGAAAGGGATAAATCAATGGTGCTTCCCCGGCAGCTTTAGTGTAGCCGAGTGCATCAGCCTGGCTCAGGAGGCCGGATTCGCGACGTTGGAGCTCAATGTAGGTGAGCCTCCCTCTGCCAAAGGTACCGGAGGAACGATCATCGAATCGCTTGGACTAAGTGATTCGGCCGGACTGACTACTGAGACCGCAGCAGCTACTGCTCAAGAGATCGCGCAGCAAGCGCGAAATGCAGGCCTGGAGTTGCCCAGCCTATCCACAGGCCTCCACTGGCAATACCCGCTCACAAGTTCAGATAAGGAAATCCGCGACAAGGGAGCCAGCATCGTGGTCAAGATGCTGGAGCTAGCTGCCACGGTGGGGGCAGATACTGTCTTGGTCGTACCGGGAGTCGTGGACGCCACCACCAGCTATCGACAGGCTTGGGATCGCTCTCTCGCTGTGCTCCGAGACTTGGCTGGTGAAGCAGCCAAGCGACGAGTACATATTGGCATCGAGAACGTATGGAACAAGTTCCTACTTAGTCCGCTCGAGTTTGCGCACTTTGTGGATGAGGTCAATTCTGACTGGGTCGGTGCCTACTTTGACGTGGGGAATGTGCTTATCAGTGGCTATCCGGAGCAGTGGATCCTTGAACTAGGAGAGCGCATTCGCAAGATCCACGTCAAGGACTTTCGTTACGACATCGGCAACATCCGCGGCTTTGTGCCTCTCCTTCAGGGGGACGTGCCATGGAAGCGTGCGATAGAAGCCTTGCGGGAAATCGGCTATAGCGGACCAGTTACGGCAGAGGTGAGCCCGTATCCGGGGAGCCCGGACCAGCTGATCTTCGACACCTCCCGAGCCCTCGATACCATCCTTGCAGCTGAATAAGCGACCAGAGACCAGCAGAAGGGGCCTCTCGGAGAGGCCTCTTCTCATTTGACGTGGCGATAGAAATCCAATACCGCCCGTCTGACATCCGCCACCTGAAGAATCTGTTGCTGGCACAAGTCACCTAGAAACGCTCTGTAGACCCCCAATTCACCATGTAGTGGAGAGGTCGCATCCCAGCCTTCACCACGAGGCAGACGCCAGACAAAACGGTCTGTCTGCGCGTCCCACTGGCAAACATGCGTATGTGACCGCCGCGGATCACCCGTGCCAACGTACACATGGGTAACCCGGCGCAGCGCACGCCTACCCATCCGACCCATAAAGACGACCAGGTCAATATGGGCCAGGGCCTCTACAGAGAGAGCGATCTCTGAATCCACCATTAGCTCTCGCAACTCGTCGAGCGAATCCGCGTGAGCCGTAGTTGCACAGTATCGCCTGTCCTGATGCTTGGCTGTCTCCAGTAGTGCCCGAGCTTCGGCACCCCACAGATAGGAGAAGTAGCCGCTTCCTAACTCATGGCAGAGGTAACACACGCCAGTATCGTGGTATTGGTGGCATCCCTGCACCACCCTCAACTCTACATCCGCTGGCAAAAAACAGAGCAAGGCGCCCAAGAGTGTAGTCTTTCCAGTGCCGCCCGGCCCCGCACAAACGATCAGTGAAGCGCCTCGTCGCATGGACCACATGAAATAGGCCATAAGCTCCACGTCCACCGTGCCCGCTGCTAGCAGATCAGCCGCGGTAAGCATGCGGCCCCCTCTTTGATTGAGTCCTTGTATCACACTTGCTACCGATCCCATTTTCTTGTTACCCCACATAAATCCGTCCCTCAGGAAGGCGCGATATTTGCGGTTTGTGCCCGGCCGCGATGGCCAACATAAGAGTAAGCGGCCCCACACGACCAACATACATGGTGAGAATAAGCAACACCCTGGAGAAGGGGCTCAGGTAGGGCGTGATTCCCGTGCTAAGCCCGACTGTGCCGAAGGCCGAAGTCACCTCAAAGAAAACATCCTCGTAGGCAAAAGGCTCGACGATGCTGACCAGGGTCGTCACTGTGTACACCAGAGCCATAGCCAACACGACCAGAGCCAGGCTTTTTAACACCACGCTCTTATCAATGCTTCTGGAGCCAAAGCGTACCTCATCCTCCCCTCTCACCACTGACCACGTGGCAAGCAGAAGAGAGGCAAACGTGGTCGTTTTTATCCCGCCGCCGGTTGATGCGGATGAGGCCCCCACAAACATGAGAAATATGAACATGAGAATCGTACCAGTCTTCAGACCGCCGATGCCGAGCGTGCTAAAGCCAGCCGTACGCGGCGTTATGGCCTGGAAATACGTGCCCAGCAGTTTTTCCTTAAGGGTCAGCCCCTGCAGTACGCCGTTATACTCCGAGAGATAAAACGCCCCGAAAGCAAACACGATGAGCAGCGCAGTGGTGAAAAGGACCACCTTCGAGTGTAGCTGCAAGCGTCGATGAGTGCCACGCAGACGAGCCCCAACATCGAGCAACACGGGAAACCCCAGTCCCCCGGCTATGATCAGCCCCGTGATAACCAGATTCACTGGTACGCTACCCACAAAACCAGTAAGACTCCGGTACTCCCCAAAAAGATCAAATCCGGCATTGCAGAAGGCGCTCACGGCATGAAACACACCAAAGTACGTCGCCTTGGCCCGACCCAAGCTTTTGTACCAGGTAAGAGTGAGCGCGATCGCCCCAGTCGCCTCAATGGCCAGCGTCAGCTTGAGAACCCCTAGCAGCAGTCTGATCACTCCACCAGTGGTGGACAGGTTCAGACTCTCGGTAATAAGCGCCCTCTGCGAATACGCTACTTGCCGCCCCAACCCGACCAGAAAAAGTGACGCTACTGTCACAATGCCCAATCCACCGATCTGGATCAGAACAAGAATGACCATCTGACCAAACAGACTGAAGAAGGTGCCCGTATCCACGACAACGAGCCCAGTAACGCATACCGCACTCGTCGCTGTGAACAGAGCGTCAATGGGGCTCATCCAGCCGCCAGCAGCGTGAGCTATCGGCAACGCCAGGAGAAAGGCCCCTAACGCAATAACACTGGCGAACCCCAAGACGATGATTTGGGGAGCGGAAAACGATCGCGTCATCGCGCATCTTCCCGGCCGAGGATTTCCTCGAAGTTCTGCAGATCAGAGTCTCGACCCAGAACAATCAGAACGTCGTCATCACGCAGCTGGAAGTGCGCTTCGGGTACGCTAATCCTCCCTGAGTGTGATTGGATAAGAGCAACGTTAATAGAGAAACGCTCCCGCAGTTTCAGCTCGGCAAGCGTCTTTCCAACCAGCCCTCGACTCACAGGTAGCTCAATGATGCTGAACTCCTCCGTCACAGCGATGAAATCCAGCAAACTGCGGGAAAGCAGCGAGCGTCCGAGGCGACGAGCCATGTCGAGGTCAGGCTGGATGACCCGGTCTACCCCCAAGCGCTGGAGCATCTTCGCATGCAGAGCGCTAGCAGCCTTAGCGATGACAAACGGACATCCCAGCTCCTTGCAGAGCGTAACCGCCATCAAACTCTTCTCGATCTGGTGCGTGCTGGCAACCACAACAACATCGAAGTTGCGAATGCCTACCTCCTGCAAGACTGCCTCATCAGCAATGTTGCCCAGCACAACCCGACTAACGACATCCTCAACAGGCTGAAGCCTGGCGCGCTCATCATCAAGCACTAGTACGTCCTGCCCGTGCTCGGCAAGCGTTCTGGCTAGGTAGTTGCCAAACTGACCCGTGCCCACTATTGCATAGCTCTTTCGTGCCATAGGTCGTCCCTCTTTCATGCATTCTGCCAGTTTAGCATAAGCAGCTCAGATAGCTTGGTGATCTGAGCCCACACAGGGCAAGGGGTAGAGCCTTGCCGAAAGGAACCCACGGCCACGAATAGAGCACCTGCGGCATGCGCTGCCACACCGTCCAACCACGCATCACCTATCATTACGACTCGTCTAGGCATCCCCAAATGCTGTTTCGCAGCCAAAAGCCCGTCGGGCGCGGGTTTGAGGCGTGGCACATCCTCGCGCGCCAAGACCACTTCAAACGGATCCATTAAGTCGAAATCGCGTAGGGCGGCCAGAGCCGAGGCTCGGGAGTTGTTGGTCACAATTGCTAACGGGTACCCTTGCCTCCGCAGAGCGCGCGTCACCTGATGCGCTCCTTCCTCGAGGGTGGCTCTTTTCATCCCTTCTACCTCATAGCGGTCTATGATCTGCCAAATTCGCTTGAATAGGTCTTCATCCTCAGGGCCGCCTGGCTCGCGAGCCATCTCTGCAAGCCTGCCCACAGGCCAGCGCCGTTGCTCCTCTGAGATTGTCAAGCCTGCCTCTTTCAGCATCTCCAGTACAACAGTGCGCATGCCTGCAAAGTCTATGCGTGAGGCCACCAAGGTGTTATCGAGGTCAAAGATTAGACCAACAGAAGGCAGCGTCTCCGACATCGTGTCCCACACCCCCGAAAAGTACCCCCCTGAGCTCAGGAATAACTACGACAAGATCCATCCATATTCCTTGATGCCTACTAATGCCTAGGCAGGATTACGCCGTTTCCTCCCCGAAACCTACCCTCGCCATGCTGAAGGGGGAAAGGGGTGTAGCTGGTGCAAGATTCAGACAGCAGAGTCCTGCTTGAGCAGCTTAGCAACCAGACGACGGAAATGGTTCGCCATGTTGCCGAGATCCGAAGCTCCTATACCCTGGTCGAGGAGCTGTTGCGTTCCATCCTTGCGCGCCTCGACCGAACACCTAATGGACAGATTCGAACAGCTTGCTGAGCTGGTTGGTGGCGAGTTACTCCGAGCACGCCTCCGCCAACAGTCAAGCCTCACCGAATACCAAGAGGGCGTCGAAGCCCATATTGAAGAGTTGAGCAGCCGCATAGCCCGGCTCGAGGTATTGCGCGAGAACTAGAATGCAGCGACTGCGCGGCCCCGGGGAACTCCCCGGAGCCGCCCTCGGTACACTCGTGGTGCGATTTACTTCTCCAAGAACGACCAGAAATTGCCGCCAAAGAGCTTCGCCACGTCACGCTGAATCTCAGCCTCGGTAACCTGCCAGCCAGTGCGTGCCAGGTCGGAGTACTTATCTACCAACACTTTGGCTATGATCTCACGCGAGTGAGCCCACTTGTAGATGACCTGGTCAAGAACCCGAGCGTCCGAATGCTGGGGAATCACGCTCACACCCAACAGCTCGAAACGCAACCGCGTGATCTCCTCGATCAGGCTGGGGTTGTTGAGGAACCACCAGCACCCAAAGATGAGAAGGTTGCCGAACTTACGGGCGTTCACGGCCAGCTCGTGCTGATTCTCCCGCGACAGCATCGTGCACAGGAACTTGTTATCAGGATAGTTGGCGCACAGATACTCCACAGCTCCGATGTCAGCCTTGCCCAGTCCATCGCCTGCCAGACGTAGTCCGGGGTTGACCTGGCGCTTCACGCCGATCATCAATGCGAAAGGCACATTATACTCCCTGGAGACAGGCAGTACACACTCCTCAATGATCCTGGCACACGCGCTCTCCTCAGGATAGCGGAAACTAGAGGGAAAAGAGACTGCCATGTACACTGGATTCATGCGTTTGATCCAATCGGCCAGGAAGCGGCGGATCTCCTGCAAAGCTCGCGCTGATAGTGCCTGGTCCACATCGTAACCCCAGTTCTGCAGATCGCCACAGCTCTTCTCCCAGAACACCAGCAACGGGTCTAGCCGCAGAGCCGCCTTAAAGCGAGGATCCGACTCAAAGCCCTGCATCCACACCTTGTGTTCCTGCGCATCAAACGGGTCGTTAGTCATGACTACAGAGTCTATTTTCGCCACAGCGAAGGCCTTATCTATGTACTCCTGCACTGTCAGGCTGCGAAAGTACTTTCTGTAGGAGGTGACGTCACGCCCAGCCACGTCGAGGCCAAGCTTATCGAGTACGGTCAGCACCCCGCGACACGCCTCGCTGTACGGCGAGTTGTCGATGAAAAGCGTCTGCCAGATGAGATTAGCTCGCTGCTCGCCGCTTAGCGCCCAGAACTTCTCATAGGATATATCAGCAACGCGCAAAGTCTCCGCGACGAGGTAGTGGTAATTGACCAGCTCGTCAAAGCCCCAGAGAAGCAAGTCACCAAAGGCTGGAGTAAACAAGTGCGTATGAATGTCAGTAATCTTGGCCTCGGCAACGGCCCGTTCAACCTGCGTCTTCAGCTGCGTTAGGTCCTGTACAGACATTGTGTTCCCCTTTCCAAAACTGAACTACGGCCATCTAGTGAGCACTACAGCCCTCTTGCACCAAAGCCAGCCAGAAAGCTACGCCCGTGGCCAAGGCACTCTCCTCAACGCGTAGGCGCGAGCTGTGCAGCGGGTAGAGTTCGCCAGATCGCGGTGCCACGCCTAGCCGTCCAACTGACCCAGGCACCTTCTCCAGGTAGTACGCGAAATCCTCGCCTCCCATGGAGGACTCCATGACCTCGATACTCTCCTCCGGCAGAATGCGCTGCGCCGCTCGGCGAGCACATTCGGTCTGCGCAGGGTCATTATGCACCGCCGGATAACCAGAGGAAAAGCGTACTTCGGCTTGACAGCCATGCGCAGCGACGGCGCCGTGCACGGCCCGCTTGATCCATTCCCTGATCTGCGTACGCAAGGGTTCACCCATCGTCCTGATGGTCCCACTGAGAGTTACCTCAGACGGAATGACGTTGGCCGCCTGACCCCCACGAATTGAACCCACGGTAACGACTGCTGGCTCCCCGGGACGCACATTGCGGCTGACCACATGCTGCAAGGCCTGAATCACTTGGGCAGCCGCTGGGATGGGATCCAAAGTGAGGTGCGGCGAAGCACCATGCCCGCCCCGACCGCGTACAACTACCTGGAACCTATCGGTGGCCGCCTTCATCGGCCCAGGAGCAAAACCCAGCGACCCCGCTGGAACAAACGGATTGATATGGAGCCCGAAGATCGCTTCCACGTCTGGGTTATGCAAAACCCCATCTTTGATCATCAGGCTGGCTCCGCCCGGTCCCTGTTCCTCCGCTGGTTGAAAGATCAGCACCACATCTCCGGTCCAATCGCCCTCCATGAGTGTAAGCCCTCGAGCTGCACCCAGAAGCATAGCCACGTGGCAGTCATGGCCACAGGCGTGCATCACTCCGGGGTTCACCGAGGCAAATGGAAGGTCAGTCTCCTCTTGCACAGGCAGGGCGTCCATATCAGCACGCAGAGCGATGGTGCGCCCCGGACGTTTACCATACAAGACCAGCTTTACCCCGTGCCCTCCGATGCCAACCTGTGGCTCATGCCCTAGCTTACGCAGCTGTTCAGCGATGTAGCCTGACGACTCCTTCTCCTCATAGCTCAGCTCGGGGTGCTGATGAAGCCACCGCCTATCGGCGACAACTTCCGCATGCACAGCCTTTGCCAGCTCCCACAGACGATCCTTCAAAGCACCATCTCCCTAGAATCGAGTTGTTCTGACGCTATGGCTTACCACCGGCAGCCCACGCGAAACCGCGCTTCATGATGGTGCGCGCGGGTTCGGCGACAATTGTGTCGTTGTGGTGTCCGAGTGAGTTGTAAAAGACCCGACCTGCGCCCCAGTGCTTGATCCACACTACGGGCATATCGACCCGGCCGTTGGGAGAGTGTGGACCATCTACCGTTGGGAACTGCGTCGTAGCCAAGACCTTGACGGCGGGATCAACATGCAGATAGTACTGCTCACTGCGTACTGTGAAATCATCGATCCCGTGAACGATGGGATGCGAACCCTTGATGATCTCCACGCGATACTCCACGTCAGCGTTGCCAGGGTGTGCGACCCACTGCCCACCAGTCATGAACTGCCACTGCGTGCTTTCGCGGAAAGCATCACACAAGCCTCCATGACACCCAGCGATACCCACTCCGTGTTCGACTGCCCGCAACACCGGACGCAGCTGCTCATTTGTGATCTTTCCCATGGTCCACACAGGGACTATCAGGTCTAGGTTCATCAGCTTATCCGCATCCAGGAATGCATCGAGCGTATCGGAGACCTCTACCCCAAACCCTAACTCTTCAAGCACCTGACGGAAGGTTTCAGCCACGAGATCAGGCTCGTGCCCCATCCAACCGCCCCAGACAATCAGGGCTTTTTGCATGTGTATCCCCCCAGAACCTTTGGTCACGCCAGGCCACAGACTGCTGCCAAGCTACAGCACAACTTCCACACCTCTGGCATCCTCCCTTCCCGATGAAGCGATGAAGGGAATGACCTGACCCTGGGGAAGCCTATTAGAAGACCATTGACGAGGTGACAAGATGCCGGGTGTGGAGTTGATAGCCACTGCTGCTTTTGGGGTCGAGGCGGTAGTGGCCAGGGAACTGAAAGCCCTAGGGCTCGACGACTGTGATACCGAGAATGGCAAGGTGAACTTCCGAGGCGGTCTAGACGCCATAGCCCGCGCCAACCTCTGGCTACGCTCAGCTGATCGTGTGTTGCTCAGGATGGGCTCATTTGAAGCCACTACCTTTGACGATCTCTTTGAGCAGACGAAGGCCCTCCCCTGGGCAGACTGGTTACCAGAGAATGCCTGCTTCCCCGTCACTGGCAAATCCATCAAGTCAAAGCTATTCAGCGTCCCCGACTGCCAGGCGATCGTCAAGAAGGCTGTCGTGGAGTCGCTGCGCACACGCTACCATCGCAGCTGGTTCGATGAGGACGGTCCCTTGTACCGCATAGAAGTGGCCCTGCTGAAAGATCAGGCCACCCTGACCATAGACACGAGCGGTGCTGGCCTACACCGCCGCGGATACCGACCGCTCGCAAGCAGTGCTCCTTTGCGCGAAACCCTCGCTGCCGCCATGATCGAGCTGAGCTACTGGAACTCCGAGCGAGTGTTTTTGGATCCTTTTTGCGGCTCTGGCACCCTACCTATAGAAGCAGCGCTTATCGGTGCCAATATGGCTCCGGGGCTCAAGCGCAGCTTCGCTGCTGAGGACTGGCCAGCGATACCGAAGAATGCCTGGCGAGAGGCTCGCTCGCATGCGCAGGACGTTGTCATAAGCAAACCGGATCTACGCATCTACGGCTCCGATATTGATGGCGATGTGCTCCGTCTGGCCCGCCATCACGCTGAACTTGCGGGTGTCAGGGAAACCATCTTTTTTCAGACCCTGCCCGTGGCCGACGTGCGCAGCCGCTTCAAATACGGATGCGTTATCTGCAATCCGCCCTACGGAGAACGGCTTGGGGATCAGCAACAGGCCGAATCTGCCTATCTCGACATGAGAGACTCGGTCGGCCAGCTAGACACCTGGTCCATCTACGTGCTCACCAACAATCCCCGCTTTGAGAGGCTGTTCGGGCGCAGAGCCGACCGCAAACGCAAACTATACAACGGTCGCATTGAGGTTACATACTACCAATTCTACGGTCCACGCCCGCCAGCTTCTTCATCGCCAGACGGAGTCTAACGAGCTATGCGAAGAACGCACCTATAGCTTGTGCCAGACCTGCACCATAGCTGAGCTGATCGTCCGTGGTCACATAGCGCTCAAGAGTCGGATCGTACCCCGTCCGCATCTCGACCAGAATGTAGGTACTGCGGGCGTCCGGAAGAAAGCTCGCTTGTTCAGACCAACTGGCTCTGCCCCGAAAGAACGTATGCCGCGCCAAGGCTTCACTGAAACGAGTGATGTTGCCTTCTTCGGCCCCCGAACCAGCGACTAGATCCTGGCATTCCTGGTTATTGTTGTGGATATTCAGCAGCAGGTCTACAGTCTCGCCAGCGGCCTGGGCCTGCCGCAAGCTCTCTAGAAGATGAACGGTCTCTGGAGATGTCTGCAGAGTAGCTTGGTCGTAGCAACGGTTGAGATCATAGCCCCGCTGGTTGAAGCGAGTGTGCCCAAGCACCACTCCATCGGGGTTAGCGATAGGCACGACATGAAATGCCACTCGGTCGATAAGCTCTCTCGCCTCCGGTGTACCTGAGGTAAGACAACGCAGCAGACCCTCCGCAGCAAGGGTAGAGGCCGTCTCCCACGGATGCTGCCTGCAGACAATCCAAACGTGAGACGTGGGCCTTCGTGTACCCCTCACCTCCACAAGCGGAATCGGCCGTCCCCCCGCACTAGCTCCCAAAGAAGAGACGTCTACGCCGAGACAACCTGCTAGGCCCGTAAGAAACTCGTACAATCGCGACAGCGTATAGGGCGGCTGATAGGCAATCCACAGCGAGTCCGTGGGCACCTCGAGCCACACACTCAGAGTACGCCGACGCAAATCATACTCCACCTGAGAAAAACGTTCCCAGCGCATCTGATCAGTTGAGTAGACAGGCCGGGTGTGCTTCCCCCAAGAGAAGCTCGCCCGGTGATTCCACTCATCGGTAAGGTCTAGGAATTGTAGGCAGATCGTCTTACCAGCCGCTCCCTTCAGACGGAAGTAACACCAAAGGGAGGTCCAGTTGCGACCCTCGTGATCATAATCGCGTCGTGGGAGCACCCGCACCATATCCGGGCCCGCTATCTCTGCCATGCAGAGGCTACCGCTCTCAAAAGACCAGTCAATTTGCACCGCTACACCGCCTCGTCACGTCCCTCAGCAAGCGACCCCAGTTCCGTTGCCACAATCACACTACGTTGTTGAGGTAGCTTATCCTTCCCGCTGTTCTTTTTGCGCAGCTTCCGAACACCAGGCATTCCCCAGTCAGATCGTGGTGGGTTATTTTCCGTGTTTGGCAAGGTTTCCGGCAGTAGCTGCAGAATCTATGCAGCGCACCATTCCGCCAAAGTGCGGTACGCAGGGAGTGAGCATCATGTTCAAGGTAGGCTTAGTTGGTTGGGGCTCTATCGGAAATGTGCATGGCCATGCGTATAAGGCGATGCCTGATGTCAAGGTCGTTGCTGTAGCTGACGTGGAACCTGAACGACGGGCAAAGGCTGCCGAGTTTCTGGACGCCACGCCCTACGCTTCAGCTGAAGACCTCATAAACAATGCTGATGTCGATATGGTAGACATCTGTCTACCCACATTCCTACACTCCAAGTACGCAGTACAAGCGCTTGACAAGGGTCGGCACGTGCTTTCAGAGAAGCCAATGGCCCTTAATCTGGAGCAGTGCGACGCCATGATCGCCGCTGAGAAGCGCAGTGGCAAGACACTCATGGTCGCTCACTGCGTCCGTTTCTGGCCGGAATACCACTATCTGAAGTCCGTGTATGACAGCGGTGAGTTCGGGAAGCTTCAGCTGTTGAGCATGAGCCGCGTCGGCTCAAAGACTATGGTGTCATGGAAGAATTGGATGCTTGATCCCGTCCTCTCTGGTGGACAGACCGTTGACCGCCACATCCATGATACGGACTTTGTTGTATACCTTCTGGGAATGCCCGCAGGAGTCCGCACCACAGGCCACTTCGACGAGGCTGGGCTGTCACATGTCTCCACCCACTTCCTCTATCCGGATGGCCCCGCAGTCTTTGCCGAAGGTGGTGGCAACATCCCCTTGGGCTACCCCTTCACCACGACCTATCGGGCTGTCTTCGACAAGGCAACGATCGATTTTAACAGTCGCATCAAACCGAAACTGCTAGTCTATCCTTGGGATGGCAAGCCCTACGAGCCCGAGTACGAGATCTCGTTTAGCGGCGAAGCGTCCACAGAAGCAACAGGGGCTAACATTTCCGCGCTAGGCGCTTACTGGGCAGAAATCCGCTACCTGGTTGATTGCATCAAGAGCGGCAGAAAGCCGCAGGTCGTTACGCCGACACAGGCCAAAGAGACACTGAGCGTCGTGTTGGCCGAAGTAGAGAGCGCCCGCGAGGCAGACACAGTAACCTTCTAGCTTGCTTGAGGTATCGAGTAGGGGGACGCTGTGTAGACTAGCGCAGCGCCCTCCCTCGCTCCCAACGGTACTGGCAAGAGTGTAGCAACCCGAACAAGTGCGAAGTTGCCGTGCCCGTTAGTGTATACTTAGATAGACAGGTCGTGCAAAGGGGGCTCCTCTGGCGTGGACGACAGGTACGCACAGCTGAAGCGCATCTTCCAGTGTCACGGTGTAGCGCTCGCCTACTTGTTCGGATCCATGGCAACCCCTGCCCACCGTTTTCTAACAAACGGTCAACTTGATGTGAGCGACCCTTTGGCAGACATCGACATCGGAGTTGTGTTTGAGAATCCTGGAGTTCTTGCTGACCCAGCCTCACGGCGGGAACGCTACTCCGGCCTGTTCAACGACTTGACAGACGTGTTCCCGGAGGATCGGCTGGATCTAGTGTTCTTGCAGGAGACACATTCGGTCTTCCAGGCGCAGGCGATGACAGGGTTTTGTGTGTATGCGGTCTCCAGGGTCTTCAAGACTACGTATGAGGAACGCGTCTTGGCGAGGGCAGCTGATTTTCGTCCATTTCTCGAACGCTATTACGAGGAGCGGCTCGGAGGGATCATGCCGTGAACTTCAATGAGCTGATGGTGCGCGACAGGATCGACCGTATCATGGAATGGGGGAAACACCTCGACGACTTGGCAGCCTTGCCCGACGACGATTTCATGAAACCGCGCAACCTCGCGGCAGCGGAATCGTTTCTTCGACGTTCGCTAGAGGCGATTTTCGATGTCGGTCGTCATCTACTTGCCAGGATCGGACGTATCGACCTTGCCCAGGAATACAAGGCGATAGCCCGCGGGCTCGCTCAAGAGCGAATTGTCCGCGACGATGTCGGGGTTACCTTAGTGCGAATGGCAGGATACCGAAACAGACTCGTTCACTTCTACCACGAAGTGACCACCGAGGAGCTACATGACATTGTCGTGAACCATCGCCAGGACCTCTTGGCCTGCGCCCGCCAGATTCTGGAGTACATTAGCCGTAACCCATCCCTCGATGGATAACAACGATCGAGTAGGCGGCGCGCCGACGGCTGAGCGGACATGCCGGGCGTCCATTCAAGAGTTTATGCCACCCGCCTGCCTTTGCTGCCCGGATGGCAATCTACGAGGCGCAGCCAGTGTCTCCTGAACCCATGCCTCTCCGAAAAGAGTAGCCGCTGCTACCTCTGTCCAAGCGTCGGCAAGTTGATGCCATTCCAGGTCAGCAGCAGCTTCTGCCTCCCGTGGTTCTTGGGGCTGCACCATCATTTCGACAGAAGTTCCAGCAAACGGCAGCTGGCGCTGCCATACCGGTCGGTGCCCTGCATGGCGCGACGCCCCCCGTCTCTCTTCGAGCTCCAAACGGAAGTATTCGGAAACTAACGAATCGATTCTTCTAACGGTTGTTAGTACTCTATTACACAGTGCTCCCTGGCACTCGCGTTCGCCTTTGAACTGACATGCGTCACATATGGCTGTAGCCCTTTGCTGCAGAGCGACAATCGCTTTCGCCAGCTTCGATTTTGATCCCATAGGGGCGAGATTCTTCGTTCTGCCCGTATTCCCTTTGTCGAAATGCGCCCAGTTTTATCGACGAGTAGAGCGGGTCAGCTGACCAACCCGCTCTCATCAATGGTGGCCAGCTCTAGGCGCTGGGTTCTAGATCACCTTCCCAGGGTTGAGGATTCCCTTAGGATCAAAGCAGTCTTTGATCTCCCGCATCAGCTGAAGGTTGATGTCGCCAACCCAGCGATGCAGGTACGGGCGCTTGGCTGCTCCTATACCGTGCTCACCAGAAACCTGTCCGCCAAGCTCATGGCCTTTGCGGTAGATTTCATTCATGACCTGCGGATACACCGCCTGCCAGGCGTCATCATCGATTTTCTCCCTAAGAATGTGAATGTGGCAGTTGCCATCACCTGCGTGCCCAAAGGTTAGCACCTTTACGCCGTACTTCCTACCCAGGGAGTCACAGAAAGTGACGAAATCGGGAATAAGGTGAGGTGGCACGACAGCGTCAGCGAGTTCCAGCTCGCTGACTGCCTTCAGAGCTTCCAGGAAGGTTCCCCTGGCGTCCCAGACGGCAGCGTGGCGGTCACTCGTATCGGCAATAAGAGCGTCCAGGGCGCCTTCAGCCAGACAAGCCTCAGCAGCAGCTTGATAGGCAGCCTCCAATTCCGACGCGGAGTTACCATCAAAGAGCAGAAGAAGGTAGGCTGGCGCGTCCGAATGGGGGAATGATTTGCCCATGTTCGCCTCGTAGGCATGAATCACATCGCTCTGCATGAATTCCACTGCCGTGGGACCCGTTCGCGTCATGATGACTTTCGGCACAGTGCGAATCGCCTCTTCCAAAGACGCAAAGGGGACTAGACAGCGAAACCCGCTTCTTTGGTAGAGGGATAAGCCGCAAGACGATCTTGGTAATGATGCCGAGGGTACCCTCAGAGCCCACCAGAAGATGCAGCAAACCGTAACCCGAGGAGTTCTTTGAGAGCTTACCCCCGAACTCAGTCACGTCACCGTTGGGCAGCACAACCTCCATGCCCCGCACGTAGTCTCGTGTGACCCCGTATTTCACGGCCCGCATGCCACCCGCGTTGGTGCTGACATTGCCGCCCAAGGTAGCACTTTTCTCACCCGGATCGGGGGGATAGAAAAGGCCGATCTTCTCCACTTCCTTCTGGAAGTCAAGCAGGATCACACCTGGCTCAACAGTAGCCATGAGGCACTCTTGATCGATCTCCAGTATGCGGTTGAGGCGCAATGTGGATAGCATGATACCACCATAGGTCGCCACCCCACCACCACAGAGCCCGGTGCCCGTGCCCCGCGGCGTAACAGGCAGGTCACGCTGATAGGCATAGCGCATGACTTCGGAGACCTCACGAGTACACCCGGGTTCTACCAACACGTCCGGAAGAACCCGTTCGTGAGCCAGCTCATCGCGGGCATAGTCATCGGGAATCTCGGTGCCTACCCGCACGTAGTCCCGTCCCACGATCGCTCGCAATGCCTGGATGTCGGCCTCGCTAATCTTACGAAGCTGTGCAGTTGCCATGGCCACCCCTACCTCCTATGAGCTCTATCAGACGCGGCAACACCTCGTATATGTCACCAACAACAGCCACGTGAGCTACTTCGAAGATGGGCGCGTTTTTGTCCTTGTTGATCGCAATGATGCAATCAGAACCCTGCATGCCAGCCACATGCTGCACAGCACCGGAAACTCCACAGGCTACGTAAAGCTTGGGGCGCACCGTCCTCCCCGATAGCCCCACCTGCTGCATGTGAGAGAGGAGGCCTTGCTCCACGAGAGGCCGGCTTCCACCTACCACTCCGCCCAGGCTCTGGGCCAACTCGCTCACCAAAGCCAACCCGCGTTCATTGCCAGCTCCCCTGCCAGCAGTTACCACAATATCTGCTTCCGTAATCGAGGCTGCAGCGGCGCTCTGCACAATATCCACAATCTCAATGCCCGAGTTCAGATCCCCCTGCGGCAGAGAGCGAGCTATCAAGACGCCATCGGGGCTATCTACCCGTGTCGCTCTCTCCATCACCTTGTAGCGCACCGTGGCCATCTGCGGACGATGGTGAGGTGTGAGAATGCGCGCCATGACGTTACCACCAAAGGCCGGCCGGGTCTGGACCAGATCCCCGTTTTCCCGCACATCCAGACTCGTGCAGTCCGCCGTCAGGCCTGTGCGAAGGCGAGTGGCCACCCGCGGCGCCAGCGATCGGCCGACATGCGTAGCACCGATCAGAATGATGTTCGGGCGAATCTCCTGCACCAGATCACAAACCGCACTCGTGTACGGCTCTGCTCGATAACGGCGCAAGGCAGGGTGATCATACCAGTATACGGCATCCACTCCGTAGTTGAGCAGATCCGTGGCCTGCTGCCTAATCTGGTGGCCAGCAACCAAGCAATAGAGCTTCTGATCTAACGATCGTGCCAGCTCTAACCCCTTGCCCATCATCTCATAACTGACCTGATGGATCTGACCATCTGTCTGTTCCACAAAAACTAGAACGCCAGAGTAAGTGCTCAGATCTACCTGGTCCATTGTGCTCTCCTCCTGTATAGAGAGAGCACCCTGCGGGCACGCCTCTACACAAGCTCCGCACAATCGACACTCATCAGTGATGACAAGCTGTGACTCCTTAAGCTCAATCGCACCGAAAGGGCACGCGTCCATACAGGCCCCACAGAGCGTACACGCATCCCTGTCGACAAGCACCCCGCTCATAGCACCTTCAGCTCCTCCAGCTTCTCCAACACCCGCTCAGCCAGCTCCTGGGCAGGTGCTTCCCATACCTGCCGCTGTTGCTCGAAACTGGGCGGGAAGACTTTCTCCACTCGCGTGGGCGATCCATCGAGCCCAAAGTGCTCCTGGCCATCGTCATGCTTGATATCTTCGTACGACCAGACCTCTATCGGCTTGTCTCGCGTGGCCACTAGCAAGCGGTAAGAGGGCAACCGCAGACGCCCGACGTCCTTGGTGCAGGTCAACAGACAAGGGAAACTGACCCGTAACGTCTCCGTGCACTCGGACATCTCGGCCTCTACCATCACTGAGCATCCGGGACTAGCCTCTATACACTTGCGCACATAGGATACATGTGGGATTCCCAATATTTCGGCCAAGGCTGGTCCCACTTGAGCAGTGTCGCCGTCGCTGGTCTGCATCCCAGTGAGCACGAGGTGCGGCGTAGCCAACTTCCTTATGGCCTGGGCGAGCGTGAAAGCTGTCGCTAACGTATCCGCTCCAGCAAACTTACGGTCCGAAAGCAAGATACCGCGATCGGCCCCCAACGCGTACGCTTCCCTAATGACAGCCTGGGCCTGCGGGGGCCCCATTGACAGCACCGTGATCGATCCACCGTGCTTGTTCTTCAGGGCGACCGCCAACTCAAGCGCGTGAAGATCATAGGCGTTAGTGCGCGCATCGACCCCCTCGCGCTTGAGGGTCCCTCGCTCACTGTCGATCTCGACCTCCGTCGTTCCCGGAACCTGTTTCAGGCAGACAACCATGTTCAGCATTTCGCAGCCCCCAACATGCTCAATCGCCAGCGATCACTGTAAGCGCACCGTGCCCCAGGATCACCCGATTCTCCCTTGTGAAGTGCTTGGCAGTCACGATTCCCTCACCCGTAGGTCCGGCAACCGTAAGCGTAATCGGCCCAGCACCATCCACACCCAGTCCAGCATAGCTCGGCGCGTTGCAGACAAGCAGCGTAGGCCGAATGGCCCGACCGTAGCTCGTGATCCGGTCCAGATTCTGAGAATGGATGATGGCAGTGTGGCGATTGCCGTGCTCCACCTCGACAGCCAACGCCAACCCTTGGGCAAAGCTGCCCACCCGCACCACGGGCAAAATGGGCATCAGCTGTTCGAGCTGCACCAGCGGATGACGCTCGTCCACCTCGACCACAATCGCTTGTACATCCGCATCAGCGCGAACCCCGATATCCTTGAGGATCACCGCAGCGTCCCTACCGATATAGGCTGGGTTCATGTGTCCATCTTTGACGACCAGCTCTGTCAGACGAGCGGTGTCTGAGCCGCGCAGCTCCACGACTGGTAGCTGCAGTAGCTGGCGCATGAAAGGAGTCGCCACGCTCTCTTGCACGATGACCACTTTCTCGGCGATGCACAGCAAGTTATTGTCTAAGGCCGCACCAGCCAAAATCCCTGCCGCTGCCCGGGCCAGATCAGCTGTGTCATCCACCAATACGGGAGGATTCCCCGGGCCGCCGGCGATTGCCCGCTTGCCGCATGACAACGCAGCTTTCACCAAGCTCGCCCCACCTGTAGCCACCACCAAGCGCACCTGGGGGTGCTGCATAGCAGCGTTGACCGCATCAAGCTTTGCTTCTGTCACCGCTACCAAACAGTTTTCAGGGCCGCCAGCCTTCGCTATAGCGGTATTGAGCACACGTAACGTCTCCAAAGAGCTTGCTTGGCTCCGAGGATGCGGAGCAAAAAAGCATGCATTCCCAGCTGCCACCATGCCAATGCCATGGTTGATGATCGTCGCATTCGGGTTCGTGGTCGGCGTAATGGACACCGCCACTCCCATAGGGCTGTGCTCGATGAGCACCGTGCCCTTATTGGCCGTGATAATCTGACTGGCTATGTCCTCTGTACCAGGAGTCAGACGAGCGGCATCGCGGTTCTTGCCGATCTTGTGCTCATAGCGCCCTAAGCCAGTCTCCTCATAAGCTTGTCGAGCCAGCCTCTCTGCTGCCGCTAAAGCGGCCTGACGCATGGCCTCTACCAGCTTTTCTCGCTCTTCCAGTCCCAGGGCCACGAGCTCTTTGTGCGCCTTGCTCGCCGCCGCAATAGCCTCATCCACCGAGGCAAAAACCCCTCCGCCCACCTCGGGAAGTGACTTGCCAACTGGCGCTGTAGCGGGAGTTGCGGGGGCAGGTGAGGGCTTTACATCCCCATTTTCGCCTCTGAGTTGTTGCAGTACCTCTTGCACAATTGCAGCCAAACGCTGCTCATCCATTACAGGTAGCACCTCTTTACTAAACGTAGCGCCTTAGCCCAAGAGGGAGCGCCACAGTGATTCATGAGGAGAAGGAAGGCAGCCAGTGGCACACAAATTGCCGCTGTCGCGCACCGCCTCAGCGCCTGCCTGTAGGGCGGTCTCCACGGCCGCCACCGTGCCGGAAAGGTAGACCACACCCTTGCCTGTCATTCCCTGAGCCAGCCTGACGTCCAAGAGCTGCACCTCAGCTGCCTTGACCGCCGCATCAGCGGCCGCGATCGCACTCGCTGCGCTAAAGGTCTCAATCACTCCCACAGCCAGCCCGACAGTGGCAGTTGGCTCACCTTCTCCGCTCAGCCCATCGAGCAACTGATCGGAGATCTGCCCTAGAAAAAAGGCGTCAAGCAACTCTCCCTGGTAAGTTTTCTGAACAAGTGCATAGGCCTCTTGCACAGCGGCCAGTTGACCACCAAATAGAAGCAGAAACTTACCCGGGCAGACTGTGTTTGCCTTAAATAGCGGGCAATCAGCCGTCTTTAACACAGTATCAGCTGCCGCCAGGCCAACAGCCGTCGTGTGCAGCTCTACCACGGCCACGGCAAGCCCTCTATCTGCGCTTCTTAGGGTGTCAGGCTTCACGCTCAATACTCACCTCGTTACCCACAGCAGTCACGGTTCCTGTCACACTGGCGTGATGCCGGGCCCCCAACGCATCTGGGGGAGGCTCGGCCACCAGCTGACCGCGACTCACACGTTCACCGACTTTCACGACAGGTACCGAGACTGCTCCTGCATTCTGTTTCAGCGGAACTTTGACTACCGCTGGAAGCAGGACCTCGCGTACCAACGGCGCTCCCATCACATAGGGCTCTAAACCCATACGCCAAATCAAGCGCTCGGTAGGAACACGCCTGTAGACCAGCTCTTCCAGCGGGGTGGGTGTAGCCTTATGTGGGTTCTTCACGCCCGCTGCTGCCAACTGCGCCTTCACGCTGCGATACACTTGGCGCGGTGAGAGATCAGCCCCACAGGCAAAGGTATCACACACGCCGCATTCGCTGCACAAAAACGCGGCAGTCCACACCGCAGGATCCTTCGTCAACGCATAGCCAGCAGCTCGCATGATCTTATGAGGCGCGATGTTGTGTCCCAGAAGGGCACGCGGACACAGGTCGCTACACTGTCGACATTGGCAGCACGCGGTGATTGCTCTTTCTAGGGAGACGCTTACGGGCCTGCGCATGCGGCGCACGTGAGGATGATCCATCGGTAGCGCGACGAGCCCCTTGGTCGTCTTCGTGACTGGCGCCTCAGCAGACTCTACCAGGCTACCCATCACCGGTCCGCCGTGGATGATCGCCGGATTCTCACAGGTCACTCCGCCCGCTGCCGCCAGAGCATCCGCGATGGATGTACCTACTGCCAACCGCAGGGTAGCTGGCTGCTTCACTTCTCCGCACACTGTAACGAAGGTGTCCGTGACTGGCTGCCCCTGAAGTGCCGACCATATGTTGTACAGCGTCTCTACGTTGAGCACGACGATGCCGACATTGAGCGGTATCCCCCCTTCGGGAACCACGCGTCCGGTCACCTCATGCACCAAAACGTGCTCATCACCGGCCGGGTAGGAGTTCTCCAAGGCAAACACCGACAGGCCCGCCTGTCCGGCGACCGCCGCGGTCAGAGCACCCCTTGCCTCTCGGTACTTTTCCTTAAGGGCGAAAATACCCGCGCTAGCCCCTGTTGAGGACATGCAGGCCCGCAGGGCCTCCACCAACTCAGGTGCGTACGCCTTCGCCAACTCCTGGTCTACGTGGAGCAGTGGCTCGCACTCTGCTCCGTTGACGATAATGCACTCTACCTGGGCCGCTAACTTCACGTGAGTGGGAAAACCAGCCCCACCAGCTCCCACCACTCCTGCATCGCGAACCGCCGTCACTAAAGCGTCCATCACCATCAAGCCACCTCGGGCCGGATACGCGCCTGAGCACCACAGGTGATGCAGGCAGCATTGGCATCATCAGTATCGAGATGCATCTCGAGTACCCAGCCTTCGCGCACCCGCACCTGCACGTGGTGGAAGACGAGTCCCTTGTCGCCACTCACTTCCACAGAGACGATATCGTTGTCTTTGACTCCAAAACGTCGGGCATCCTCAGGGCCCATATGCATGTGTCGATTGGCGATAATGCATCCCTCGGGCAGAGTCAACACACCCTTGGGCCCCACCAGAGAAATAGGTGAGGATCCCGCCAGATCACCGGAACGCCGGACAGGTGGATTGAGCCCCAAGATAATGGCATCTGTCCGAGCCAGCTCCACCTGTGTCTGATCACGGCAGGGACCGAGAATACGCACATTCTCGAGAGTGCGCATCTTAGGCCCGACCAGAGCCACGACC
The DNA here is from genome assembly GCA_050951545.1 of Limnochordia bacterium. Taxonomy (GTDB): domain Bacteria; phylum Bacillota; class Limnochordia; order DTU080; family DTU080; genus DTU080. The sequence continues at coordinate 201,891 of JBMNJG010000007.1, read as the reverse complement.
TCCTGGGCTGCATACTCCCCGGGCTGACGCAGGTCCCGCAGTTTCGTCAACTGATGACCTCGCCCATACAGGTGCTCAAGGTCCGCCTGCGATACATGCACGTGGCGCACGGAGATACCGACAGGAATCTCATCGAGATGGGCCGCCAGGCCCGTTTCGGCCAGCTTCTGAAAAACCCTGGCCCTAATCTCTTGCACAAGCTGCTCGTCCATTTTCATTCACCCGTAAACGATCAGCTCTTGGCTGCTTTTTTCGTCTCAGGCCAGAACAAGGCATCCGTAGCAGCATCGGGCCGGGGGATGATATGCGTGCTGAGCACTTCGCCCACCCGACTAGCAGCTGCACTACCAGCTTCAACGGCTGCGCGCACAGCACCGACATCGCCACGCACCGCTACGCTGACCAATCCGCCACCGATCTGGTGCCAGCCGACAAGGGTTACGTTAGCCGCCTTCACCATCGCATCGGCCGCCTCAATAACCGCCACAAGCCCTTTTGTCTCTATAAGCCCCAACGCTTCACCCATCAAAAAAACCTCCCCACACTACCTCTAAGAAGATGAACAAGCCGTCAACACTGTGCCTTGCTTACTTCACCCGCTCGAGCATTTTCTCCGTGTCATGATGTGGCCGCGGGATGATGTGCGCTGACGTGAGCTCGCCTACGCGCTGAGCAGCACTTGCACCAGCCTCCACCGCCGCTTTGACCGCACCGACGTCGCCGCGCACAAGCACGCAAACCAGACCTCCGCCCACTTTTTCGTAGGAGAGCAGTCTTACGTTCGCCGCCTTTACCATAGAGTCAGCCGCCTCAATAGCTGCAGCCAGCCCCCGCGTTTCAATAAGCCCCAGAGCCTCACCCATGCGTGATCCTTCCTTTCAGCTGTCTCTTTGCTTGTGACCTCTGCTCTTGTTACTGGTGATTCGCTATCCACCTACGGCAAGCCTTCAGCAGAAGGCATTACCGTGGCTATCACACATACGCCATCTTCTAGTCGCGCAGAGAAAGAATCTCCTTGACAACCAACGCCACCGTCCGCGCGATGTCTTCGTCAGACAAAGGTGCCGTACGCTTTTCATCAGACACGGGCGCTTGGCATTCTTCCGAAGAGGGAAGTACACAAGCTCCACAGCTGTCACAGAACACGCCTGGCGTGACGCAGGCATGACTGCTGCCAAAAACCCGCATCTTCTCCATCACGGTTTCCTTGATGCCTTGGCGGGCGAGAAGCAACAGATCAGGGAAGCTGATCATTTTGGGGTCTGCCACTTTTTGCCGGATCCTCTCCGTAGCCTGCATAGACATCTCCGTATAGACGTTGATCTTACCGATGCCCAAGCTGATGGCCCGCCGGATGTCTTCGCTGGGTATACCCGAACCGCCGTGCAGTACCAACGGTACCCCTGTTCCCCGAGCGATAGCTGATAGACGATCGAAATCGAGTTGGGGCTTACCCTTATACAGGCCGTGGACTGAACCTACGGCTACAGCAAGGGCATCGACACCTGTTCTGCGCACGAAATCAACAGCCTGTTCTGGATCAGTGAAATGCGATTGATCGGCCTCTGACGCTTCAGAGCCACCCTCGCCGCCTCCCACCTGGCCTAGCTCGGCTTCTACGGTGACCCCCACGCTGTGGGCAACCCGTACGATCTCGGCAGTACGAGCCACGTTCTCTTCATAGGGCAGGCTAGATCCGTCAAACATCAGTGACGTGAAACCGAGACGGAAGCAGCGCATGGCCGCCTCCAAACTGAGTCCGTGATCAAGATGCAGAGCCACTGGTACAGGGGCCTTCGCCGCTGCTTGCTTGATCACGGGAACAATGGATTCGAGATCAATATACTTGAAATGAACCTCAGCTACACTCAGGATCACCGGCGATTGCAGCTGCGTAGCTGCCTCCAAGATGCCCTGCAAAGAGTCGAGACTCACCACGTTAAACGAGCCTACTGCATACCCTTTGTCCACAGCTTCATCTAGCATCGACTTCAAGCTCACCAGAGCCACAGGCTATTCCGCCTTTCAGGAATGACTGCTACGTAGTAGTTCCGCGGCCTGCCGGGCCACCACCAGCTCTTCGTTTGCCTTTACCACTGCCACCTGCACGCGGCTATCTGCCATACTGATGAGGCCCTCCCCAACACAAGCAGAGTTCCTGGGAACGTCAAGATATACGCCAAGCGACTCGAGACCCCCTGCTATCTCAGCACGTACAGACGCGCTGTTCTCACCGATCCCACCAGTGAAGACGAGGCAGTCCAGACCATTCATAGCCGCGGTAAAGGCGCCAATGTACTTTTTCACCTGATAACAGAAGACTTCCACCGCCAGACGCGCTCGCTCATGGCCCTCGACAGCGGCCCGCTCAAGATCCCGCATATCGCCGCTTAGCCCAGAGATGCCAAGAAGTCCACCCCGACTGACCAGCTCTTGACTCAGTGCATCATTGTCCATACCTGTCTGATCCGCCATGTACGGGATGACCCAGGGATCGAAATCACCGGGACGCGTGGACATGATCGTTCCTGACTGCGGTGTAAACCCGCTACTGATATCGATCGATCGCCCAAAGGCTATGGCCGCCACAGACGTACCACTACCCAAGTGACACGAGACCGTACGCAGGTCTTTCGCCCGCCGCCCCACCATATGAGCCACCCGTTGTGCTACGTAGCTATGGGATGCGCCGTGAAACCCATACTTGCGCACGCCATAGCGCTCGTACCACTCATGAGGAACACCATAAGTATACGCCTTGGCGGGGACTGTTCTGTGAAACGCTGTCTCAAAAGAGCCTATCTGCGGAACGCCAGGCAACAGATCGCGACAGACTTCAATGCCGCGGATATTCGGCGGGTTGTGTACCGGAGCAAGGGCGCCAAGCTGGCGCAGGGCCGCCAGCACCTCATCGTCGATGCGGACCGTCCCCGAAAACAACTCACCGCCATGGGCGAGTTTATGCGCTACTGCGCTGATGTCACTTACGCCCGAAACCACTCGATCCTGAATAAGTCGATCGACCACAAAACGTATCCCATCGGTGAAGCCCCGGACACTTGTGGGACCCTGAAGGCGTGTCTCATCGCCCACCCGATGGACGAGCACGGCATCGTCACTGCCCATCCGATCGAGACCGCCACGAGCAAGCACGACCTCTTGCGTCATGTCCAGCAGCTGGTACTTAAAGGAAGACCCGCCGCAGTTGAGCACCAGTATCTTCATTCGCGCCTTTCAGCCCTTTCCACGATGGCCATGACCCATGTGCTGATTGGGGCACGCGGCAGGCCCAGCATCTCTCCCAGGCCCGGCGGTCCTCCTGCAACCACCATGTCGCCAGCTCCGGCGCCCACGTAATCTACCGCCAGACGATACTCGCCGCCATCATCGCCGCCGGGCTCTACCTGTTCAACCAGCAGAAAGGCTTTGCCAGAGAAGGCGGGATGCATGACTGAACAGACAACCGGAGCAATCACTTTCGCGAGAAACATGCGCCTATCCTTTCTGACGACCGCTGAGCTGGCGAACACAGTAGGGATCGACGATGCCGACGATGCTGGCATCCACTGCTACCCAATGCTCAAACACATTGGGCGCATCGCCTCTGAAAACGACGACCACAATATCCTGGTATCCGGCCTGGCGGGTGCCATCAGCCGCGATGTAAGCAGAGCCAGCTGGACGCAAGTCTTGGCTCAGCGGCTGCAGAACCAGTAATTTGATGCCGTCCAGGGCACTGTCCTGTTGCACACAGACTACTGTGCCGATCACCTGCGCGAATTTCACAGCTGTCCTCCGCCAAAAACGACCGTCCCGTCGACTTCCACAATATCGACAATGGCCACGATGGTAGCATCGGTGGGAGCTTGACGCGTGAGAGCGGTCAGCCGCGCCGAACTACCAGTCACCAACATCACCAGATCCCCTACACCTGCCCCGACACTGTCAACCGCCACCAGGGTCCGTCCCTCGGGCTGCTGATCCTTCACACTGACAGCCTGAACCAACTGAAGCTTCAGCCCAACCAGGTTGGGATCCTTTTGCGTAGAGACGACGGTACCCACCACTTTGCCCAGGATCACCGCAAACGGCCCCCTTTCACAAGTCCTGCCCGCGCCCTGCATCAGCGCGTCTTGTCTCACTGGTTCCTCGCGGGCGGTGTCGAGCGCCCAGTGCTACAACACGAACTGCCACACACGAGGATGTGGTGACGCGAGCACGCGACTATCCAGAAGATGGTCGCCCGCGACTCGTTGAGCTACGACCTCAGCCTCACGCAGATCAGCGACGAGTCCGGAGAGAAACACAACGCCTTTGCCCCCCAGCCCACTGGCCAAACGAATACGTAGCAGCTGCACTCCAGCCGCCTTGGCTACAGCATCGGCGGCCAACACAGCTGATGACGCAGAGTAGGTCTCCAGTACAGCCAGGCCATCCCCATCTGCACCATCTGTCGTACCTGTAAGGGCTGGCCACACATCGGCATGCACGCTTGGCAACACCACAGGTGCGGTCTGCATTCCGACGCCAGAGGCGACTCCAGCCGCCAATGCAGAACGCACAGTAGCCACACTACCCGACAAAAACACCAGAAACTTGCCCGGGCACACCGGACGGCCAAAGGCAGAACCGACGCCACCGTGTTTGATGGCAATATCGAGCAGCTGAAAGCCTGCCAGCTCCCCGCGCAGCTCTACCAAGCCCAACGCTGAACGACTCGTAGGAGATTGAGCACTCATAAAAGCCCCTTCTCCGTGAGCACTTCGCGCGTGGCTTCGACAACAAGCGCCACGAGCTCAGCATCCGTAAGCCGATGGAGGGCGTCCAAAGCTACCTCTTGCCGCGCAGAGGGCACACAACCCCCACTGTTAGTGCACAACCCGCAGGCATTGCACGCTTCGCTGTAGGTACGAGGAGAGACGGAAATCCCGGTACTCGCCACAGGGGAGGCTTCTCCCGCAACCAGCTGCGTACCCGACTGCCCCACAGGCCTTTCTGCATCAGATCGCTCGGCATGGGCAACGGGCGCGCTCTGTGAGGAAGCAGCGACCTCCTCGAGCGACTGCAGTTTTCCCATAGCCAACGCAAGGTTGTTGCCCCAAGTGAAAAGGCCGAGACCGTCTACACAGACTGCCTGAGCATCTCCTAAAGCCGCCTCAATCGCTTCCGCAGCCTGACTTGCATTGGCTCCTCCGACCACGAGCACCGACGTGGCCCCCAGCCTGACATGTTCACTCTGCCCGCTTTCCAGAGAGGCCGACACGGATTTCAGGGTAGCGAGAGCGTGGCTAGGCAGCCCGTGCACGATGGCTGCTGCAGGCGATGTTGTGTAGAGCGCTTTGTGCAAAGGCAACGCAGAAGTCGGCTTAGCACCGACGAACTCTCGTTTGCCGCTGAGTGAGATCTTCACGGCGCTCGCCCGAGTAAGCTCACCTTTAGCCACCCCTGATGGTGTAACCAATATGAGGTCGCTATCGAGACGTGCTGAAAGACTGCCGTGCGTAGAGGTAACGAGCCCCGCTGCTGACAACTCTCTGCCTACGGCAACCATATCGCGACGTATCTGGGGTTCTAGTGCCACCATGTTCATATCCTCCAGGTACCGGGTCTCTTGCGCATCATCGACTCCCGGTTTTGGTTACTTCCACGCGCACAGACTGCGTTCCTGGTATCACCTGACCCAAATTGCGCAGACCGCAGGAGCCCTCGCCTCCGTTGTCGAAACAATCGCCGATATGCTTCATCCACTTGCCGATATAACGGGGGTAACAAACCATGCCTTCCGAGTTTGAGTTGCGCAGAGACATCTGTGAGATTGGTCGTCGCATATGGTCACGGGGCTTTGTGGCCGCCAACGACGGCAACATCACGGTTAGGCTAGGTGACCACCATCTTCTTACCACACCGACCGGCGTAAGCAAGGGCTTTATGACGCCCGACATGATCATCAAGGTGGATATGCAAGGTCAGAAGATTTCTGGTCGTCTGCAACCATCCTCAGAGTTGAAGATGCACTTGGCGGTATATGAAATGCGACCAGATACCCAATCTGTCGTGCATGCCCACCCGCCACACGCTACGGCATTTGCCGTCGCTGGTATGCCTATCTACAAACCCATCATGCCCGAAGTCGTCATCAGCTTGGGTTGGATACCCGTAGCGCGCTACGGTACCCCTTCCACCCAGGAACTACCAGAAGCCCTGAAGGATCACCTTGGGTGTCACGATGCGGTTCTCCTTGAGAATCACGGCGCCCTGACGGTCGGTACCGATCTATTCAATGCCTATTACAAGATGGAGACCATCGAACTAGCTGCCCAGATCAGTCTCGCCGCCCGGATGCTCGGAGGCGAAAGGGAGATATCAGCCCAAAACGTAGACAAACTCCTGGAGGTACGCCAGAAAATGGGTATCCAGGGTCGCCATCCTGCTGTATCAGAGTCTTGCACGTCAAGCCCTGTCGTCGACGCTGAGGGCCGTGTGACCACTGAGCAGCGACCGGCGTCCCGCATGAATGAAGAGGAGCTTGTCCGCCTGATAACCAAAGTAGCGCAGGAAGTACTGACAGCCATCGACGGTTAGCCCCACATCGAGGCAACCGCAGGCATAACACGATTCCTTAGGGAGGTGCTTCCTAGCCAGGCAAGCTGGTTAGGTGTCGATATGGCCATTGATAATGCACGTATTGCCGAGATTGTGGCCCAAGTGGTGGCCAACCTCAGACAGAGCGCTCCCTCTAGCTCACCGAATATGGATCACGAGCTAGGACACGGTGTTTTTGCCACCGTCGATCAAGCAGCAACTGCGGCCGCCCAAGCCCAGAAGCAATTGGCTAAGCTTGATCTCGCTAGCCGTGAACGCCTGATTGCAGCTATCCGCGAGACAGGGGTAGCTCACGCCGAGCGCTTTGCTCGGTTGACCATCGATGAAACTGGCTTAGGGCGCTACGAACATAAGGTGCAAAAGAACATCAACGCCGCTCAGCTCACTCCGGGAACCGAGGATCTGCTGAGAGACGTACAGACTGGCGCCTACGGAACTGCGCTTACTCAGGCAGCACCCTATGGGGTTATCTGTAGCATTCTGCCTACCACCCACCCCACGCCGATGATCATCAATCAGGCTATTATGATGGTGGCTTCGGGCAATGCGGTTTTTTGCTGCCCTCATCCTAGAGCAGCCGCATGCACCAGAGAAGCCCTGCGCACTGTCAACCAAGCAATCGTAGCGGCTGGCGGACCTGCCAACCTGCTTGTCGCTGTGGACAAAGTAAGCGTAGAGATTGTAAACGAAGTGATGGCGCATCCTGCCATCAGCCTAGTCACCGTTGCGGGTGGACCCGGGGTAGTCAAGGCCGCCCTGACCAGTGGCAAGCGAGCCATCGCCGCAGGTCCCGGTAACCCTCCCGTGCTCGTCGATGAAACCGCGGATATCGTCAAAGCCGCCCAGGATATCGTCGCTGGAGCTACCTTCGACAACAATATCCTGTGCATCGCTGAGAAAGTTATCTTTGCCGTGGCGGAGATATGCGACCAGCTTATGGAGCAGATGGAGCAGGCTGGCTGCGTTAGGCTGCGCGGAAGCGACATCGAGAAGGTTACTACCCTGGTGGTCAAAGACAATCACATCAACGGCGAATTCGTGGGGAAGGATGCTGCTGCTATCCTCCGGGCAGCTGGTATTGAGGCTTCTCAACAGACTCTGGGCGCCATCATGGAAGTCTCGGCTGAACACCCACTGGTTTTTCTCGAGCAGATGATGCCCATTCTTCCTGTCGTGCGGGTAGAGGACTTTTCCGAGGGCCTACAGCTGGCCATTCAGGCGGAGCAAGGGTTTGGCCATACGGGCCAGATTCACAGCCAGCGCCTCGAGCGCATTGACCAGTATATCCGGGCGCTTAACACAACCATTGTCGTGGTTAACGGACCTTCCTATGCGGGCCTGGGCATCGAGGGCACGGGCCTATTCACCCATACTGTGGCCAGCACTACAGGTGAAGGGATCTGCACTCCGCGCACATTTACCCGCCAGCGCAATGCAACCGTCTGCAACGCCCTGGCTCAGTACTAGACAGGGAGGGGTCTTTGGTGAGGGTATTGGTGCTCAACTGCGGCGGCTCTTCGCTGAAGTACCAGCTCTTGGAGATGCCCACAGAGCAGGTGCTGGCCCGAGGCAGTGTCGAGCGCATCGGCAGACAAGATGCCGTTGTCAGACACGAAAGGCCTCTTGCACAGCCTTTTGTACGCGGGTGTCCCGTAGCGGATCACCAACACGCTATCGCCATGGCCCTCGAAACCCTGCTTGACCCAGAGGTAGGTGCTGTCGCAGATCCGACGGATATCGACGCGGTAGGCCATCGCGTCGTACACGGTGGAGAGACCTACACAGGTTCGGTGCGCATCACCAAAGACGTATTGCAGACCCTTGAGGACTTCTATGAGCTTGCTCCCCTGCATAACCCACCCAACGTCACTGGCATTAGAGCATGCCAGAAGCTCATGCCGCACGCGGTAATGGTCGCCGTCTTTGACAGTGGCTTGCACCAGGCCATGCCGCCTGCCCACTTTACGTACGCTATCCCTTACGAACTGTACGAAAAGTACCGCGTCCGGCGTTACGGCTTCCACGGTATTACGTTTCGCTACATGACAGGCCGCGTCGCTCAGCTGATGAGACGTTCCACATCTGAGTTGAAAATCGTCTCGCTGATGCTGGGGAGCGGTACGACCGCCAACGCCTTCTGCCATGGTCGCTCGGTTGACGTCAGTACAGGCCTGACCCCTACAGAAGGCCTTGTACAATCTACTCGCTGCGGCGACATCGACCCCCTGGCCGTTACCTTCCTGATGCGCAAGGAGGGTCTAGATGCGGATGCCATGGATGCTCTGCTCAACCAGAAAAGCGGTTGGCTTGGCATCTCTGGTATCAGTAGCGATTATCGCGAAGTAGCGGAAGCCGCCGCGCAGGGGAATGCCAGGGCCCGTTTAGCCATTGACGCCTTTGTCTACCGCTGTCGTAAGTATGTCGGGGCCTACGCCGCGGCCATGGGAGGAATTGACACCCTGGTCTTTTCCGGTGGTGTGGGGGAGCGCTCAGCCGGTTGCCGGGCTAGAATATGCCAGAATATGGGGTTCCTCGGCATCGCCCTTGACGCCGAGACTAACATCGAGGGGCCAGCGGAGCGGTGTATCTCCACAGGCCCTGTGCAAGTTTGGGTGATCCCCACAAACGAGGAGATCGTTATCGCCCGTGATACCTACGCCCTAGCCTTGAGCGGTGACTCCTACCTCAGCCACGTAGGCTAGCGGCTACTGCTTGAGACTGCTCGCCAGCATGTTGGTCAGCTTGATCTGCGCATCGGCCAACCCCTGAGCCGCCGCTCTCACGCCACGAAGCAGGATGAGGCACACACTGGCAAGAACTATGCCCAAGGCTCCACAGACCACCAAGGGCACGCATGCACGCTGCCAACAGAGAGAGGTTTCCTAATGCCAGACAGTCAGCTTTGCCCAGACGAAAGACTTGCTGCCATCCGGCTCCTTGCGACCGACCTCGATGGTACGCTGCTGGGCCCACGTGGGCAGGTTCATCGTAGACCCAGATTGCGCCTCACCCACCTGGCATCCTGTCCCCCACCCCGTCCGCAATCTAACCAATGAGCGCGAGCAGCTAGCTCTGGCTGATGAGATTGCGCAGAACCACGCAGCGGCTCTCATACCTGTCCGCAACAGTAGACTGCTGTCACTGCGTCACCCCCTCTCCCGGAAGGGATTCGCTCTGGCACACCTCGTGGAGCATCTGGGGCTCCTCATGTCCCAGGCAGTGGCCGTAGGTGACTCCCTCAACGATCTCACCATGCTCGATGGCTCCTGCGGCAACCTCACAGCAGCTGTTCCCAATGCAGACCCGTTAGTCTTGGCCGCTACCCAGGCCGCAGGCGGTATCTTGCTTGAGGAGCCAGCTACGCTAGGCGTAGCCAGCCTCTTTGAGGCGCTGGTGGCTGCGAGTAGCCTACGCCGCTGACACCCGCTGCCAGGACTTCGAACCATCGCAACCGAATTGGTCACGCAATGCGATGGTTTGGAGGTCTTCCATGAGACAAACACTTCTGATCGGCATAGGCGGCGGCACCGGGGCAGGCAAGAGCACGCTGGTAACCGCTCTGCAAGAGCGCATCGGTGCGGATCACGTGAGCATTCTGCGCACCGATGCCTTCTTCCGTCCGGGCACGACCACAAACAACCGCCCTGAGAGCATCGACGAAGAACAACTGCGGACTGCAGTCTATGCACTGCGGCAGGGCGAACCCGCACATGTGCCAGCTCGCGGACAACGCCCCGCCTACAACGTCGAACCTCGCCGCATCAACCTTGTCGAAGGCCACCTTTGCCTCACCTTCACTTGGCTCGCCGAGATGGTTGACCTTTCCATCTACGTGGACATGGACGACGAAGAACGCGTGTTGCGGCGCGTCGAGCGCAATGTCAACCAACATGGACTCGACCTTGGCAACGTGATCTCGTGGTATCGCCAGGACGTGTTGCACAACCACCGAGCATTCACAGCTCCGACCAAGGCGGTGGCAGACCTTATCCTGTGGGGCGAGTGGAGTGAGCGACGTCTGTCACGCATCGTGCAGATCATCAAGAGCCTTGCCCACCTGGATGCCTGATAGGCGACCAGCGTTGCATTTTCGATACTCCGGGTATAGTAAACACACACGCCTTCAGGGGGAATCTGGATGTTGCGGTTTGCTGTATCCATCGTTATCACGCTGGCTTTGCTCACAGGCGGCTGCGGCCGGCAGCAAGCCATAGCGGTCCTACGCGATCTGCTTGGCCTGCAGGTGGGAAACCGTTTTGAGTACGTCGGTGAAGGAAACGAGTACGCGACGTTTACCGCCCAAGTGTCACATGCCAATGGGAACCTCTACCAGGTTATGGAGGCCAACGGCGGTACAGTTCTCGCGCGAGTAATCGAGCTCCGTCATGACGGGGCATACGAGATTCTCTCTCAAGGGGAGCACTACTCTGGAGAGAGCCTGCTCCAGAGTCCGGCCATCACACAGCGAGACAAGACGAAGGATAGGAAACTCCTTCCCTGGCCTCTGCGTGAAGGTACTCAATGGAAACTACCCAATGCTGCCGAGGCGACGCTGCTCACCAGCAAAGCCACGCATACAGTGCCTGTAGGGACGTTTAAGCATGTCGTGCATGTGCGCATAGTCGCCACCGACGCAACTGCCGATGCAGCTACCACAGACTTCTTCTACGCACCAGGAGTGGGCCCTCTGGAGCGCCGCTTCACTCAGGGAGACTTCGTCGTAACTTCAAAACTCAACCGGAGGACTGGGCGCGATGGACGATAGATAGTGCAGGAAGAGCAGCATGTCCGAGCGAACAAAGGGGTATGGCAGAATCTGCAAATCATCGTTGGAACAATCGTATCCGCCTAGACCTCACCGAAGGTCCGATCATGCAGCGGCTGGTGACACTTGCTTGGCCGCTTTTTGTGGGCAACATCCTCAACACTTTCTACAACCTCGCCGACATGTACTGGGTATCCGGTGTGGGCACGGAGGCTGTCGCCGCGGTGGCCATGACGTATCCCACCGTGTGGTTGACGTTCTCTTTTGGGCTGGGCGTGACCATCGCTGGCAGCACCTTTGTGGCACAATACACCGGGGCGGGCCAGCACGATGAGGTTGGGCGCACCGCCGGACAAGTGGTGTTACTCGCCTGTGTAGTGGCAGTGTTTCTGGGCAGCCTGGGCATCCTACTGCGCAAGACCATCCTCACGCTTATGGGAGCCACTGGCGAGGTCTTGGAGCTCGGATCAGCCTATCTCTTGATCGTGTTATCCGCTCTTCCCTTCAACTACATTTACCTAGCCTATCGCTCGGTTTCCCAGGGGAGCGGGAACAGCAAAACCCCCCGCAATCTTCTGCTGCTCACCACGCTCCTCAACGTCGTACTAGACCCTTTCCTCATTCATGGCTGGCTGGGGTTACCTGCTCTAGGTGTGGTGGGTGCCGCTTGGGCCACCTGGTTGAGTATGCTCTTGGGAGCCGTGCTCAGCCTGCTTCACCTCGCCAGTGGCCGGCTGGGCCTACGGCTCAGACCGATGCACTTCTTACCCGACTGGTCGCTATTACGCCGCATTGCGGCTTTGGGGTTACCGGGGTCGCTCGACATGGGTGCCCGAGGCGTGTCCTCGGTTATGGTGGCTGGCATCGTATCCCGCTTTGGCCCCGTCGAAGCAGCTGCCTACGGCCTGGTCAACAGACTGATGTCGGTAGTATGGACCTCTTCGGGAGCCATGGAACAGGCCGCGGCCGCTGGTGTAGGCCAGAATCTGGGCGCCAATACCCCTGAGCGCGCGGAACGCGTGGCCTGGGTCGGTGCCGGTGTAATGTTTGCCTTTCTCACTGCAGTAGCTATGCTCCTCTACGTGTTTGCAGAGCCCATTATCGGAGTCTTTCACGTGAGTGACGAGGTAGCTTCTACTGCCGCTAGGTTTTTGCGCTTGCACGTCTTCTCCTTTGGCTTCTGGGGAGCGCTGGACGTTGTGCAAGGGGCCTTCCGAGGCGCGGGCCAGACCGTACCGCCCGCGGTGCTCACCTTCGCAGGACGTTGGCTGTTTCAGATCCCTCTCGCGATTGCCATGAGCTACCGGTGGGGCTACGGCGCCAACGGCTATTGGATTGCCCTGCCGCTGACGAACGTGTTGTTCTTCTTCGTAGGGGCTATTTGGTTCAGGGCAGGACGTTGGAAACAGGCCTCAGTGCTACAGGCTACGACTTGAGGCGCGAACGCCACTGTAGACACTACCTACCCGCCTCCTTCTGGACGACAATCTGATGAATACGCTGTAGAGAGGCCCCCGTCTTGCGCTTGACCTCCACAGGGTCTGTGATACCCCGAGCAAGCATGGCCCTGATCTTCCGATGCCACAACTGCTCCCGCAGCACCGATGCAGTCTCGCTCCACTGCGGCCGCTCTTCGGCGCAAAAGGCGCCCCGCCTAATAGCATCCGCTATGTCTTTCTCATCACCCAAAGGGCCAGTGAAGCGCGTGGCATAGGCTCCCAGAGTCTGGGTATGGTGTGCATCACTGTTGGCCATCTCTGGGATACCCAGACGCTTGGCAAGCTGACGATACTTGTCCCGCTCTAGCCGATCGATGTTGACGCTCCGCGTCTCACAGGCGTCAAATCCCGCTCGCAGGCCTTCCGAGCTCGGGGTCAATGAGTGCTGAAGGGGATGAGCCCACACGGCAACAGCCCCCCGATTGTGTGCCTCAGCCACCACATCCTGCACAGGCATTCTCGCCTCAAAACCAGAGAAATCGGTAATGCCATACAAAAGCACATGATGCCCTTTGGCACTGACCTCCACACCTCGAAAGAAGACAAGATCAGGAAAACGATCCCGCAACTCGGCCATTTCCTCATCCGACCAGATCACATTGTGTTCTGTGATGACAACCCCATCAAGGCCAACTTCGCGAGCGCGCTCAGCCATCTCGTGCGGTGACATATTCGCGCAGGTGGAGTAGGCCGTCGTATGCACATGCATGTCAAGAAGCAACAGACACCCTCCCAAATCACTCTAGTCGCAACCCTTTGAGTTCCCGGTGGCCAACCAACTGGACCCCTAGAGCATTGAGTATAGCTTTTGTCTCATCTGCGGTACAGATGAGGAACTCGCAGTAGCGCCGCTGCCAGCTGTAAGCGATTTGGCGCCCCTCCCCGTCGTCGTGCATCAGATGAACGATAATCTGGGTGACGCCAGGTGTGAGCGACTCAAGCAGACGGTAGAAGTCAGCAGTACGCTCCTCCAAGGTGTTCCCTTGCGCACTGAGAATCAGTCGGTCAAGGTACGGTGCACCTTTCCTGGAGAGGGCCATCTGCCCCGGCAGATCCACCCCGAGCCGACGCGCCTCATCCACCTGCTCCGCAGTCAGCTCCATCAGCATGGGCGCGATACCGTACTCTCGGCTGACCCGCACGTAGATCTCAAAAAAACGCGGGTCGTAAAAGAGTGTACCCATGTGCGAGTCGGCATGCGTAGGCTGCATACCAAAGGCCAGGGCTCGCTCGATCTGCGACCTGACCTCAAGCTCAACCTCTCTGGGATCTGCGTGTTGGATCACTTCCCGTGTAGAGCGCCACATGAACCCCTCGTCGTCCACTAGGGAGCGCACGCTCTCGAGAGGAGCCACTGGACGCCAGCGATAGTAACGCCACTCGCTAGTTAATGTAAGGTGAATGCCGAGGTCCGCTTGCGGGTGCTCGCGGGCCCAGGCAGCCGCCTCCGGAAACCATGGGCAAGGCACCATGACACTGCCACTGCTGGCCACACCGTCGGTCATAGCCTGAAAGGTGGCCGCGTTAACCGAATGACACATACCGATATCATCAGCGTGAATGATCAGGTACCGCTGGTCGGACATGCTGTATGCACTCCCTTTCACGTTGTCTAGGACCCGTCGTCTCAACAAGCAGGATCACACTAGCCATGAACAGAACGATGCCCCTGCTGGGAAACCGTATTCGCCCCTGAAAAGGAGAGGACCTTCACAGGTGGCAATCCAAGACTTCACCAGGAGGTGCACAGACCTTGGCTTTGAAAAAGGAGTTTCTCTATGAACGTCTGCCCGGCTACCCTTCATGTCATGGATCCACTATTGCACAGCGTATCAACGGTGAGTTCATTTCCGCTTGGTTCGGTGGACCCTATGAAAATCACCCGGAATCGGTGGTTTTGTCTGGCCGCAAGCGCCCCCAAGACGACGAATGGCGAGATATGCGAGCCATTGCTGGTATGACGGTGCCCCGCCCCTACGGCAACGCGGCTCTCTTTGTGGAACCGGGACCTGACGCCACTGAAGAGACCATCTGGCTCTTCTACATCCGCAGCGAAGATCGGCACGGACGCGGCTGGTGCCTCGACTGCATGACCTACGTCTGCCAATCCACCGATGGAGGCTGGACCTGGTCGACACCTCTTCTTCTGAAAGACCAGTGGAGCTTTCTCATCAAGAACAAGCCCCTGCGTCTGCGTACGGGAGAGCTAGCCATACCAGCCTACAGCGACCGTGAGGACAACAGCGTCTTGTGCGTCTATCATGACGCCTCGAACCAGTGGAGCTTCCACGGACCTGTACCCACGCCCGACGACCACCCCGACATCATCCAGCCCACCTTGGTGAGCTGGCCTGATGGGGAGTTGCAGATGTACTTTCGCACCAACACCGGGCGCATTTGGCGCAGTCATTCCTTCGACGATGGCCGAACGTGGGCGATGGCTACCCCCACGGAATTGCCCAACCCAGACAGCGGTATCGATGCTGTAACCCTTGCTGACGGGCGCCTGGTCATGGTCTATAACCCTACAGAAACGGGACGATCCCCGCTATGGATCAGAGTCTCCGAGGATCGCGGCAGAAACTGGGGACGACACATTATCTTGGAGGACGAGCCTGGTGAGTACTCCTACCCAGCTGTGATCGTCGGGCAAGACGGCCTACTGCACATCACCTACACTCATCGACGAGAGCGCATCTGCCATGTCTGGCTCGACCCCAATGCACTCTGATCGGCACACTCAAAACAGCGGCACTGGCTACTCTAGCGGTGCCGCTGCATTATCCCAACGGAAGCAAATAGTCGCGAACGCCTGTGCCAACCGTCCTAGTGCAGCGTAATCTAGATTGGCCGTGCATGAGCATCCGACGCCAAGCCTTCTTAGCGAGGACGCTCAGTGATGGCTGGCCAAGCAATCTGCATTGGAGGGGGGGTAATATGCGCGTACGTCGAGTCATCAAAGTGCGTCCAGGCGAGTGCGTGGTCATCTGTTGCGACCGCCGTCCCATCAGATCCGGCAGAAGACCCAAGCCCACCTCATGCATTCCCTGCCGTTGGCGCCAGGAAATGATCACCAGATGCCGTCGGCGCAGCTACCGCCGCGACTATGACGACTACTAGCACAAAGGCCTATCCCCAACAAGCAAAGAGCTAGACACTAAGGGCAGGGCGACACGACCGAGCGAGAAGCGGTTATCTGCTAGAGACCAGCGCGCCACGAGTTGCATACAGTGGTGGCGTACTGGAGCCGCGCATGGGCGCCCGGCCCTGCGGGTGGCTGCCCGCCACAGACTATGATAATGCGGGGCGCTCATGACGATGGTGCAGCGTAGAAGGACTCTCAAAGGAAGTGGACGCCTTGACCCGTATCAAAGCCTATCGCCGACGACGACGGCGCTTCACCAACCGCATACCCGCCTTCATCGGACGACGGGTAGAGGTCACCACACCCTATGGCAACGTCGTCGGCACGTTGCGGAGTGTCTCGCCTGGCCATGTGACGGTCACCAATGAGGACGGAACGCACTTCATCCGTGTCGCTAGCATCTGCTGGATACGACCCGAGGAGACTGCACCGCTTGCCTAGGAAAGCACAACTATGGAGACGTCCCAGGTAGAAGCGAATGCCTGGGACGTCATGCCCGAAAATACTCTAACCTGCGTCTACCTGAGTGGAGAGATCTCCACTGGCCCAAAAGCTGTCCGCCCTTCTTCACAGATCATAGCCACAGCACCCTCAAGCAGTGGTCTCTGATCATCCGCAAATGAGAAGAGGCACACACCATCTACTGCTGCCCGCAAATGAGCACCCGCTACCTCAATCGTCAGCTCGTAGGAGTGCCCGAACTGCCACGAAAAAGGGCTCTCGCCAAGGACATGGTACCCATCTAGCGCCTTCACGAGACGCACCGTGCCATCTGCGCACAGGAGAAGCGCATAGTAACGACGCATCCCCTGAACACGTACGGCAATGCCCGCTGACTTCACCATGTGTGGCCTCACCTGCGTGGAGAGCCGGTAGTCACCCCACTGCCGAGCCCCTTGTATCGCCAAACCGATCCCCTGATTCTGAATCAGGCGATAACCCTGGCCTTCAAGACCAAAGCGGTCAACGCCGTCAGTCCAGGCGCGCAGAGAGATGGGACCCCCTCTCGCACTCCATGTGAGATCAGGCGTGCCAGTCCACCCCAGGTAGTCCAGATAGATGCTCCCATCTGCTCGTGATCCTGATGGCGAGCTCAGCTCCAACCCTACCTGGCCGATCGGCAACCCATCCGTATCTGGAATACGCCAGTCTAACTCCCGCTGAGTGCCAGGCTGCAGCTCTACGCTCTGGCCCCGCACCAAGCCGAGTTGCTGCTCTGTCTGGTAGACTCGGATGTAGAGCGTGCAAACGATGCTTCCGACATTGGCTGCGTCGGCGCTCAGGCCAGCGCTCAGCTGCTGGCCCGAATAGAGGGTAGGCGAAGCAACGACACCGTAGCCCGAAGCTGTCAGATACTCGGGCGCCAGAAATGTGGGAGTAGCCACCCTGGCCACCCGGCCAGTAGCCACGTGGTGGTATCGCACTGCCAGACTCCGAAGCCCCCGTCTACTGCCCCCGGCCACGTTCTCCAACACGGCTGTGCCTCGAGACTCAACACTCTCCTCCACCTGCCAGCCCTGCAAAGACCCGGGCAACTCGAAATGGAAGCGAGCCCCAGCTTTAGAAGCCAACGGCGCCAATCCAACAAGGGCCCGACCAGTGTTCACAATGCTGTAGGCCTCGATCACGGCATCGGTGACGCAACGCCCACCATCTGCAGTAGGCAATAGCAGCCGGTCGGCCACTGGCGTACGCCAATCAGGACCTGCTTCAATGCCCGCCAGACCCTTCCAGATACCCATGAAGCAGCCCACATTGCCCGAATTGCAGTCAGTGTCCCAGCCACTGGTGTTGGTGACCATCAGTGCCTTCTGAAAGTCGCCATCTCCATACAGCAAGCCCAGCATCACTAGAGCGTGGTTAGGCACGATGTGACAGCCACCACCATAAAGGTGATAGCCATATTTGCCCTCCAGTTGCTGACGCGTCACGCGCCAGTCGGGTTCGTCGCTGTGCCATCTACGCATATCAGCGATCAACTGATAGATCACCGAATCTTGCGGTATCAGGCTCACGGCTACATCAAGCATCTTATGCAGATCATCCTCGACGAAAGCCATGGCTTCGAGCGCAGCCACCACCTGGGCCCCATAGATTGCTTCACCGTCGTGACTTACGCTGGCAGCACACTCAGCTAAGCGCGCAGCCAGCTCCGGATCGCCCGGCGCAGCCATGCCCCAGCCGTCAATAAAGATCTGGGCACCGATCTGTTCTGCCACCACTTGACCATTCAATGCCATAGAGCCGCTATCAGGTGCAGGAATGCCGTTTTTCAGACGCAGATATGCTGTGTGTTCCGTTGACGTGCCCAACCCACCCCACCACAGGACTGTCCGATTCTCGATGAGGTAATTGAGCCACGTCTGTCCAATCTGTGTGGGAGTGATATCACGGGGATTACCGTAATCGGATAGAGCCCGCAGGAAAGAAAAAGTACCTGAGATGTCGTCGTCGCTAACTACCAGCGGTTTTCCAAGTCGCTCATGCACATAGTAGTTAACCGAGCCCAGTTCGGACTCTATTCGTGTATGAGACCACCCCTCAAAGGGCCGCCCCAGATAGACGCCTATGATCTTACCCAAGGCGCCAGCGTAGACCCGCTCGAGGTAGTCTTGAGGCAGTGTCATATCCGCATCATACCCTCCCCGTGATCAGCCAATAATACCCAAGGACGCCAGGAAACGGCTTAATGAAGGGGTTCCCTGATGAAATCCAGGACTTCGGCCCCCCCATCCAGAAGAAGATAGACTAGAGTACCGAAAACAGCCAGAGGTGAATTAACAATTGAACAGAAGCGATGCAGTGGGAATCACGCTGCTCCTGGAGCAGTACCGCCGACAGAGATCTCCAGCCTTTCAGCTGAGTCCAGCCGAATCCTCCTTTCGAGGGCTAGCAGAAAAAACCTTGATCTCCGTACATCGTGTCGAGCGCAGTGATGGATCTGTCCTTCACGTTCTTCTGGGCGACCTGTATCACGACGGCAACTACTACTGTGTGCTGTATCCAAGAGACCGCTCCACCCCAGTAGCACAGGTACACCAGTACGACAGATTACCTGATGGCCCGGTTCTTTCCTGGCGATACCAGCCCAGGAAGCGAGATAACCGCAACACCGAGCGTCGAAGCAGTTTTGAGCGTCTCATGGGAGACACGCTGGTACGTATTGATGCCCCGTCTACCGTAGGTGATGTAGAGCGCTTTCTGAGACAGCTGTTTCGACTCGCGGAAAATCGCATGCAGGCAGACTGCCTGGAGCCAGCTGGCCTCGAACGCACTTCACACAGGGGTGGAGAACGGTCCCGTTCTTATGCTCGACAGCGTGAGCGACGTCAACCGAAGCCGCAACCGAAGCCACGTGTAACCATTAGGCGGATAAAACCGCGATCTGTGCCTATTTCCAGGCTGGTCATCCAAGGTGAAAGCAGTGTGGAACCGTGGATGGCCGAGGCCATGCTACTGCACGTGCTAGACTCTCAATGGCCCGTCGGGCTACAAGCGATGTTCCTACAAACACCTGGTGGCTTTGTCAGTGGCCCTTTCCCTGCTGATTGGTCAGGTGGAGTAAGTTGGGGTTCACAACATCAAGATTTCGCGGACCTTCTTATTCCCGCACAGCAGGTCCTGGCTCGAACGGTTACAGAGCGTGTACTAGAAGCGGCCAAGGGCAAGGTCCGCGCCCTCACCATCGGGATCAGTCTCGCCAGAGCCGAGCGCCCACAGCGCGCCGAGCTTGTGGCCTTCTACGACATAGCCAGTCGCCAAGTCTCCTGGACTGGGAACTCCTTCCCTGCCAAGCATCAGGAGCGCGACCTCTTTCAGATCATCGATCTGGATACCCATCTGATAGAGGCAGAGGAGGAGCGAATTCTTGTCCTGGGTTCCTATGACCTCAGTGTGTACAACCCTCGGGCGAATCCTTCTGGTCTTCGACGTCTTCGCTGCACCCAGCTGCGCGAGCGATTCAGCGAATTCGCTCCAACGATAGCGCTACATCATCCTCTTTGGACAGACACTCCGCGCATGTGGTTGCCCGCATGGACAGAGCTAGAAAAGGAACTGCCTTCAGTGAAAACATGGGCCTCCGGAATCTGCTACCACAGCCTTGAGAAGAGACCACGAGGACGTCTTCGCGACGTGTTGGTGCGCACCACCGGAGGAAAGCGCCCCTACGACTTCATCGTCGTCTCTTCAGGCAACTGGGCTGAGGCACGCTAAGATAGCGCTTTCGCAAGCTCTCTGAGGAGCCTCTCATTCTCAGCCCTCGTTCTCACCGCTATACGCAACGAGTAATGGTCCAGAAATGGGAAGTTCCCGCAATCCCGCACGAGTATTCCGCAAGCGGCGAGACGTCTGCGCACCTCGGTGGCTGTTGGTCCAGTACGCGCCAGACTGATAAACACGAAATTCGCAGACGACGGCCACACCCCAAAACCATGGGGACCCGCAAGGTTATCAAGACCTGCTACAAGGGCCTCTCGCTCCCTGGCTACGTATGCGCGGGTTGCGGCAATGTATTGGGTATCGCGCAGCGAGGCCAACGCGGCCACCTGAGCCAGGCAGTTGACACTCCATGGCAGTTTCGCCCGGCGCAGCCTCACCGCCAGATGTGCTGGTGCGACAGCATACCCCACCCTAAGCCCGGGTATGGCAAAAAACTTGGTCAAAGACCCTATGACAATCAGGTTGGTATGTGCGGTCACGTCGCTCCGAATCGTGTGCACCTCGGGCTTGTCGACGAAATCGATAAAAGCCTCGTCAACTATGGCCATCGTCCCTTGTGCCTGGGCGCGACGCACGATGGCCTGCACGCCGTCTCTTCGCATCAATTGACCCGTGGGGTTATTGGGATTGCATAAAAAGAGCATGTCGGCATGGGCCACATGCTCTTCGGCAACATCGTAAGGCGCCCTGATCACTTGCCCACCGACACGTTCAATGGCGACAGCATACTCCGCAAAGGTTGGTGAGAAGACAAGGCCGCGACGAGGTGCGACCATTTCAGCCACGAGCTGAATGATCTCCGCGGCTCCATTTCCTACCACGATGAGATCAGGTTCCACGTGTAAATAGCGCGCCAGTTCTTCAGTGAGCTCTGTACTATCGAGATCCGGATAGTGCCTGATCAGATCCAGGTTGTCTTTAATCGCCTCCAAGGCCTGAGGTGATGGCCCTAAGGGATTGATATTGGCACTGAAATCGACCAGTTGATCTAGGGGTACTCCGTGTTGACGCGCCGCACTGTATACGTTTCCCCCGTGCACATGCACGCCCCCCATCACCATTCCCTGGGCCTGTGTCTGCGAAGCAAGTGGATGAAAAACGGACCTCCCGTAAGCGAAGTGATGATGCCCACCGGCAACTCCCTGGGCGGAATCACAGAGCGAGCCAAGGTATCGGCAAGAAGCATGAAGACCGCCCCCAACAGACAAGCGTTGGGGATAAGGCGTCGGTGATCGGGACCCACGATCAGCCTCACCAGGTGAGGCACTACCAAGCCCGCAAAGGCGATAATCCCGCCCGCAGCCACTGAAGCAGCCGTGAGCAAGGATGCTGCCGCCACGAGCCGCCTTGTGGTTTTTTGCACATCTACACCCAGACTCATAGCCTCTTCCTCACCAAGCAGAAACGCATTGAGCTGCCTCGCATGAGCCACAACTACCACCAATCCCACTGCACAGTGAGGAGCAATGGCCACCACATGGTTCCAGCTGCGGCCCGAGAAGCCACCCATCAACCAGAAGACAAGACCGTGCAGGCCCTCCTGGGGCATCAGGAACATAAGCAGTGAGACCACAGCCGACAGCACTGAGCTCACAGCCACTCCTGCCAAGATGAGGTTGATAACAGGGGTTCGCTGGGCTGTACGTGCCAGGTTAAAGACCAGGAGTACAGTAGCCAGCGAACCCGCAAAAGCAAAGAGCGGAATCGTACTCAGCCCCAACAAGTGAGAGCCTGCAGGAAGGACCATGGCCACGGTAGCCCCCAAAGAAGCACCGGCCGATGCTCCAATCACATACGGGTCTGCCATAGGATTCCGAAACAGGCCCTGGTATACGGTCCCCGACAACGCCAGAGCACAACCGACCAATGCTGCGAGCACAATCCGGGGCAGCCGGATGCGCAGGATGATCTCTGCGGATATCTCCGAGCTCTGGGACTGGTTCCATAACACGCCCAGAATCTCTCTCGCTGATATTTTCACCGCCCCAGTACCTAACGACAGGAGCACCGTAGCTGCCAGCGCCACTATGAGGCCACCACACAGGAGCATGCTCAACCTATCCCGCACTCTGCTATCACCCTCTACTTGAATAGCTCAGGGTAGATCGCTTTGGCCATCTCAAGAACTCCTTCGCCTACCCGAGGTCCTGGTCGAGAAACGAGGTTGTCGTCCACAAGCCGCACATTGCCCTGCCTGACGGCATTCAGAGCCCTCCAACCTGGCTGGGCCTTGAGGGCCTGAGGATCGAGCCCACCACCCCCGTGAATCTTGGGAGCCAGCACCGCATCCGGATTGGCAGCCAGAATCGCCTCGAGACTGTAGGAGGGATAGTCGGTGGTGGCATCTTTCGTGATACTGATTCCCCCAGCAATAGACAGCATGTCACTGATCAAGGTCTTCGGACCAACGCTCATAACAGGTTCGTCCCACACCAAGTAAAGCACTTTTCGCTTCCCGGCCTGGGGTAACGACGATGAGGCCCAGGTATTTCGCACCTCTGTGACGGCCTTCTCAATGCTTCGATTGACCTCTTTGGCCTTTTCCGGGACTCCAGCTACCATTCCAGCCACTCTGATATTCCCCATCACGTTTTCGACGGAAGCCGCATTCTGGCAAACGAATCTGATTCCCCTACGCTCCAACTCCGGGACGATTTTGTGGTGCATCGTCGTGCCAAAGACCACGTCGGCCTTGAGGGCGACGATAAGCTCGATGTTAGGATCGGAAAAGCCACCCACCTTTTGCTTTCTTGTAGCAGCCGCAGGATAGTCACAGAACGTGGTTACCCCAACCAGTCGATCTTCCACACCTAAAGCAAACAGGATCTCAGTCCAACTCGGTGCCAAGGACACCAAGCGCTCGGGTCGAGTGGCAAACGTCACCTTGCGCCCCATGTCATCAGAAACGGTGATGGGGTACTGGCCAGCTGCATGGCCTACACTTTCCACTAGAGACAACAAGACTAGAACAGAAAGAACCAACAGAGCATGTCGTTTACGCATTCATATCCTCCCTTTCACTATTCTCTTGTCTCAATGCACTCCGGTTCGCGGCGCCGCCCGACACAGGCACCACGAGCGGGACGCCACAGACCGGATGCTGGTCTACGACCACTCGATCACCGTAAATAGCCTCGACATTACGTTGAGTGAGCACCTTTCGGGGTGTCCCATGCAGCCGGGCTGTACCATCCGCCATCATTATGATCTGGTCACAGTACATCGACGCCAGATTGAGGTCGTGAAAGACCCCAACCACTGTCACGCCCTGGTCTGCGCACATTCCGTGAACAAGATCCAGAACGTCCACTTGATGCCCAATATCCAAGTGCGACGTGGGTTCGTCCAACAGCAACACTTTCGGCTCCTGGGCCAAGGCGCGCGATATAGCCGCGCGCTGTCTTTCTCCTCCGCTCAGGGCTACTACAGACCGGCAGGCGAAGGCTTCCATACCAGTCAAAGTGATGGCCCTGGCTACCACCTCTCGATCATGCCTCGTCTCACGTGTCACCCTCTGATGATGCGGAAGCCGTCCAAGCATGACGAACTCCTCAACCGTGAAATCGAACCGGACTTGGTTGTCCTGAGGCACCACTGCCACAATTCTGGCCATAGCCTCCCTCGACAGCGATGAGACCTCATCATCGCCCAACCTGACTCGACCACTTGACGGACGTAGGAGACCAGCCAAGCACTTCAGAAGAGTCGTCTTGCCAGCCCCGTTCGGTCCTACTACCCCCGTGAAAGAACCTGGCTCAACTGCCAAAGAGACATTGGAAAAGACACTCTGCGTACCATACAAGAAGCTCAGCGAGTCAACACGAATCTTTACGCCCATCTCGTCACAACCCATATGCCTCGTATAGATACCAAAAAACCCGAACTCCGAGAAAGGAGATCGGGTTATAAGCGCGTGCAACAGTACAAGCGCAAACCAGAGTACCCACCTTTGCTCCGAAGGATCACGGTACATCCAACCAGGCAGGTCTCCTGACTTCCGGATCACAACACGTCTGCGGCGACCTTCCCATCGTTTGACAGTGGTGACACCGCGTACTCCCCGGTTACAGTGGCGGGACCGTTCAGGACTTGCACCTGATTCCCTATTATCGCACCTGGTTGGCATTTATTCAGTTTTCGATTCCCAGCTTACACCATCGACAGCTCCCATGCAAGTGGCAGGACCTACCTGGCTAACCGACACTTCCCGGCAGGCTCAGGCCTTCCCTGCAACAAAGTCTCGCAGCACAGCCTAACCCACCCACATCTACCGACAAGACCAGCAGTGGATGGGAAAAGAAAAGAGGAGATTCATGATAACACGAGACAGATATCATTGCAGCAATCATCGCACTCTCATCGCAGCAGCCGTAGTGATAGCCATCATCCTAATCGGTCAGGCGTCTCAGCTGGTCGGCGCCTCACCCGTCGAGATGGGCTGGAGTACCTTTGCCACTGGCCCTTGGGAACCCGAGGTCGCTTGGCCGCCGGAGGATTCTGAGGTTCTTGGCGCCGGTCTTGTGAAAGGCTGGATCGCCAAAGGAACCAAGCATCAGACCCCTTACTACATCTACAACAGTGGAGTCAAAGGTCCCACAGTCGTCGTGACTGGCGGCGTCCACGGCAACGAGAAGGCTGGATATAAAGCCGCCTGGACAGCCAAAGACCTAGCCGTCAAAAAGGGACGGCTTATCGTCATTCCTGAGGCCAACCGCCCTGCTGTGAGAGCTGGCACTCGCACCAGCAGCCTAGGCGACCTGAACCGTGCGTTCCCTCGCACCAAGACCGACGCCGCCAGGAACTACCTGGCCCGAGGCATCTGGAGTCTGATGGTCAAATACCGCCCCACATGGCTTGTGGATATGCACGAAGGCTACGACTTCCACAAGATCAACAAGAAGTCGGTGGGGCAGACGGTCATCTACTACCCAGTCGCCAGCGCAGCCCCTATGGCCAAAGCCATGGCCAAAGCCGCCAGCGCGCTGGTCTCCAACCCGAAGCACGTGTTCAGCGTGCTGCGCTATCCTACGGCGGGCAGCCTCGCCAGGGCGGTCTCCATCAGACTGGGCTGCAAAGGAATGATTGTGGAGACATCAAAGAAGCAGACACTGGCCAAACGCGCAGCTGAACACAAGGCAGCACTTGACGCCATGCTCAAGAAGCTCGGTATGCGCTAAGACGTTACGCCAACCGAGGTAGTCTAGAGAGGCGGTACCGTACATGGTGCCGCCTCTTGTGCCTGGGAATCGTGTCGCTCGCAGGAGTTGCATGTGGCCGTCGCTAATATAGGTTATTTAGGCTGTTCGCATGCCTGGGGGGCTCATACGTGCAGAATTCTCGACCCGCCAATCTGCGTCAGTTTGGATTCCGCTTCGGTCGGGGCGGAACTCACGCGCGTCGCACCATGATGCTAAAAGAGCTTTCCACTTTGTTAATGTATGTAAACGAACCCGCGTCTTCGACGACAGACTACCGTCGAGCAATTATCGAGAACAACTGCCTGGATAAACGTTCAAGTGCGAATCGGAGAATGACCTTCACCTATCTAGTTCAGCTATACTCCCTGAACCCGGATGAAGTGTTGTTCCGCGCCTTACGCTTCTTTTGGGATCGGGACGAAGCCGGGCGCCCGCTTATCGCGTTTTTGTGTGCCTATGCCCGAGACGCCATCCTGCGCAATTCAGCGGGCTTTGTTCTTAGCATGCCCGAGGGTGAGGTCTTGTCGAAAGCGAGCTTCGAATCATATACCGACGAACCGGAGCCGGGGCGCTATAGCAAGTGCACGCTAGAAGCCATCGTAAGTAGGTTGAGCTCGACCTGGACGCAATCGGGTCACCTTCAAGGCCGCAGGAACAAGGTTCGGATAAAGGCAAGCGCTACGCCGGGGTCGGCAGCGTACGCATTGCTTCTAGGCTATCTTCAGGGGCTGCGCGGCATCGCGCTCTTCGAGAGTGAATACGCTAAGCTCCTTGATAGTAGTGTCGAACAAGTCGTGGCACGTGCTGAAGAGGCGGCCCGAAGTGGATGGATAATCGTCAACCGCATCGGAAAGGTGGTCGAAGTATTGTTTCCGAGGCTGCTGACGGAACAAGAGACGGAGTGGGTCCGTGAGCAGGCTTAGGCGGCTTCAAAGATCATATGTAAACTACATCGCCGTGCCTTGGCGCGAAGAGGTAGCGCCACCGCTGCGAGTCATTTTCTGCGTGTATCGTGAACAAGACGAACGCCGGCTACGTCTTGCCATTCACGAGTTTGGGATCGCAACGCACAATGCAGGACACCGATGGCACTTGTTCGACCTCACAGACACCTTCCCAGAATGGCTTGTGGCGCAACGGTATGCCAACAGCTACTATAAGCGGCCCGATTTGCTGGACACGCTGTTGCCCCGGTATTTGGGCTTTATCGAGGAACGATTCGCGACCTTCTTACAGGAGCACGCGGTAGATAGCGATACGGTAGTCGCCCTGCATGGGGTGGGCACGATTTTCGGTCTGCTGCGCGTGAGCGAACTTGCGGACCGACTGGCGCCTATGTTTAGCGGACGTCTGGTGGTGTTTTTTCCAGGCAGCTGTGAAGCGAACAACTACCGATTACTCAACGCTTACGATGGTTGGAACTACCTAGCGACTCCGATCACTGGCGGAGACGAGATCTAGCCGCTTTTCTGAAGATCGGCCAATGGACAGCTTAGGCTATGGGAGGAGTCGGGTGGCATGAGGAACCGTGACATCTATCTGCGCGATCCATTGCAGTGGAAGTTGAAAAACGAAGGTGTCGCCAGAGTAGGCAATGACACGAGTGACGAAGCACTTGAAATCCTTCGCTACGAGCTCGAGACCTTCGTCTGTGATGGCCAATACGAGAAAGGTATGGCCCACATCCTTGAGACGTACCTCAAAAACATTGACCAGGCCGATCAGCCCGGAGTATGGGTGAGCGGATTCTATGGCTCGGGAAAATCGCACTTGGTCAAGATGCTAAGTGCTTTGTGGGCTGATACCCAGTTCCCGGATGGGGCCACCGCCAGAGGAATTGTCACCTTACCTCCGCATGTCCGTGACTTGTTGCGTGAGCTATCGATCGAAGGCACACGGCGCGGCGGACTTCATGCTGCTTCGGGAACGTTGGGGTCAAGCGCCAAAGGAAGTGTGCGACTCGCTCTACTTGAGGTCATATTCGGGTCCGTCGGCCTGCCAAGGAAGTATCCTCTGGCTCGCTTCGCCATGTGGCTCAAACAAGAAGGGCTCTATGACGCAGTTCGCAGCCACGTTGAAAGTAGTGGCGAAGATTGGAGCTACGAGCTGGATAACCTGTACGTAGCCGAGCTTTTGCATGAAGCTTTACAGACGGTTAGGCCAAGCATCTTTCCGTCGCCCCAGGCGTGTATTGATTCTCTGAATAACCTGTACCCAAGCGTCGATGACGTGTCGAACGACGATATGGTTCAGACGATGCGGCAGGCTTTGAGTCGAGAGGGTAGGTTCCCACTGACTTTGGTTGTCTTGGACGAAGTGCAGCAATATATTGGCAAGGACTCAGAGCGTGCCCACTATGTCCAAGAGGCCGTTGAGACCTGTTGCAAGAGCTTTGGTGGCCGTTTGCTGTTCATTGGAACGGGCCAAACCGGGATTACAGGTGAGACGGACTTGCGTCGTCTCGAAGGACGGTTTAGAGTCCGAGTCGAGCTATCTGACGCAGATGTCGATACTGTACTGCGTCAAGTGGTGCTTACCAAGAAACCCGAAGCCAAAGAACCCTTGGAGCAAGTACTGCAGCAGAATGTCGGCGAGATCTCCCGGCATCTCACAGGCACAGCCATTGCGCACCGCAACGCCGACAGGCAGTTTTTTAGTCAGGACTACCCCTTGCTCCCCACGCGCCGGCGGTTTTGGGAGAACGCGCTCCGGGCCCTAGACCGCACAGGCACGGATAGTCAATTGCGAAACCAACTGAGTTTGGTCCACAAAGTGATCCAAACAAACGTGGATCAGCCTCTCGGACATGTGATTGCCGCGGACTACCTTTTCTTTGACGCTGCGGACCGCCTGCTCCAGACTCGAGCCCTTACAAGACGCTTGCACGAAGAGACGAGACGTTGGATGCAAAGTGACAATGAGGACGAGCATCTGTTAGCCCGAGCGTGTGGCTTGGTGTTTCTTATCAATAAGCTTGCAGACAGCAATAAGGAAATAGGGATAAAAGCTACGGTAGATACTCTGGCAGACCTCTTAGTAGAGGATCTCGCGAGCGGTTCAAGTGGTCTACGCAGCAAACTTCCGCGGTTGCTAGATGAAACGAACCTGTTGATGAAGGTTGACGATGAGTATCGTATCCAGACGGAAGAGAGTGCCGCTTGGAATGATGACTTTATGGCCGAAATATCGGCGCTAAGGACCAATCGGCATCACATTGTGGCTGAGCGGACCGAGTGCCTGCAAGCGGTTTTTCG
Organism: Limnochordia bacterium; assembly: GCA_050951545.1. Lineage (GTDB taxonomy): Bacteria > Bacillota > Limnochordia > DTU080 > DTU080 > DTU080. The sequence goes on along the minus strand of JBMNJG010000007.1, from coordinate 173,206 downwards.
CGACATCGTCAGTAGAATCATTGTGAGGCAAGGCGATTCAAAGGCGGTGCGGCGCATCACGCCGGCTTTTGGCTCTCAGTTGCCGGCAGACGCCGATGAGAAAATCTATGTTTGGGTCCGTGACGGTTGGGATACGACGGAAAACTCCGTCAGAGCGGATGCCAGACAAGCCGGGAGCAACTCGCCGACCATCTTTGTGTTCATCCCGAATCGGGCAGTGGATGAATTGAACAATGCCTTGACCGAATATAAGGCTGCTTCTGCGACGCTCGAGAAACGTGGAAATCCAGACACGCCTGAGGGTAAGGAAGCGCGCCGGGCGATGGAAACGAGATTGGACAACGCCGAAACGAAGATCGGGAACCTGCTTGATGAAGCATTTCGCGAGGCTCGAGTGTTTCAAGGAGGCGGCAACCCGGTCGTCGATAGCGATCTGACCACCACGATTCATGAAGCCGCCAATCATTCAGTACAGAGGCTGTATCCCGAGTTTCGGATGGCAGATAGCCATAACTGGGGCCGGGTGTATAGCGCAGCCCGGGAGGGAGCACCGGATGCGCTGAAACGGGTCGGATACGATGGTGATGTGGCGACGCATCCTGTGTGTAAGACCGTGCTTAGCTACATAGGACGCGGCAAGACCGGAGCCGAGGTTCGAGGTCACTTTGAGAAGCCGCCATATGGCTGGGAAGGCGATGCGGTGGACGGTGCGGTCTACGCCCTTTTGGCGGCTAGGTTAGTTCGCGTCAGTGATGAACATCGTCGGCCCCTGGATCACAACACGCTGGACCGCAGAACCTTCGGTAGGGCCACCTTCCAGACTGAACACATTACGGTCACGACGGCACAGCGTGTAACCGTTCGCAGGTTGCTCCAGAGAGCAGGGATACGGGTTAGCGTTCAAACGGGTGATGAACCAGACGTTGTTCCCGAGTTCCTAGATGTGCTGCAGTCGTTGGCCAATCAAGCCGGAGGCGAACCACCTCTACCTGTCCGGCCTGATACGAGGCTATTGGACGAATTGCGCCTCAAGGCGGGCAATGAGCAGTTAGTGCTCCTAGACGAGCACCACGACGAATTAGCTGGGTCTATTGACACGTGGAAAGCGCTAGCCGACAAGATCAACCGGCGCCAGCCTGCTTGGCAGACGTTGCACAGGCTGCTGGCCCATGCAGAAGACCTTGATGCCGCGCAACATCTAGTGGACCAAGCCGAGTACATCAGAACTCAACGCCAATTGCTGATTGATCCGGATCCGGTGACGCCCTTGGTGCAGCAACTCACCCAACTTCTGCGTGACGAGTTGAATCGCCTCAATCAGTGCTTCGCGGCTCGGTATGACGAGGGCCTACGACTTCTCGCTGCTGACAGTAACTGGCAGACACTTGATGAACCAAAACGCAACGGCCTGCTGAAGAAACACCGACTGGATGAAGCAGCCCGTCCGACGGTCCAAGTCGGTTCGGTGGACGAGGTGCTCGCTACCCTTGAACGCGTCTCACTCGAGATGTTTCGCACGCGTATTGCGGCGTTGCCAGCGCGGTTCCAGGAGACCATGGCCAGCGCTGCTAAGCTACTCGAGCCCGAGGTGCAATTCGTCCACATAGCTAGACGCACGTTGCGAACGGAAGCAGACCTGGAACAGTGGCTGGCCGATGCTCGGGAGCAATTAGCTGCAGGACTCGAGAATGGTCCGGTGTCAGTCAGTTAGTCTGAGGTGGGGAAAGACAATGCAGCCGTTAGATAGGCACTTAAGAAACCAACTGGAACAGACGGCGAAAGATGCGCGCGAGGTGGCAGAACGTGCCGCGCGTATTGCTCTGGAGCAATTGGGTGTGGGCGAGGCCAGACCCTTCGAGCACTTGACGCACGAAGAAAAAAGCCTGCGTCAGAGGCTACGCGCGTATGGGCGACATCTCGGGGACAAGAGGAATGCCGAGAATCAGACCCAGGACATGGATCGATTGATCGAAGAGGTGGCTTATCAACACTGGCATCGCATGTTGTTTGCCCGCTTTCTGGCTGAAAACGACTTACTGATGTATCCGGACCCGGAGCAACCGGTCCCCATCTCCCTCGAGGAGTGCCATGAGTTAGCAAGAGATGAGGGGGCAGACAACGGTTGGGAGCTGGCGGGTCGTTTTGCCGCGAAAATGCTACCGCAAGTGTTCCGCCCCGATTCACCCGTATATGAACTTAAGTTTCCGTTGGAGTACCAACTGGAGCTTGAAAACCTTGTCACCCAGCTGAAACCGGAGGTGTTCACCGCCTCGGATTCCTTGGGATGGGTTTACCAATTCTGGCAAGCCAAGCGCAAAGATGAGGTGAACGCATCCGAGGTGAAAATCGGGGCTCGGGAGCTGCCAGCGGTGACCCAGCTTTTTACCGAACCGTATATGGTCGGCTTTCTGCTCGATAACGCCCTCGGCGCCTGGTGGGCAGCTCGTCGTCTGACGGATAACGACCTCAAAGGTGCAGCGAATGAAGACGAGTTACGAAAGAAGGCGGCCATACCCGGAGTACCGTTGGAGTATCTGAGGTTTGTGCAGGACGAGGAAGGGGCGTGGCGTCCCGCAGCGGGGACCTTTGATGATTGGCCAAAAGAACCAAAAAACCTCAAAGTGATGGATCCATGCTGTGGATCGGGTCATTTTCTGGTTGCCGCCCTTCTCATGTTGACACCGATGCGCATGCACCTGGAGGGGCTCTCGGCGCCGGAAGCGGTAGATGCTGTACTGAGGGAGAACCTCCATGGCCTTGAACTCGACAAGCGCTGCGTCGAATTGGCGGCGTTTACCTTGGCACTCACCGCATGGCGGTATCCAAGAGCTGACGGTTACCGCACCTTGCCTGATTTGCACATTGCCTGTTCGGGCCTGACAGTCAGTGCCCAGAAAGAAGAATGGTTGAGCTTGGCAGAGGGAGAGCCCGAAGCACAAAACGCTCTAGAGGAGCTACACGGCCTCTTTCAGAATGCCCCGGTGCTTGGTAGCCTCATTGATCCACAACGGGTGCAAAAAACCTTGTTTACCGAAGATTACCAGCACGTGGCGGAATTGCTAGAGGCGGCGCTGAACAATGGGCATAGTGAGGAGCTTTACGAAGCTGGTGTGGTGGCCCATGGGCTAGCCAGAGCCGCCAGTTTGTTAGCGGGGAAGTACCATTGGATAATCACCAACGTGCCGTATCTCACCCGTGGCAAGCAGGACGACATCTTACGCTCGTTCTGTGACGAAAATCACGCGGCAGCAAAGGGTGACCTGGCTAACGTTTTCTTGGAGCGCTGCCTGGCATTCCTGGTACCGGGTGGGACCACCAGTATTGTCATGCCCCAGAACTGGCTCTTTTTGACGAGCTACGAGAAATTCCGGAAGAAGCTGCTCAGGAATGATACGTGGCATATGGTGGCAAGGCTGGGACCTGGGGCATTTGAGACAATCACTGGTGAAGTTGTCATGGCGATTCTTCTCACCATGGGTAAAGGGGAGGCGCCCGAGGAGCACATGCTTTGTGGATTGGATGTATCGGAGCCGCGTATTGCGGATGAGAAGGCTGTGCAGTTGCTGGATACTGAGATTAAGCAAGTGGAGCAGGCGGCGCAGTTGGATAATCCGGATGCGAGGGTGGTGCTGGAGGAAACGGCTGCTTTGCCCTTATTATCACGGTGTGCGGCTGGAGTGCATGGGTTCGGTAGTAAAGATGCTCCTCGCTTCTTTCGTCAGTACTGGGAGATCAGCAGTTTCGGAGTGGATTGGCAGTTCCTGCAGACTACTGTAAAGGAGACCACTCACTGGAGTGGTTTAGAGCAGATCGTCTTTTGGCAGAAGGGTAGGGGAGTGTTGGCTGAGCTAGGGAGGCAAGGCTTGGCTATTCCGGCTGGCGGGGCCGCTTGGGGCAAAACAGGTGTTGCCATCAGCCAGATGCGTGCCCTGCCCGTAGCCAGGTACCAGGGGGCCATCTTCGACAAGAATGTCGCAGTCATCCTCCCCCACAACCCAGCTCACCTCCCTGCCATCTGGTGCTACTGCTCCTCACCCGAATACAACGAAGCGGTGCGACAAATAGACCAAAGCCTTAAGGTGACAAACGCTTCTCTGGTCAAAGTCCCCTTCGACCTCGACTACTGGACCGAAGTGGCCGAAGAGAAATACCCTAACGGCCTGCCCAAACCCTACTCCGACGACCCAACGCAGTGGATCTTCCACGGCCATCCTGCCCAAAGTGAAGCCCCTCTACAAGTGGCCGTGGCGCGATTGCTCGGCTACCGCTGGCCAGCTGAGTTGGATCCTGAGATGGAGTTATCTGACGAGGCTCGGGCCTGGATCAAGCGTTCAGAGACCTTGCTTCCCTATGCAGACCAAGACGGCATCGTCTGCATTCCCTCGCTGCGGGGTGAATCATCCGCAGCCGACCGCTTATTGGATGTGCTTGCCGCTGCCTACGCGGATGATTGGTCCACTGACCGGTTGGCTCGTTTGCTCGCCGATGCCGATTGTGCCGACCAGACGCTTGAGACGTGGCTACGGGACAAGTTCTTTGCCCAGCATTGCCGCCTGTTTCAAAACCGCCCCTTCATCTGGCACATCTGGGATGGGCTCCAAGACGGATTCGCAGCCCTTGTCAACTACCACAGGCTCGACCGTAAAGGATTAGAGTCGCTGGTCTACACGTACCTCGGTGAGTGGATTGGCCGGCAGCGTGAAGCGGTCGCCAACGGTATCGATGGTGCCGAAGAGAAGCTGATCGCTGCTGAGGAGCTGAAGCGCAGTCTCGAACTCATCCTCGCTGGTGAAGCGCCTTACGATATCTTTGTCCGTTGGAAACCGCTTGAACAGCAACCCATCGGGTGGGAACCCGACCTGAATGACGGTGTACGGCTCAACATCCGCCCCTTCATGACGGTACCGGATGTGAGGCTTAAGGGAGCAGGCGTCCTCCGCAGCAGGCCGAACATAAAGTGGGGCAAAGACCGCGGAAAAGACGTACCGTCTGCGCCATGGTATCATGTCTTTGCGGGCGATCGTGTCAATGACTACCATTTAACGCTTAAGGCGAAGCACCAGGCTCGTCGCCAGGTTGGCCAGGAGGGATCGCGTGGATGCCCTAGCAGAGCAAATACGTGACCAGGCCTGGTATGAGCTTGGGACTTACCTTTGTTCAACGAGGCGCTCGATGACATCCAAAAAGCGATTGACGAGCTCTATGGTGGGCGAGAGGTGTCCCTGCAACAGCTTTCGGCTACCTTTCGCCGCGGTGACTTGATCGAGATCCTCAAAGGGAATGGATCGATAATGCCAACTGTACTCACATCTCTAACCCAGGCTGTTCGTTTGGCTGGTCTCTACAACCCGGAGGCCGAGGTGGCCCCTGCGTGCATCCTATGGCCCGATGGCGAAGGTCAGTGGACAAGCATTCTGCCTCATCTCTTAGATGAGATGCCTGAGCTCATCGTGCTGGGCAAATACGATCCTGCTCAACGACGCGGACCCGCCATTTGGCTGCGTTGTGTGATCGCAGGCGTGATTGACGATACCCGCCTACCTGAGCAGCGCACACCCATCATTTACTTGCCCGGGGTCAGCCGACAACAACTGCGGGATGTCGAGAACTGTCCGGATGCGTTGGCCCCCCTCGTTGAGCTTCAGTTTCGGGGAACGTACTGGTCCCAAGCCAATGGCCGTGATTGGACCGTGCTTGCCTTCCTCAAATCACGTCAAGGCGTAGATTTAGACGTAGCTCAAGATAACGATTCGAAGCAGGCCATGCTGGCGGCCTTGGGTCATCTTCTTAACGAAGAATTATCCTACCTGAAAAGCATGCGGCTTGACAAGCATTTTCTCAACCTCTTGATCGCGGGTGGAGATCCCGCGCGCGAACTGCTGAAATGGCTCGATGAAGAAGAGAGCTTCCGCGCGACGCGCACAGACGATCAATGGCGGGCCTTTGTAGACCTGTGCCAGTCGCAGTGGGGGTTTAACCCCGAAACCGAAGGACCAATCGGGGCTGCCACCAAGTTGGCCTCCCGTGAGGGCCCCTGGAACGCCATTTGGGATCGGTTTCGTGAAGCCCCCAGCCGGTACCCTGGCATTCCTGTGCGCATACGTAGTGCCGAACCACCGCGTAGCACCATCCTCTGGCTCACTGACGACGACGGCCGTTTCGATGGCTGGCCGCAATGGAACGACGAACAAGAAGAGGCACTAAGGCAAGCCTTGCTGGGCCTGGAAACGAAGACCCGAAAAGAAGTCCGCACGCAATTGCTGGAGTTGGAGAGACAGCATGGTCGACGGCGACAAGCCGTCTGGGCCCAACTGGGTGACGCCGCCTTGGCCCAAGCCCTGGAACCTCTAAGTGAGTTGGCCGCGATTACACAGATTGGGCTGGATGCCGGCACCATAGACGATCTTGTCACGGGTTATGCTAATACAGGCTGGAAAGCTGATGATGCAGTATTACGGGCCCTAGCCTTTGCCCATATGCCGCAAGACATTGAGGCGGTGACCGCGGCAATTCGCGGGGTGTATCTACCTTGGGTAGATGATGCCGCACATTACCTCCAACGCATCACTGAGGAACAGGGTTACCCCGGAGGTACGATTGCCCACGCCCCAGCAATTGAACCGACCCCTGGCGAATGCATCCTGTTTGTCGATGGGCTACGCTTCGACGCGGCGAAGAGACTTGTGAAGATGCTTGAGCTGGCTGGCTTAACTGTGACAGAAGACATGGCCTGGGCAGCTCTCCCCAGCATCACATCCACCGCCAAACCAGCCGTTAGCCCCGTGCGCCATGCGATCCGAGGGGATCATGCGAATACGGAGTTCGTTCCACAGGTAGGCCAGACAGGCCAATCCTTAACCACCTACCATTTCAGGCGCTTGCTTAGCGAGGCTGGATGGCAAGTGCCGGGTAGCAGCGAACACGGTGACTGCGAAGGCAGTGCTTGGTTTGAATTTGGCAACATTGACGAGGCTGGTCATCATCGACAAATCCGGCTGGCTGGGGCGCTTGATGAGCTCCTTTACGACATAGGCGAGCGAATCAAAGCATTGCTTTCGGCGGGCTGGAAGGGCATTCGCGTGGTAACGGACCATGGCTGGCTGCTTATGCCCGGTGGTTTGCCGAAGGTAGAGCTCCCGAGCGCACAGACCGAAAACAAGTGGGGGCGCTTTGCTATGCTCAAACCAGGCGCGCCCTCGAATGTGCGCCTCTTTCCTTGGTATTGGAATCCAGATCGCCTTGTTGCCATTGCCGACGGAGTGCGCGCCTTCCGCCAGGGGATGATTTACACCCACGGCGGTCTGAGCCTGCAGGAGTGTCTCACGCTGCAATTGCGCGTGACCAGCGCCACCGGAACCTTGGCTGGTACACCGTTTCGGATCGCCAGTGTCACATGGCAAGGACTGCGTTGCCGAATAGTGGCTGACGGTCGTACTTCAGGCGTTTCGGTTGATATCCGCCTACAGCCAGGCAACCCTTCATCAAGCGTAGTGGCGACAGTGAGGGCCTTACGAGATGACGGTACAGGTTCGGTTGTCGTTGACGACGACGGCCTAATCGGCGAGACAGCAACTGTCGTCTTCATCGCGGAGGACGGGCGCTTGGTCGCCCAAACAATAACGACCATCGGGGGTGATGGGCCATGATAGAGTTTGACCACATCGACGAAATAGCCGCCTCTTCCCTCGAAGGTTACCTGGTCCGCAAAGACTTGGTACGTACCTTTAGCCGCCAATTCCCGGTTCCTACGTACGTCGTCGAGTTCTTACTGGGACGCTACTGCGCCAGTACGGACCAAGAAGAAATCGATGAGGGACTCGAAATTGTCCAACGGCAACTCACCTCGCGTACCGTCAAAGCGGGCGAGGAAGAGTTGTTTAAGGCCCGGGCTAGAGAAAACGGTGAGGTCAGACTCATCGATCTGATCACCGCCCGCCTTGATGCCAGAACAGACTCTTACCTGGCTACCCTGCCGAGTCTGCAGCTCAACGACGTGCGAATTAGCGCAGAGCTTGTGAGCGAGCACGAGCGGATGCTTACCGGGGGCTTCTACGCGGAAATCACACTTGAATACGATTCACTCATTGCCCAGGAGAGCCGAGGGCGTCCGTTTGGCATCCAGTTCCTGCGTGAGATTCAGCTATCACAACGTGATGTGCTCGACGTTCTGGCTGAGGCACGCCAACACTTTACGACGGGACAATGGAAGGATCTCCTGCTTCGCTCCATAGGCATTGAGCCAATCGGTTTGCCTGAACGGCAAAGAAACGCCCTTTTGCTGCGCATGGTGCCCTTTGTTGAACGCAATTACAACATGGTTGAGCTCGGGCCCCGTGGCACAGGAAAGAGTCATCTGTTTCAGCAGGTCTCCCCCTACGCCCACCTTATTTCGGGCGGAAAGGCGACGGTCGCCCGCATGTTTGTCAACAATGCTACCGGACAACGGGGACTTGTCTGCCAGTACGACGTTGTATGTTTTGATGAAGTCTCCGGCGTCTCCTTTGATCAAAAAGACGGCGTGAACATCATGAAGGGGTACATGGAGTCCGGGGAGTTCAGCCGAGGCCGGGAAAGCATCCGGGCAGAGGGCAGCATTGTGCTCGTCGGCAACTTTGAGGTGGACGTAGAGCATCAACAGCGCATCGGTCATCTTTTTGGTCCGTTACCTCCAGAGATGCGTAATGACACAGCATTTATGGATCGCATCCATGCTTTCTTGCCTGGCTGGGATGTCCCTAAGATCGATAGAAGCCTACTTACCAACCACTTTGGCCTCGTCAGCGACTTTCTCTCAGAGTGCTGGCGCCAACTCCGTTACCAAAGTCGGCTCAACCACTTACAGAACCGCGTGTTCTATGGCGGGGCATTCTCAGGGCGCGACACAAACGCTGTTAACAAAACGGTTAGTGGTCTGCTGAAACTCCTGTATCCATCGGCTGACATGAGGATCTCCGACGAAGATCTGGAGTGGGCTGTACGAATTGCCATAGAAGCTCGACGTAGAGTGAAAGAACAACAAAAGCGCGTCGGTGCCGCTGAGTTTCGCAACACACACTTCAGTTACGCCATAGGAACCGATGGTGTAGAGCAGTTTGTGGCTACGCCGGAGTTGTACAGTGAAAGCTGCATTGCCTCGGACCCCCTCGAGCCAGGGCAAGTGTGGACAATCAGTCCCGGTGGCCATGACGAGCATCCGGGCCTATTCCGCATTGAGGTCAACGTGGGACCCGGATCGGGAGTCAAGATCCTCAACAAGCCAGTTCCGGCAGCCTTTCGTGAGAGCTTAAGCTACGCGGAGCAGAACCTGTACGCACGGGCCATGCAACTCGTCGGAGATCGTGATCCCCGAGAGTATGAGTTTACCACGCAACTTCGAGCATTTGACGCCTCGAAACAGGGGGCAAAGGTTGGGGTGGCGGCTCTGATTGCACTCAGCACTGCCTTACTCAAGAAGAGCGTGCGTGGTGGGATGGTCATCGTCGGGGAGATCAACCTAGGGGGCTCCATTGAGCCCATTCATAACCCTGTGACGCTGGCTGAAATCGCCGTTGAAAAAGGTGCCTCTATCCTGCTCATGCCCGTAGCGAGCAGGCGACAGCTGATTGACCTATCTGACGAAATGGCGACAAAGATCGACGTGCAGTTCTACGCAGATGCCAGGGAGGCCCTGCTAAAAGCGATTGCCGAGTGAAGGTCCTCCGATCATCAATGGAGTCAGAGTGCCGGACCAACTCTTGGTGACCCCTCCGGGGTTGGAACCCATGCAAGAAGCTCGAACATTTCTGGAAGGTAAAATCAAGCAAATGGAGTACTGTCAAACCCAGGAAGGCGGATCACCGTTGGAAAGGAGGTGTGCGAATTGGCAAGGGACCTGAACAAGATTAAGACACAGTTCGTCCGTGACCGTCTGCAGGAGACCAAGTGGGAGGACCGAGGCTACATAGAGACTCTGATGAGCCTAGAGAACAGCATTGAACTGCATATGCGCGGTCGGTCTCCGGGCTGGGCTGGCGGGATGATGCACGCCATCATGCGCAAGGATTACCCTGTGGAGTATACATGCATCAGGCGCGAGATGGAGGAAGGCATACGCACATCGCTCGACGAGTTCGTCAAAATGAAGGCGGATCACGATCAGGAGGTTGCGCAGCGCAAGATCGAAGCCCTAGAGCGCGACATGCAAGCCCAAGATGAGCAGCGTTCGAGAGAAAAGGAATTGAGGAAGCAATGGTGTGAGCTGGGAGGAAAGTGCTAGCCCGCCCAAGCCTACCATCGGATGGCAGAACCCCGGAATACATCTGCACGGCGAGGACCCCTCACCTCGCCTACCCGCCCGACCACATGGCCTCTCGATTTACCCACATGATTCTTTGCCAGCAAACACACGATCCCCTGCGAATTGCGCGAGGTAGAAACGATTACCGTCGCCAGGAAGGCCGCAGCTACTTCGGTCTATGGCAGGTCACTTGCACGTCGTCAAGGCGACACTGGGGCCAGGCCCTGCCGATGGCAGCTACCGCGCTGCGCGCACCGCCACCCGCGCTATCGGCACAGGTCACGCTCGGACCAGATCAGAACGTCATGACTGGCGAAACAACATCATTTCTGTGGAGCATTACGCATTGAGGAGGATGCTGTCCATGATACGGCGTGGTATGCGGGCTTTGGCGTGCCGAATGTGTCTTGCGGCTACCTTGGTTGCTTTGATCTGGTGCCACAGTGCTCTCGCGGCCAAGACCAGTCTGCGTTTGATGCACTGCTGGGGCGAGCAGCGGAACGATTGGGTCAATGAAATGGTCGAGGAGTTCATGGCGAGCAACCCCGACATATCGGTGACAACCCAGCTTGTGGGAGTTGGCGATGCCCTGTTGCAGGCCTTCATGGTGTCCTTTCTGGGTGGAGCTGCCCCCGATGTGGTAATGGTGCACAGTCTGAATTTACCTGGCTTGGCCGACATGGGTGCCCTGGCATCACTCGAAACGTACCGGCAGGCAGAGAACATCGCTTGGGACACGTGGTATCCATCGGAGATCGGTTCCGGGTTGTGGAAGGGCATCGTCTATGGATTTCCCATACGGACTGGAGGCGATGCAAGTTCACTTTTCTACTTTAACCGCGACCTTTTCGCACAGGCTGGACTTGACCCAGCAAGACCCCCTGCAACATGGCAGGAGGTCGACGAAATGGCCCGGCGGTTGGTGAGATACTCAGGCGACCAGCTGCAGCAAGCTGCTTTTCCCATTGAGGGAGGCGACTACTATCAGCTGTCCTGGCTCGGCTCCTCCGGGGGCAGACTGCTCTCGGATGACGGCTTGAGGGTGGAGTTTGCTGAACAGCCAGCCGTAGATGCAACATCCTGGGCCATCAATCATTTCAGCCAGCGCTACCATGGTGGGCTACCTGAGTTGCGCATGTTTCTGCGGGGTTTCGTTGGTGCTGGCGATGGGGCCGGCATGAGAAACGCTTTTATCCAGGGTAAGCTGGGTATGTACAACAATGGCTCATGGGAGTATAGCTACATCAGGACAGCTAACTCCGATCTCAACTTCGGTATCTCATTGCGTCCTACGAAAGAGCCCGCTGCAGCGCACGGGATGCACGTGGGTACTTTCCACTACAGTATGTCCTCAAGCAGCAAGAACCCTGAAGCAGCGTGGCGTTTGCTCAAGTGGCTTACCCTCTGCGAAGACAGCGCGGGCTATTTCATGCTACGCCAGGGACGGCCTTCCCCTGTCAGGGCATTTAACAGGAACCGCAAGTACCTGCAGATGAATCCGGATTGGTATGTCATAGGCGAAGCCCTGGCCAACGTCACCACTCTGCCGATGTACCCGTTCACCAAGGATGTCATGAACGTCTTCTTAACGACCTTTGACCAGGCAGTGAGTGGCAAGAACGCCCCAGGTCCCGTGCTGGAGGATGCAGCCGTTCGGGCCCAGGCTACCATAGAGCAGTTCTGGAACCAGCGCAAGTAGGAATCCTGACCTTAGCTGCGAAGTACCCAATGGGCGCGGGCCCCTTGAACACTGCCCGCGCCTTTCTAACATTCCATACGGAGGGTAGGCCGTGTCTAGCTCCCCCTGCGACTACCTATCACAGCACTTTTCGGTAAGGGTGTGGTGGGTCAAGAGGTGGTGCCTTCCCGCAGGTTGGCGCTGGGAGGGGCCAAGGCGTCGGCCATTCACCACGGTTTGGTATGTGCTCGACGGTGCCCTGGCGGCGCAGCAAGAAGATAGGCATTTTCGTCTTGGTCCTGAGCATTTGATAGTGATCCCGCCAGGCGCTCAGACATTCTCATGGAACGATGCAGATCGGGAGCTTCGCTACCTGTCATTGGGTTGCGAGCTCCTGCTCGATGAGGTTGATCTTTTCGCCAGTCGAGAGCCTGTCGTGGTGCAACAGCGGTTGCCTGAGAGCCTGGTTAGCCTATGGGTCGAGATGGAGCCAGTCTTCGAGCAGTATCTTGCCAGCAAAGACCCGTTCGATTTTCTGGAACTCACTGGCCTTACCCAGGCCTGGTGGGCCAGACTCTGGCGGCTTCTGCGCATCGATCTGTCGCTAGGCTCGTCCATTCATCCATGCCTGTCACAGGCCTTGCGCTGGATGCGAGAGAATATGCACCGGAGGATCTCGCTGCGGGAGGTTGCGTGTCAGGTGCACTTGAGTCCCGGATACCTGCGGGACCTGTTTCGTTCCGAATTGGATACCAACTATACCGCGACTCTACGCAGAATGCGGATGACACAGGCTAAAGCACTGCTACTCGACTCCTCTTACTCTGTCAGCCAGGTTGCCCGTTATGTAGGCTACAGCGATGTCCATCATTTCAGCCGTGCTTTTACCCGTTACGAATCGCTTACCCCATCTGCGTTCAGGGAAGCAAACAGACGCGGCATATGACACCGCTAACCACGCAGTATGCGACACGCACTACTGCATCAGACAGACACACCTTGCCGCGCCATAGGCACCGATACCCGCGCAACGGACACAGGGTCGGCACTGCTCTTGTCCAACCATGGACATGCAGCACTATAGCTCGGGAGGTGCAGTGTTGACTAGTTTACCGCATACACTGGGTGTTGGTGGTGTGTTTCCTGGACTAACAGCAAAAGCTGACACAGTCGCGGTCCGCTCTGAGAGCGGCATTGGTGCCCTGATGCCGTGGGCGAACCGTCTTTGGGCCGTGTCATACGTGTCGTCAGGGGCAGGTTCTGGTGAAGGTACAGGGCTATGGGAGATTCGTGACGACATGACAATGGTCAGGCGTCCTGAGAGTGTGGTGGGTACCTATGCGAATCGCATGATCCATCCCCCTTCTACGCAGTTGATCATTGGACCGCATATCATCGACCGTGAAGGGCGTGTGCGCACGATCTCCTCGATCACGGGGCATCGGCTAACAGCAACGATGGAGCACCTGACAGACCCGCAGAACAAGGTGTATTTCCTCACCATGGAGGCCTTGCTGTTCGAGGTTGATGTGGCAACGCTTGAGGCCCGCCAAGTCTTCGACCTGTGTGACGAACTGGGGATCGGTGCACGCAACAGATGCCATTTCAAAGGTGGTTACACTGGCAACGGGCGCGTAGTGGTGGCAAACAACACATACCTTGAGGGTGACTTCCAGGGCCAAACAGCGTTTGGCCGGCTTGCGGAGTGGGATGGTAACACCTGGACGGTTCTGGAACGCTCCCCATTCATGGAAGTCGTTGGCCACAAGAACTTCGGTCAGGTGATGTTTGCCACAGGTTGGGATAAGGCCTCAGCCATTCTCAAGGTTTTTTCGAACGGCACTTGGTCAACGTACCGGCTGCCCAAGGCCAGTCACACGTTCGACGAATGGTGCCAGACGGAGTGGACACGCATTCGGGAAGTGGAGACAGAGCGGTACTTGATGGACTGCCACGGCATGTTCTACGAACTCTCACCAGTTGCCTATGGAGGTAGCGTTTGGGGAGTGAGGCCTGTCTCCACACATCTGCGAGTCATTCCGGATTTCTGTTCGTGGAACGGATACCTTGTCCTAGCTGGAAATCAGGTGACGCCCATTCGGGATGCCAACCTATGGGCAGGACAGCCACAGAGCGGGCTGTGGTTTGGAAAGACAGACGATCTCTGGCAGTTCGGCAAGCCCGCTGGCTGGGGAGGGCCTTGGTGGAAGAAGGATATCGTTGCCTACGAGGCCTCTGACCCGTACCTGATGACCGGATTCCGCGACAAGGTGCTTCACCTGTGCCATGATGCTAACGGCGACTGCGCTTTCCAGATTGAGGTCGACTTCCTTGGTGATCAGAGCTGGAACTTGTACAAGACAATTGTGGTTCGATCGGGCGAGTACGTCCATCATGAGTTCCCCTCCGGTTTCAGCGCACACTGGGTGAGGGTGACCTCAGATACGCCCTGCAGGGCGACGGCCTACTTCACCTATTCCTAAGTATGGGCGTGCGCCGGATGCCATTGCCCTGGCAGGCATGCAGCACCGTTGCGCCTCCAAAGCAGAGAGCCACACGTACGTGCAGTGTGGCCTTCTGCATTCATCGGAGCGTTAGGTCACCATCATCATCCTGGTCCTCAATAGCTGTTATTCTACAGGCAGTATGTGTGCTTCGTCCAGAAAGAACTCGGCACCCTTTTTCACCAATGTGTTGGGCAAAGCGATAAAGCCCATCATTTCCAGTACGTCCACATCGGGGTACTTCTCCCGCACCACACGTGCATCAAATTCCAGGTCATGCCAGTTTCCGTCGTCGATAAGAACAAGATCCGTTAGCCGCTTATCCTTATCATGCTGGGCGGCAGGACTTACAGCCACAAACACCCGACGGTCGTCTGTAGGCGTGGAAAACCCTTGTACGTAGAGGCCGTACGGTGTGCCGGGCGACAACCGATAGCGCAGGCGCACGTAGGGGTGCTGGTCGATGTGCCAATCAGCTAAATGAGTGTTTAGGGGCATGACGCTTCGGTCGTCCGGCGCCTGTATGCGCATGAACCCGTTTCCTGTAGGCTCGAGCACGCGCTCCCATTCCACAGGAACTGGGCGAGACTTATACCAGGTCCACCACCAATCGGCATCATCCCTATCGAAGGTCGTCTGCAGGAGAGGAAGCTCGTTCTTGGCGGGATCCTCCACAAGGATGTATCCGACACCGACGTATGAACGGTTGTCGGCGCCGATTACCCGAACACGAACAGGGTAGTCGTAGGCGGTCTTGTATTCGTGCACAATCTCTTCTCCGTAGGCAAGAGTGCCATCACCCAGGTACCACACATACTCGACAGGGTCCATCTTGCCATGGATGACTGCACGCATTTGAACAGCCTCGCCAGGATGCGCATAGAAAGAATCCACGCTAACTTGTATTGAAACTCGCCCGTCAGCGTCGTGTTCGTACGCCCCAATGTCGGGTGCTGTGCCACTCCAGGGCAGACTGACCGGGTCGCCATCAGACCAGGAGACGGCACGATCGAGCGTGAGCGTGTTCTGTAGACGATCCACCTGCAACACTATCGCCAATTGCTGCTGGCTTCCAATCGCTATAGTGTCCCCCACTTCCCCGCGAATGCCAAAGCCGTCATAGAAATACCCGGCGTTCTCGACTGGGAGTACCGAGCTGTTCCCTTGCCCGAGTGCCCGGGTCAGTGGTTCACCGCCGTCACGTAGCGGACTATCGCTTCGCAACGCATGATTGTAGTTTTCGGGTGCCACGAATCCCGGGTCCACATCCAAGTTGCCTACGAACTCCCGCCTAAATATACGGCCCCATGCATCTGACTGTAACTGCTCAACCGTGAGCAAGTGACCAGCTCTGAGAATGCCGCCAGCGATATCATTGGAGTGTACGTCAAGGTTACGAAACGACATACCTAAGGTGCCACTGAACGAGATCTGGACTCCGGCCCCCAGTTGATTGTTGTTCGAGAAGATGTTGTTCTTGAAGCATAGATTTTCCGTGTTCACGTGGGCAGACACGTTGAACGCGGCCTGAGCGTTTTGGTCAAACACGTTATTGTAGAAGTAAAGGTTGCGGAAGTGCAGGCCGTCGTGGTAGGGCGAACCAGAGATGGGGACGCCCCAGTTGCGAAAGATGCGGTTAAACCGGGCGATACCACCATCCACCAGGAATTTGGCCTGGGGGTCGGCGGAAAGGCCTCCATCGAAGGCACCCGTGATGATATTCCCCTCAAACAGAAAATCCGACTCGCCGAAGATCTCGAAATTGCGGCCCCACACACAGTGAAACACATTTCCCCGCAGTACCACGTATTGCGTGGAGCCAAACAGCTCGATCCGGGGCGAAAAGGCCAGCGGCGAGTGACCTGTACGGCTGAACGCATTTCCTTCAAACAGAATGTGTTTGGCATTGTAGACATGGGCCATATCGTGGTCGGCAAACTCCCGCAACACACTATCGCGCACCTGAATCTGCTCACTGTTACTGATGACAAAAGGCGTCCGCCCCAGACCAGAATCTCCCGCCCCGCCAGTCATGAAGAACTGGTCGATGCGAATGTCATGGCATCTATCAACGATCGCCCAACGACCGGCCTGATGTGCTGGCTGTATCTTTAACCCCTCTACATGAACATGGGAGACACCCATTAAACGGACCGCATGAGCATTCGACACAGATGAGCCAACCAGCACGGCAGACAGTGGTTCCTCGGCGCGAAAGACAATGGGCGCTTCTTCCGTACCACTGTGCATGGGCTGCAATATGCCGCTGTAGACGCCCTGCAAGAAAACAACTGTGTCACCCGCCCTAGCCCTACTCGATGCCTTCTCTAGAGTTCGCCATGGTTGATCCCGTGTACCAAGCTGTGCATCATCACCAGAGGGACTAACATAATATGTGCTGGGCACGAAAGGCTCGTCTCCTTTTTCGAAGGTTACGTCTAGACTGCTCGCAGTATCTTGCTGCACATTTACATCAGCGAAATAAGCTTCACCCACTGCGTTATCTAGTCGCAAGTGGACCCATATGTACTTAACAGGGACGCGCACGCCATTCGCATCGAACTGGGTACTGACAGGTACCTCGAAACCATATTCCACATAGGTCCAATCGTCCACTTGCCTTTCTAAGTGAAAGAACAGGGACGCGGCGATGAGCTTGTTTTGCTCTGCGTTCAGAAACTCCACACGAGCTTCATGCCGCGTCGGGTTGTTACCAGGAACAATGGCTCCTTCGGTCCGGTGCCAAAAGCTCAGTACATACTTCTGTCCTTCTTCCACGGGTATGCGTTGGTAGACAAAGGCTCTACCGCCCGAGGCTTTTCCCACCAAACGCAGTGCCCTTTCGCCGGGCTTGCGCAACGAATCAGCCGTCGCCACCGTATAGTTTTCTTCCGTTACACTCACATACCAGTGATCAGGAGTGCCATTTGCCCTCACTTGCTCAAACTCCCCATTGGCTATTAGGTTTTGCCCTTCTGCCGCCTGGACCGGCAGCACTGAAGAAAACGCTCAGCGCACACAGCCACAAAGCGATAGCTTGGAACAACCCAACCGGATTCCGTTTTGGCGAGTAGCCTCATCAAGACGTCACCCTCCCGGTCAGTCAGTGCTCGCTTACAGCCATTCTAGCCTGGCCGTTAACAGTCGGCAACACCCTGCACCCTGGCGCGGCCAGGCAGGCAAACGAAGTCTGGAACGTGTAGTTGCATGGTGGCGATTCGTGGCGCTGGCCTTCGACACGCTGGGGCCATGACAACAAAATAAGCGCGAGCATGCACGGCTCGCACCTGTCTTTCTGTTGGTGCCGGAGGCGGGAGTCGAACCCGCACGGGTGTTTAGCCCAGAGGATTTTAAGTCCCCAACGTCTGCCATTCCGTCACTCCGGCTTGATCGTCTATTATTATAACCTACCGTGCCGTAGAGCGCACCTGGAAACTCTCAATCATCCCCTGTAGAATGTCGGCCTCGCTGATTATGATATGTTCTTGCTGCAGAACCGCCATGGCTGCCAGCGCAATGGCCGCCCCGGCCACGATGATATCTGCTCGCTCCGGCTGCAAACCAGGCACCTGCTGCCGCTGAGTTAATGGCAAGGCTGCTAGCTTCGTCGCTATCTCGGCGATGCGCTCTCGCGTGAGCTGATGTCCTTGAATGCGCTCCGAGTCATAAACCTCCAGCTCAAGGTCCATGGCCGCCAATGAGGTCAATGTGCCACCCACCCCTAGAAGAACGGCTTCTCCGTGAGGGAGCAGTACCTGAGCGCGGCTCAGCTCACCTTGCAGGGCCTCTTTGCCAATCGCCGTTAGAGCTTCGACGTCCTGCTCGCTTATGTTGAACGAGGCAGCTCCATCCTTCAGGCGCACAGCCCCCATTTCTACACTCACTGACCACGTCGCCCCACTTTCTGGGGTGCCCGCTACAAGCTCTGTACTACCACCACCAATATCGAGAACGCCTACAGCCTTCCCAGGGCATCGGCCTTGCCAACCAGCGATCGCGCCTCGAAATGATAGCTGCGCTTCCTCTTCGCCCGAGATCACCCGGAGGGGTAATCCTAGCTGCTCCCACGCTGGCCAGAGCAACGCCTCCGGATTGCTCGCCTCACGCATGGCACTCGTGGCCACCGCCATCACCTGGACCTCTGTGGCCGCTAGCCCCTGGCGTCCCTGGCTATGCAAAACCCCTAGTGCGCGCAGCGTACGGGCCAGGGCGTCCGGTGCTAAGATGCCCCTCTCCTGCAGACCCTCGGCCAAACGTGTACTCTCCATGGCCGCCACAGACCTGCAGTGGTGGCCCTCACCATCCACATCAACGGCCAGCAAGCGACATGAGTTCGATCCCACATCAATCGCCGCTAACCGTCTGGCTGCCGGGGGCTCACCGCATACGCACTCCGCGCATCCCGAAACGTCCACCCCGTCCTGCAAAAGCAAGGCGAGCGTCTTCGCACCCACTGGGTTGCGGCTTCCCGGCACATCGCTGACTGCATCACGGGAGCACTCGTCGCCCACCGGACCTGCCATATAGTCGGCCAGGTGGGCGTGCAAGCATTTGATACCTGCCACACTACGCGTCCCACCCACACCCGAAGACATGAGGACTTGCCACTGAGAGGGATGCGCCTCTCGCAGTAGATGCTCTTGGTCTTCCGACAGCACCGCCAAACGCTCGCCAGCCGCCCGTCGATGCACATCCTGCCACATCTCTTGCAGGTTGTGCCTATCCAACCATAGCTTTACTCTGCCAACCCAACCCTGACTCTCAACGCGCCCTACTGCAGAGACCAAATGGGGGCAAGACAGCCAGAAAAGCGTCGGGAAAACCCGCGGATCGTCGCTGGCCACATCTGCCTTCCTCTCCGAGCGACGACCCGGGCCCCACACGACAGGACTCGTTACGATGACCTGCGGGAAGCCAAAGCGACATCGACGCGCCACCGCGATGACTATGCGCGGTTCACGCTGCAACTGAGCAGAAATGCACCGCATATCCTCATCGGAGGGGCTACTCCACCAAGCTCTCAACGTGCCCTTGCCTCCCGCAGGATTCACCGACAACCGTCAGACAAGCAGACCCCGCAGAAACTGCAAGTTGGCCCGAGCCGATGCTACCCTATCGTCAAGACCAGCAGTTTCTAGCACTAGGTAACCATCGTAACCGATCTCCTGAAGTGTACCTAATAACTTGGCCATATGCAGCGGACCATCAGCTAGCAAGTACCTGCCTGGCTGCTTTACGTGTACCTGTGTGATCAGTTTGCCCAACCGTCGCATGTCACCAATGGGGTCGAATCCTTGGTACAGGGCGTTGCCCACATCATAGTAGATACCCACCCCGGTACCTCCGGCGCGCTCCAGAAGCTTCTCAAAACGTTCTGCTGACTGGGTGTGGGTGCGACCGACGCTCTCCATGGCCAAAACCACCCCGGCCTGTGCGGCCTGCGCACCTGCCGCCCTGAGGGCCTCCACCCAACCGACCGCCGCATCATCATAACTCATCGCTGGCGGGGCATTCAGGGGAACGAGAATAACCTTGGCCCCAAGCTCTGCAGCAAACTCTACTGCCTGCTGCGCCACTTTTGTGGCTTCGTCACGGGTCTCCGGGGATGCAGCGAAAGCGCCCCAACCATGGAGACACAAAGAAGCTGTCTCCACACCCGTCTGACGAGCTGCCTCAGCCAGAGACTCCCTTGTCGAGGCCTGCCACAGCGGACTGCGGACTGCTTCTGGTGCGTTGACGCCTAGTTCGACACCATCGAAACCGACACTCGCCGCCGCTTGGTGCAGCGTGTCCCAAGCGACACCCAAGACGACATCGAGTATACCTATGCGCATGGCCTACTTCCCTCCGGTCAGTGCAGCGTTCGGCGCTTCAGCCTCTAACAACGCTGGTACATTGACTGGTTTGCCGGTACGGGCCGAACGTTCTCCGGCAATCGTCACCGCCAGGGTGCGAATGCCGCTGAGGTAGTCGGACTTAATGAGCGAGGCATCGCCCGTCTTGATGGCCTCGACGAAGGCAGCGTCTTCCAACGCCATGGGACTGCTGCTGTCAGGGAACTCCTGTGTCCCCTCAGATGAAATGACCCTGAGCGGACGCCCCAGAGGTAGCGACACAGTGACACCATCAGCGAACACATGAACGCCTCTAGCTTCAGGCGGTGTGCCGTAGCCAGATATGAGGCTGTTGGCGAAGTTGGCCGTGACGCCATTGGCAAAGGCCATTGTCATGCAGTTAACGTCGAATATATCGTACTCAGGGTTGTCCTTGTTGTTGATACGCAGAGCAGCGGAAGCATAGACCGTCTCTACCTCGCCAACAAGGTAACGCAGCTGATCGACATGGTGCGTCGCCTGTTCGACCAACTGACCTCCGCAGGTACTCTGCTTAGTGTACCAAGGAGTTCCCGGCGTCCCACCAAAACGCATCGCCACCGCCATGCCGATGGTCTTGCCGGAAAGGATCTCTTTGGCCTTCGCGATCTGGGGGCTGTAGCGCAGTTGATAGCCCGAAGCATTGATCAGACCCTTGCGCCTGATGCCATCGAGAATACGTGCCGCCAAAGGCAGCTCAAGCGTGACGGGCTTCTCAATGAGCACAGGAATCCCGGCTTCGATCACCGCTTCTTCGGGGTCACCATGCACGTAAGGCGGCAGGCACAGATAGACTCCATCAAGGTGCTCTTTGCGGAGCATCTCACGATAGTCCGAATAAGCCGCTGCGTCGAGCTTCTTCGCAGACCGCCCCGCCTCAATCTCTTTGTCGACGTGCCTGTTCACGACCTGTCTGGTTTTATCGATCTGCTCAGCGACGATATCACACAAGCCCACTACTTCCACATCAGGATTACAGACCAGATTGACGAGATGCGAACGGGAGATACCACCAGTGCCAATAATCCCAATCCGTACAGTCACTAATGCTCACTTCCCTACATGTGATGTCTGGCCGCATATGGATGTGCCTGCCTCATAGCACTTCATTCAGCCTGCATACCCACATCCCTGCCTATCCTATTGCAGAACTCTCTTAGCACACGTTGACTTATGCAACTGTTCCAACGCCACATGTGCATTGCAGTCACCATGTGCGTGTTGGCAAAAAAAGGAAGGGCCCGCAAATGGCGGACCCCACATCTACAACTTCCTCACTGGCGCTTATCCACGCCTATACGAGCCGGAGCAAACCAGTTTTAACACCGTTAGTTAGGCAAAATCACGCTTGGTGCCTCTACCGCCCCGCTTGCTATCCTGGTTGCGACGAAGACTTGACAACCGCTCATCGCTGTCTTTGAGAAACCGGCTAAGCTTGTCCTCAAATCCACCCCGCGAACGGCCACTTGGACGGCCACCTGGTCTGCGATTTGAACGAAAATCGCGGACCCCATCAGTGTTCACCTGTTTGATGGAGAGCCCGACCTTACCATTGGAAACATTGATCACCTTGACTTTTACCATCTGACTCTCTTGGAGATAGTCCTTGATGTCCTTAACATAGGCATCGGCTACCTCCGAGATATGCACCAATCCGGTAACCCCACCGTCAAGCTGGACAAAAGCACCGAAGTTGGTAATTCCTGTTACCTTGCCCTCCAAAATACTGCCGACCTCAATGGCCATACGAGAGTGAATTCCTCCTATGAGATTTTCCCGAGATCTGATACCCGGCTCTGGCATTGTACCACAGGGGCTGCGAAGTGTCAATATGACCGAACATTTCTTCTTCGTCTGGCTGTGATCGCCAACTTACCCTTCGACTCACCAACCCTCGCCCCTGATCGCATGTTTGCGACGTTCTACCTCAAAAGGGCTCACCGCATCTTCGGGCTTAACCACCACAAAAGCCGTTTCGCCCTCACCCACAAGACCCAGATCCTCACGCGCCGCGGCCTCCACATAGTCGTCACTCGAGACCCGCCCTAGCTCCTCGAGCAACTGGTCGTTACGCATTCTCACAGCCATAAGCGCACGGCGAGTCATCACTATCTGCCTGTCAACCTGCTTGACACGCCATATGGCGATGCCATATGAGCCTACCACCAAGGCGACTATCAACAGAAGCACAAGGCGGTAAAAGCGAGCCGTGACTTTGCGCCGGCGACGTCTGCGCGGACGTGTGGTACCTGCGGTTGCCGCGGATAGTGTCTCTGAACGCTGCATATACGCCGACACCCCCTTCAACCGAAGGCGTTCTGGCCTATTTGTTTTCTACATCAGCGTCTTCATTCCCTGCCCTGCCAAGCATCAACGCCGAAAGAAGGGCCAGGAGCGGCTTGCCCGGAAGACCCACCGTCTACCCGCCATCGGTGGACGTCGATATCGGCGAACGCAGCGTTTTACGCTGTTCAACACCATGACAGGACCGCTGGCAAGCCTCATAAGAGCGCAAATGGTCGCCGTAGTCTTGTTCGTCGCAGACCGAAACCCGTGAATCAGAATCCATAGCACGGCCTCGCTCAGCAACTGAAAATAGCAGAAGAGCCCCAGGGCCATGCCCAAAAAGACGTAGAGACGTAGCTGACCCCAGTTACAGGCTACCAAAATCAGGAAGATGACCGGAGTGGCCAGAAGCCAGAAGGCGAGATCCATGAACACACTCGCCCGGCGGCTTGGACGCACAAGAGATCGAATGACGCGGTAGACATCAAACATGAAGCCGACCGCAAATCCGGCCACAACCATAAACACCAGTACGAGCACCTGCGAGGCCATGGGTAGCATGCGCTCACCTCTCGTTGCAGAGGGCCTGACTACTTAAAGAGTTTCGCGAGAAAACCCCGACTCTTCTGCCCCAAGGTCGCCCCCATGTACTCCAGAGTACGCACCAGACCATCGACACGCAGCGTCCCAGCCTCCAGATTAAGCTCCTTGATATTCAGACCCTCGCCTCGAACGACCATGAGTCCCTCATCGGTCTCTAACACAACTTCGTTGTCGTCGAAACTCTCTACACGTACCACGCCATCCATCGTGAGATTCTCCCGGGCCTTTAGCGTCAACTGATGCCGGCGCGCGCTGACGCGTTGCGATGTGCTTTGGACCCCACTGCCCACTCTCTCTGCAGGACTGCGCATCGACATCGACACGCACCTCCCCCTTACCCAGTGCACCTCATCTCTTTCATGTGTATGCGGAAGGGGTAGCGATGGATACATACGGAAACTGCGGCGCCGCTTCGAATCTCATTTCCATCGCTTCTGCACACTCACGTTCTGAAAGAAGCTCAAGACGATCTGAGCAGGCTGGCGCCCTTCCTTCGCCATCTTGTACGCATCCCATTGTGACATCCCGACCCCGTGGCCAAACCCCATACCACGGATCGTGACCTGCTTGCCAGTGACAGTTAGTCCGTTCTGATCCACGAGAGTTGACTGCATCTTTTCCGCGCCCACAGCTAACCGAAACTCAGCGCCGTGCATTGAGGTTGCGCCAGATGTCCCGGTGATGCCAAGTTCCGTAATTCGGCCAGACGGCCCCCGCTGATTCACTCGGATATCGCTTACCTGGCCCACGTCAATGCCCTTGGCAGCAAGAGCCTGTGTGATCTCACTCAGTGAGACGGTTGTTGTCCACCGCCTACGTTCCTCTGGAACGTACTCGTTCGCAGGGAGCTCAACGGATCTCGTGTGTCTCTCTGGCTTGGTATAGTTGAGGCCCTCTGCTGCGTCAGCAGTGCGACCACCACTATAAGAGTGAAACCAGGTAGTCACATAGGAATCACCCTCCATCAGGACCTCGCCCCGCGTCTTGTCGACAGCCTTAGATATGACGGGGGTGATGTTGTCAGGATTGTAAGCCTGAGCTTCCTCCACGTCGGTAGAGATCTCGCCATCCGGGTGACGCGAGAGATACTCCATCGTGAACGAGCGTGCCAGAATCGCCTGCGCGGCATAGGCATTTTCTGGCCAGTCCTGCTCCTCTCCTTCAGCAGAAGGCAGACGCCCCATCTCTCCGCCTACGACGCCCTTGACATACTCCTCAATAGGCAGTGTCTTCTTCTCCCCGGTATCGGGGTTGATGACCACTGTGACTTTGGGTTCTTCGCCAAGCTCAGCCCTGCGTCGACCACAACCTACAACCGCCAGAGTGGCTGCCAACAGCAGAATCAGTGCTCGCCTTGTTCGAGCAGAATACATATTGATCCCTCGCTCTCTAGAGACTACATGAACGGCAAGTGTTACCTGTGTAGTGTGTAGCTGAACCCTGTAGGGTTATTCCGACAATGAAAAGGGAAAACATGAAGTGCAGAGAGCCAGAAAAAGCCCTGGAATCAGTTTTTTCGGCACCCTGTCTTGCCCAGATAAGCAGGATTTGAGGAAGGCAACAAGAATAGAAGCCCGTACAATGGGCAGGGGAGGTAATGTGAATGAACAAGAGCGAGCTTATCGCCGCAGTGGCTGAAGCCACCGGTCTTACTAGAAAAGCCGTGAGTGATGTTGTCGATGCTACTCTCGAGGCCATTGCAGACACGCTCAGTCGTGGGGAGAAGGTCAGCCTTGTCGGTTTTGGGACTTTTGAGGTAAGGGACCGTGCGGCCAGAAGCGGCATCAATCCCGCTACCAAAGAGCCTATCGAGATCCCGGCTTCCAAGAGTCCTGCATTCAAGGCTGGCAAGCAGCTAAAAGAGGCTGTGCGCAAGTAGTCATACGCGTAACACGGACTCCGCGAGAGGGCCTGTCCGAGGGATCCGCTCTAAGCGAGTATGCCCTCCCTTGGATAGGTCCTTCTCACATGCAACAGCCATACACAGGAGGCTGACGAAGGTGCGCGCAAACGACAGACGTGAAAAAGCTGCTATAACCATTATCGGACTTGGCCCCGGTGCATTTGAGCAACTGTCAGTGGGCGCTTGGCAAGCTCTTCAGGACGCAGAGCTGCTCTTTCTGCGGACAGCTGTTCACCCTACGGTGCAAGAGCTTGCTTCCCGGGGCATACGCTTCTCTAGTTTCGATGATCTTTATATGCAAGCAACCACATTCGAGCAGCTTTACCAGCAGATTGCTGACCAGGTGTTGACTGCCGCGTCCCAGGGGCCAGTGGCTTACGCAGTTCCGGGGCATCCGTTCGTCGCCGAAGACACCGTACGCCTGATCATGCAAAAGGCTGAGCGCCAAGCATTGACTGTCGCCGTCGTGCCTAGCATGAGTGCCCTGGATGCCATTCTCACTGCCACCCAGTTTGACCCTGTTGCCGGGCTACAGATCTATGACGCCCTCACCTTTCGGCCCGAGCAGTGGGTGCCTCAGCGAGCTGCCATATTTCTTCAGCTCCACGACGGCTTTGTGGCCTCCCAACTCAAGCTCCGCTTGTTGGAAAGGCTGGATCCAGCTACCCCTGTGGTACTCATCCAAGCGGCAGGAGTCCCAGAAGAGCACGTACACCACATCCCGCTGCACGACGTCGATCGGCAGCGCATCGACCACTTGACCTCCCTACTCGTACCAGAGATCCCGGGTGCTCCTTGTCCCACGTCTGTACACCCCCTCGATCCATTGACCGAAGTGATGCAGAAACTGCTGGCTCCCGATGGATGTCCATGGGACCGCGAACAGACCCATAGCTCCCTTGGCCGCTTTCTCATAGAGGAGACCTATGAGGTGATCGATGCCATCGAGGCCCGCGACTATGAGGCGTTGTGCGAGGAGTTGGGTGATGTATTGCTCCAAGTCGTCTTCCACGCCCAGCTGGCCACACAGAGTGGCGCGTTCACCATAGACGATGTCGTACACGCTATCACCGCTAAGATGAAAAGACGCCATCCGCATGTCTTTGGCACCGTGGAAGCAGCCGACGCGCAAACCGTGTTACGTAACTGGGAAGCGATCAAACAGGCGGAGCGATCCGAGAGCGGTGTTCAGGAGGCAACCCAGAAGGAGAGTTTGCTCAGCGGTCTGCCACGCCATCTGCCAGCCCTGATGCTCGCCGAGAAGACACAAAAGAGAGCCGCGCTCGTCGGCTTTGAGTGGGAGAGCTTAGATGGTGCCTGGGACAAGCTAAACGAGGAAGTTGACGAACTGGCAGCGGTGATCACTGCAGGTAGTGACAGTGAGCGAAGCATGGAGTTGGGCGATGTCCTCTTCGCGATCGTCAATGTTGCTCGTTATCTTAGGATAGATCCGGAGGCGGCATTACGCCAAACAACAGGGAAATTTGCTCGTCGTTTTCGGTTCATAGAACAGAGTGCTGCCCGCAAGGGGCAGACTCTGGATGAAATGACGCTAAGTGAGATGGATGCCTACTGGAACGAGGCCAAGAGGGCCGAAAAGCCACAGAAGCAACCCTAAGACCACGCGAGATCCGCTTCCGCCAGCAGCTTCTTGAACGCCTGGGCTGCGACCCGGAAGAGGTCGGGCCCCGAGAAGCCTGACATGCGCCCCGCCGCGGCTAGATGAGGTTCCAGAGAAGCAAACCCGTCGAAGTCCATGGCCTTCAGACTGGTCACAATCTGCCTCAGTCCGCCGTCGCCGTGCCCCGCTGGTACCACCTTACGTGTGGCTAGTACCGCGTCTTTGATATGCAAGTACTCAAGATAGGGCTTGATGCCCTCCCAGCATTCCTCGAATGGTCTCTGCCCCACTTGCACGAAATTGGCGGGGTCAAAGATGGCGCGTAAATGCGGTGAGTCGATAGTCGAAAGCAGATCCACACAACGCTCGCCCGTGTCGCCATAGATGTTACTCTCATTCTCATGAAGGAGAATAAGGCCTTCCGCCGCAGCTGCCTCCACCATGGTCTGCATACGGCCCAATACCTCAGTACGATACTTGGCGGGATCAGCGCCAGCGGGTATGTAAAACGAGAAGATTCGGATATAGCGAGCGTTCAGAGCCTTAGAGATGGTCATGATGCGCCGAAACTTGGCAAAATGCGGCTCGAAATCATCCTCAATGCCAACCTTGGCGATCGGCGAACCAATACACGACACCCCCACATTGCGGCTGCGAAGGGTCTCACCAATCGTCGCCACTTCATCGTCACTAAGATTCGTCACGTTCTTGCCCCAGACTCCACGTAGTTCCACAAACCTAATGGACTCCGACTCCAAGACATCGAGTTGCTCTGTTAGGTCCTTGGAGATCTCGTCTGCAAACGCCGATAGACGTATCATGCAATCCTCCCCCTAGAAAATCGTGTTGTGCTGTGCGGACATGTGTACTCGCTCATAGGCGTCTGTTGGCAACTGCTTCTTCACACAAGGCCTCACCCCTGCTATATGGACGATCTACTACTGTGAGTTGTGCTGCAAAACAGGAAAAAGCCTACCGTCATGCGGTAGGCTCTGCCAGATCCGTAGTCTCCTACTGCTCCATCTGCTTCGCGAGAAAACCAGCTGCTGTCTCAGCAAGTTTTTCCTCAAGGTCGCCTACCTTGCGCCCTGACTCTCGCGTACCCAAGATAACGGCGCCAATTGGATCGCCTTCGGCGATAATCGGTGCGACGACCCAGGCAGCAAAATCCCAGATGTCCTCGGTACCTTCATCCTCACTCGGCCTCGTCACAACTTGAGTCTGTCTGCTGGTCATTGCCGTGTCAACGACAGCATGCACGTCCCTGTTTAGCCATTCCTTTCTGGCCCCTCCCGAAACGGCCACCACCACGTCGCGGTCCGTGATCAGCGTCAGATGACCCGTCGTCTCCGCCAATGAGTCCGTATACTGCTGAGCAAAATCGCTTAGCTCGCCGATGGGAGAATATTTCTTTAGGATTACTTCACCCTCTCGGTCGACAAATATCTCTAAGGGATCGCCTTCCCGAATACGCAAAGTGCGACGTATCTCTTTGGGGATGACCACACGCCCCAAATCGTCAATCCGGCGTACAATACCGGTTGCTTTCAAACTTGCGGGACCTCCTTCCAGCAGGGGTTTCCGCTTCTTCGGATGCCTTCCCCGGCCAGAAACACTATGCCCGCTCCAACGCGCATGGCACTTTCTGGCGCTGGTAGTATATAACGCAGCGCTACCGATTATTCACCAGCGCCGCCTCGCGAGCTGCTGGTGCTACATGCCACGCCAGATACATCTCGTTGAGAACTTCCTCTATGAAAGCCAGCAACTGCGGATCTGTGAGCCCTCGCGAACGCAACTTTACGTTGTTTGCCCGGGAGGGAAGCACCACTAGACGTCCCCTAAAACGGCGAGTCAGATGGTTGGCCACGTCCCGGGGAATGGTCAGCCCCGTGTGCAGCTTCAAAACTACGCCATCACGTTCCACGGCGATAGCACTCACGCCGAGGTTCCTGGCGAAATCCTTGATACGCGCTACACTAAGCAGATTGCGCACCGCCTGAGGGAGGTCGCCAAAGCGATCTTCTATCTCTTCCTCGAGCTCCTGCACATCCTTCTGATTGCGCAAGGTGACTACCTTCTTGTAAATCTCCACTTTCTGCTGCGAATCGGGCACGTAGCTATCAGGTACATAGGCGTCTACCGTGAGGTCAATCACTGGCTCGGGTGGCAGTGATACAAGCTCACCACGCAGCTCCTTGACAGATTCCTCAAGAAGCTTACAGTAGAGCTCAAAACCAATGGTCGCGATGAAGCCATGCTGTTCGGGTCCCAAGATGTTTCCTGCACCACGAATCTCGAGATCACGCAAGGCGATTCGGAACCCAGAGCCTAGCTCCGTGAACTCCTTGATGGCACTCAGACGCTTTTCGGCATCCTCCGATAGCACTTTATCGCGCTTGTAGGTGAAATAGGCGTAGGCCACGCGGTTCGACCGGCCCACACGCCCCCGTAACTGGTAGAGTTGTGCTAATCCCAAGTGATCGGCATCATAGACAATAAGGGTGTTCACGTTGCTGATGTCCATGCCCGTTTCAATGATCGTGCTACACAGCAAGACATCATACTGACCATCTAAGAACTCGAGCATTATCTGCTCAAGCTCCTCTTCATCCATCTGGCCGTGGGCTACCGCGATGCGCGCTTCAGGCACGACGGCAGATAGGCGCATCGCCATATTGTCTATGTTCTGGACACGGTTGTAGACGAAGTACACCTGGCCATCCCGCACCATCTCACGCATGACAGCCTCACGTACCATATCCTCGTCATGCTCGACAACGTAGGTGCGGATGGGAAACCTGTCTTCGGGAGGCGTCTCGATCACACTCATGTCACGCACACCAACCATCGACATGTGCAGGGTGCGCGGTATCGGAGTTGCCGTAAGAGTAAGCACATCAACTTTTTTGGTGATCTCCTTGAGTCGCTCTTTCTGAGCTACGCCAAAACGCTGCTCCTCGTCTACCACCACGAAGCCCAAGTCCCTGAAGACCACATCCTTAGACAACAGACGATGCGTACCGATCACGATATCGATATCGCCCTTGGCAAGGCCTTTGATGATGGCTGTCTGTTCAGCCGCTGACTGGAAGCGCGACAAGACTCGAATCTTGATGGGGTATCCATTGAAGCGCTCTTGAAAGGTGCGTCCATGCTGCTGGGCCAAGATAGTGGTAGGAACTAAGACAGCCACCTGCTTGCCATCCATCACCGCCTTAAAGGCAGCCCGAATGGCCACTTCCGTTTTGCCATAGCCCACGTCACCGCAGAGCAACCGGTCCATAGGCCGACTCTGTTCCATGTCGGCTTTCACTTCCTGAATCGCCCTGAGTTGGTCAGGCGTCTCCTGGAACGGGAAAGCGTCCTCAAACTGCTGCTGCCAGACCGTATCGGGCGAAAAGGCGTAGCCAGAGATTGCCTCCCGTTCGGCGTAAAGACGCAACAGTCCCTGGGCCATCTCTTGCACAGACTCTTTGACGCGTTTTTTCACCCGGGTCCATTCCGTGCCGCCCAGCTTGTATAGCTTTGGGGGGTGGCCCTCAACGCCAACGTATCTCTGCAGAAGATTGACCTGATCAGTTGGCACAAAGAGTTTGTCTTCTCCCTGGTACTGCACCACCAGGTAATCCTTGTGTACCCCGCCAATGCTGAGCGTGTCGACCCCAAGGTAGCGTCCGATTCCGTGGTTGTCGTGTACCACATAGTCGCCAATCTTCAGGTCACCAAACCCAGCTATGCGCGTACCGCGCGGCTCATCGCCTCGCACACGACGCCGCCGCTTCTCGCGCCCGAAGACCTCGTTATCGGTTAGCAGCACCAAGCCACTGCTAGGCAGTTCCCCGCCAGAGGTCAACTGACCAAGCGTAACCACCACATTTCCCCGCTTGAGCTCACCGTTCATCTCAGGAACAAAAAGCGCCTCCACACCTTCGTCCTTGAAAGCCTCCACCACCCGAGCTCCCCGCTCGGGCGTAGAAAGCACTAGACATATGTGGAGACGAGCTCTACGCCATGCTTTGACCTCTGCGGCCAGTCGGTCTAATCGACCGTGGTAGATATCGGGGGTGCGGGAAGCAATCTGGATGACTCTTACCGGATCTACCCCCGGTGTCCGTTTGAGCAGTCCCGACATAAAGAGCGTTGGATGGCGGCGCATCGAATGCAGAAGATCCGGCCACGAAGCGTAGAGATTAGCCTCTGTCGGCAGAGTGCGCCCCTTCTCCAAAAGGAGGCCTTGTCGCTCGCCAGTTTCGTTTTCGAAAGCTCTCGCATGCTCTGCTGTACGGCTTGGTTCGTCGACGATTACTGGCGCATCGTCTGGAAAGTACTCCACGAGGGTACAGAGCGCCTGGTGGAAAAAAGGTTTGAACTGGTCCATACCCTCAAAGAAGACACCTTCCGATAGCTTCTCCAAATGGGTGTCGACCCGCTTACACAGAGACTCCGCTGCTGTGACATGCCCCAAACGGCGTAGCTTAGCTACTTGTGTCACAGCAGTCGCCTCGATACTCTCCAGAGCCGCCATTCTATCGCTCTCCGGGTACAGAAACTCCCGCGCTGGCGGAATGCGCACCTTAGCTATCTTCTCAGTGGAGCGTTGGTTGGCGAGACTGAAGAAACGGATGCTATCCACTTCGTCGTCGAACAGCTCCAACCGCACGGGTTGAGGCAAGCTAAACGGGAAGACGTCAATGATACCACCGCGAATACTGAAATGACCAGGGGCATCAACCCGATCCACTCTCTCATAGCCCAGCTGAACCAGTCTGCCGCCGAAATCGGCCAGATCGACACGGCTGTCCATGTCGATCTCCACAGCGCGCCCAAACAACTGCGAAGAAGGGAGAATGCGTTCACTGAGAGCCTGTACGGAAGCAACCACCAACACGGACTTGCCCGTGGTGATACTGTCTAAGACCGTGAGCCGTTCACGCGTCAGTTCAACCGAACGCGACACCTCCTCATGCGGAAGTGTCTCAAGAGCTGGAAACAGCTGCACTTGATCAGGCGGAAGCAGACTGAGCAAGTCCGTACGCAGACGGTCTGCCTCCCAGCTGCTGTGCGTAACCACCAGCAGCGGCATACCGCGTCGAAGACTGATAGATCGAAACAATGCCGCCACATATAGACTCTTCTGACTACCGGACAGACCCGAGACAAGCTGCTCGCTTCTTGCTCGAGCAAGGCCATCACGTATCTGAGCAAACTCTGCTGACTGGGAAACGACTCCCAACAGTGCGTCAATCGCCAAGCAGTACGCCTCCTGAAAAACATCGCGTGTTATCCAAATACCGATGCCTAGGCATCAGGCTCAGTGAGAGCTGCTGTGGAGAAGCACGGAGAGTGCCCAGCAAGGCTTGCTACAAACCTCGCGGGCACCTGCCTTGGCAGAATTGTCTTTAAGGACACTCTAACACTTGAGTTTATTATATGCCACGCCCCACGCAAGGGTCAACCTCAACTCCCGCCCTGTGTGAGCATCATCCCTACTGCATGGTTCCACAGACCCAGGTGAGACCCCCTACTCTGTGGGGACTGGCGCATTAGCAACACTCATGGCCTTTTCCACACCAAAATCCACCCATAGCAGAGCCGCTTCTGCTGCTGCAGAGCACGCATCTTCTATAAGAGATACCTCTTCCGGGCTAAAGCATGATAGCACATAGTCGCGGCCAGATGTGCCTACTGGCACCGCTCCTATTCCTATCTTGAGACGCGGAAAGAGGTCGGTGTGCATGTAGTCTATGATAGAACGGATGCCATTATGCCCGCCAGGACTGCCCTTGGTTCGCATTCGGATTCTGCCGGGAGGTAGATCCAGATCGTCATAAATAATCAGTAGGTCGTGCAAGGCGATGCGATAGTAATCCACCAGAGCCCGCACCGCCTCGCCACTGGCATTCATGAATGTCTGTGGTTTGGCCAGAAGCAACGTCGTGCCAGCCCATGGAGCCTCCCCGGTTAGGCTCTTCGCCTCTTTCTTGGCAACCGACACATTGAGCCGGTGAGCCAACAGATCCACGACCTGGTAGCCGACGTTATGCCTTGTGTTCGCGTACTGCGTTCCGGGGTTACCCAGACCCACCACGAGTTTCACACTCACTAGCCTCCGCACTCTGCCAGAACTGCGCTAGGTCCTGGCTATTCGTCGTCGCTATCTGTCTTCTCTTCGTCATCATCGGATTCGCCGATGAGTTCAGGTTCTGCCTGCTCCTCTTCGTCTTCTTCGTCTTCTTCGATTACCGATCTCGGAATAACAACCGAAGCGATAACCGTATCCGGATCAGAAACCAACGAGACGCCAGGAGGCATTACCACATCTTCAGCCCGAACAGTTCCGCCGATCTCTAGCCCTGAGACATCAGCCTCAAAGTGTTCAGGGATGTCTGTGGGCAGGCACTCTACAATGAGTTCACGAGTGCCATGGACAAGCACGCCACCGTCATCTTCACGCTCGGCATCACCTGTGATGATCACCACAACCGAGGTCTGAAGGACCTCGTCTAGAGCCACAGCGTGGAAATCGACGTGCAAGACGGTACCTTTCACCGGATGACGCTGCACGTCTTTCAGGATGACGGCCCGTGTCTCGCCGTCCAGACTGAGCGTGATAAGTCGGCCGTGGGCTCCTTGTTCAACCAACCGCTCGAGCTCGCGCGCATCGAGCTCCAGCAGCCGAGAGTCAATCCCCACACCATACATGACAGCGGGGGCCTTGCCAGCAGCACGCGCCCTGCGTGCCGCCCCTTTGCCAGTCGCCTGGCGCGTTACCGCCTGAATGGCAAGCGATGCCATCTACCACCATCTCCTCGTTGTACGTTTAGCCAATGACACAGCCTCAGTCAAAAAGTACACTGACAGAGACCTCATCTACAATACGACGAATAGCTTCTGCAAACAACCCAGCCACTGATAACACCCTTATCTTAGGCGTTCGTTTTTCGGGTGGAAGTGGAATGCTGTCAGTGACCACCACTTCTGAAAGCATAGAACTCTCCAGCCGTTCATTGGCGGGGTGTGAGAACACGGGGTGTACACAACAAGCATACACCTCGCGAGCCCCAGCCTGAACCAGTGCTTCGACGCCATTCACAATGGTACCACCAGTGTCAATAATATCATCCACCACGATGCATGTACACCCGCGCACATCCCCAATGACATGCATGACCTCCGAGACGTTCGCCGCAGGTCTCCTCTTGTCGATAATCGCCAGAGTTGCTCCAAGACGTTCCGACAGCTGACGCGCCCGACTGACGCCCCCCACGTCTGGCGACACGACGACGACGTTGTCCAGCTGTTTATCTTGGAAGTAACGAGCGAGAATAGGCATCCCACGCAGATTGTCTACCGGGATATCGAAAAAGCCCTGGATCTGACCAGCATGTAGATCCATCGTCAGCACGCGGTCGGCCCCCGCTGCCGTCAGCAGATTGGCTACGAGCTTAGCGCAGATGGGATCACGCGGCTTGGCTTTGCGATCCTGTCTCGCATAGCCATAATAAGGAATAACCGCAGCGATGTGTTTCGCTGATGCCCGACGCAAAGCATCGATCATGACCAAAAGCTCCATAAGATTTGCATCAGCGGGACTACAAGTGGGCTGCACTACGAACACTTCGCAACCACGTACAGTCTCTTCAATACGCAGGTCGATCTCCCCATCACGAAAACGGTTTATGACCGCCCTCCCCATAGGAATACCCAGACCCTCGCTGATCTTATAGGCCAGTGCCGGATTCGCCGTCCCCGTAAACAATTTGACCTTCTTCATGTTCATTTTGACCTATCCCTCTCCATTGTCGCAACTGTGGCACTGCATCCCGGAAACGATGCTGGCTCCCGGTCCCAGACGGACGGAGGAACCTACGATCGCGTCACTGCCTACTCTACAACCCTCCAACACAGCGGCAGTGCCGAGACGCACCCCGTCGCCCACACGCGCCTCTCGAATGTGGCAATAGGGGCCAATGCAACATTTCTCGCCAATTTCGGTATCCCCTGCGAGATAGGAAAAGGGATGAACCACCGAATCTCTGCCTATTCTTACCGTGGGCTCAATATAGGTGGTAGTGGGATCGATGATAGTCACGCCTGCCAGCATTAGCTCGCGCAGCACTCTCTGGCGCATGATCACGTCTGCCTCTGCCAGTTGCAGGCGATCGTTGACGCCCAGGCCTTCGCGAGGATCATCGACCGCTATGGCTCCGACCCTGTGACCTCTATCCCGAAGGATCTCCACGATATCAGTGAGGTACAGCTCTCCTTGAGCGTTGGCACTGCTCAGACGGGCCAAAGACGGGAAGAGCAAGGGGCCGTGGAAAGCATACATCCCCGTGTTGATCTCTTGCACTGCGCGCTCTTCAGAGCTCGCGTCCTTGTGTTCCACAATGCGAAGGACGTCTCCACGATCATCGCGCAAAACCCGCCCGTAACCCGTAGGATCAGGAACGATCGCTGTCAAAACCGTCGCCGCCATCTCGTGGGTTGTATGGTATTCCACAAGACGAGCAAGTGTCTCTGCTCGTAGCAGCGGCACATCGCCATTCGCCACCACAACGGCACCTGGGTAGTCATGAAGTGGCGCATCGGCCTGCATCACCGCGTGCCCTGTGCCCAATTGCTGCTCCTGTACAACATACTCCAGCGAAGGACCTAGCACCTCCTGCACTCTCCCACGTTGGTGACCCACTACCGCGATAACACGCTCGGCCTCAATGCCGCGCAAGGCGTCCACGACATAGCTTATCATGGGCCGGCCGCAGACACGGTGCAGAACTTTTGCCGTATTCGATTTCATGCGGGTCCCCAGTCCCGCCGCCAAGATCACCCCAGCCACCCTCATCATCAGCATCCCCCAATCACAGATCACGCAAAGGGGCGGAATCGCCGCTTTCCGTGAGCCTGTCCAACAGAGCTGTCCGCCCTCTAGCCGTAGTTGCTCCCGAGTTTCTCGAATCCTTTTATCATACTATACCAGCTGGAGTAGACCCATCAAGATCAACAGGGCTGCCGGGACCATGAACCCTCGGTCGGCCAACAATGAGGTGCGTCGCGTACGGCCGACGATCAGCCCCAACTCGATCAGAATCACGAGTCCTACAGGCACCATAACCACCAAGAGCCATCCTAAGCCCACAAGGCTGGCCGCCATCCCAGCTGCGAGAGTATCCAGCCCCAAGGCCACCCCCAACACCACAGCCTCGCCCGCCTCAATACTACCAGAACAGTCGCGATCCGCGCACACTGGTTCCTGCAGTACCTGGATGGCAATCCCGAGCGAACGCAAACGCAAGCGCGCGAGAACCGCTGAACTGCGTCCCTGTTGACATAACGCATGTCGCCGACACTCAACCCAACCCTGTGTCAACTGACACAGACCCAAGCCGATGAGCAGAAAGCCCCCAAGTCCCCGGGCAAGCGCTGGTTGCACTAGGTCTCCCATCAGATGGCCTAAGGCCATCGATAGGCCGATGCCCACGAATGTGCAAACCGCCACGATGCCAAGCGAACGAGACGGTATGGCGATAGCACGCATACCATAAGAGATACCAGCCAGCAGACCATCCATGCTAAGAGCCAGCGTAAGCATTGCCAATGACCACATGAGCGTCCACTCCCTGACAGGCGCTTACTGCCCACGAAATCCAGGACCGTCTATCCCCGCATGATATGACGGACCAGCGGAACTCGTTCCCTGGGGTAGCTCGCCTCCGGGAGCAAAAAAAGCCATCGTCGTCTTGCGATGGCCAGAGTGGCTGGGGAGCCAGGACTCGAACCTGGAAAAGCAGATCCAAAGTCTGCCGTGATGCCGTTTCACCACTCCCCAGTGCATGAATGCATGAAGGCATAACGCAGTATATCATTTCGGCTGTTGCGGCGTCAACCGCTATAACGCGCTGCGCTAGGGCATACCAGCCCCTTGGTGCCGAGCACGCCGCATTCGGCTAACCTTTCGCAATTGGCCCTCGCGTGTAGTAACCCATCGTCATAGGCGGCCAAGTGATGACCTAACGTATTGACATGGGGCGAACCCACGGCTATACTGTGTATGCTGTGTCTACCGTATATACACAGGATAGCAAGGGGGTGCCAATCTGCTTCCAATCTCGTTACAGGCTCAAGGTTCGGCGCCATTTTACCAGCAGATCGTAGACCAGATACAGAATCTCATTCTGAGTGGAAAGCTGTCGCCTGAAACACCACTACCATCCGTGCGAGGGTTGGCACAGCAGCTTTCGGTCAGTGTGATCACTATACGACGGGCGTACGCCGAGTTGGAGCGCGCAGGTCTGATCTTCACGCGCCCGGGCATGGGAAGTTTTGTGGCAAAACAGACACAAGCTCAGCGCCACGACGCCCGTCAGCAGCATGTGCGCGCCCTGCTTGAGAATGTACTTGCAGAGGCTGAGAATCTGGGTCTTCCTCCGGATCAAGTCAAGCTACTCCTGGTGCAGATGCTGGCCGAAGAGCCAAACCGGTCATCCGACAAAACCGTAACCAAAAGACCAAGAAAGGATGCGTGGTGAGGGATCATGACTGCTGAATACCAGCATGTGATAGATGTACAAAAGCTCACCAAAGATTATCCGTCGTTCCGCTTTGGCCCGGTGAGCCTGGAACTCGAGCCTGGCTACGTATACGGAATACTGGGGCCCAATGGTGCCGGCAAAACAACCCTGCTTAAGATGCTTATGGGCCTGGTGCAACCCGCAACAGGTTCCATCACGGTCTTTGGATTGGATCCACGTATGCACGAGAAGTCCATCAAGCAAGGTATCGGCTTCGTACCGGAAGAACCCTTTCTCTACCAGAACATGAACGCCCAGTGGTTTGGTCGCTTTGCACGAGCTCATTTCACCACTTGGTCCGACGAGCGCTACGGCCAACTGTTACGGAGTTTCAAGATCGATGCCCGCGCGCCAAGCAAGACTCTCTCCAAGGGCACTCGGGTCAAGCTGCAGTTGGCACTGGCATTGGCGCACAATCCGCAGCTGCTTATCCTTGACGAACCCACCTCTGGGCTTGACCCCCTCATCCGACGAGAGATACTGGATCAGATTGGCGCCGTTGTGCAAGACGAAAAGCGAACCGTTCTCTTCTCGACGCACATCACCGAAGATGTTGAGCGCATCGCAGACTACATCGTCTTTGTGATCGATGGTCAAGTCGCTCTGAAGGAAGCGCGAGAGACGCTGCGCGACCAGTGGTATGAGTTGATGATCGATGCCCCCGATGCGGAGGGGCTCCCGGGGCTGTTCTCGGCCAAAGTAGTAGCCAACGGGGTGGTACGTGTGGCGGTCACTGAAGCAGCCAGGGCCCTAGCCTTCATGCAACAAAAGGGTCACAAGCCACTACACCAGCGGCCGCTGGATTTAGATGAGATTCTTGGCGAACTTGTAAGTAAGGAGGAAATCCACGATGCAGGCAGTGGCCATGCTTGTCTATAAGGACCTAGTCCAACAGCGATCACGGCTTTTGGTGGGATGCGCCATTCTGGTGATCTTCAGCCTCAACCTCGCCATGGGCGGCGAAGGCGGCATCGGCAGCATCGGCGGAGTCCTGGGAGGCCTCATTATGGTGACCACCCTGGGTACAGCGTATGAGGAAGACCAAGGAGGGCTCATCTACTTGCGTAGCCTGCCGCTCTCTGCGCGAGACATCACGGCTGGCAAGTTTCTAAGCACACTGTCGTTCGCTTTCCTCTTCACCGCCTCCGGCCTCCTACCAGTTCTTCTGCTGACCAACAGCAGTCAGACATGGCAGGCGCTGGTACCCGGGGTCGTAGCGGCTGCCAGCTCTGGCTTGCTTCTTTCGGGCTTTCTGCTTGCGGTGTTCTTCCGCCATGGGTACCGCTCCATACGACTGTACCTAATGTATTTTTCATTGGTGCCTATTGGCTTGGCATTGGGGTGGCAGGTACTGCAAAACAGCGGACTAGTCCGAGACGCAGGTCAATCCACTCAGCAGCAGGGCTGGCTACACACTCTAGCTGCATGGTCGGCTGTGTCGACGTGGCGCCCCGTTATGCTCACGCTCATGATCACTGCGACGCTCTACCTACTGCTGCTCCAGTTGGCCACGCGTAACCTGCAGCACAGAGATCTTTGAGGCCGCAGGAACTCGCCGAAAGTGGAGAGAACCCAATGGCAGCCGAGAGGGTACTCACGCCAGTTTGCTCGCCAGAGGCGGCATCTACAGCCGTCTCTGGCGCGAAGCTGTAGCGGCAGGGGTCTTGGGGCCCCGTAGAGTTCCTTGCAGCAACCTTACTTAGCAGCCGGCCACTGGTGCTGGCAACTCGCGCTCGATCTCATTCAGGCGATAGCCAAAACCAGGCCCCTGGATACTCGAGAGATCGACCTCGCCATCACGTCGCCGATACAGACCAGGATGAACCTTCTCCTCAGGCAATGACGCATCGGGGTAGAACTGCATGGCATTAGTCTCTACGCCCATGATAGTCCCCGCATAGGCAGCAAGAAGCACGTGGGGTATCTGCGCCAGCATCGGATTGGTAAGGTCCTGTACCATGAGAGTCATGCCGTGAGCCTTCGCCCAGCAAAGGCTGAGCAATGCCCCGGTCTGAGTCTTACAGGTCTTGAGAGCAACGCCCGTCCAGCCCAACTCGCGGCCGAGCTTGACCAGCTTCCAGTCATGGGCGCTCTCATCCATGAAAAGGGGCTTGCGGGCAGAGACACTGTGTACCGGAATACGATGACTTTCCAACTCATAGGGGAAAGGCTGCTCAACGTACAGGATCATCCCGTAGATGCGGGGGTGCTCCACCAGCAAACGATCCAGAATCTCATTGACATACACTGGATCCATCACAGTGCAGTTGAAGTCAGTAGTCAACCAGGGAACATCGTGATCGATGGCCAGCTGCCCCACATTGACTAACCTCTGGTAGTCCCAGGCAGCGTCATTGCCGCGCAGCTTGACCTTCAAGCATTTCAAGCCGTCGCGGGTTATCCAGTCACTGAGGAGAACCGGGTACCCATCATCCGGCTCATTACCCTTTAGATCTCCCTCATACAAGGGATCCACACCGCCAACCAAGTGCCAGGCTGGCAGTCGACGCGGACGAGGAGAAACAAGGAAGTGCTCGGGATACTTGCCCGCGAAGCTGATATCCGTGCCAGTGGCAGGTGTAAGAAAGGCCGCCAAATCCTCATTCATAAACTCTGGACCGTACGTTTCGTAAACGGGCCGGCTATGCAGCACTCCGTAGGCATCATGAAGAGCGATATCAAAGGGTGAGCAGCAGACCAAAGCAGCCAACCATGGCATTGTTTCGGCCGAATCTCGCCCGCTGTTGGCCTGCTCAAGCAGACGCGGCAGCAGTTCCTCCGTAAAGGCATGACCCACTTCGATAGGATGCCCGAAACGATCAAAATTGGCCCAGGCGTCAGTCAAGGTGGTACAGAAGCTCTTAAGTGCCTCGTGACGCATCTCATAAGTTAGCTGGCCCGGCCACACCCACTGCACAGATAGCGGTGTCTCACCCCACCCTTCTGCAGTCCGGCCACTGGCATCAGCTACTACCATTCTTACCCGAGCTACCGTCACGTAAGTGAGAACCTCCGGACCAAACTTCAGTGGCACGCGTACCTCAAGAGGTAAAAAATAAAGCGACGCCGCCACCGGACGAACATCGGTACGTTTACCCATTGTGACCCTCCAGACCCTTTTTTTCGTACTTGCAGGGGGTGCGCTAAGTCAACCGAATACCCTGCTACCAGGAGAACGTCGCCCAACACCTAGCTGCCGAAATCAGAGGAGTAGGCCGCCGACATGCCCGCACGGCATCACATCATTCTCTGGGGAGGTCAGTGACCATGGCATCACCGAGTCTTTCACCTCTAGCGTTGCCCCCTACCAAGGAGCTGATAGCCAAACGCCAGGACGAAGAGGCGAAGATGGGTTTTGCTCCTCTCACCACAGTTGTGCTAGCTGGTGTAGGCGCTGGCGTCATGGTGTGGTTGCTGCCCCTACCGCTGCTGCTCCTCAACATGCTCGTCGGGCTCTTGTCGGGTGCGCGGGGAGCGAGCTTTGGCCGCCTCCTACTCCCCCTGATGGTTAGCCCGACCAGTCGGTTCTGGCTGCTTGTCACAGCCACTACAGGTCTCATGTCGGCTTTGGCTCGTCGCTGGTCGGTACGTAACGGCCACTACTGGCATGTCGCCTGGCCACAGAGCGGCACGCTTCGCCTAGGTCTTGATGATCTGGTCGCGCTCAGTGCCGGAACGCTCTTGCTTTGGTGGGCTCTGGTCTGCTCAGGGGCTGGCCGCCTGATGTACTGGTTAATGCTTGCTCCAGCCCCCGGACTCTTGCTCCACGCACTATGGCAAGCGTTCTATGCCCCCATCATCCGCCGTGTTGGCCGTGTGTCTGATTTGGAGCGTGTGGAGATGCTGATGCTCACTCTCCGAAGCGATCCCAATGTGCGCCGAGCATGTAGAATACTGCGACACACGCTTGATACCGAGACTGGCGTCTTGGAGATCACCATTTCAGCTGAGTCGGCACAGGCGGAGAGTTACCTCCGCCAGTTGCTCAACCATCTCAATGTCTCAGAGCTAGCGGTACGTCAAGTACGCATCACACAACAGGACGCCTGATCAGACACCCAGGTGCGACAAGCTACCTGCCCATCGCCTTGATTTTCTTGAGAAATCGCTCGACAGCCTCCATGGGCGGATAGGCATCGCTCTCGTACTCGACAATGTACCAATCGGTATCACCAATACTCTCACAGAGCTCAAAGATCGGCTCCCAAGGTAGACCGTCGTCTCCAAGAAGAGGTCGGTAGCCAAGCTTCCGATCTTTCTTCCCCTCCTCGATGGAGTACGACTTCAAATGCACCGTGCCAGCCCGACCCGGGTAGCGCTTCAAGATGTCAACGCAATCAGCACCGCCAGCGTAAGCATTTCCTATGTCGAGCTGCATGATCACACGTCTGCCCGTATTGCCGAACAAAGTGTCCCAAGGCTGCTCACCGTCAACCTCTACAAACTCCTGGACGTGGTTGTGATAACCCGTCTTCATGTCGTGTGGTGCCAGCTTTTCGGTCAGATCGTTAAGGAAGACGGCGAAATCCCGCCAGTCTTGTCGTGAACGCGCCTGAACACCCGGTATGATAAGACGCCGATTGCCAACAGTCTTCTGAAAGGCAATGGTTTCCTCTAACCGATCAGCTTGTACGAGGTTGTATGGGATATGCCACCCACAGCAGACGAGCCCCACCTCATCCAGGATGGCGCGCAATACCCGCGCACTATGCTTAGGTGCACCAGCGAATTCGACCCCTTCATACCCCATGTCTGCTACTGCCTTCAGCGTCCCGTACACATCTTTGTCCAGTTCATGACGAACTGAGTATAACTCGAGTCCGATAGGGATTCTGGCCATAATCGCCCTCCTCGTGAAATCCTGCGTCACACAGCTGGCTCGCGTCTCGAGTCTTCACCGTCAAGCTTAGGTTTCCTTCCCTGGGTGAAAAACAGGAGCCTTCCCCAACTGAGAAAGACCACAGAAGCTACGAAAGTGATATGCTACAAGTACTTCGTATCGGGAGGTCAGAGCTATGGCTAGACTCCAACCAAAAGAGCCAGTGAGTGGTTTTACGCATCTTGCTGGGTTCATCTTATCCTTAGCAGGTCTATGTGTTCTGATCTACGTAGCGATTTCGCGGGGAACGCCGTGGCATGTTGTCTCCTTTTCGATTTTCGGTAGTAGCCTGATTCTCTTGTATGCGGCAAGTTCTTTGTATCACCTGCTGTCGGTGTCTGAACGCGCCACCAAAATCCTTCGACACGTGGACCACATGATGATCTATCTCTTAATCGCCGGTAGCTACACGCCGCTTTGTCTCATTCCATTGCGAGGAGCATGGGGTTGGAGCCTCCTGGCCCTGATCTGGGTCTCCGCCATTGCCGGGATAAGCGTCAATGCCTGCAGCTTGCCCGTGCCACGCTGGCTCTACACCGCGATTTACGGCCTCATGGGCTGGCTGATTGTTGTCGCCTTGCGACCTTTGCTGCACACCATGTCTATACGCGGTTTCATGTGGTTACTCGTGGGCGGGCTTTTCTATACCGTAGGTGCAGTTTTCTACGCTCTCAAATGGCCTAAACTCAAGCCCGGACGCTTCGGCTTCCACGAACTCTGGCACCTGTTCGTTATGGCTGGAAGCTTCAGCCACTACTGGATGATGTTGCGGTACGTAGCAGTACTTCCTTAGTCTCAGGTGTTCTCTTGCAGCCAAGCCAAGATCCCCTTACCACTGGCCTCATCGGGCGCCCAGCAATCGTAGCAGACCAGGTCTGGCCTCAACTCTGCGTGATACAGTTTGATGTCATTGATGTTGCACGGTACCCACACACTTACACCACGCGATTGGATGTACTTGAGTAGATCCATCCACTCGACAAAAGGCTTCCGCCCCGCACCCTGTACCCACTGGATGCATTTTATCCCCTCTATAGCACATAGATCATCCAAGTGAACCAGACAATCAGGCCCGTCCAAATGATACACGCACTCACCTAAGAAGCTAGCCTCTTCGACAAGGGCTGGCAGAGCCCAACGACGAAAATGCTCCGACCCAATGAGAGCCGCAAAATCACATTGGATGGTGTTGGTCCGCGTGGGGTGGTAGGCTGGCACCCAACCACATGTACCGCTACTAGCCATGCCCGCCCACTCATAGAGACATTCATATAGTGGTGCGTACAGTGCCCGCACCTGGACCATGGCCTGGTCAATCAACTCGGGTACGTCTATAAGGTCCAGGCACAAACCCTCGGCACCACGCATAGCCAACAGCGTATCCATGTTACTATGTAGATCAAGATGAGCCACGATCAGCTTGCCCTGGCATTCCTCCCCGAGGATACGGCAGAACTCCTGCATACGCCTCCACCAGTAGTTGTCTGGATCTAGCCTCAAAGGCAGAGCCTTCTCCCAGTCATCGATGCAGGCTTGGGCCCAGTTCGTCCCTACCTTCTCTTCGGGGAAGACAAGCGGTGCTCCTAGAAAGGCCGCCATCATATCCGGGCCAAAGCTCGGCGAATAATACGGAACAGCCTCACCACCCCAGTAGATACTCTCGGCCCATGCGACTACCTGGAGCGCCACTGAGCGCAAATCGCCCTTTGCTCCCGCCAAATATGGTGGAGGCTGCCTACGGATAGCTTCCGCCTTGGGTGCCCGCACGAGACAACAGGGCCGGTCGATTATCTCGTGTTGCCAGAACGCCAGCCAGCGTTTCTGCACTGAGTCAAAGTCACTTTTCAGAGCGAGTGACGCTCCATCACCTAGCTCGGTCATTTCGGAAAGGCCCCCTCGCATATGTGAATGGTAGCACGCGTCAAGTCTGCTGTCCACGGGCATTGTCTGACGAACACACCACAAACATGCTTGGCACACGTTTCACATATATTAGAGGAACACCCATTAGGATGGCGAATTTGCAGAGTGAGCAACTCGGTCAACAGACTGGAGGGACAATGATGAGAAGAAGAATGCTGATTCTGGCGCTCGCAGGGCTCATCTTGATTGTGGCCAGCACCGCAGGGGGAGCAGCAAAAGTGAAGCTCACCCACTTCAACTACTACTCTCATGGTGATGCC
Source organism: Limnochordia bacterium (assembly GCA_050951545.1). Taxonomy (GTDB): domain Bacteria; phylum Bacillota; class Limnochordia; order DTU080; family DTU080; genus DTU080. The sequence goes on along the minus strand of JBMNJG010000007.1, from coordinate 128,826 downwards.
TGGTACCAGTATTTGCTTGATCGGGCAGTAGCCTTTGGTGCGCGCAACCCGGGTGTCGAGGTGGAGGTACTGCAGGGCGGAGGGCCTGGCGACACCGCGTATGTCACCAAGTTTACCGTCATGCAAGCGGGCGGAGCAGCTCCAAACATTACGGACTTCCATCCCGCATTAGGGGCTACACAGATTGTGAGCGGAGCATTCACTGACCTGCGTCCTTTCTTGAGCCGCAGCGGCATTAACCTGGCCCGCCTTGTAGGACGGCCCGTTGCGGAAACACTCACAGCACCCAATGGAGCCGTATGGGCCCTCCCAGCTGATATCTACCCTGTGGCCAGCTGGTTCAACGAAGACCTGTTTGACCAAGCAGGCCTGCTCACCCCCATACAGCTGGGCAAAGATTGGACCTGGGAGCAGGCTCTGTCCATGGGGCGCAAACTGACGAAGGATGCCGACGGTGACGGCATACCCGAGATCTGGGGTATCGACCGCATGGGTGCCCGCTGGTATATCTGGGTGCATCAGGCAGGAGGCAAGCTGTATGATCGGGTCGTCGCCCCAACCAAGAGTCTGTGGAACACCCCCGAAGTCGCGCGCGGCCTCGATTTCCCCCGTAGAGCGTTCGCTGATCGCATCACGGCGCCGCCTGGTACACCCAATGTCGCTGACACGTACTTCTGGAAGGGCAAGACTGCCATCGACCTCGTGGATGGACCAGGGGTTATCGGTGCCTACATGGCTAATGTCCCCTTCCGCTGGAACATCGCTCCACAGGTGCGCGGTCCCGTCCACAATGGTTCGGAGATCGCCATAGGTGCCTTCCAGATCGTCGCGGAAACCCCACACCAAGAGGAAGCGTGGAAGTGGCTGCAGTTCATTTCTCTGGATACGGAGTCTGCACTACGCTTTGTCGAGATGACAGGCCGTGCTCCCTCATTGATGAGCATTCAGGGTCGCTATGGCATCCTCAACAAGCATGCTCCTAGCAACGTGATGGCCTTCTTTGAGGTAGCAGCTCAGCCCGAAACACAAATAAACTACGTTATCCCACAGCAGGCACAAGTCAACACGGTGGTCAACCCCAAGCTCAACGAGGTATGGGCGGGTAGGCTGGCTCTTGAGACTGCTCTAGAACAGATTCACACTCAGTTGGTACCTATCTTCGCTGAGTGATCTTGGTTCAGACACTGATTCAATTCCACAAAAAGGGAGTGTCCGCTAAACGCGGCCGCTCCCTTTTCTGTTCCCATACTCCGCAGCTGTGTTTCGCGGCCTGACCTCATCCAGACTCGGGCCACCAAGCAAGATACCCCCGCAACAAAAGGAGGAACAGAAGCGCCGCCGACTAAACTGAGAAAGGAACGAAGATCATAAAGAAGGTGTCTCGCATCATGCACATAAAGGCCGTTCCCCACATGGAAGGGCTCCCGCCCGACCGGCGGCTGTTTGAGATCAGGCACAATAAAACGCCTTGCCCTCCCCCCCACTTCACAGACAAAGAAAGCTGGCTCACACGAGCCGCAGCCCTGCGCCACCAGTTGCTTGTTGCCGCGGGACTCTGGCCCGTGCCGGAAAAGGAACCACTCAGAGCCCGTGTTACAGGCCGTTCCATCCATGACGGCTACAGCGTTGAGAAAGTCTGCTTTGAGAGCTTTCCGGGCTTCTTCGTTACGGGAAACCTGTACCGACCTCTGGCAGCCTCCAGTTCGCGCAGAGCAGCCATTCTCAACCCTCATGGTCACTGGAAAAGAGGCCGACTGCACCACCACGAGCGAGGATCCATTCCAGCCCGCTGCATCACCTTCGCCCGCCTGGGTTATGTCGCCTTCGCTTACGACATGGTAGGCTACGAGGACAGCTGGCAAGTCGCACATCGCCACGCAGACTGGTCTAACGCCCTGTGGGGCATTAGCATTCTGGGCTTACAGCTGTGGAACAGCATCAGGGCTGTCGACTTCCTGGCATCGCTCCCCGATGTGGATCCGGAACGTATTGGCTGTACCGGTGCATCGGGAGGCGGCACGCAGACCTTCCTACTTACGGCAGTGGACGATAGAATTCGGGTCTCTGCACCCGTCAATATGATCTCCTCGTGCTACCAGGGCGGTTGTGTCTGCGAGAACGCTCCTGGTCTACGCATAGGTACCCAAAGCGTCGAGTACGCCGCCCTGATGGCACCGCGGCCGATGCTCATGGTCTCTGCCACAGGTGACTGGACGGTCAATACGCCACAGCTCGAATATCCTGCCATTCGTGCCATCTACGAGCTGCTCGAGGCAGGTGACCACATCGCCTACTGCCAGGTCAACGCTGAACATAACTACAACAAGACCTCGCGGAGGTTCGTCTACGATTGGTTCTTGCACTGGCTGCCCCCTACCGAAGACGACTCCGCCACCTTCGAAAATGAAGGCGACGTACAACCGCCACCTGACGATGATTTGCGTGTCTTCGCCTCAGTGGATCAGCGCCCACAGGGACTTGACCAGACTGGCGTGTTCAACTACCTGAAAGAGCGCGCTGAGCAAGTCTTGCAGGCCCATGCCCCTACCAGCAAGGCCGAGCTAGATCACGCCCGCAGTGTCTACGCCCCCTACTGGCAGCGACTGTTTCCCGCAGTGCCCCAAAAACCAGTAGAAGCCGTCTCGCGTCAAAAGCAGCTACTAGCACTCGCAGCGGTGGAGGCAGAGGCCGAGCTACTGTGGCTGGGACGGGAGGCTGGGCTGGCCATACCTGCTACCCTCTTCAGATCCGATCAAGGCTGCGGCGACCAAGTGACGGTCGTCGTGCACGGAGACGGCAAGCAAGCGCTACTCGCTTCTCCCTGGCTCGCACACCTAGAGCGGGAGTTACAGAGCGGGCACTCGTGTTCTCGGTCTGGACCTGTTTCTCACAGGCGAGTATCAGTCCCCGAGCGGGTTCACCGGACGACCACATAATCGTCCCCATTTCACGTCCTATCACTATACAGACGCCGCCTTGCGCGCCCAGGATGTGGCAACCGCCATTCGCTGGGCTCATGCGCTACCCGGGGTTAACAAGATCAAGGTTGTGGGCTTGGGCAGTGGCGGTCCCCTTTCTATGTGTGCTGTCGCTCTTCTGCGCACAGTAGGCCATAGTGCAGCACATCCGAACGTCTTGACTTTGTGCGCCGATCTGAGCCAAATGAATGGCAGTGATGAGAGCTTTACCAGCCACCTATTTGTGCCGGGAATCCGCAAGGCAGGAGATCTGCGCATGGCCGCAACTCTAATGGCACCAGTCCCTCTGACTATTGGCGGTGCCAAAGAGCTGCCCTCAAGTTGGCTAGAATGGATGCAACAGGCCTATCGCTACGCAGGGGATGCCAAGGTTTTCGCCACGGCAGACTCCGCGGATTTTCCAGAGAGCATGTCGTACCCTGACAGTTAGAGCTATCCAGTGAGGTGACATTGATGCGCATCGGAATCATGGGTGTACACTACGGCCACGTTCGGGGCATGATCAGCTCCGCATTGGCCGCAAAAAACGCGGAGATCGTGGGCATTGTGGAACCCGAAGACACGCTATATGAAGGCATCTGCAGGACGATGGATATTCCCCGGTTCCCAACCTTGGCGGACATGCTCGACAAGGCACGGCCCGAGCTGATCCTAGAAGGATGTACCCATCCCGAGAAGACAGAGCTAGTCGAGGCAGCCGCAGCTGCGGGAGCCCACGTGCTCTTGGACAAACCCCTGTGCACTGGTCTCAGTGACTGGAAGCGCATGCGTCAGGCCGTCGATGCTTCCGGCATCCGGGTCTCCATGTGGTTTACCAGTCGCAGCCATCCGTCCTTTATGGCGTTACGCGAGAGCGTCGTAGCCGGAGATCTGGGCGAGATTGTGAGTATCGTCTCTACGCACCCGCACCAGCTACGACTGCCAGCTCGTAGCTGGTACTACGACACCCACGCCTATGCGGGCACGTTTCATGACTTGGCCTGCCACGGTGTCGATCAGGTCCGCTGGCTCACTGGGGCGGAGTATGTGGGGGTACATGCCATCGCGGCCTGTAAGAAGTACCGAGAGCCCCGCCTCAACGATCATGCGCAAGCATCGTTTCAGTTAAGCGACGGAACTGGTGCCACCATCACGGCAGACTGGCTGACTCCGCGTGTCGCCGCCTCTTGGGGCGATACGCGAGTCATAATAATGGGCACTGAGGGATCTGCCCACCTCCGGGCCTACGCAGCGAATCACGTACTCGTCGTTAGCAACAAGAAAGGAACGTTCGAGCCAACTCTGGATACTCCCAAGCACGCCTCTTTTGTCGCTGACATGATCACCGACATTGAGAATGGCGAAGAGCCCTTCATCTCTACTGACGATGTCTTCGCGGTAGCAAGGGCCTGCTTGACCGCAGAAGAATCGATACGCCAGGGCGGCGCATTCCTGCCAATCGCCTGCAGCTAAACAACGGTAAGCGACGGCTCTTCTCACTCGGAAGAGCCGTCGGCCCTGAGTACTTGACTTGCCCAATCGTGACATGCTATGGTGAGACCGCAAAGGGGAGTAGCTTTCCCACATCCCACGGGCGTCAGCACGGTCAGGTTTACGCCTGCCCCGCTCGAGGGTCGAGGTACACCTCGTAAGCAAGACCTTTGCAGAACGCTCTGTTCTGCAAGGGTCTTTTTTTATGCACGCCACCCTTATCTGCATAACAGGGCAACATATCTCTCGGGGGTGCAGGATGGAATCATCGGAGACGAAGGGTCGAACAGCAGATGTGGCACAGCATGAGTGTAAGCGACACAGCCACTGTCTTGAAAACGGATCACGACAGCGGTCTATCGTCACAGGAGGCTGCTAAACGTTTCGAGGTCTATGGCCCGAACGAACTCACCGAAGCTCCGCCTCATAGCATCTGGTCGATGTTCGTATCACAACTGCAAGAAACGCTTGTGCTGATGCTTATTGCCGCGGCAACCATCTCGGGTGCGCTAGGCGAATGGAAGGATGCAGTAGTCATCCTGCTGATCGTTTTGCTCAATGCCGCCTTGGGTGTACTCCATGAGCATCGAGCGGAGAGCGCCATGCGTGCACTCAAGGAACTAAGTCAGCCTCTGGCCAAGGTCTTGCGAGACGGCGCGACGACCCGCATTCCCAGCAGCGAACTGGTTCCCGGCGATGTGGTCGTCTTGGAGGCTGGCGATTTCATTCCTGCAGACTTGCGCCTTACCGAAACGGCGGCTCTCAGAATCGATGAGTCGGCCCTCACGGGTGAATCGGTGCCAGTCGAGAAAAGCACTCAGGCCGCTTTGCCCTCCGCGCTAAACGGTAACCCCCCAGCAAGCATTCCGCTAGGTGAACAACGCAACCTCGCCTTTATGAGTACAGTGGTCACCTATGGCCGCGGACACGGGATCGTGATACGCTCTGGCATGCAGACGGAGATCGGTCGGGTGGCCCAACTCATCCAGGAGGCCCCGCAAGAGACCACGCCTCTGCAGAAGCGCCTAGACCAGCTCGGGAAGACGCTCGGTCTGGTGGCCATCGCCCTGGTGATTGTCGTCTTCGCTGCTGGGATCCTTCGTGGCGAAAGCGCACTCGAGATGCTGATGACCTCTATCAGTCTCGCAGTCGCCGCCGTACCTGAAGGACTAGCAGCCATTGTCACCATCGTCCTCGCCCTAGGCATGCAGCAGATGAGCCGTCAGCGAGCGATCATCCGTCGACTCCCGGCGGTAGAAACGCTGGGTGCGGCCACTGTCATCTGCTCGGACAAGACTGGCACACTGACCAGGAACGAGATGACCGTCGTCGCTGGCTATGTGGATAACCAACACCTTCGGCTGTCTGACGATCACTTTCCAAACGCCCCCTCCGGTACCGCAGCCCTTCTGGCGGGCGCCTCCTTGGCCAACGATGCCCACCTTGAGACGACTGATAGTGAACAGACCCGGATCATCGGAGATCCTACAGAAGGTGCCTTGCTTATCGCAGCTATGCGCATGGACCTTGATCTGGACCGTCTGACAACGGCCTCTCCTCGCCTCGATGAGGTGCCGTTTGACTCCAGGCGCAAAATGATGACCACCCTTCACCACTGGCAAGACGATGGTCTCCTACCCATGTCTGATGGGTACGTGACCTTTACTAAGGGTGCCCCAGATGTGCTGATTGGCCGCTGCGATGCCATACTCCACAATGGCAAGGTGACCGCCCTCAGCGACGAGACACGCCAGCAACTGCTGGATGTCAATGCCTCATTTGCCCAGGAAGGTCTGCGGGTGCTTGCCGTCGCTTTTCGCGCCTGGTCAAGCCTACCCGAGCAGATGGACTCGCTCAGTGTAGAGCGCAATCTGACCTTCATTGGTCTGGTGGCTATGCAGGACCCGCCTCGAGAAGAGGTGAAAGAAGCCGTCCGCCAGTGCTTCACCGCAGGCGCCCGACCAGTAATGATCACAGGCGACCACAAGGATACGGCAGTAGCCATCGCCCGGGAAGTGGGCATATGGCATCCACAAGATCAAGTTCTCACAGGAAGCGAACTTGAAGCCATGAGCGACGACCAGCTCCAGAATGTCGCTGAGCGAGTCACAGTGTATGCCCGGGTCTCACCCGAGCATAAGCTACGCATCGTTAATGCGTATAAACGGCATGGTCACGTGGTAGCCATGACCGGGGACGGTGTCAACGACGCTCCTGCCCTCAAGCGCGCCGACATCGGCGTAGCCATGGGTATCACGGGCACGGATGTAGCTAAGGAAGCTGCAGACATGGTACTTACCGACGACAACTTCGCTACGATCATCGCGGCGATGGCCACAGGACGCACGGTGTTCGCCAACATCCAGAAAGTCATCCACTATCTGCTCTCCTGCAACGCTGGTGAAATCGCGGCGATTTTCTTCGCCATTGTCTTCGGCTGGGGCAGGCCACTCACCGCCATTCAGATACTGTGGATGAACCTTGTCACCGACGGTGCCCCCGCCCTTGCCTTGGGCGTTGAGCCTGGTGAGAAAGACGTCATGAACCAACGGCCCCGCCGCGATAATGAGGGAGTGCTAGCGAATGGCCTGGGATGGACCATCCTCTGGCAGGGAGTGCTTTTGGGTGGCCTCACCATGTTTGCCTTCTGGTATACGTTACAGCGAGGGGCCCCAATCGAAGAAGCTCGAACTCTTGCTTTCCTTACGCTAAGCCTCTCTCAGATGGCGCATGCCCTCAATGCCCGTAGCCGCACAAAGTCGGTGTTCAAACTAGGCCTTTTCTCCAACCGTCCCTTAGTCGGTGCCTTGGCTTTGTCCGTGACGCTCCAGTTGGCTGTGGTCTTGCTGCCTCCGCTGCAACCCATTTTCAACACCGTACCGTTGACGAACAACGAATGGGATCTGGTGCTTATGCTTTCGCTGTCCCCACTGGTGATTGGCGAGGTCATCAAGGCCATACGCCAGCGGTTCCGGAAAGCCCAGTAGCAGTTCCGTGACAGGAGGCGGCGATTACCTGAGGTGGTAGCGGCCGCCTCCCTCTGCTTTGGCCCTGTACATGGCCCGGTCAGCGACAGCTAGCAGCTCATCAGCTGTCGTGCCTTGCTCAGGGTAGAGAGCGATGCCAATGCTGACATACAGGTACACGGAACGGCCCTCTTCTTGCAGAGGGCTCTCTTGTACGGCTGACAAGAGACGCTGCGCCGCCCTTTCCGCGTCCGTTTCGCGGACGTCAGGTAACAGCACAGCGAACTCGTCGCCTCCGATGCGCGCCATCGTGTCGGTGGTACGAAAGCTCCTATGCATCGCCTGCACTAGGTTTCCGATCGCCCGGTCCCCCGCCCTATGCCCCAAGGTGTCATTGACATGCTTCAAGCTGTCCATGTCGATGAAGAACAGGGCCCCCGTAGCACCAGATTCGGAGGCCCGCAGCAGCTCTTTCTCCAACTCCCCTTCAAACGAGCGGCGATTCGCTACACCAGTCAACGGATCATGGCTGGCCAGGTACCCGCTGGACATCGCTTCGCGTGCTGTCTTCTGCAGATTGAGCAGAGTGTTGACACGGGTGATCAACTCACCCCTGGTGAAAGGGGCCGCGAGGTAATCGTTAGCCCCGACTGCTAACGAGGCTGAGATGTCCTGCGGCCTATTGCGAGAGATGATCATGACGATAGGCAGACTCGCCCAGCGCTTATCCGCTCGTATCCGCTGACAGAGATCAAAGCCGGATAGTTTGGGCATCATCACGTCCAAGAGAGCCAGATCGAAAGACTCCATCTCGTTGAGCAACCTCAACGCCTCTTCGCCATCGCGCGCTGTCACCACGGAATGACCATCTAGAAGGAGATAGTTGGCCAAGGCCTGCAAGCTGACTGGCTCGTCTTCCGCCACAAGAATTCGGGTTGCGGTGGAGGTAGACGAAAGAGCCGACTCCACTGGTGTAGGGAAGACGGAAAACGAACTGCTGATGGGAAGGGCGAAGGTGACCTGCAACTCCCCTGTATGCAGCCTCTGGCTCAGCAGCTCGCTACCGTGTAGCCTCAGCAAGCGCTGGGCTACGTGAGACTCCAAGGCTTGCGGCTGGGCACCCTCAAGCGAAGAGGCGTAGGTGATGCCGATCCTCAGCGTCTCACCCAACACCCCTGCGCCCACGCGCACCTGCCCGTCTTCGCTAGACTCGATAGCGTTCTCAGTTAGAATGGCGATCACTTCCTGCAAGCGATCCTCATCTGCCAAAGTAAGAGGAAGCTGCGGCGGTAGTTCATCCACCAATTGAACGTTCTTCTGGCGGGCTACGGGCTCGTTCAGCGTGAGGACCATCTTGATCATCTGGCCCACATCCACTTCCCTTACCTGAAGCATGACAGCCTCGTTCTCCAACTGCGTCAAGTCCACCAGATCGTCCACAAGGCCTGTGAGTCGGTGCCCGCTAGATACCACGGCATCAAGGTCAGTCTCCTGCCTCTCGGTAAGCGGGCCGTTGACTCCGGAGAGCATCGAGTCGGCGATGGCGATAATGTCGCTAAGTGGAACGCGAAGCTCGCCGGCTGCGTCAGACAGAAGGTGGTCCCTCTCCTTGTCCAGCTCCGTCAGCTTCTCCGAGAGACCCTCCATGCGTTCAAGGCTGGCAGCGACCCTGTCAAAAAGCACATAAGACAGAGTGAAAGCCAGCATAACGAGCGCTATGGAAGACAGATCTATCGCCAGAAACACGTGCCCCAACGCATCCTTGAAAGAGGCAAGCAACGCCACACACAGCATGATCTGCAGGGGGCGTGTCCCCTCCTGTGACCAGCGCGCTGCTGCCTGTAGGGTGATCAGCAGATGGACGCAAGACGCTACGAGAACAACCTGGAAAAGCCACCCCAGATCTGTCAGGGTTTCTGAGGGTACGAGCATCGCACCTGTGCTGAAGATGATACCTAGCACCAGGCTTCCATAGCGCAACCAGTCTGAGAGATGCCTGCTGTACAGAGAACGCAAGACTAGCACGAGCACGGGCAAAAGCATGAACGTCGCCACATAGTATTGTCTGACCAGCATCTCTTCGCTCAGACCAGGCAACAGGTCCGTGATGAGAGTGGGCTCTGTGCAGAGCGTGCGTACTGACGCTATCAAGCAAAACGCCGAAAGATGCAGCGGAAACAAGCCTCTCTGGCGCAGCGTAGAGAGCCCTAAGTGGTACAAGCCCAACGCCAAGAGACCACCCGACATCACCATATTGAGGATAAGCGATGGATCCGGGCTACTCATTGAGATCAGATTCGCCCGTCTGGTTTGTCGATGATCACTCCATGTTCTTTCAGCTGACTCTGCAGATCATTTGGATCTAACCGCGAAAGCTCCTGTCTGGTTCGAGCACTCATGGCCGCTGCCATTCCGGCCGCCTCGCCCGTCACTGCACAAGTCGGGATAGCTCGGGTAATATCCCACGCTGAGGTGGTCACCGAGATACAACGACCCGCAGCAATCAGGTTCTTGGTCTGCACCGCCAGCAGGCAGCGATAGGGGATGTAGAAGATCGGCCCTGGTTTGCGCCAGTCACCGGTCATGCCAATAGCATCGGGAAAGAAGCGCTTATCGTCAGCTTCGTCAAGCTCAAAGGCTCCTTCGAGACGCCGGGTCATCCTGAACAGAGGAATGGTTGGTATCACCAACGGATAGACCTTGTCATAGCCCTCTTGCTGTCGAAGATGATCGATGCGCTTCAAGATCATCCTACGGCCGACAATGCTCATCTCCGTAACATCTTCCCAGCAATCTCCCGAGTAGGTCTTCGCCCCGGGTGGTGGGTCTTTGTACAACGGATCGCTTAGATGCTGCGACTCGGTACGTCCCCCCACATTCGCAATGAACCACCCTGCTCTGCGGTTCGTGTCCAGTGAGACGGTGCTCTCGCCAGCCAAGGAACAGACATCCGCATCTCCAGAAGCATCCACCACGTTCGTTGCGCGCAGTGCCAAGCGCCCGCTCTTGTTCTCGACAATAAGCGCCTCTATGTACCCCTCTTTGATCAAGACATTGCAGACCCGCGTGTCATACATCACCTGGACTCCGGCCTGCAGGAGCTGCTCCTCGAGCGAGATGACGAAAGAGGCGGGGTTGAAGATCAGCCGATAGCGTTGCTTGCTGCGTTCTTGGATATCACCATTCTCATTGGCCCAACACTCAGGCACTTGTCCGGGACCATACTTGACCGAATTGAGCAAGAGATCCTCGGCTAGGCCACCGATCACCTGCCTGCCCCGCCCGTCACACAAGGGAAGGTAGACCTCCACCAGACCCAGTGTAGCTAGCCCGCCCACAGCGTTCTCTTTTTCCACGAGGCAGGTGGTAGCACCCTCTCTGGCCGCAGCTATTGCTGCCGCCACACCTGCAATGCCTCCTCCCGCCACGACGACGTCGTACTCACCGACTACAGGGATGCATCGCTCTGGCTCCCTAAGCTGTCTGCCTGTCACAGCCAGTCCCCCCCTAAAGCTAGACGAGTCAGCGCGTAGCCCATATTTTTCACATGACTCTGACCCCAAATTACAGCAGCCCCACCATGCAGTCAAGCGCTGATCGCGAGGCTATCACGGGCTAGGCCCCTGATGTGGTATCATGGTAACGTAATCCAAACGCAGTAAGTCGGAAGTCCCAGACACACCCGCACAGCGTAACACGATTCTCAAGGGAGGCGAAAAACCATGCAGCCAAAAGACAAGCTTCTGGATGGCAAACGAGTTGCTGAAGAGATACGCGCCGATATAGCCAAGCGAGCACAAGCCCTTAGGAACAGCGGTATCGTACCATGCCTAGCCACCATTCTGGTAGGCGACGATCCGGCCTCAGTCACTTATGTACGCATGAAAGGCAACACCTGCAGACGCCTAGGCATTGATTCCCGCAGCATTCACCTGCCCGAGGAGACGACAACCGAAACTCTGATCACGACCATACAAGAGCTGAATGCAGACAACGCCGTTGATGGCATCCTCTTGCAGCACCCAGTGCCCGCACATATCGACGAGAGAGCCGCGTTCGACGCGATTGACATAGGCAAGGATGTCGATGGCGTAACCACTCTAGGGTTTGGACGAGCGGCATTCGACTTGCCCAGCTACCGCTCATGCACTCCTGAGGCTATCGTTTCGATCATCGACTACTACGAGCTACCTATTGAAGGGAAGCATGCAGTGGTAATCGGCCGCAGCCCCATCTTGGGCAAACCCGTTGCGCTCATGCTTCTGAATCGAAACGCCACTGTCACCATCTGCCACTCTCGAACCCAAGGGTTGTCAGACCTTGTGCGGCAAGCCGATATCTTGGTAGCAGCTGTAGGAAAGCCACGTTTCGTACAAAGCTCATGGCTCAAGCCTGGTGTCGTGGTACTAGATGCTGGCTATAACGAGGGCAACGTGGGCGATGTCGACTTTGAGGCCAGTCTACCAATGAGCAGTGCTATTACGCCCGTGCCAGGCGGAGTGGGTCCGGTGACGATCGCCACGCTTCTCAAACACACCATAGAGGCTGCTGAGAAGAAGAAAGGGAGTAGATCATAGGCGGGGACTGGCGAACCTTAACGTGGCCCGAAGACGATCGCCTTCGTGCTTGATCCCCACGTCGACCACATTACAGTGGGTAAGCTCGGGATGACATCGCCGGGCCATGGCCACCAAGCCCCGCAGGTCAGAAAGCAACCCTAGGCCCCGTGCGTCCGTAGCTGGAATGGGAAGGAAAGCGACAACCGTCTCATGTGCATCGCTGCTTTGCACACCCTCACCCCCAACAGGCCTGTTAGCTCTCTGGCCTTCTTCAATAGTCTACATACAGTACTCGAGTGATATACGTAAACTCCGTCCGTGACCCGCACAAGACAAGAGGCGCCCTCGCCAGGCGCCTCTCCCGCTGTTCAAGTCTTCTCTGTAGACCTTCTGCATCGCGTCATCGACACGAGCGCCCCCCATCAAGCCTTAGGGCGCTGACTCGATTCGGCAGCCCCTGCTACGAGTGACGACCAAAGCGCTCCCAATGAAGGACATCATCCAAAGCCCGCTTGGATCTCGACGGAGTCTCAGCTGCATAGCCCACGGACACCAAGGCTACCAGCTTGTAGCCATCTGGCACGTCGAGGTATTTCGTCACGGGCTGCGCATAGTCTTTCTTGTCGCCTGCAATCCAGCAAGTTCCCAGACCCAATGCATGAGCAGCAACTAGCAAGTTTTGTGTAGCTGCAGACCCGTCTTCCACATAGTACGTCGTGTCACGGCAGAAGACAGCTACACACGCGCCCGCGGGCGCGATATGTCTGCCATAGTCGACCATGGCCGCCAGCCGCTGCAGGTCGGCCTTTTCAGTAACAACCACGAACTCCCATGGCTGTGTGTTTCTGGCGGTGGCTGCCAGACGCGCACAATCCACGATCTCAGCAAGGAGTTCCTTGGGCACCGGCTTATCTTGATAGTGACGCACGCTTCTTCGAGTTCGAAGCGCCTGCAAAGTATCCAAGACTACCCCTCCTTCCCGCGGTTCGTGTGCGTATGCCAGGGCGAGAAAACGCGCAAGGTCGTTCGCTCACCCACATGCAGCATCGCCTACTTGCCGCGCACGAACTCGCTGGTACCTGTGGCCACGACCACCTCACCATAGAACAGCCCGTGGTAATCGCGCCTGCCATAATGGCCCTGCAAAGAGGGAACTACGAACCGCTCCGGATGCAGATCATCCTTGTAAAGCATACGACACTCCAGCGAAAGAATACTCTCCTGGAGCACAGGTGAAACCACCGAAGAGGCTTTCACCGGACGCAGCCCCGCTGCAGCGAATTTATCGGTATCTCTGCCAGATACGTTGCCACACAGCTGCAGCACTTCCCGCTGATCATCGCTCAGCCAGTTTACCGTGAAGTCGGTGGCTTTGCTAATGAAATCCCATGTGTAGCGTGTCGGACGCACCATAACCATAGCCACCGGTTTGCCCCACATGATGCCAAAAGTGCCCCAGCCTATGGTCATTACATTGGCTTCGTCAACACTCGGACCTACCACTAATAGTAGGCCGTCTGGATCGAAGGCTGTGAACGGTCGAATATCGAGTCGGTTGAGCTCAATCGCTTGCCTATCCACAGGAAAAAACCGCCCTCCTGAGAGTTTTCTCATGTTGCCCCGCCTCTATAGAGGGCTAGGGCATCTCACCTCAAAGGCCATGTTATGCTCCACCAGGCATTTCCCTGCTTCTGTATAGGCAACTTCCGTTGCCAGCTGCAGGAATGGCTCATGACCCAGCCGAAGCCTACTACGTTAGAAGACCACCAAGGAGGCCGATCCATGCGCTGTCCTTTCTGTCAGGCACGAGGTGGCGAGCGCGTAGGCGAAGATCCGCCTTTCGAGCAATGGCTCTGTGGACAATGCCACGAGCAGTACCTCGTCTTTAGCGGCTACCCGGTACATCCAGAGGCGCTGATAGCTCTGGCCGCGGGCCGAGTGCGCTGCCCGATATGCGGTGATACGAATACTGCCCGCATCCCCGACGCTCCCCCCATGGGATCGGCCCGAGCCCTGCAGTGCGCTCACTGCGAGGCTATCTTTCCCGCCCTCGCCTTGCGAGAAGGCGACGGTAGCGACCAAACACCAGATCTCGTACCCATTCATCCGCAATCCATGATCGAAACCGTCACAGGCGTGGAGCGCTTGCCCACTTTCTTTGCCGTAACCGAACGCCTCAGCGAATATCTAGAACGGGCAGGCCTGTCTGTAATTCACACAGACGACAAAGTGGATCTCAATACCATGGTGAGGGAGTACACTTTCTTCTGCGTGCCTAGCGAGTGGATAACCCAGGACGGAACCCAGGCTCAAGCAGTTCAGTGCAGCCTGTCCTTCGCGTGGCATGCCGGACAGGCGCAGTTCGCGGGTATCGTGGTAGAAGAGGTCACAGCACCGATCCCCCTGGCCTTGAGTCTGGGTGTGGTAGTGAACCCTACCAAAGTGCCTGAGTCGCTACCTGCCTACCTGCGCTTAGTACAGGGGCTTAGCGATGTCTTGGAGGAGGCTGACCTAGCGGAGACTTCGGCGGTTGATGCCCGACTTGTAGTAACGCCGCTCACGCAGGAAGCTACCATTGGGCACCTCAGCTGCGTCCGTGATTGCACGCTCGACCTACGTTTACCAGAGCAGTGGGCGGGCCTGATATTCGAGATCATGAAGCAGAAAGAACTTACCGCCCGCGTATGGGAGCTGATCGATGCCGACGCTAACAAAGGTCAGAGCTAGAGGAAAGGGCTGCTACCCAGTCGCTGGGCCGTACCCGTACATGCTGCCTCTCCACATCCACTTCCTCCAGCACTATCAGTGAGCAGTACTCACGGACAAGCTTGTGCCTCGGCGTATCAGTCTCCACCAAGACACCGATACCGACTACCTCAGCCTTTAGCTCACCTACCAGATCGACAAGACCTCGCGCACTACCGCCGGCCTTCATGAAATCATCAATGATAAGCACTCGCTGACCGGGCTGCAGGGCTCTACGAGAAAGAGACATTGTCTCAATGCGTTTGGCTGAGCCAGAGACGTAGTTGACCGTAACGACGGTGCCCTCCGTAGCCCGGCTGGCGCGGCGAACGATCACCAAAGGCGTGTTAAAAGCCTTTGCGGTCATGAGTGCAATAGGAATCCCTCGGGTCTCTAGAGTCGCTACCACATCGGGAGCCACATCAGCAAAGCGAGTAGCGAAAATCTCGCCCACGGTGGACATAGACACAGGCGAGGCTGTAATATCTGACATGTATAAAAACCCACCGGGCAGAATGCGTTTCGGATCAGCGAGGTCCCGGCATATGTGCTGGACCGTCTGAGTGATCCTTTTTGCGCTAACCATCGGCCTATAGCGTACGCCACCAGCAGCTCCAGCCAAGGTCTCTACCTGTCCGAGCCCCATCTCTCGAAACACACCCCGCACAATGGCCAAATCCTCGCTAATGCTTGACTTAGCTACCCCAAAACGCTCGGTGAAATCTGATAAGGGCAGTACACAATGCGGTCGGTCAGACAGGATCTTGGCTATGGCAGCCAGACGTTCGCTACGGCGCAACACGACACCCCCATCCTCTGCTAACCTAGTACCCGGCGTGCCAATTCGAGATCAGCGGGTTTATCGACATCGATACCTACTTCCGGATACGGACTTATGACAGCAACTCCGGCAAAGCCGAGCGCGTGCTGCACCCGCTCCTCGATTTCCCTGACCGAAAGCCGTCGAAACAGAAGCTTGAAGAAGGCACGCGCCCCCAGCAGTTTGGCCAGCTGACGAGGCTTCTTTCGCATCTGAATCGCCTGGTCAATCAGGTCATGGCATTGCGCCACGATAGCTGGTTGAAGCAGCACCATATTGCCGCCTGTAAACACGCCTTCGGTGAGATGCATGTAAGTGCGCCGCGCCCCAGGATACTTACTTTCGTTAGCTTCGCGCCTTACCACAGGATAGTAGATATCTGCCTGTACACTCTGGCAACGCTGCAGAAAATCCGTGATCGCCTCTTCTGTGATCAGTGGAATATCACCGGTTACCAGCAAGACCTTTTCCTGAGGGGACAAATACTCGATAGCCATACGGATACTCTCGATCATGGAGCCGCCGCCTACAGTGAACTCCGCATCCGGTGTCGCGATGTGTTGACGCAGTTCTTGGGGGCCAACCAGAACGACCCTGTTGATCAAACTGCAGCTGCGAAGCGCGGAGACAACATAGTCCACCATCACCCTATCGCCAATCTCAATAAAGGCCTCATACGGCTCTGAGCTCGCATCTCGCAGCCTTCCATCGTTTTTTGCACCAGCCAGTACGATCGCGTCGACTCGCATCTATCTGATCCGCTTCCTCTTCTGCTCGTCCACTGCCAGCAGTGTCATGAGACTGTTTTCTGCACTTTCAATGTGCTCTTGGGCAAGACGCCGAGCCGACACACCGTCGCGAGCAGCCACCGCCTCGATAATCCGTCGGTGCTCCTCCAACGCTACCTTCATGCGGGCCGGATGCGTCATGGTGCGAGTGCGAAAGCGCTGGATCTGTTCACGCAAAAGCGACAGTATCTGGCCCAGACGCTCATTCCGACTAGAGGCATAGAGGGTCTCGTGAAACTGCGTGTCAATCTCCACAATCCGTTTCAGGTCTTTGACCTCTATCATCTCGCTGAGCTCGACCAAACATCGTTCCATTCCCTCAATCTTCGCTTCGCTGGCGCGATCAGCAGCTAGCTCAGCGGCTAATCCTTCCAGTGCCCCTCGGATCTCAAAGACATCGACGATCTCTTTGAGCGAAATATCGGCCACGTAGGCACCTTTTCGGGGAATCATCACCACAAAGCCTTCTAGCTCCAGTTTCCGCAGAGCCTCGCGTACTGGTGTTCGACTCACACCCAGATCGTCAGCCATCTGAATCTCCATGAGACGCTCGCCCGGCTTAAGACTTCCAGAAATGATCGCTTCTCGAATGGCCTCAAACACGAGCTCACGCAGAGGTTTGTAATCATCGAGCTTTATCGGCTTTAGAACACCGCCCATTAGTCGCCTCCCCCTCTGACGTAGTCGTTGGACCCCACCAGGTCCAGGCCGTTTGTTTCGATATCTGATCACTTATACTCTCAGCGTGTGCCGCATCAGTAGCTACGGCAAAGACCGTGGCCCCACTGCCGCTGATCTGCGTACCTAAGGCACCCAGATCCCGAAAAGCGTTCAGGATGGATCTAATATCGGGCACCTCGTCAAGGGCAGCCTCTGCCAGGTCGTTATGCCATAGGTGACCCCCCATGGCAGCAGGACCTTCGCTGCACAACACTTGAACCATCTGTTCGCAGCGTCTACCGAGAACGTCGGCGCTTGGCTTAGCGCGCCTAGCGAAACGATTATACACGGAGGCTGAACTACTAGGCACACCTGGATTGGCGAGAACCACCCACATTTGGGGGAGCGACAGCGGCGAGAGCAGCTCACCACGTCCCCTACCCAAGGCGGCACCTCCGCGCAGAAAGAAGGGCACATCCGAACCTAACTCGCCAGCAAGCCGTACGAGCAGCCGCTGATCACTGATGTCCCATCGTTTCGCCAAAGATCGCAGAACCGCCGCCGCATCGGAACTGCCCCCGCCCAATCCCGCGGCAACAGGGATATGCTTTTCCAGATGAATCTGCACACCAGGCGATGATCGCCCAGTAGCATCCGCAAGCAACTCTGCAGCTCGCCAGGCTAGGTTTGTCCGAGGGTCGTCAAGCTCCATTGAGTGAGCCTGTGGACCACGGACCACCAGATCACCGGAGGAAACGGTGTCCAAGATCGTGACGCGATCATGAAGTGCAACAGACTGAAAGACGGTGACCAGCTCATGATAACCGTCCGAGCGACGGGCACCGACCTCCAGCACCAGATTGATCTTGGCCGGAGCCCATGCTGTATCTGGTTCGCCCAACTGTCTTCATCGCCTCCTCCATCGCTTCACATGTCGTTGCATCATCAACAGTGCGAGCGATTGTGCGCACGGTTTCCCATAAACTGATGTCTTCTCCGAGCAACTAAGGGTTCCTGCCAGGCACGAGGACGTGATCTTCTAGCGACTAAACAGCCCCCGGACCGCTCTAGCGATCCAACGGAAGAAGCGGACCACGAAGTTAGCTCTTTTGACATCCCTGGAGATAACTACATCCATGCGAGCGAGCTCCTGGCCATCGAGGGTGGCCACCACGGCGCCAACCGTCTGACCTGCCGACAGAGGTGCCCGAACCTCACCAAACTCAGTTGTCAGTTCCACGTCTTCAGTGCGACCACGAGGCACCAGTGGGCGAAACGTCTCTTTGGGCTGCACTTTGAGCGCACCCGGCCAGCCGTTAGCGACTTTCAGCGTGCCCACGTCTTCACCCTTTGTAGCCGCGGTCAGCGGCTCAAAGCCACGAAATCCGTGGTCGAGCAACCGGGCTGTCTGGGCCTGGCGCTCCTGTTCACTCGCGGTGCGCATCACCACGCTGACCAATCGCACGTCGCCCCGTTTGGCTGTGGCCGTGAGACACCATCCTGCCTCGTCGGTATGGCCTGTCTTCAGGCCATCCAACCCACTGTACTTGCCCAGCAGCTTGTTCGTATTGTACAGATTGGTCTTAGGCTTCGACCGAAACTCCGTCAAAGTGATGGTGCTCCACTCCAGTATCTTTGGGTGCTTCAGCAGCTCCCTCGATACCTTTGTGAGATCACGGGCGGTCGTCAATGTGGGAGGCCGACCCGGTTCCGAGGGTAGACCATCGGGGTTGTCGAAATACGTGTCGGCCATGCCGAGCTCTTGGGCGCGCCTGTTCATGGCGTCGACAAACGCTTCAACCGCCCCTGATACATGCTCCGCCAGAGCAACTGAAGCATCGTTAGCCGAGTGAATCGTTACTGCCTTCATGAGATCCTCAACTGTGAAGACCTCACCTTGTTTGAGATATACCTGAGAACCACCGATCCCTGCGGCGCGAGCACTCACTTTGACTTCATCGGTGAGTTTCAGACGCCCCGCGTCAATCTCCTCCATGATGAGTAGCATAGTCATGATCTTGGCCATGCTGGCAGGTGGCAGCTTCAAATCGCTTTCCTTCTCATACAGCACCTGGCCAGTTGTGCCGTCCACAAGGATCGCGGAGTGTGCATCTACGTCAAAAGAGGGTGGCGGTATGGCCTCAGCCGCCCAGCCCACCACCGCACACAACGCCAGCCCAACCACGATCAAGGCAGCTTGAATTCGCATCGTGTTCCTGTGCCACATGTGCTATTACTCCCTCTGCAAAGCGTTTTACGTGGGACTTCCGACAGATCGTGCGTCTTGTCGCACGATTTGTCAGGCCTCGCGCCGCTTCGGACTGCGACGCGGAAGTTGATCTGAATCAGTGGGGCTGTCAGGTTCGTCTTTACTCTGACCACTCGGCGTATCGGGAGTGACTGACAGTGCCACCGCCCCCTCCTCAGCTACCTCTGTTCTCACAGCGGGTTCGCCATGAAAATCAAGCAACCGGATCATAAAGGGCCTGAGTTCTTGCCGGGGGACAAGGGCGTCGATAAACCCGTTGGCAAAAACCGTCTCCGCCTTCTGCAGATCCGGAGACACCCGTTTTCCGATAGCAGCTTCAATGACTGGCCGCCCCGCAAAGCCGACAATAGCTCCGGGTTCAGCGAGATTGATGTCGCCTTGTGAGGCGAAGCTACCGTACACCCCTGCGGTAGTCGGATGGGTGAGTACCGAGATAAACAGCAGTCCCGCCCGATTATGCATCTCAACCGCGGCCGCTGTCTTCTGCATCTGCATAAGAGAGACGATACCCTCTTGCATGCGAGCCCCACCAGAACTGGAGATAATCACTACTGGCAAGCCTTCGGCTGTAGCCTGCTCAAAAGAACGGGTGATCTTCTCGCCTGCCACCGCCCCCATACTGCCACCCATAAAACCGAAATCCATAATTCCGAGAATCACGCGATGACCGCCGATGGTTGCCCGGTAGATGACCACTGCATCATCCAAACCCGTCTTTTCTGCATCGCGTACTCGTTTGCTCTCATACTCAGGAAAGCCAAGCGGATCGGCGCTATCAAGATCGTCGTAGAGCTCTTCTGGAGTGGACTCCGCATCGATCAATTGGTGCAGGCGCTCATTCGCCCCGATCGGAAAATGAAAGCTGCACTTTTCGCACACGCCAAGATTACGCTCCAAGTCCTTACGGTAAATGAAGCCCTTGCACTGCGGACACTTGCTCCACAGCCCGTCAGGCACCTGCGCCTTACCTTTGGCTTCCTCCTGGCCCGGCGGGGTTTGTGGCTTCACTCTCACGTATTTTTGCCTAGGGCGGAAGATGTCTCGGAACTTACTCACCTATACACCCCTTTTCCAACCACAAAGGCAAGACCCATCCATGACAAGGTTTCCCCGCAAGAAGGGAAATCCTCCATCGTCGCTTCACAGGACTACGCCGAGTATATCATCAATATGAGTTCCTCTGTACCCCCTCTCCCCTCCTTCTTGCCAAGAGCCCACAGACGCTTGACTCTGAAGGCAGCTACGGTGGACATGCCACACAAAGCAGTGTAGACTACCCTTGATTGACGTTAGTGTACAAGTTGCACATAACTAGGCGGAGGGTTGGTACTGATGATGATCGGTCATATCTCCGAGTCTGACTACAGAGACAAGATCTACGGTGGTTGGATGGGCAAGAACATCGGGGGCACTCTGGGAGGACCACTCGAAGGACGCAAGGAGCTCATGGCGTACGATTTCTACCCGAAACTAGGCGAGCTTCCCCTCCCCAATGACGACCTTGACCTCCAGCTGGTCTGGCTGCACGCCCTCGAAACATACGGCCCGCGCCTCACCGCCGCGGAGATAGCCCAAGAGTGGCAAGACCACGTTTTCTTCCCCTACGACGAGTACGGGTACTCCCTGACCAATATGCGCCGAGGCATGACACCGCCTGTCTCCGGATGGTACAGCAACCCATTCACACACTGCATGGGCTCGCCCATCCGCTCTGAGATCTGGGCCATGATTGCTCCGGACAACCCACAGCTTGCTGCCTATTACGCCTACCAAGATGCTATCACCGATCATGCTGGCGGCGAGGGGGTCTATGGCGAGATGCTCTTCGCTGCCATAGAGAGCGCTGCCTTCGTGGAGTCCGATCCCCAGAAGCTGCTGGCAATAGGGCTCAGTGTCATACCACCCGACTGCCGCACTGCCAAGGCAGTGAAAGACACCGTGCGTTGGCACGCCGAAGGGCTCGACTGGATCGAGACCCGCAATCAGATCATTGCCGCCCATGGCCGCATCAATTTTACCGATGCCCCGCAGAACATCGCTTTCACCATACTAGGCCTTCTCTACGGCACAGACTTCGGCGATGCCATCTGCAAGGCTGTCAACTGCGGTTACGATACCGACTGCACGGGAGCCACCTTGGGAGCTATCTTGGGAATTATCATGGGTGCCGACCAGTTGCCACAAGAATGGATCACCCCCATCGGCGATACCATCGTCGTGAGTCCGCCTGTGAAAGGCTTCCCTGCCCCCAAGACAGTGGCAGAGCTCACTGAACGCACTGTCCAAACAGGTGCGGAAGTCGCAGCTTTCTGGGAGGGCAAGCCCATTCCTGAACTCTCGGCTCTCTGGAACGAGACACCACACCAAGACCGCCTCTTCCTACCGAGCCGTTTTTCACCGAGCCTGGAGGTGGTCGTGGACTACGGCACCGATGGTCCCGTTGTCTTCGCTGGGCAAGAGAAAAAACTTGAGGTACAACTCACCAACCACGCGTCCATTCGTTGGTATGGGGCGCTGCAGTTTCATCTTCCCCCAGGTTGGACAGGAGGGCAGACGCAATCGTATGCTCTCGAGCCGGGCACCCGAGAGCATTTTGTGGTAATCCTACACCCTGGTGGCGACCCACAGCCCGACTTTCGGGTTGAAATGGAGATCACCCGCCTACATAATGACGCCCTGTGGCAGTCTTTTGGGCGACAGCTTGTCTTCGCCCAAGCCATGCGCTGGCGTGTGGAGGGCCCCAACACTGCGCCTAAGGAAGTGCTTTGCGCCACCAATGAGATCTCTCTTACCAACGGAGCCGATGGTCTCTATCGTCTTACAACCGACCTCCTTTGCCCTTCCGAGCGCGAAGCCAAGCTGATGATCTCGACCACCAGTCCAGTCAAGGCTTGGCTCAATAGCCAGCTGGTTTTCGACAATTGGAAACCCGGCCGCGGTATCCCAGCTTACCACAGAGGGCAGGGCGCTTTTGTGCATCTGACAGCGGGGCAGAACCCCATCGTCATTGAGGTAGAGAAGCAGCCCAAAGAACCCCTACAGCTGCATGTGGCGTGCGTAGCGCCTCGTCAGGTGAGCGAACCTGGCTCGATGTTTGCCTACCTTGATGTGATGTTCCTGTGACACTCTGCCAGGAGGGGGTGCCTGTAAGCACCCCCTCCTGCTTCGCTACACGGTCAACCCACCGTCTGCCGCCCCCGCGGTATGCACAGCTTCGTGCCTGGAGGGAGCGGACTACTCTCGTCTTCTAGCCATTTGTTGCCCTGGATAATCGCCCCTATCTCGGTATGGTACCTCTGCGCGATCTGCCACAGTGTATCCCCTGCCTGCAATACCAGAAACGTATACGTGGGCGGATTAGGATGGGGAGCCCCAACCTCAACCGCCTCCACCACGTGATCGAGTTCGATGCTTCTGCTCAGCGCCACTGTGGTCACGAGAGCAAGCTCAACGGCTACCGTCTCGCGATTGATAAGGTCGACACTGACCTTGTCGACGGACACCTCCACTTTTCTCTCCAAGCCGGGTTCAGCGCCAGCAATCGGCACCTCGAGCTCAAACGGAATCCCAGCAGGCCACGAACATGTCGTAAGGCTGGTCGCGTCGCCACTACGCCCTACATAAACCAGATCTACGCCAGCGATCCCTTCGACAGCCACCTTGTCGCCCAAAACGTGGATATCCTCGATTCGGGCTGTCGCTTCACTCAAAAGCACCCTTTCGACTGGCAACGCACCCGCAGGCAGTTGCAGACTGGCCTCCGTAAGTGTGTGTTGTCTGCCCTCACCCACTGCCTCCTGCAGAAGCAACCACTCCTTGCGAGCAGCCACGCACAGCGGTTCTTCGGCAGAGAGGTCTGTGAGGATAGCGGTCTCTCGCATCGGCGCCACCTGGACATCGGCGAAGGCTGTAGCCTCTACGGCGAGGCCCCGTCTCTCGTCAGTATCAACCGCCTGCCAACGGACATCCGCTGTGGTGAATGCCACAGAGACCATGGCCCCATCTACAGGCTCAGGAATGGATACTGTCGTGAGGAAAGTGAGCCCCTCGGGCCATTCCACGTAGGCTGCCCCTACCTCAGAGGCCGTGTATAAGACAGCACAGTCAAGAGCCGAACTGACCTCCGCTGTCCCTTCAGAGAACCTCACTGTGGGCTCTCCCGCTGGCCGAATGGTCAACGACAGAACCTGATGGGGCAACACCCGCCCTCCGAACGGCAAAAACCCTTCGACTCGCGCCTGCCCTTTCACAGTCGTCGTCGCAAGAGGCAACCGTACCTGTCGCTGCTCGCTGTGTATGTCGTAGTCGGCTACAGCACGTGTGGTAAGGGTATACTCGTCGACGCGATAAACCGCACCAGAAAATGCTAAGGCTACATCAACAGCAATGGATCTCTTGTCGTCTTGTACCTCCGATCTGATACTGTCCACAGAGACCGCTACCTTGGCGGGCAATCCGGGCTCTGCCCCGGCGATGTCCAGGACTAATGTAAAGGGCATCACCCTGTTCCATCTTCCGATCTCCAACCGTTCTTCGAGAACCACATCCGCACCCAGATCCTCGTCCCCGCCAGAATCCACCTCTGTGAAACTCGCGTAAAGAGCCTCTACATCCACAACACCCTCAAGAGTTACTCGCTCTTCGATCACTTCATACTGAATGATCACTGGATGGGCACGCACACGAAGAAGACGTCCGATCTCCGGTGCACCGACGGGAAGGGATACGCTACCTTCAACCACACTTTGTCCCGCGCTCTCCCCTACCACCGTACTCACGCGAAAAGACTGCCGTTCAATCCTCAAGTCGAATTCCCTCCCCGCAATTGAGCTCTGCGTCGCGTCCACCACATACGCGTTCAATTCACAGGGATGTATATGCGATAGACGCATCGATCATGCTCTAAAGAACTCAAGTTGCTTGGCGCTGAGGCTGCATGCGCTTACGCAGGATATCCCAGATGCGTACGTCTTCCTCACCCAAGGGCCACAGCATCAAGCCTGCTAGATTAAGCCGGCTCACCAGGCGTATACGCTGCTCAATCGCGTCACGCCCCGGTATCCAGAAAACCCGCTCGGTCGAGTCCTTTTCACTTCCCGTACCCGCGATAGCAGCCCGCGAAAGATATCGCTCCGCATCCCATACTGGCCTGGCGCCAGCGAGGTACGCCGTGGTAATCGCTTGCCTGTAACCCCTCTCCCGCAGAAGTCGCCCGCGACAGTCTCGTTCTTCAGCCCTGAGGCTGAGCCCAAGAAGGCTCTTCCATGCTGGCACGACCTGCAATAGCGCTCGCAGACGGCCTGAGAAAACTGCGAAGCCCTCCAAAGGGCCTGGATAGTGTGCTGCAAGCACCACCTTGTCGGCTAACTCGGCCAAACTGGCGTAGTCGACATCGGTGAGCCACCAGTGCTTGGGTGCCCGACTCCGCGGCACAGGCAGGCTGATCATGAGTCGACCAGCCGCGTTGCTCTCTCTCATCAAGCGAGCGAAACGCTGCAGGCGCGGACCGTCACCCCAGCGCACTGGTCCGAGATCCAGCCATAGGCCGGCGCCAATATCCCTACTCACGGCGATCAAGCGCTTAGTAACCTGCTGCAAGTAGCGGCGTTTGGCAGTGAGCACTTCCAGACTGGCGGTCGCCATTGTCTCACCGATAAGGTGTTCAGCGGGTGTGACGACACCCCAAAGATCGAGGCCGTTTCGTCGTGCCAGTGCCACCACCTGTTCGTCTGGCTGGCGAATCTGGATCTCTTTGCCGGAAACCACGCCCACTGGCACTGCAAGTGCGGAAAGCATCGGCAAGGCCTTGCGTCCCGAGTACAGCGAGGCGCTCTCTGGGAGTGACAGCGCGCCTGCGATGTAGTGAGAACGGCAGATGAGCCTCTGCCCTGGATAGCCCCGATGGCGAGGTGGCAACCGATTCATATAACGCAACGCTTCGACTGGTGTCTCCAGGACACGGGCAGCATCAGCTAGGCTCTCGCCCGGAGCCAATACATACACCCGTTGATGAAGAGGCACAATGCTCTGATTCAGGAGTTCGTACAGCCGGGGTCCGGCCACTGCATCCACTCTCAAACCGAAATCACGCTGAAAATCCATGACGGCAGAGTGCGTCTGGTATCCGAAATACCCATCCACAGGACCTGGATCGTAGCCCAACTCTAGCAGTCGGCGCTGCAGCCACCGTACCTCCTCGCCCTGCGATTCTAGTCTGAGATAATGCGGCCGAATGCCGCGCCAAAATCGCAAGGGCTGCCCCCCCTCATCTGTGCCAGTGTCACCACAGAGTATGCTGACTGCAGGGCGCGTAGAAGACGGGACACCGTCTTTGCATCCACCTTCATAAATTGTCGGCCCCTTTGGGGTACAGAAGGAACATTCGATGTCTGGTAGTAATCTATGTAGTGAAATGTCGTTTAGATATGTAGACATGCTGGCGAGAAAGCCTCAGTGGAAAGGAGTCCTACGCCCAATGAAACTTCACAGAGTCAGAGGATCTGCGAAGGCATGGCTGGCACTGATCGTCGTCTGGTTGTTCACCAGTCTTGGGGCAGCGAGCAGCAAGGTTACCTTAATCGGTCCCTTTGCCACCTGGGGACCGGAGCTCAGTCAGTCATTGGAAACCTTTTCAGCCCGGACAGGCATAGAAGCAGAGATCCTTCAGGCGGCGAGCTGGCCAGATCTCCTGGACAAGGTGATCACCATGTCAGCTGGCGGAATCGCCCCGGATCTCGTCTACGGTGACAATGCACGCATCATGGATTTGGCTGAAGGTGGCCTACTCACCGCCTTGGAGGGATTCGTCGCCACCAGTCAGATCAACCTCAAGAACTACCCTCCCGCAGTATTGGAGGCCTTGCGCGTCCGAGGCAAGCTCTACTCCCTACCCACGGCACTGAGTATTCACGCCACCTTCTATAACAAGGATTTATTTGCCAGAAGCGGTGTAAATGCCCTGCCCACAGATTGGATGGGCGACGCTCTCGGATGGAACGAGTTCGTGGCTATGGCCAAGAAGCTAACCGTCGACCGCGACGGCGACGGGACACCCGAGGAGTATGGTCTCCAGGGTTTTGGCGCCTATGGCGGCTTTAACATGCTCGGCATGTGGAATGCCACCGATGTGGATCAGGACCGAACCCGCTACCTGGGCAACACCCCAGAAGTGATTCGAGCGCTCATGTTTACCACGAGTCTGTGGCTGGAGCACAATGTCATAGGCGGCAACTTCCTGCAGAACAGAGCAGCGATGTGTCCCATTCAAGTCTACTATCTCAACACCCTTGTGCAGGCCACCGAACAGGGCAATGCTCCCTCGTGGAGCATTGGCATTCTACCCAAAGGTGACGCCCGCGCCAGCCAGGCTGGTTTTCACTCCATCGGTATGGCCGCGGCCTCGAAGAACATCGCCCAGGCAGGACAGTTGCTGAAGTTCTTGGCCTACGACGCCGAAGGGGTCATCCTGTTTACCCGAGCCGAAAACCGCGTACCAGTGATCCGAGAGGCCGTACGCGACTTCGTGCGCCGTTGGGGCGAGCGGGCTCCTGGCACCAACCCGTATGTGTATACCGAGGCGGTCAACGTGCTCTGGGACTGGCGCATCACTAGCGGCAGGGGCGGCACCCAGATTCTCAACCTCGAGGCCGAGGCCTGGAATCTGATCTATTCGCGGCAAAAAAGCGTAGCCGACGCCATCGCCTACATTGAGCCACGTGCGCAGGCAGCGTTGGCCGGTCAGTAAGGTAGTGCCCTCAGCAGAACACACGGACACACTGCAGGGCGGTCTGTGACCGCCCTGTTCTTGCTCATGTTACTCAATCACCCTGCGCTTTGTGGTATCCCGACAAGACCACCCTACCAACCTGCACCCTTTCTTTGGCAATGCCCTCCGTAAGAGTCAGACGACACCAGTCTCCACTGCTGGCCTCATCCAAATCAGCCTGAATCGTGACGCGTCGCCAGCTGTCCGAGGCGTCTTCATAGGCCGCCTGGTATGCAAGCTCCCGCCATTGATGACCATTGGCCGACACTGCCAGGGCTAGCCCACCCTCAATCGCCGTGTCGCCCTGTATGTAAGCGGTCAACGTCAGTGATCTCAAGCGAGGCGTCTCCCATATAAGGTGCTCTTCAGTGTCTGTCGTGCGGACCAGCCGGTGCGGGTCGCCGAAGAAACGCTCCTTCTGCTCCGTGTCATAGCCCCAGCCCTCAGAGCGACTTGTCGTCTGAAGGAAGTCATAGACCCCAAGCCACGACTGCAATGGCGGCTGCAGCTCCTGTACAACGCGCCAGATGTTGTTGACATTGACCATCAATGAATGGTGGTAGGTTCCGAGTTCACGATGAACGGTGGTCACCGTCAGGGTATGCAGGCCCTCCTCGAGCAGCTCGGTATTGATCACGAGCTCTCCGCGCTCCGGCAGTCTCTCCCCTGCATAGACGACGCTATCGTCTACATCAACCACCACCTCTTTGACGCCTTTCTCCTTGGAGGGGTGCAAAATGGAGATGTCTACTGGCACCTGGCCTGACACCCTGGCCCGGTTTCGAAGTGAATGGAATTTCACCCGTAGCCCAGGGTACTCTGGCAGATCCTCATAGAGAGAATCGATGTAAGCGCCATCATTGGCCCGCTCCAAGAGGCTCTTGGGCCACGTGCCGAACCAAGCGTAATTCATCTGGCGCTCCTTATCGATTTCCGAGACATCGTAACGAACGATACCGTCCCGTCCGGCAAATATCGGACGGCTGGTGCCAATCTCATAAAAGCGCGCCCAGCGACCATCTGAAAGCTGAACGGCCTCAAACCACTCGAGGGCACTGAGAATGGCCCTCTTTACCTTCGTGGAGGGATCTGGGATGGAGCGCAGCAGCTCCACCACTCCAACCGATTCGTTACCGGAAATGGCGACTGGTTCAAAAGCCCGGGCCGTCTTTGGCTCGTAGGTGAAAGGATCGTGCTGTTGCGCCCAAGCAGTCAAGCGACCCTCGACCTCGACCTGAGCCCGGAGGATGTGCTCGATCCCCAGATCAAAGGCCTCGGTTAGACGGCCTTGACGCGCCTGATCGACAAAGCCAAAGGGCGCCTTCCCTGAGATGGTATCCTGAATAAACAGGAGGATGTTCACCATCGCGTTGTCATTAAATGTCACGTAACGACTGTAGCCACGTGGATTAGGATGGCTCTGCGGCCAGCCGCCGGAAGCATACTGAGCCGCCAGCACGAAATCCAAGCCTCGGTAGAAAGCGTCCCGGAAGCGTGGTTCTTTGTTGGCATCGTACAGCTTGGCCAGGTACCGCAGCGGGTCAATTGTGCCATGATCGTCGAAAGTGGCTCTCTCAATTCCGCCCTCTGAAGAACGGCTGCGGGTCATCTGTTCTGGCGAATAGGGCAGAACAGCCATGGCAATGTCTTCCCACCATCCTCCGTGGGGCATCTGCCAGGAAATGAGATTGTCACCAATGCGAGCTGCCTCTTCCGACTTCCACCACAGCAAACTGCGAGAGGCATAGTCCGCATACACAAACCGCTTGATGCTTGCCTTGGGTGGAATACGACTGAGCACATCCTCCAACGTCGATCGATCAAGGCCAGAAACGATATCACTGTCAAAGGGCGGTTTGCCAGCAAGAATCGACTTGAGCAAAGCCGGAATCTCGTTCCACGTGGAGTCAGCGTACATGTCGCCATGCAGGTCCCATTTCGCGTATTTCGGATAGATGGTCGGCCAGCCGCCGCTCGGGTACTGCGCCGCGATTAGCACCTCAAGGGCTGCGTTGAAAGCTTTTTTCAAGTTCACATCGCCCACAGCGGCATATACATGGGCTAAGATACTCATCTGTGTCGGGAGAATCCCGTCAGGTACACTCAGTTGGCCAAGGGGCAGGCTGAGGGTCAGTTCACCAGCCTCTATGCGACGAACTATGCGGGCGGCGACATCCGCAGCCTGCTTCGATCGCCATACTTCCGGAGGCTGTGTGACCACATCCTTGAACTCCGTAGGCATGGCATGCATCTCGGCACCAGCCATCGGGGTGAGGGCCACAAGACTCCCCAAACAGAGCAAAAGTGCACAACTGACCATCATACACTCCATCTCCTCGCATGAAATCCTTCTCCGACTATGCTGTGGTAGTGAGAACGCCTCCTGCTCACATGTTTTCACACGTCCTTCGCAAAGACCTCCAGGTAACGAAAAAAGACCGGCCAATAAAGGAGCCGGTCTTACTCAAGCCGCCGCTAACCCTGTTACAGGTTGGCCACGCCTACCCTATTGTTGTCGATCATCAGCTCTACCGTCTCGGTCAGAACGTCAGCATACGAGTAAGACATCCGTTTGACGGGGCTGGATCTTGCATCAAGCCGAATGACAAAGACTCTGGGGTACGTTTGCTCCAGAATCCCTTCGGCCTCAATAACTTTGCGGCGACCACGATTGGCCCTCAGCCTAATGCGCTTTCCGACATTCGCCTCAAGATCCTGCTTGATGAGGTCTAGGGTGCCTCTCTTTACCGCCATCTGAACCACCCTTCCCGCGCTTGTTGACATGATTGAGTATACCATGGGAGGCGCCCTGCGTCAACAAAGAAAATATTATATCAACGCTGACACAGCACTGTCAACACATTCGGGGTGAAAATGTATCTGCGCACTCCAAACGGGACTAATATACCCATCAGGCAGGATCTACACACCGCAGCTACCAGGCGGCATCTACTTGGTGTATTTGTCAGCAACCTTGGAGGCCCCGTAGGAGTCGGGCTTGATGCGGGCGTCAAAGCCAGATCCTACCACCATCCCCACGACCTCGCGAATCAAGTCCTTGGTTTGACCGTTTACTCCAACATCGCAGTGGATCTCTACGTCCAAGTCGGCATGGCCGTTCTCAGCCAAGCGGGCGGCCAGCTGACTCGCCAGCTGAAGCGAGCGGGAGGTCTCGTAGAAGATACGCTGACGCAAAGAGCGATTTATCCGCTCGCGCTCACGCGAGTAGTAATAGCGCCCACCTTTGCCTTTGCGATGCACGACAATGGCGGTGACAAAGCAAACCTCCTCAGCCATCTGTGAGTCGGTCCCAATGATTAGTTTGTAGCTGGCCTCTGGTATGTCCTGGATGTAACTGACGATGTCAGCAAACATAGCGTCAAAATCCATGGGCCCACGCGTTGGACTGATGAAGCGCATGATGATCACCCATCTCATGAGCGGGTATCGGAGTGGAAGCGGACCACCCCTTTCTGCTCGGATTTTACTGTCTCACGCCATTGTAGCACAGAAGCGAACCTTCTGCCAACAAAAGGCAAATGTTGGTTGCACACGCGAAATCACGGCATCCCCTTGGGCCAGGTGGGCGTTGCCGAGAGCTGGCTTAGGCCTTCAGGTAACCGACGCAGGCCAAAGAGAGCTGCCCGAACTCCGCGGGTGAGAGGGTCTCGCCCCGCCGATTGCCATCAATCGCCGCTCGCTCGAGTACTGTGGAGGTGTGGTTGACCGCCGTTCGTAAGGCATTGCGCAGGGTCTTGCGCCGCTGACCGAAGGCAGCACGAACAACGGTGGAGAAGGTGGCCGCATCAGCTGCCGGATAGGGAAACGGGCGCGGCAGCAAGCGGAGGACGCTCGAGTCAACGTTAGGAGGGGGAAAGAAGACACTGCGGGAAACGGAAGCCACAATCTCAGCTTCCGCATGATAGGCGATGGCGACACTAAGAGCCCCGTATTCCTTGCTTCCGGGCTTGGCCACGATGCGCTGAGCCACTTCACGCTGCACCATCACCACCGCCATGCTTAGCGGGAGTTGCTCTTCAAATAACTTCAGCAACAGTGGGGAGGTAATGTAATAGGGCAAGTTGGCCACGACACGGCACGCCCTACCTGCGGGGAGCAGCTCCGCAAGTGGTAGCTGCAGCGCATCACCGTGAACGACGCGGATCTGCGGATAGTCGGCCAGTACCTCACCCAGTATCGCCACTAAGTTCCTATCGATCTCAACCGCCACCACAAAGGCCCCTGCTTCCGCAAGAGCTTGGGTCAGGCCCCCGACCCCCGGACCAATCTCAAGCACAATGTCGCTAGGCTGCAGCTCCGCGACTCGAATGATCTTGTCCAGGATATTCCTATCGACCAAAAAGTTCTGGCCCAGGCTCTTTTTAAGACGAAAGCCGTACGCCTCGATGAGCCTGCGTACGGCCCCTGGTGTCGCCAGAATCTCGCCCATCTGCGACTCCCACCTACCGCTTCGCGAGAATGTACACCTTGACCACACGCCTGCCAAACTGGAGAGCTTCCCGGCGGCTCTCATAGCACAGATCGATACGCAGGCCCTTGATGGCACTGCCAGTATCAGCAGCCAATGCCTCCCCATATCCCGGTATATAGAGTCGGCTGCCCAAGGGAATCACCCGTGGATCTACCGCTACTACTCCCTTGGTGGCCTTGATGCCCGTATAGGTGATACCTGCCCCTGAACCATCAAGAGGTGTATAGGCTGTAGCCAACAGCTCCTTCATATCCGTGTACTGGAGCAGCTTGCCCGATGAAGCGCGGATGGTCTTGGGAACAGGTCTGGTTCCCACGTGAATGATCGCATCAACAGGCTGTACGGTTACCTTTTCGCCCACCACGCTACGCTTGACAAGCTTGCCGTCTTCGTAGGTACGTTTGATGGTCTTCTCCAAGGTACCATTCTTACCCTGTTTCGTCACACGCGTCGTACCTTGATCCATACTGGGATCCGACTTACGCACGGTCTTGAAAGTGATGGCCTGTGTCTCCGTGGTGTGATCATAGGTGACCCGGATCACGCGGATCGTGTCCTCACCGCTCAGACGAGCGTTCACCTGTGGTATGACCTTGTCATCTGTTCCAACAGTGAGACCCACCATGTCGAGCAGTGCCTGAACAGAAACCTCCGTGGTGCGAATTTCATGTAGCTGACCATCAGCAGCGATTCTGACGGTGAAGGCCCGTTTGACCTGTATGACCTGACCTTCCCGCAGACGATTGGAGACAGCTGGTGTGACGATGTCACCGTCAAACAACTGCACCCCTACCTGTGATAGCACCGCTCCGACACGCCACGCTGTCGTCGTAACCACGACTGGTTCGCTGCCCTCCACGTAGATGCTAACCCTCTTTAGAGCGACTTCCCGCAACGCGAAGATCGCGCCGACTGCTAGCATGAGAAACAAGGTGCCGCGCACAACGAACCTTTGGTGCCTACGAACCGCAATTGACGCTTCCGACAGTTGTCTGGCGGGTGAAATGTCCAACCACCCACTCCTTCCTCACATCAACCGAAGCGTTAAGAGCCGATGTGACAGTATTTAGGCCTCAGCCGGCCGTCTCGTCCCCTTTAGATCGCTCAAGTTCCTCGACCTTCCGAATGAGGCTCTCCAGCTTCTCAGCGAGCTCTTCTTCCGAGAACTCATTTAGACGGTCGATTACCTCCAGCAGCTCCTCAAACTCGGATTCGCTCAGCAGCCCCCGGCGATGGAGGCGGTCAAAACCAGATACAAATCTGAGCTTGAGACGTTCCGCATCCTCAAACAATTCATCAAGGGCCATGGTATCCCTCTTCTTTTGTTGCCTGTACTCTTCTTTCCTATGCGTGACGCGGGCTTTCCTCCACGAAACGCGTGTACTCTTTGATGAACTTGAGATACGCACTGCCGGTGGGACCCTTACGCTGTTTCGCGAAAATAACCTCTACCTGCCCTTCTATGCCTTCCTGTCTCGCTTTCTCTGGGTAGTAGTAGTCTTCGCGATAGAGAAACATGACTACGTCAGCGAATTCTTCAATGTTACCACTGTCCCGCAGGTCGCTCATCACTGGCTTTTTGTTCTCGCGCGTCTCTACTGCTCGGTTCAGTTGTGAGAGCAAGATAAGAGGGACATTTAGCTCACCAGCCAGATCTCGCAACTCACGGACAATATCTCCGACAACGAGCGCCCAGTTTCGATTCGTCGCCGCGTGTGGTTTGATGAGCTGCAAATAGTCTATGATGATTAGTCCTAGATCGGGATGCTCTGCTTTTACTTTTCGAGCCTTGGCCTTCATCTCGCTAACCATTAGGCCGCGCTTGTCTATCATGAAAATCGGCAGCGGATACAGATCGCTAAACACCGCCCCTACCTTCTCAAACTGCTCATCATCCAAGCGAGTCGCGTATGCTGACCAGGGTATCTCATACGTGCCATCAGGGTTCCGATACTGAAATAACTCGCCCATAACTAAGCGATCACCGATCTGCTCGTCATCCATCTCTAAGCTGAAGATCAGAACTGGGATGCCCCGTTTGGCGACATTGACCGAGAAGTTGAGGGCCAAAGAGGTCTTTCCCATACTCGGACGCGCAGCCAAAATGATCAGGTCTTTGTTCTTGAACCCCGTAGTCAACATGTCGATCTCAGGGAAGCGTACAGCCAAACCGTAGGGCTTCTTTCCCTCTTTTCGCTCTAACAAGCGTGCATAGCACTTGTTGAGAACCTCCATGAGGTTCTTGACTTCGCTTTCGTCGCTGGCGTGCGTGGCGGCAAAGATCAGCTCTTGAGCCTTGGCCTGGCAAGCCTGCAGCGTTTCCTCTTTTCCGGAGACGATCATGTTTTCAATCTGCTGCAGCGCCTCGAGAATCGCCCGCCGCCCGTGCTTGTCTACCAGTGTCTCGATAGACGGCGTCAGCTCCACCTGACTGACGAAACTCTCTGTGAGGCCGATCAGCACCTGATCGGGTGCTGATACTGAAGAGTCCTTTCGCAGGCGGTTGTACACCTGTGTATAGGATATGCGCCCTCGGCTGTTGTATATGTCTACAATCGTCTCAAAGATACGCCGATAGAGTGGGTCGCTGAAATGCTCCGGCCTGAGACGATCCATTACTGAGTCCACAGCTTGAGGGTACTTAATGAGAATGCCAAGTACGCGCCGCTCTGCCTCTATATCAGCAGCAAGGAAACCACCATGAA
This sequence comes from Limnochordia bacterium, assembly GCA_050951545.1. Classification (GTDB taxonomy): domain Bacteria; phylum Bacillota; class Limnochordia; order DTU080; family DTU080; genus DTU080. The sequence continues at coordinate 94,609 of JBMNJG010000007.1, read as the reverse complement.
CTGACTCAGCCGTCATACTCATCCGGGTAAAGCTCCTTCCATTTTTTTACCATTTTCGGGTCGACCCGCCGGTAGGCGTCAGCATTGGCCATCCCCTCCATGGAACCCTGAGACCCTTGCCCTTGCCCCAGCCCCCTAGCACCAGCGCCGGAAAGCACCTTCGATGCCTTCTTGCTGACCAGATCCTTGAGAGTACGAATGCCATCATTGGACCAGTTGCGCAAAATGCCTTCGAGGTAGTTGATGCGCGGTGTCTGAGCTGATTGCACGGTCTCTTCGATAGCCGCCGCCACTACCTCCCCTTCCATCCCTTGCTCTTCAACCCAGAAACGAAGCTTGTCAAACTGCGTAGGACCGGCCATTCCAATTTTCCTGTGGTAGAGATCCATCACAGCTTCCATATCCGCGCTGAGATTCTCGTGCCCTGTTTCCCAAGGTCTGATCTCCTCGGCTTTGACCACGGCCACATCAGACTGCTCAGCATCTGCCTTGTCCTGCTGCGTTGGAAGGCGCTTAGGTTGGTCGGATACGTGATCGTCTATCGCGACCTCCCGAGTGGCGGTCGCCGCCACCTCAGCATTCGCCATCGTGACTACCGAATCACCAAACTGCGCAGCAAAGGCCTCTGCTGAGAGGGGTTCATGCAGTATGTACTCACCGCCAGTGCCAATCTCCAGGAGGCCAAAGCGCATCAGCTCGTCCAAAGGCTCCGCAAGCTGCGCAAAAGGCAAGTCCAAACGGGCCTGCAGCGCCTCCTCGATCTCTCCGCTGATTTGCGCGTGCTCCAGCCAACGCATATTGAGCCAGAGCAGAGTTGCTTGTGCACCCATGAGCGGTTGGTAGACGTCAAAGATCTCCCCAGGAACACGCAACGGGAGAGGCCGCCTACGGCCCATACGGATCCGAACATCAGCCTTCACAGGTGTCACCTCCACATTACTGACAGGCCAGACAGGCCCGGCTCTTTTGATTCAGATGTCGGCCCCACAGGCGAAAAGAGGAAGATACCCCTTCTACCAGGGATTCTTCCTCACCATTTGCATCAGACATCGAAAACAGCAATGGCCACCACAGGAATTCTATAGCAGGTGCGGCTATTCCTGCCACCCTCTAGTTGCTCCGCTGCCGCACCCTTTCTTGCTCTGGGCTGGCCAACCTCCTGCTAGCCTGACGAATCGCCAGCCACCACATGCCCCCTAGCACGATCCCGGCCCCCACATAGCGCCAAAAAAGTTGCCTAAGCCCAGCCAGGTGAATGGTAATGTCACCATAGGCCGGAACGGCTGCATCCCAATAATTGCGGTAGAAAAGGACGACCCAAGCTAGACTTGCGCCGGCCAAACATAGCCGTTTCAGCCATCGCCAAAACCGCGCCTCCGTGCCCATGCTCATGCCCCCTACCGCATCACCAGCAACGTACTACTCATAGCTAGTCTGTGAGCGTGCCTTCTCAGCAAAGCGCTCCAAGGCCAGCTCAACCAACCTGTCTATAAGCGCGCTGTACGACAGCCCAGTCGCTTCCCACAACTTGGCGTACATGCTAATGCTGGTGAAGCCCGGCATCGTGTTAATCTCGTTAAGCCAGATCGCTTCTGACGTGCGGTGCACGAAAAAGTCGACTCTGGCCAAGCCCGCCCCATCGCAAGCCTGGAAAGCTGCCAACGCCATGTCACGCACACGACGTGTGCATTCTGCCGAAAGCCTAGCTGGGATGATCAGCTGCGATCTGGCATCTTTGTACTTTGCCTCGTAATCGTAGAACTCCCGAGACGGGATGATCTCCCCTACCACAGAGGCCGACGGGGAATCGTTGCCTAGCACGCTCACTTCGATCTCGCGGGCATCAATGGCGGCTGCTTCCACGAGTATCTTCGCATCATAGCGGGCCGCCAGCTCTAAGGCCAGGATCAGGCCGTCACGCTGATGCACCTTGCTGATCCCCACACTGGAGCCCAGATTCGCGGGTTTGACGAAACACGGATAGCCCAGACGATTCTCCACTCGGCGTACACAGGCTTGTGGATCGTGGTCCAAGTCTCTACGCTTCATCACCACAAAGTCGAGAATTGGCAGCCCCGCATCTCGGAACAACGCTTTCATGAGAGCCTTGTCCATGCCCACCGCTGAACCTGCTACGCCCGCTCCCACGTAGGGCACGTTGACCAGCTCAAGGAGCCCTTGGACACTTCCGTCTTCACCGTAGGTACCATGCAAAGCGGGGAAGACAACGTCGATGGTCTGGTCAGCTAGGCGAAGGGTTCCGTCTTGAATCGGATCCAGCAACATCATGGCCCCGCTCGTAGAGGCCGTCGCAGATTGTGGCAGATCGAGAGTCATCTCACCTCGGCTGAGAAGAGCCATCGCCTCGCCGCCGATCAGCCAGCGCCCGTTCTTATCGATACCTATAGGAATGATCTCGTACTTAGACTTATCTGCAGCCTGGATGAGTGAAGCGGCCGACATCAAGCTCACTTCATGCTCACCTGAGCGTCCCCCAAACAAAACTGCTAAGCGAATCTTTTTCTGGCGTTCCACACCCACACCCACACCCCACAGTACACGAGCTCGACCGCTGGAGCCTTACTCGCTACGCATCAATTCCGGAACAAAGACGGGAACCGCTTGGGGTTCCCGTGCAAAAGGTACGGCTTCCCTATTAGTATGCGTTGGCAAAACGCTTATGCACAGCCCGAAGCGCCGACGGCTGCCTAGGACTTATGCTTTTTTGTGTTGACAAGATAGATAGGATGATAACCACGCATGAAGTGGCCCACCACCTCACGAGCCTCTCGCTCGCCATGATCCGACTCAAACGCCCCTTCAACCCGGATGCTTTTCCCCGCGCGATCGACCTCTACGTTATGGATGGTACAGCTATCCCAGCCGCAGTGCCGAGGAATCAGCAGTCGCATGGCTTCAGCCACCCGCTCTTCGTAGCGCAGCCTGTGCAACACGGAGAGGAACCTGTTGTCGAGCCACGTCCAGAGAATATGGTAGAAGAGGCCAGACAAGACAATGACCACCAGGGCGACAAAAAGCACTGCCAGCTTATCGGCTACCCAAAGTCCGATCAGAGCCACGAAAGGAAAACCCAAAATAGTCAACTGACCGTCGCGCCCCACCCGGACCTCGCCGTACTTGCTCAACTCCATCGTGAAGTAGCGGTTGGTGACCGCTGCCTTCTGCCGCAAGAGGGCCTGCAACACCCCATAGACACCTAGAGCGATCGCTATCCAGATCGCTACCCTGGAATAAGCTGCCACGTTCTTGCTCAAGCCACCCAGCGCAGAAGCCAGTTTCTCCTCGCCTGTCATCCAGGGTTGAACGCCAAACGCGTAACGGTACACAAAAAGCAACGGTAAGGTGATGAGCCCAGGCAGCCAAGCGGCGACGAAACCCGCCAAAAAGCCACTCGTCACTACAACCCACTGCGGAGCGAATGCAGCCATAGCGTCCCAGCGCGCTTGCTCCAGAGCTCGCTCATTAATGGTAGAAGGTAAATACACTCCCACAGCCAGCCATCCTCCTATGCCCAGACTGAGCAACGCCACAGTCCGCGTAATTATCCTCTCTAGCCATTCTACGCTACTCAAGGCCACAGTCCTTCCGGAAAAGCGCACCGATATTCCTGCTCCAGTGCTATAATAAGATCCGACAACGGCTATTTGGGAAAGGGGGCACCAACCATGGGTATCTTTTCGCGCATGTCTACAATTTTCAAAGCGAAGATGAGTCGGCTCATGGATCGTTTTGAAAATCCCCATGAGACTCTTGAGTACAGCTATGAAAAACAGCTGGAGCTGCTACGTAACGTCAAGCGCGGTCTGACCGAGGTTGTGGCATCCAAGAAACGTCTTGAACTGCAAGACGCAAAGCTCAAGGAGTCTGCTGCCAAGCTAGAAGAGCAGGCCCGTGAGGCACTCACCCATGAGCGTGAAGACCTAGCCCGTTTGGCCTTGGAGCGCCGTGCCCTTACACTGCAGCAGCTACAAGGCCTTCAGGAGCAGATCGCGGAACTGCAAAAAGAGCAGGATAAGCTAGCGGCAACAGAAGCCCGCCTTCAGGCCAAGGTACAGGCTTTCCGCACGCAGAAAGAGGTTATCAAAGCACAGTACTCGGCTGCTGAAGCCCAAGTGAAGATAGGCGAAGCGGCCACTGGTCTCTCGGAGGAGATCGCTGATGTCGGCTTAGCGGTAGAGCGTGCACAAGAGAAGACAGAGCGCATGCGCGCCCGAGCGGCAGCCATCGACGAGCTCGTGGAGACTGGTAGCCTCATCGATAGTATTCAGGTCGGCTCTCAAGACGATGTGAGCAAGGAGTTGGCTCGCATTTCCGCAGGTCAAGCCGTAGAAGACGATCTGGCCAGACTCAAGAAGGAGGTCTCAGGCTCGTGATCATCCGCATATCGACCGAGGGGCAGTACGAGCTGCGCGGGGAAGCGCTTACCAAGCTTGACGACATGGATAATCTCGTGCTCGACGCCGTCGCCAAAAGCGACACGGAAGCCTTCGTAAAAAGCCTGGCAGATGTCTTGTCGCACGTCCGGTCAGAGGGCACCAGACTCCCTGATACCAGCCTGTGTGAATCCGACCTGATCTTGCCGCCACCGGATATTAGCCTGGAAGAAGCCCGGGAGCTGTTCGCCGACTATCCCCGAGACCTGTTCTAAGAACATATGAGGCCGCCCATACCGGGCGGCCTTAAGGTCTATGCAGGGCAATCCCATAGCGGATACCAGCGAGAGTAATCAGCCTCATATGGCAAGAACTCCGAAAGCAGCGAGCCTGCCCGCAGCTCCTGAGCATGGGCCCGCTTTTTGCCTGGCAAGGGGATAAAGGGATAGAAGGCCCCTCGTTTGTAGCTGTATATCAGATAGTGCGGCGCTTGAACCTCAGGGCCTGAGAAACGGAAGACAGCGGCCAGCATCTGCTCACCGTAGCCTTTTTCCCCCAACTCCTGTCCAGCGATATGAATGACGCCTACCAGATCCTCGAAATCCTCATCCGTAAAGATAAGCCATAAGTAGCCGTAGGCATCGAGCTCTACGTGCAGCCGTGTGCTACTTTCCTCGACCACCAGCCGCAGAAGGTCATGCAGTTCCTTCTCTGTCTCTTTGAACTGCACTGTGGCCATAGGCTTGAGGCAGAGAGCGGCCCTATCAGCACAGACCCATCCCAAGGTGGCCTGCAGATCCACCTGCGCAGTGATCAGCCGAAAAAGCGGCTCCGTCTGCGGTCGCGCCAAGCGCGTCCGCCCGAACAACCAATCGAAAAACCGCATAAGCTCCACGCCTCTGCTTGAGAATGTGTGTCTGCCTCGAGTGATGTTAGTGATGCATCTCTTGCTCAATGCGCTGCAACTGAGCTAAGCGCCGCTGCAATGACGGATGCGTGGAAAAAAGCTCCATGAGGGATTCCCGGCGCAATGCTGGCACGATAAGAAAGGCGTTCAGCCCTCCTATTTGGCGCATGTCCTCGGTAGGAATACGCTCCATGGCCCCACTAATCGCTAATAACCCTGACATCAGGTTGGCAGGAGAACCCGTGAGGACAGCGGCCCCGCGATCCGCAGCAAACTCCCGGTAACGAGACAGAGCCCGAATAAGAAAGTAGCTGATGACCCAGACCACTAGGGCAGCCAGCCATACAAGCACCACCGCTGCACCCCGACTCGAGCGCTCATCACGCCGCCCCCCTACCCGACTGAAGCGACGCATGTAATAGATGTTCTGCACAATAAGTGAGGCCACGGTGGCAAAAAAACTAGCGAAAGTCATTACAGCGACATCGCGATGCTTGATGTGAGACAACTCGTGGGCCAGGACTGCCTCAAGTTCAGCCGAGCTCAGGCGGCGCATCAAGCCCCGAGTGACAGCCACCGCGGAGTGCCTCGGACTGCGCCCTGTAGCAAACGCATTCGGCACATCGGTCTCCATCACGGCCAAACGTGGAGTTGGCATGTCTGCCATCGCAGACAGTCGTTCCAGCGTCGCGTGCAGCTCGGGCTCTTGCGCCGGTGTTACAACACGGGCCTGCATGGAAGACAACACCAGCTGATCCGAAAAAAAGTACTGCACTCCTGCCATCAAGGCGACGAAGACGAAGATCGTAATGGCGCTAGCCCCTACTTCCCACAGGACCCACACAAACGCACCATAAAGCGCCGCAAGCAGCAGCATAGTGATAAACATGCGCACACTCAAGGCTGGATCGGCACCCAGTTGACGCCGTGTTGCAGCCATCAAGAACCCTCCCTTCCCGCCTATCATAGCACAGAAAACCCAAGGTCAAGCGCAAAAGGGGAAGGGGCTGGCGCATAACGCAACGAAGGACCGCTCAGCTTGGTAAAAGCGATCCCCCGCGGCGCTTCGAAAACCATAACTGCTTGTCCTTGTATGAAAGTGGGTGCATACGTTGCTGCGATGATTGCCATTTGGAAAGGACGCCTAGGTTCCTCTCAAACGAGCGTTACAGCCGTTTGAGCATGAAAAGCAGAAGATGGCATTGGCGAACCAGCATCCTTTGGAGCCATTTTAGCCCGAGCAAAGGCTGGATAGCAACACTATCCGGTGGTGTTAACAAAAGGTTTACTTCATACATTCAGTTTTATGTGATATTGGCCGCTTGCTAGAGGAAGGAGTGGATACAGCAAGTACTATTACTGTGGTTAGGCCACCGTTGCCGTGCAAAGCGACGAAGAGTAAGCACTCAAGGAGGCGAGAACTGTGCACACCCGTCGAAGGCACGCTTGGCTCATTCCCCTTGTCGGACTGATGCTGCTGACGTTCAGCACATCCGGAAGTGCGCGAGCTCTTGACGCGTACTTCACAGCCCCAGATCCTTGCTTCAGTTGGCAGTTACTCGGCAGTTCGCCTTCGCCGTTTGGCGGTACGCTTTATCAGCTGTCGTTCACATCTCAGATATGGAAAGAGACCCTCTGGCAACACCGTCTCTTCATCGTGGTTCCTGACGGAGCGTTGGAGGGCCATTCCGCTCTTCTGTTCATTACAGGCAGCGGCTCGGGCAAGACGGAAATCCCCCTCATGTCACAGCTCGCCCAAAAGGCCCGCGCCCCTGTAGCCGTGCTGTTTGACGTACCCAATCAGCCGCTCTTTGGTAATCTGAAAGAAGATGCCTTGATCGCCCTTACCTTCGACAAGTTCCTGGAAACGAAAGATCCCACCTGGCTTGCCCTGTTGCCTATGACCAAATCTGCGGTGCGGGCTATGGACGCCATCACGGAGTTCAGTCGCTCACATCTGCACCTAACCGTCGATGATTTCGTCGTCACTGGCGGATCCAAACGCGGTTGGACCACATGGTTGGCCGCTGCTGTTGATGCTCGCATCTCAGCAATCGCTCCGATCGCCTACGACAACCTTGATCTCCACGCCCAGATGGAGCACCACGTGATAAGCTTTGGCTCCTACAGCCTCCAGATTCACGACTACACAGAGCGAGGCCTGCAGTCGATGCTAGCGACAGAGCAAGGTCGGCAATTGGTTGATATCGTCGATCCCTACGCCTATAGAGACCGCTACACACTGCCCAAGCTGATCATCCGCGGCAGCAACGATCCCTACTGGCCTACAGACGCCACGAGCTTGTACATCGATGACCTACCTGGCGAGACATGGATTCACAACGACCCCAACGCCGGACATGACCTGTCTAACTACGAGCGCGTACTGGCTACCTTAGGTGCATTCTTCATTGCCCAGACCCGAGGACCAAAGCTGGCCCCTGTGCAGTGGAACGTGACCGAAAGCACAAGTGATTTCAGCCTCGACGTCATCTCACCGGGACCTGCCGTAGCCTTCAATCTATGGTCTGCTACGGCACCTAGCCGCGATTTTCGTAGCGCCAGGTGGTCGTGCCAGAGTGTGGGTCCCGGCGAACGCCACACCTTTCGAGTGACCCGCCAGAGCGTCAACCATCAGGCTGTGTACGGTGAGGTTGTTTTGCGGGTTGGTGGCTTAGAGATGGCCTTTGATACGCCGATTTTCATTATCGAACCCAGGCAGTAGCGCATCCTGCATAGCCTCAGTGCTCAGTGCCTCGTTCATGCTGCCTGTGCGATAGCCGGAAAGATCAAGGGTGACGTAGGTAAAGCCTATGCGGCGGAGTCTTTTCACGACATCTTCTTTGCTGGCCATCACACGCCCCATATCATGGATGGGCACCTCAATTCTGGCCAAGCAACCATGGTAGCGAACCCGAAGTTGCTGCAGTCCTAAGATCCGAAGCTCCTTTTCGGCCTCGGCCACCTGCAGCAACTTCTCCGCGGTAATGCGCTCGCCATAGGGAAGCCGTGAAGCCAGACAGGCCGCCGAGGGCCTGTCCCAGTTCGGCAGGCCCACCTGGGCTGCTAACTGGCGGATTTCCGCTTTCGTCATACCCACCTCTTGCAGCGGGCTGCGTATCCCCAGCTCTTTAGCGGCTAGGGCACCAGGACGAAAGTCTGCTTTGTCATCAGCATTGGAGCCATCGAGTACGCATGCATAGCCGGACTCTTGGGCCAAGGCCAGCAACTTGGCGAAGATCCTCTTCTTACATACGTAACAGCGATCAGCCCGGTTGGCTACGAACTTCGGATCATCAAGTTCATCGCTTTCCACCACAAGATGCCTGACACCCATCTCCTTGGCCATTTCCTTGGCAGACGCCAACTCCTCCGGCGAATGCACCTGCGAGTGGAGCGTAGCCGCTGCGCACTGCGTTCCCAGAGCTTGGAAGCAGAAGTGCAAGAGCAGCGAACTATCGACACCCCCAGAGAAGGCGACGAGAGCACTGCCCATCGTCCGCAGCAGCTGTGTGAGTTGTTCGCCCTTGGCCAGCAGCTCCATGTCAGACCTCATTTCGTATCGGGCGTATCCTGCAACGGCATTATATAATGCACCTGCCGAGCCACTTCCACAAAGCCGTGCTTAGGATAGGCCGCTTGCCCCGCCTCATTGTTGGTGAGGGTCTCGATCTTCGCCAAGCGCATACCTTGTTCTTTCATGTATTGCAGGGCACGTTCAATGAGACGCGAACCAATGCCCTGCCTGCGGTAACGAGCATCCACCACCATATCCGCTATGCGCCCCAAGGATTTCTGACGGGAGATGGTAACCGTAATGAATCCAATCACCTCGTCCTCCTTGAGGGCCACAAAGATCCCCTCTGGCTCGCGGGCAGCGGCTGCTCGCAGATCCGTCAGTTTGCGTTCTTGCCACCCGGGCTCTATGAAGCCGAAGCGTTGCTCCACGATATGATCGATGCTTACCCCTTGAAAGCCTTCTGCTGTGAGTTCCAAGATTCGGGGCAAATGCTCAACTCGATAGGCGACGATCTTGTGCACCTACTGTTTCCCCCTTGCCTGTGAGTTTCCACTGCTGGCTATTCTCCAAAAGGGGTTCCAAACCTTGTCAGCCGCCATATGAAGCCAGGAACACAATTTCCCTTCATACCATAGCATACCGTGCCTTTTACTCATGGCGATGGAGGATGCAGCATGAGCGAGAACCGCCAGCCCCCTGCGCAAAAGACAATCGGATGGTCCTCTGAGCTGAGAGAGCAGCTTCTCACCCGTATCTACGAGGAGGCGGCTGAACTCGCTGAGTTGGCGACAACGAAGACCGAGAAAGTGGGAATCGACTGGGATCAACGCATCGACAACGTCCTGACATCGCGGCTGTGGGGACTTCCCATAATGATCTTACTTCTAGGCGCAGTCTTCTGGCTGACCATCGTCGGGGCCAACATCCCATCCCAGTTCCTGGCCAGCGCCCTGTTTGCCGTGGAGGAGCGCCTTTCCTTTCTCTTTCGGAACACGCATGCCCCCGAGTGGTTGCATGGTTTTCTCATTCTCGGGGTCTACAGAGGTCTGGCCTGGGTCATCTCAGTAATGCTGCCGCCTATGGCCATCTTCTTTCCCCTGTTCACACTTCTCGAGGACATCGGCTATCTGCCACGCGTGGCCTTCAACCTTGATCGCATGTTTCGGTGCGTCGGCGCCCACGGCAAGCAAGCCCTTACGATGGCTATGGGTTTCGGCTGCAACGCGGCCGGAGTCATCTCTGCTCGCATCATCGAGTCGCCCAAAGAGCGTCTTATTGCCATTTTGACCAATAACTTCGTGCCGTGCAATGGGCGCTTCCCTACCCTCATTGCCATGGCTTCCCTACTTCTGGCCGCCAGTCGCGGCTCTGCGCAGGGAACACTTTTGGCCGCAGGAGCTGTAGTAGGTATGGTGCTGGTCGGCTTCGTGGCCACCCTAGCCGTCTCGTGGGCGCTCTCGCGCACCCTGCTACGAGGAGTGCCATCTCGCTTTACCCTGGAGCTACCGCCCTACCGCAAACCCCAGCCTGGCCGCGTTATCATACGCTCTTTGCTTGATCGCACTCTGGCGGTCCTCTACCGCGCAGTGGTTGTCGCAGCCCCAGCTGGAGGCTTGACCTGGATGCTCGCCAACATACACATAGGCGATGCCAGCATTCTGGCCCACTCTGCAGCTGCGCTGAACGGCCTCGGTAGGGCTCTGGGAATGGATGGCATGATTCTTGTGGCTTTTATTCTGGGGCTACCCGCCAATGAGATTGTCATGCCCATCATGTTGATGGGGTATCTGGCGGAAGGGGCGTTGCTCGAAGTGAGCGGGTTGACGGCCTTGAAGGCAATACTGGTAGACCAGCACGGCTGGACGTGGCTGACCGCGCTAAATGTGATGCTCTTCTCGTTACTGCATTACCCGTGTGCTACAACGCTGCTTACCATCCACAAAGAAGCCAAGAGCCTCAGGTGGACTGTTCTGGCGGCCCTGCTGCCGCTGGCCATCGCCGTAGCGATCACCTTTGCCATTACCTTCTGCGTGCGAAGATGTGGTTGGGTATAACAAAAAAGTGAGCGGTGCCGCGAGGCTCCGCTCACTTTCTTCTGTCTCTTACTCGTCGCTCTCTCCGCAGCGCTTCAAGAGCTTCTGCCAGCGCTCATCGACACCAACCTGGATCTCCTCCAGCAGGTCGTCTTGGCCTCTGAACAGATGCCGGAAACGGACTTGGTTCTTCATGAAGTCAGTTACAGGCAGCTTTTTCCGCGGTTTGTAGCTGAGCTTCCACTCACCATTCTCCACCTCAAAAAGCGGCCAGAAGCAGCTTTCTACAGCGAGCCTAGAGTAGTCTACGCCCTTTGACGGGTCAATGCCCCAACCAAGAGGACACGGCGACAGAACGTTGAGGAACGCTGGACCATCCACATGCAGGCCTTTTTCGGCCTTACGCATCAGGTCGCGATGGTTGTGAATCGACGCCTGTGCAACATAGGGAATATCGTGGGCAGCCATGATGGCGGCCAAGTCCTTGCGACCCTCGCGCTTGCCCGTGCTCTCTTTGCCCGCAGGGGAGGTTGTCGTGTGCGCCCCCACCGGTGTCGCCGACGAACGCTGAATACCCGTGTTCATGTACGCCCCGTTGTCATAACAGACATATAGCATATTATGACCGCGCTCCATCGCACCCGAGAGCGCCTGCAAACCAATGTCATACGTGCCACCGTCTCCGCCAAAAGCCACAAAACGGATGTCACGCTCCGAGTCAATCTTCCCCTGGCGCTTCAGCGACCGATAGGCCGCTTCGAGGCCACTAGCCGTAGCCGCAGCGTTCTCAAAAGCGCTGTGCATCCAGGGCACATCCCACGACGTGTACGGGAAAATGCTCGTGCATACTTCGGCACAACCTGTTGCGTTAGCCACTACGACCGGATCCTCAGTGGACATGAGCACCATCTTGAGCACGATGGGAAAACCGCAGCCCGGACAGGCCCGATGTCCGCTGGTCAGGCGGTCGGAGCGGGTGGACAGTACCTTAAGTGGTGCAACCATCTTCCGCTACCTCCTACTCGCGCACATCCAGGTGGCGGACCCTGGGCCCAACCACACCGGTTCTGCGGATAATATCTAGATCCCGATAGACAGACTCGATGCTCTCTACACGCACGTCGCGGCCACCTAGGCCGTAGATGTAGTTGACCATCTTCGGACGCTTCTCCAAATCGTAGAGCGCCGAACGGGTCTCAGCAAAAAGAGGCCCACCTTGCCCCGTAAAGCTGTCGGTGCGGTCCATAATAGCCAGCACAGGCACGTCCTTCAGAGCCTCAGCCAGCTCTTCAGCTGGGAACGGCCTGAAGACACGGAGCTTGAGCAGACCAACCTTTTCGCCCTTCCGGCGGAGCTTATCAACCACGTAACGTGATGTTCCGGCAGCCGAGCTAAGCACGACAATAGCCATCTCAGCATCTTCGAGTCTGTAGGTTTCGAACAGACCGTAGCTATGCCCGGATATCTTCTCGAACTCCGCAGCAACCTCGAGGATCGCAGATTTGGCCTGTAGCATCCCCTCGAACTGCTGCCTCTTGTGCTCGAAGTAGTAGTCAGTGAAGTCGACTGGACCAAAGGTCACGGGATTATCTACGTCGAGAAGCGGGTACTGAGCCTTACGGCAACCGATGAACTCCTTGACCACATCGTCGGGCAGGGTAAAGACGTTCTCCATGCCATGACTGATGATAAATCCGTCCATCATGACCATGCAAGGCAGCTGCACTTGTGCGTGCTCTGCAATGCGCACAGCCTGGACTAGGTTATCGTAGGCCTCTTGAGCATTCTCGCTGTAGATCTGAATCCAACCCGCATCACGAGAGCCCATCGTATCTGAGTGGTCACAATGGATATTGAGCGGGGCAGACACCGCGCGGTTGACCACAGGCATTACGATAGGCTGCCTGCTCCCCGAGGCAACATAGAGCATCTCATGCATGAGCTGAAGCCCCTGCGACGAGGTGGCCGTCATGGCGCGAGCTCCTGCAGCTGACGCAGCGATGGTAGCACTCATTGCCGAGTGCTCACTCTCTGCTAACACCATCTCAGTGTCCACACGGCCATCGGCGCCATAGCTAGAGAATATCTGCACGATCTCGGTCGCCGGCGTGATAGGATAGGCGGCCACGACATCCGGATTGATCTGACGCAACGCGTCAGCCACAGCTTCGTTTCCAGTCATAGCTACAGACTCTGCAGCGGATCTTCTTTGTACAGCCATCAGGCAACCTCCTTTCTAAGCACCTTCGGGTTCCATGGTAATAGCGTTGACGCGGGGAGGGCAGACCGCAGCACAGATGCCGCACCCTTTACAGTGGTCGAAGTTGATACCAATCATCTTGCCGTTTTCCACTTGAATAGCCATATCAGGGCAATACAGCCAGCAGGTCATGCACGAAATACACTTCTCAGAGTCCCAAATAGGGCGATTGGAGCGCCAGCCGCCGGTCTTGAACTCTCGTGACGTGCCTCCTGCTGGAATGATGCCACCCCACGGCAACTCCTTCCATCCGGCACCCGGACGGATGGGGTTGGCCTTTGTCTTGGCCGCTTCACTCATTCCCCCTGCACCTCCTGGTAGGCCCGCTTTACAGCCTCGACGTTGCCGTCAACAATCTCAGGTCTGTTGCGGAACTTCTGCTGGAGCTTATGCCGCACGCTTTCCAGGAGACTGTCGATCTCTAGCAGACCTGCCACGCGATTGAGCGCACCCAACATCGGTGTGTTGGGAATAGGTCGACCGATAGTCTCTTGCGAAATGCTGGTGGCATCAACCGTAAAGATACGAACTGCACGGTTGGTTACACCAAGCTTCTCGCGAGCCTCTGCTGGACTCCACGAGGCATTCACAATCAACGCACCGCCATCGGGAATGCCCGCAGCCATATCGACCTGTCCAGCCAGAGTGGTATCCAGTATGGCCACGTAACGCGGATGCTCGACACCGCAGTGCAGCGTAATGGGATCCTTGCTAATGCGGTTATAGGCCACCACAGGGGCCCCCATGCGCTCCGGACCATACTCCGGAAAGGCTTGAATGTACCTGCCTGCTCCCGAAGCTGCCTCGCCCACCAGTAGCGCACCCGTTTTGGCGCCCTGGCCCGCGCGCCCATGCCAGCGAATCTCGATTACATCGCTGACTTCGTCGTTTCTCTCCGTTTGTGCGTGCACAGCGGTCTCGGAATCAACACTCACGGGACGTCACCTCCTGCAAATAATCGCCGATTTCCCTTGACTCACAGCATCTAGTTTTGAATCATCGACGCGCCAAAACACCTGGGCGTGCCGTCAAGCCACATCCTGTTGCATGCATCGCAACTCTATTTGCCCCACGCGATACACGCGGGACCCAGAGCCTCAGTTTATCCCACGTACTATCGTAGTCTTCGTCGCACAAGGTTCATAGAGGCAAATGACCAGGGCCCTGGGGTCAAACGCCATATCGTCGGCAAACCTACGGCATTCGTCGTTTCCTATATCATTATGCACTAATTAGGAGCCCAGGACAACATGGATTGCTGCCCTGTGCCTATCATGATACACTCTAGAGGCCATGAAAAAGCGTCCATCTGCACCTGATAATAGACAGCGAGGCTACCTTAGCCGGCCCCTTAAGCTCGGCATGCTTCTGATCGCCCTCGTGTTGGCCTACTTTCTCGGTGGTCGCTTGCTGCCCGGGCAGACCCGCTATATCTATCTATCACCAGATCAGTACCCACCAGGCGGTATTTACCCGCTGAACACAACCCTCAAGAAGGGCAGTCTGCTTTTCATCATCAACGATGCGGGCAACTACCATGTCCTCATCGGCACTGATCCTTCCGACAACTGCCGGGTGCGCTGGCTGCGAAACGAACAGGTTTTCGCTAGTTACTGCAGCGACGCCCGCTACGACATCCATGGTCGCTGGCTAAGCGGCCCGTCAACCGCTGGACTCGATAGCTACCACAGCTTCATGCACCGCGGCAACTTGGTAATCGACACCGAGGAACGCATTGCAGGCGAACCCCGCCAAGACACCTGACAATCAGGAGCGCTGCACGCGGTTGGCGCAGCGCCCTCGTTCTAGTCATCCACAGGCCTGTGCTTACAGAGGTCTTAGTTTGAGGTTGCGGTACCAGATCATACCACCGTGATCCTGCAACCCGATATGTCCCAGTCTGGGCATGTCCGCCCACGCATAGGTGAACTTATTCTTGCTACCATCTGGGTTAAGGCCCGCTTGCGTCCATTTGTCCATGTCCATTTCGGCGATTTTCTTGCCATTAAGTGTCACAGAGACCAACGGACCGTCACATGTGATAAGCACCTGATTCCACTCACCCGCTGGTTTGAAGGCGTGTTCACTGGGTACCACAAGGTCGTAGATGGCCCCGCAGCTGTGTGTGGTCAGGGTCTCTACGCCAAAGCTATCTAGAACCTGTATTTCCAGTCCAGTGTTCACGGGATCGCTCAGATCGGACCAGCGCAAAAAGATGCCACTGTTCGTCTTGGGAGCGATCTTGAACTCCAAAGACAGATCAAAATCCTCAAACTGCTCCTCCGTATAGATGTAGCCACCACGCTGGACAGTGCACATGATAGCCTCGTCGGAGACTTTCCACCCCTCGGGACGGCCAGTGTTCTTCCAGCCCTGCAGAGTCTTGCCGTCAAAGAGCAGTTTCCAATTCGCCTGCCGCTCAGCCTCAGTCAATGCGTTGTGAGCCATGTTAATCACCCTTCTTCTCCGAAAATCGTGTTACGCTGTGCGGGCGTGTCGGGACCTGTCACCTCGACTTGCAGTTGGCGGCCGACACGCGTACCTGTATAACCTGAAGTGCTATACCAACTCGTCTAGACTGGTCAGATCCATCCAGTAGACATGCCGATGTCCCTCATGGACGGAGTCAAACGAGATCGCACTACCGTCGCGGTTCCAACGAGGGTGCAAATCGCACCGCAGGTCGACACTAAAAAGGCGCCCGATGCGTTCTGAGCGCACCGTGGCCAAGGTGACGCCCTTCTTTTTCCGCAGATCGTACGCGTAAAGGCGCCGGTATCCGTCGCCATCGGGATAGCTGTCATAGAGAATGCGCGTGCCGTCGGGCGAATGGCTACAGTGTCCATCTTGTCGGAAGAAGCCTGCGTCGATAAGCTCTGCATTGCCGCTAGCATCATCGATCACATAAAGACCGTTGATCGCGGGCTCGCCCACCCCTGCGAAGATCACGAGATGCTGCGGATCACGCCACCAATAGTGTGATGCCAGACCGAAGTCGATGAGACAGCGCAGATCACTACCATCAGTGGCCGCTGTCAACACCGCCGTCTGCCACGATCGCCGCCCCCGTTGTGGGAAGTTCCTCACCAGAAAGACGAAACGCGAGCCATCGTTGTTAAAGGTGATGTGGTTCACCAATAACTTAGCATCTGCTAGCCAGCCGTGCCCGCTAAAGAAGCGAGCGATGTCGCGATACGAAATGATCAGGCGGCTGCTGCCGTCTTCGAGGTCAATCAGGAAGACCCCGTCATCTTCAGGCTGCTTTTCGTCGAAGAAGGGGTCAGTGATGCCCGCATAGCCATAGCCCGGACGAAAATCGTACATGCGGCTGAAGTTCACGCTCAGTGCCCAGCGCCCCTGCGGATCGACACTGGCCACGGCTCGCGACAGCAGCCGTTCCTCGCCCGACCAGACATTGCGGATAACCGCCTTGAACTCACCACCGATGCGCGTGTTGAAGATCACCTCATCGCTACTGTGCAGGGGATGCCATTGCAGCATGGCCCCCTGCTGAAAGTTCCAGGCGTACGAGCGTGCCAGGGGTATGAAACGCTGGTCACCTGCCATCTGAATCATGCCCAATTCCGCAGGATCTGCCCCGGTCGGCATGCGATCTCGGAAGTCAACGCGCTGACACAGATGAAAGCGACCATCGCCGCTCCATGGCTGCAGATCATAGTAACCGAAAAAGGATTGCTCAGGCTCACGCGTGAGCCTTTCGAAAGGCAGAAGCTGTTGCTTCACGTGCTTCATTATCTACACCTCACAGTCTTCGCTGAACGACTGTTCCTCGATCTGTCGTGTATGTCCTTCATATGGAGCCCGCCAACACCTTGTTTTGGCAAATTCCGGCCGAATCCTGCAGGTGCCTGCATGGCACAAAGACGCTAGAAACCCCGTCAACCCGTGCCAAGACTGCACGAATGTATTATACTGGGGAAGGCTGATACTCTCGGGCCAAAAGGGGTGATTGAGCTTTGGAGGCTGGCCCTAGTAGTTGCGAACACCTCAGTATCACACAATATTCCATGATGGGGTCGGCCCAGCCACCTCTTTGAGTCGCCTATGGTGTATGCCATAGGCCCACGGGCAGTGGCCTCGACCTCATCAACGAACGGAGGAGAGGCCTATGCTCGAACAGACCCTTGATCTCGATGTGCTCGTTGCCACTATTGACCGTTTTTTGGACGCCTTGTCCGAGGAGGAACAGCGTCCACCAGTCGACGGCAAAACCGATGCAGATCAGCAACCCCTGTCGCCAAGAGCCGCCCTAACGGAGTACCTCAATGAGCTGCAGCCATTTGATCTGGCCTCCGTGCTCCTCGCACTGGATAAGCCCAAGCAGCTGGCACTACTCACCGTTCTTCCCGCAGACTCAGCTGCCGAGGTTTTCGGCCACCTCGATCACGATCACCAGTACCAACTACTGGACCACCTCGAGGAGTCAGTGACCCGTGCCATTGTGGCTGAGATGCCCAGTGACTCGCTCGTTGACTTGCTTGGCGCCATCCACCCCCTGCAAGCCAGGGAGATCCTTAGGCGACTGCCACCGGAAGACCTAGGTCATATCCGCCAGATGATGGCCTACTCCGATGAATCGGCCGGCGGCCTGATGACCGTCAGCTATCTGGCTGCCCGTGCAAACTGGACCGCCGAACAGGTGATCGCTCACTTCCGCAAAGTTGGCCACGAAGTAGAAGAGGCTAGCTACGTCTATGTGGTCGATCGAGATGGCCGGCTGGTAGGGGTAGTCTCTATGCGTGAGGTTATCCTGGCCCACCCTGCCACCCCCGTATCGGAGATCATGTTCACCAAGACTATCTCCATCCCTGTCCACGCGGACCAAGAGGAAGCGGCCCGGCTGCTTAGCCAGTACGACTTCGCCGCTTTGCCAGTCGCCGATGAAGTGGGACGAATGGTCGGCATCATCACCGCAGATGACATTCTGGACGTTGTGGAAGAAGAGGCCACGGAAGATATTCAGCGCCTGGGCGGTACCTCTCCGATTGATAGCCCGTACCTCAAGGTGCCGCTACAAGAGCTATTCCGCAAGCGAATCGTCTGGCTCGTCGTGCTGCTCTTTGCTGGCTACTTGACAGGTTCTATCATGAGCCACTTCGAGGACTTTCTCAGCGAGGTCATCGCTTTAGCCTTCTTCATACCTCTTTTGATTGACGCCGGAGGAAACTCCGGTTCGCAGGCCTCCACCTTGGTCATCAGAGCGATGGCCCTGGGTGAGGTGACCCCTCAACACTTTATGAAAGTGATCTGGCGCGAAGCGCGCTTAGGACTGCTGTTAGGCGTTACCATGGGTGCCTTAGCCTTTGGAAGGGCTCTCTTGCTCGGCAATGCACCAGCTTTGGGACTGACTGTGGCAGTCAGCCTGGCAGCCATCGTGCTTATTAGCTCGACGATAGGCGCTACCCTGCCGATTATCGGTCAGAAATTCGGTGCGGACCCTGCAGTTTTCTCCGCACCCCTCATCACCACCATCGCTGACGGCGTCGGACTGCTGATCTACTTCGAGATGGCTCGGCTGATCATGGGTCTGGGCACCTAACCCGACACGACCCCTTAGGCAGGATTCGAGTCTTCTGAGGCCAAACTATGACTGAGATCAGCTGATATGAAGGGGGGCGCTGGGGTGAATCCTGAGGTTTCCGCGCAGGTACTGCTCGACGCTCTGCCAATGGCCACGGTCGTCTTCAGAACCACGGGTCAGGTCATCGCGGCTACGCCCTCCTTTTGGCAAACGGCTGGCGCTGCCAAGCCCAGCATCTACCCCGCTGCACTTCCCGCTGGAAGCCTGAGCTCAGCATTGCTAGCTTCGGCCTCGCGGGAAGGCGGCGATCGAGGCCACCAGACATATCGTAGCACGGAGGGAGACATACGCATCCTATGGCGCTCGTTCCCCTTAGAAGGTGGAACTACCGTCGTGGCCTGTCTTGTTCCCGAGTCCAAAGCTTCAGCACCAACTTCGGCCCGCCCAACTGACAGGGAATCTCGGCCCAGCGACGATTTTCCGGACCCAAGGGCTACCGAAGTGCTGCTCGAACAGGCAGTGACCACCTGTCGGCAGAAACGCCTCCCACTGAGCGTGGCCCTGCTACGCATGACTCACAGCAACGGCCAACCCCTGTGCCATGTCGACGCTGAGCTCTGGAACTCCATCGCGCGCAAGCTGCGAGCCTTGTGTCGCATGACCGACTTGCTGGGGGCCAGCCAATCGGGCGACTTTCTTATCATCCTGATTGGGGCCACGCTTCACCAAGCCAAAATCGTCACGCGACGCATCATGACGTGCTTTGATGAGTGGACCTCCGTCAATACTGTGTTCCAGCATACCGAGGTTCGCTACGTCACTTGGCTACCGAATGACGAGAAGACAGGCGTTGCCAGACTCCTTACAGCGCTTGGTCTTCGCTAGGCGCGCTCACCAAAGGCAAACGCATGCACACACAAGTCCCTTCGCCAAGCTCACTTTTCACGCTCCAGCTGCCTCCGCGCAGGCTGACTCGCGCCGAGATGACCTGAAACCCTAGACCTGGCCCTGTGCTAGCCATGTCAAACCCAACACCGTTGTCTCGTACGACAAGCACCAGATCCCCCGCCTCCAAGCGGAGTACAACCTTTACCTCCGTAGCTTTGGCGTGAAGCTGTGCGTTACTCAACACATCCTCCAGTACGCGATAAGCGGTGAGCCGTACTGCCGACGAAATGCGATTGTCCACCGGGTCATCCAGTTGGGCTACGGCTTCGTCCACATCCAGATGGATCGGCATGCTTTCGGCGAAGACACTGGTCAGCGACTCTATGGCCGGGATGAGTCCTACATCGATGATCGAAGGGTGTAACAGGCGGCTTATGCTGCGGATATCCTCTTCGCGTAGTCTGTCGATCTCATCTCGAACACTACGAATCAGCGCTGCTGCCTTTTTTGGATCGCTTGAGATCAGTTCCTCACACTGACCCAACCTATGCCAAGCAACCAAGAGCCGAGTCTGCACCGTCCCATGCAGCGCTTCCGCCACCTCGCGCTTGACATGTTCTTCTGAAGAGATCAGCATGCGCTGTGCCCGTTCCAGCTCGCATCTGTCTCGCAGTACAACTCTCTGCAAGGTGAAGATCACACGCAGGCCCTTACCTATCGCAGAGTCAACCCAGATACGACCGCCGTGCAGATCCACAAGCCTCCGAACGACACGCAGACCCATACCCATCCCCTCGTAGTCAGCGGTACCACCTCCGAGAATCTGGGTCATCTGCTTGGAAGAGATAGCGGGGTCCGAAGCATGTACCGCTATCTTGACCATGGCTGCATCATCGAGGGCCGACACTGAGATCTCCCCTGCTTCAGAGAGTCGTATGGCCTGCATCACCAGATCACACAGAGTCTGTTGCAGGCGATCAGGATCTGCGACGACAGAAGACAACCCATCTGGGACAGCGTTGCGCAGCCGAAGACCCCTGTTACCTACCAACGGTGCCATATGGCCTAAGACGGTGTCCACTGTGTGCTTCAGATCACACGGCTCCGGGTGCAAGCTCAAGCTGTTTGTGAGTAGTGAAGCAATCACCGACATGTCGTCCACCATAAGCGACAGCCTTCTGGCAGAGGCCAGCATGAGCCCCAGATTCTCCTGAAGCCCAGTGTTCACTGCCCCCGAAGCCTCGTGAAGCATATCTTCTATCATCGCGGCAATCGCACTGAGAGGCGTGCCCAACCCCGTCGACATCTGAGTCAGGAAGTCACTCTTGAGCCGATCGGATACCTGTAGCTTGCGAGCAAACTGCTCCGTTTCTGAAAAGCCATGAGCAAAGCGCGTAGAGATCGCGTAGGACTGAAAGAAGAGAAAAACCAGAAGTCCCACCACGGAGAGATCCAGACTGGCCACCTTCTCACGGTAGAAGAGAAGATCATTAGAGACAGCAAGGGCAACCAGTAGGTAACCAGCAAGCAGAAGGCTGGCTCCTTCGCGCTTTCTGAAGGTCGCCAACACCAAGACATGCAGCAGATAGAGCATGAAGCTCAGCTGCACCACGTGAAAGGCGCCGAGCGCCTGAGAGAAGACGCGCCCAGGACTGGCCACGACTGTGACCGCAAAAGCGCCGCATACGTATAGGCAGAGGCGCACGGCCCGTCTAGACAGCTCTTGGGGATACATGGCAAAGAAGAAGAGCACGGCCACAGGCATGCCAAGATAGACTGTGAGATACTCCACCTTCAGCGCCAGTTCCCAGCCAAAAGCAGGGAACGCCTGGAGAAACAGAGCAGGGCCCACAAAAAGCTCACGGATACTCATCAAGAGGGAGAAAAGACCTGAGTAGAGCCAGGCCCGCGTCTGAGGACGCAGGTAATACGTGCTTATGTGCAACAGACCCAAGACCAAAGCAGCCCCTAGCAAAGCCGCGTGTACTGCGAAATCGAAGCCACGGTGCCGAAACATCTGGGCCTTTGTACCGAGCACCACGCTTCGTCTCATGCCACCTCGGCGATGGCTGAAATTGGAGATCTGAAGGACCAGCTCCGTCACAGATGACGTGGGCGTGAAAGTGACCACAGACGGCACGTCTTGTGGTACGCTCTCCTTGCGGGTGGTACCTACTGTGCCCCTTGAGGCCACCTCCTCACCGTCTACCCACAGACGATAGGCGGTGGATATAGCAGGCAGGCTCAACGCCAGGGGCTGGATACTCTGTGGAAGCGTGATCCGCAGCCGGTAGGTAGCGTAGCCCATGCCCCCTAGCCTTTCACCGTTCACCCGATGACCGTTCCAAGCACCTGGGGTGTCCACGAACCCACTCGCCTGGAGATCCCTGGTGAAATCCTCGGGGCAAAGCAGCTGGCTCCAGTAGAACTCCCAGGCACCGTTGAGGGCGACGATGCCGTCGCTATCCCAGCTCCAATCGGAGAGATCGAGCAGCCCGTCAACGGCTAGGGGTGAGGCACCCGCCGCCATGGCCATACTGCGTGTTAGGAGCACTAAAGCCGCCCACACCAAAAAGCCCTGCCACATCTGCCTGGCTTGGCTCTGCCGCTTCAGCACTCTCCTCACCATCTGGGTCACCTCGAGTAAGAGCGCCTTTCGCTATATAGCGGTCGTTGTCCTGGCACGGCCGCCGCCAGG
The DNA here is from genome assembly GCA_050951545.1 of Limnochordia bacterium. Lineage (GTDB taxonomy): Bacteria > Bacillota > Limnochordia > DTU080 > DTU080 > DTU080. Next base: position 72,367 of record JBMNJG010000007.1, on the reverse strand, counting down.
GAAGGATTTCCTGCAGAATATGACGAAAACCGCCCCACGAGCGACGGACATAGCAGCACAGGCGGTACGGCGGCACGTAAGCAAGGGGGTGCCACAGATGGGAGCGGATGCTGTAGTATCTGTCAGACGGATAACGCGAGTGCTCATCGTTGAGGATGAAGGGCTCTTTCGGGAGCTTCTCCAAGTTGGTCTGTCGCAAGAGAAGCAACTGGAGGTGGTTGGCGCCTTCGGCGACGCTGAGACGGCCCTGCAGAAGGCCCCGGGCCTTTGTCCGGATGCGGCGCTCTTGGATATCGAACTGGGCGGCTCCATGAACGGTGTACGCTTGGGCCTCGAGCTACGAGAGCACCTGCCTGCGCTGGGCATTGTCTTGCTGTCAAACCATCAAGACCCCGCCTATCTAGCTGCGGTACCTGCTACGGCTAGCGCCGGATGGGCCTACCTGCGCAAGAAATCCGTAGGTGACCTGCCTACCCTCACCCGCGCTATCACGGGCGTCGCTGCTGGCCTGCTGGTACTGGACCCTGGCATCGTCGAAAAGGCAGCAACACGGAAAGGTAGTGTACTGGAGAGCCTGACTCCCAGACAGCACGAAGTCCTGGCGCTGATAGCCCAAGGCTTCACCAACGAAGCCATTGCCGACAAACTGTTCCTGGCATCCAAGTCGGTAGAAAACCACATCAGCCAGATCTACCGCCAGCTCAACATCGATACTAGCGACCCTCACACACAGCCCCGCGTCACCGCGGTGCTCAAGTACCTTCGAAACACCTCGGCAGGGCCACGTGCAAAACCGCGGTGATCTGCCTACGTTCACTTGGGTTGGTGGCAAAAGCGCAGTGATGCTGCCTTCGCGGAACCCTTTTGGCTGGTTTGGACCGCCTGAAGGGTGCTTTTCGCCGCCTGAGAGCACACTTTCCCGCCTTGGTGGCCCTTCTGGGGCTTCCGGACGGTACATAACCGAACAGTGTCGATAGCCTTTTCCCACTCAGTCGATTGGGGTCAGCTCCCCAGTGCGCGATCACGGCGGGCTCACTCGACCAAGCCGTTTGGAGGGGATGCTTCGAACGCTCACTCTTTTCCCGAGAAGAGGGTTTTCTGCATTCCGGGGGTTGGCCCCTACCGCGGCAGCGCACCATCGCGAAGAAAACAACTGCGTGCCCAACTAGATAACAGCCAGAAACAACGAATAAATGAATCAATGGATGTCTTTGGTCGGGGCTGTGGAGTCTGTGGGCAACTCATGGAGGAGTTGTCCATCAGAATCCATGGCCCGCAGCTTGGGGTCTGGATCGATGGCAGGTTTTTGGTGAGCGCGCTGTTTTGTCAGCCTAGCTTACCGTGAGCTTTCTAGGCCATTCTGGTAGGGTCGAAGTGAAGCGTATCCCCCGAGGCCAGATGCGTGGTAAAAGCGCAGCGATGCGGCCTTCGCGGAGCCCTTTTGGCTGGTTTGGACGGCCTGAAGGGCTCTTTTCCCCCCAAAAGAGCGCGCTTTCCCGCCCTGGTGGCCCTTCTGGAGCTACTGGGCAGTACATAACCAGACAATGTCGATAGCCTTTTCCCACTCAGTCGATGGGGTCAGCTCCCCAGTGCGCGATCACGGCGGGCTCACTCGGGTCCCTCTGCGAACCGCCCCTTCGGTGTTGCCCTGGTCGGTGTATTTCGAAAAAGGTGGACAGATGCAATGGACGCGCTCGCGAAACAGGCCCTGCAGTCAGACACCAGCCGGATTGGTATGTGAGGCCGGGCTAAGGATGTGGCCGCGATGGCAAGAGAGCCGCCTCATTAACCCCCGGGCCCAATGTACGTGGTAAGAGTGCAGCGATGCGGCCTTCGCGGAGCCCTTTTGGCTGGTTTAGACGGCCTGAAGGACTCTTTTCCCCGCCATAAGAGCGCGCTTTCCCGCCCTGGTGGCCCTTCTGGAGCTTCCGGACGGTACATAACCCGACGGTGGTGATACCTTTTTCCCACTCAGTCGATGGGGTCAGCTCCCCAGTGCGCGATCACGGCGGGCTCACTCGGGTCCCTCTGCGGACCCACCTTCACTGCTATCCCGGTCGGTGTGTTTCGAAAAGGGTGGACGGACACCATGCACACGCTCGCGAGACTGGCTCGGTAGTCGGCCAGATGCACCCGGATTTGGTACGTGAGTCGGGGCCAAGGATCGGACGGCGATGGCAGAAGAGCCGCCCCATTAACCCCCGGGCCCAATGTACGTGGTAAAAGTGCAGCGATGCGGCCTTCGCGAAGCCCTTTTTGCTCATCTTGAGCGCCCGAAGGGCTCCTTTCCCCGCCCAAGGGCACGCTTTCCCGCCCTGGCGGCCCTTCTGGAGCCTTCTGGGCGGTACATAACCTGAACGGTGGCGATAGCCTTTTGCCGCTCAGCCGATGATCCGAACGGGAAACGCATTTCACTTTCGGTGGCCACCGGGTCTTGGCTGGCAATGCGCGCGCAGTCAGCGAAGAACTATTGTCTGTGGAAGGATTCTGGCCTCACGTACCGAACATCGCATCGAGACAATCGAACACACGGTCGTTGTGTGAGGTGAGGCCCTTGTACTCTCTCTATGTAGATGAGGTGAACGTGCCGCTCTCACTGCTACTGACTCGCGAGCTAAAAGCCAGCGAGAAGATCGTTTGGATGGCCTTAACGATGGATGATCAGCTGGAGGAAAGTTTCCTTTTCTCGCCCAGCCGCCTGGGGCGGCGCACGGGTATGTCCCGGCCTACCGTTCGCAGGGCGACAGCCAAGCTAACCACCGAGGGCTGGTTTGCTCCACCGGCTAGGCGGGGACCTAGCCAGACCGCGGCACAGAAGCCATCCCCGGACAGGGTCTCCGTGCCTGTCGAGCTAGTCATGGCTACTGAAATCCATGCACAGGCCAAATTGGTTTATGCCCTACTGCTGTCCAAACCTACGGACCCACCTCGCAAAAGGCAGTTCACATACGCTGAGTTAGCCGGCCGGATGAGTCTGAGCCCCCAAACCATCAAACACGCGGCTCGTCAGTTGGCCAAGCATGGTTGGCTGGAGATGGAGCAGGCGCACAAGCGGGCACCGATTCGCTTCACTCTCCACAACCCGGTTGATAAGCGAAATGTAAAAGAAATACTAGACGTGCAGGATGAGCTCCACCGCGCTACGCACCTCGGAGAGGCTCTCATGCAGGCTATCTTCTTGGCGCTTGTCGATTGCCTTGACTTCGACGACGGAATGCGCCCAGGTTTCATGAGGAACCCAGCAACTGGCAAGCGTCTGGAGGTCGATCTCTTCTATTACTTGCACAATACGGCCATGGAGTTCAATGGGGCGCAACACTACCGCGTCACGGAGCGGAATTCGGCTGAGCAGGTCCATAAGCAGCAATGCCGTGACCAGACCAAACAGCAGATCTGCGCTAAGAAGAAGATCAAGCTGATCGTGATTCAGGCTCACGAGCTGTCCTGCAAGATCATCAAGCGCAAGATTCACAGGCGGCTGCCATTCCGGCGCGGTCAGGACTTCAACCGGAAGCTCATCAACTATCTCGAGTGTAGATGCGGTGAGTACCAGCAAAGAATAGATGAACGTGGCTGGGGAACCGCCAGCGAATCAGAGGAAACGCAAGACGAGTAATCACCCTGGGTAACCTCGTCCACTTCGTCAGGGCTCACATCAGCCGTGCAGCCAATGCTAGTGCGCGTCCACCCGCCGCCGGCGATCAGGGCTACACGTCTGCACTGATTTTCGGGTGTACCAAGAGACACGGCGACGGCGCGAGCGGCAGTTCGCGGCTATTTTCCGTGTGTACTCCTCTGACTTAAGGGTTGACCACGCGCCACCCCGCGAAGGAGATCTCGCCGTCCTCGAAGGCGGGGATACCGATACCAGGTATACCAGCGACATCGACGGGTTCATAGGTAACCATCGATGCGTGACGCATCTCTATGCTCTTGCTGACGAGGCTCCCGCTAATGGACGCGCTGTTTCGCATCGACAAACGAGCGTCCGGCGCGTAGAGCATTCCCTCAAACGACGCTCCGTGTTTGAACGTAATGGACTCACCAGCGGAGATTATGCTGCCCCTAAAACGACTACCACCGAGGATGTTCTCCTCGGACTCGGAATCATCGCTGGCGAATTCGAGCTTCGCGTCCTTGCTTCCGACATACAGCGTTCCCACAAAGGTCGTGTCTTTGTGAAACTTGATCTGGTGCTTGTCGCTGTAGTAGACCACCAAGGCCTCGGAGTCACCCCCGCTGTTGATGGTCGAGCCTTGCTGAAGATTAACCTTGCCATCCACGTACAGATACAGCCTGTGCTCCCCTACCAACTGAATGTGACCGTTCTTGAGGTCCAAGCTACTCGTCCAGATCTCCAGGTCGCCCGCTGAGACATCAAAGGTCAGTGTGTCACCTTTCTCAACCGTTATCTTTGGGTAGTACCCGCTCTCGGTGATCTCTTTCTTCGTCTTCGTGCTGACGTCATCGCGAGGTGACTTGTCCTTGGGAAACGACGGGAAGGGGGGGAGAAGGTAGCTCGGCGTCGCTGCGAGGGCGTCAACATCTCCTCTGATGTGCTCCCGCCCGGAGATCACCTGAGCTGGATTTCCTCCAGGGCCGACAAGGAAATCTCCAGTCACCTCGGAACTGCCCTTCAGAGAGACGGAGTTTCTTCCTGTTGCCGCAACGGCCACGGAGCCGTCGATCTTTGCCGACCCCATCATCTCGAAACACTTCCCGTCATCTCCGCTCGTGCCATAGATCGCCGCCGTAGGGTGACCTGTGTTCGCCACCGCGGCACTTACAGTGCGCTTCACACCAGCGTAGGTGGCCGTTGAGATCAGTCTGCCGTCCGCGTACACCACCGCAAACGAACCCCCATCAGCGACGGCATGCTGAGCCTTCGTGGGCGTGTGAGGGTATTCCCCACCGAACTTGGCTAGCCCATTCACCTTTATCCACGCTTTGGCATGCTCCAGTCCGGATTCCGCAGCTTGCATGGCCAGCATCTGGCGACCAAAGGCTGTCGTATTGCGCCAGAGCACTGGCACCATCACCGTGGTCGCCCCCAGAATTGAGGCAGCGAGCAAGAAAGAGATCATAACGGTGATCATCACAGAACCCCGCTCTTCCTTGGCGAGAATCCTGGTGGTTCTGCCCGTAGATAGCATAGGCTAACTCCTTTCCATCCGCAGGCTGCGCCCTACGGTTTCCAGTAATACGCGAATTCGAACCTTGTGCCATCGCTTTTGGCAACCCTCACACGATAAGCCGCCACATCGAGTTCGTCCACTTGCGGATCCTCTTGGGCCACCTCGACGGAGTAGCCGGGTGGCAGGGAGGTTGCGATCTTTTCACCGACTGTCTCAGGACCAGTGGCTTTCGCTTGTTCTATCGCTGACTGCACCAACTGGTAGACTTGCTCCTGCTCCATGGTCCGCCTGAAGCTCTGGCTGATCGAGAAAACCATATAGAAGATGACAGGTGCCAAGAGGCCCAGAAGCACAATACCCATGATCACTTCGATAAGGGTCGCTCCACGATCGTCACCTCTCATGGGCCAACACCTCGCAGGAAGACGCGTTGGGTCACGCGTAATCCCTGGCCCCCAGCCTTTGCGGGAGCCTCGGCCAAGATGATGCTGAGCACTTGCCCAGTCACTGTGGGCTCAAAGCTCTCGACCCCAGTTAGAACAACGCTCTCGTTTCCCGCCCGCCTACGCTTCAACGTACTGCCCTCCATGAAGTACTCCACGTCATCGATGCGCAAAGAGCCATCCTCCAGTTTCTCAACCTTGGACGCACCTGCTGCACCTTGGCTACCCCCATAGCCGTAGCTGATCTCCTTGATAACCCTGGTCAGACGGGTCTGAGCGTTGAACAGATACCTGAAGCGAGCTGCAGAGGTGGTGCCACTGCGCATCATGCTGAGCGCCGCCCCGCTCAGTATCATGAGCACGGTGATCACCACGATCACCTCTAAGAGGGTATACCCCGCCTCAGCGGCTCTGGTTCTGGCTCTACCCACAGGTATCTGTCACCTCCTAGTTACGCACGCCAAGCGAAAGACCGATAGCTGGGCGCATGGCGCCGAAACCTTGGCTGTTTACGGGCCATGTCATGCTGGCCCAAGGCTCAACGAAGACATCGCTGCGTGGCGTCAGATTAAGCCCCACCGCGAGTTCCGCTTCCCACCGCGGCCGCTTCGCGAGAGCATCGGTGGAGAGCACTGCGTCGCCCCCCACGCGCAACCATGCCCAGCGATCGTCAATACGCCACCCTAGGCCACAGCGCAGATTGTCGGTTTCCGTGTCCTGAAAGGCCAAGGCCAAACGCATCTCCCAACGCGACCACTGATTGGCCCAGCCAAGAGCTACCTCCCCCTGCGCAGAGGCTGGTAAGGCTATGCTGAGCACCGCCCGCGGGGCAAACCGCCTCTCTCGGGTCTCTATATCGACGGCGGGCAGTGGAGTGAGCCAGTCATGATCTTGCTGCACACGATCTCTGTAGGCGACCTCCCCTGATGCCCCATCGACAATGTGGGGCGTAAGGATAATCAGGGTCTCAAACTGCCTGCCCTTGATCTCATCCCTCTGAAACAGCGTTCCCACGATAGGCAAGCTCCCCAGGCCGGGCAAACCAGCCATACCTTCCCGGTCTTCTTCTTGAATCAGGCCACCGATAACGATCGATTCGCCATCAACAACACGCACCGTCGTTTCTGCAGTCCGGGTACGAATGTGTGGTAGGCCTTCCGTGGCTGTCTGACCGACAATACTACTGACCTGCGGCTTCACGTGAGTGGTGATTAGGCCATCATCACCCACTCTGGCCACGATCTCTAGCTGTATGCCAGCCTCGATGTACTCGATGCGGTCGCGCTCTTCCGGCCCACCCTTGAGGACAATCGGGATGCGATCGCCGACGAATATGGTGGCCTTCTCGCCGCTAACCGCCGTGATATTCGGTCGGGCCAATAGGCGAGCATGCCCAGTCTCCTCCAACGCATCCAGCTGAGCCTCAAGCTTCTCCACAGAGAACGGCAGTGAGCCAATTTCGGCATTCCACTGAGCCGAAATCTTGGGTATACTCCATCGCACACCAAGAGAACGCGCACTTTCGCGTGATACTTCCTCCACCCGGGCCTCGATAAGCACTTGCCGCAATGGGCGATCAAACTGGCTGAGAAACTGCGCGAACTCCTCTTGCTCAGCCATCGTGCCCCGAGCAACCAGGCGCTTGGTGGTCTCATCACCACTGACCTTGAGTGTGGGCACCACCAGGTTGGCCAGTTCGACCACCTTGTTTGGCTCAACGTGCTGTAACATGTAGACGTTCGTCAGCACTGCCTCCAACGAAGGCCGGTCACCCTCCATCGACTCGACTGCGCTCACCACAAGGAGATCCCCCGTGATCACAGCCGAAGCTCGGGCAGCTTTGGCACTGAGGGCTATCGCCTCTCGCACAGGCACCTCACGCAGTGAGATGGTCACAGGCATTTGTACTGCAGGGTCCACGACGAGATTAAGACCCGCCAGCTCAGCCAAGAGCGTAAACACGCTCTTGGCATCAGCGTCATGTAGCGAGAGAGTAACTAAGCCTGAGGCTTCTGGTGCCAGTGGTTGGGCTGCTACAGCAGATGGCCCCGCAGCCAACAACCACCCCAGGGTGCAGACGACTGCCACGATCAGTCGCCCGATGAAAGCTGTGTGTCTGGCACCCGTCACACTCTTCACTGGCCTGCACCACCTGCCGTCAGGGTCTGTGTCCGCTCTCCCTTACGTACGACAACACTCGTCTGTGTGATGCGCTCCACCACCAGATCATCTAGGACCTGGCCCTCGCGCACGATATGCGAACGACCAGCGATCTCTAGTAACGCCCTCAGACCTGTGTCGTGCTGGACTAAGCCAACCAGACGGACGACGGGGAAATCCTGCTCGGCCAAGAAGGCCTCCACTGCATCGAGCTGACTGGCAGGCCCCTGCACCACCAAAAAGTTGCCACCCTGACCGGTACGGACATCCATGCGTGGAAAGGCTGCTACAATCAGTTCCTTTCCTGTATTAAGCGGTAGGTACTTTAGGGGAAGAATACGGCTATCGACTGGCTCCACCAGCGCTGGTTTGGCGGTGCCTTGGCGCAAAATCAGGATGTTGTCTGCCGTCTCTTCTTGAACCACACCTGTTCTTTCTGCTACCAGGTTGATCGCCTCACGTGCCGAGACATCCTTCAGATAGATGGTCAGCCGACCACTGATCGCCCCTTCCACGAGCACATTGAGCCCTGCACTCTTGGCCAGCGTGCGTAGTATTTCGGCTACTGACTGGTCGACAAAGTCAAACTCGTTTTCGGTGGGAGCCACGTCATATTTGGCCAGTACCGCTTGGGCATCTTGCACCTCCGCAGCCGTCCCCTGCACGAGCACTGCCCGCTGTCTCTGGTCCAAACTGACAGTGACGCCCGGCACTCCAGCCTCCAACAGCGCCTTGGCGGTCTCCAGTGCCATGTGTCTCACAGAAAGCAGGGCGAAATCGCGGGGAGCCATCGCCTTCAGGCGACTTGCTGGTACCACGACCAGCGTATTACCCATGAGGTGGTAACCAAAACCCGTCGATTGCGCTACTAGGTCTAGGGCTTGGGTGAGGGGAGTGGCACGCAACGATAAGCCAAACTTGCCCTTGACACTCTGATCGGCAACGACGTTCCAGCCTGCCAGATCACCCAACACCTGGTAGATATCTAGGATCTCCGCATCCCGAAACTCGAGATCAACCAACGGTGGCTGCGAGGCATCTGCTACCACGACAGCTTGTACCATGACCAAGAGCATGACACACAACATCACATGTAGCACATGTCTATTCACTCTTACTCCCCCAATCTAAGCATCAAGGTCCGCCCTGCAATACTCAGCGTAACTCCATCTCTACTGACACTGCTCACCCGAGCCTGCACCAACTGATCTCCAGGCTGTAATCGGTACGTGCGACCCTCAAAGTTGACTGTAGCGATCTGACGAGCACCGCTCTGCGCGATCCCGCTTACCCGTGCCTTCTGATACCTCTCCAACGTCTGCAGCAGCGCTATCATTTCCCTTGCCTTTGCAGAAGGCCGAAAGAGATCGTACGTCCCCAAGGACGTGCCGCCTGCTGGTCTGGGGTACCAACTTCCTTGGTTCTCCAGAAGCTGAACCAATCGCGGATCGCCTCGAGGCGGCTGATTGTCATCAGCGCCGTCTGTCCGCTCGGTGCCTCTACTGGCCACGAGCAAGATGGAAAAAACCATCTCCGCTTCAAGGTAGTCCACCCGGAGATCCGTAGCGGCGTTCTGACCCTTTGCTTCAGCCGCTTGCCGGGCGTTGACACGCATCTGCTCCAAGCGAGCGGAGGGCAGCACACGCGCGATGTTGATCGCCGTGGCCCCTATCGCCGGGTAGCCGCCTCTGAGCATAGCCGTCACCTGCACGCGCCCCAAGACAGGGTCCCACTTCACTGCTGAGTAGTCGGTAGTCTCTATTCTGGCGCCTTGACTGCGCGCTACCTTGTCAAACGCTTCCATGATTTCGGGCAGGTCGTCTTCACGGGGGAATTTGCTCAGCAGATTCCCGGCCTGGTGGCGAGCCTCTCGATAGGAAGACATAGTAGCCCCATGCTGGTGCTGTACCGCCTCTGCGGCACCAAGGCTGTCTTTGATCCCCGCGATCTCTGCACGTAGTTGCGTCAACTCTGCCTTAGACGGCATATACACGAGTAGCCAAAAGGCCACCAACAGCGCGAGACTCCCCAACACGAACAGGACCACGTGCCGTCCCTCACCCTCCAGACGGGTCAGCTGGATGCTCACGTCTCAGCGCCCCCCTTCACCGCTGCTATCCGAGCGGAGAACTCCAGCAAGCGAGCGCCGTCTCGCTCTACCCACTCCGTACTGCTTGACTGAACTGTGAACGGATCCTGGCCTACAGCCGTCAAAAACCGTGAGACATCGCCAAACTCGACCGCATAGCCCGTTAGAGAAAGGGCACCATCTCTTTGCAGGATCAGCTCTCGCAACCAGACGTTACTACCAGCAGCCTTGTTCGCCGCCCTGGACAACAACAGCTCCAAATCTAGAGCCAGCTGCCGCCCCGCCAGCTCCTCTTGCAGCGGATGTGCTAGAGTGACGAGCTCCCGCGTCTTCTGCTCTAGTGAGGCCTGCTCTTGGCGATAGCGCCCTACTGCAGCCACGGTGTCTTTGTAACTCGCCAAACGACTCTTCTCGTTGGCGACCTGCCAGCGCATGTAGACAGTGGCAGAAGTCAAGGCGGCGACCACTAAAGCAGCCAAAACCACGAAAATGATGGTCGGTCGAATCACCTTCAGTGATGCCCGTTCGCTTGGGGGTATGAGGTTAATCCGGATCATAGGTCTTCAACTCCACGCATAGCCAAACCGACTGCGCTCGCGAAAAGCGGCTCCGTAGCCACTGTGTTTGGGGATAATCCCTCCGCGCCAGACAAGGAAGAGAGCGGGCGCATCACCTCGACGTGTAGGCCCAGCTCTTCACGAAGCATCTGCACCATGCCCGGTTGCAGCGCGCCGCCGCCACAAACCAACGCTGCGGCCAGGAGCTCGGTGATCGAAGAAGCCCGCTGTCTTACGCGCAGAAACTCCAACGTCTGCACGACACCTCCCGCAATCTCCTGAAGCACACGCTGCAGATGCGTGCGATCACCAGGAGCCTCTGTTACCAGCTCATCGATGTGTGTCTGTTCACACAGCTTCCGGGCCTCTGACTGAGAGATGCTGTACCCAACCGCTGCAGCAGAGATCAGGTGGTTCATACCACCGGGGATCCGTCGGAAAACCACGTACTCCTGATCAGAGGTGACCATCACCTCAGTGTACTCAGCCCCGATATCTATGTAGCAGACTTGTCCGGGTAACGCCTCTACGCGAGGCAAAGCAAACGCAGCGACATCGAGCACATGGGCATCTAGATGAGCCGTGCGCAGCGGCCTCAGATAGCCCTCAACCACTTTCCTTTCCACACCCACCGCCACGACCTCTTGCTCACTCGGGCCGTTGGAGGGCAAGACGTGGTAATCGAAATAGTACTCTTCCATGCGCGCTGGCTCAAGACGTAACAAGGCGGCCAGCTCCTGGTACACAGCCAGATCGAGATCCTCGTTGGGAGCCGTTTGCAGGGTCATAGCCCGCACAGCAACGGCAGGACCACTACAACCCGCAACCACCGCAGCTCGCTCCATGCGTAACCCAGGAATCAAGTCCGACAGCGAATCGGCCAACACCTTTTCATCAGCCACCTCGCCCGCCCGCAATGTCGCCGGGGGCAGAGGCAACAGTGACGCCCTCTTCAGCTGGACTTGGCGACCGCTTCGCCTCAGCTCAACCAATTTGACATGCGAATGACCGAAGTCAATACCGATAGCTGCTCGGGCCAAAATAACGCCCCCTTTGCCGCGATCAGTCCTAAGTGTTGGGTACCGTGGTGGTCATCTGGAACATCGGTATGACCACGGCCAGAGCCAAGAAAAGCACCATCATAGTCAACCCAATAATGACTATTGGCTCAATCAACGTCGTCAAGTTCTTGATGGCATAGCCTGCCTCACGGTCGTAAAAGTCGGCGAGATGGTCCAGTGTGACGTCAATGGATCCCGTCTCCTCACCCACCTGCACCATCTGGAGAAACATGCGAGGGAAAATCGGTTCCTTTGACAATGCAGCAGTAAGCGAGTATCCCTGTTCAACCAATCGAGTCGCCCGAGCAACTGCCTGCGACGCAGGCACGCTCATCACTAAGCGCTGGGTCATGCGCAAGGCCTCGACCATGGGCACCCCGCTGCGCACCAACAGACTCAACGCCCTGCTTAGTCGGCTAAAGACGAGCTTACTTACCGTCGGCCCCAGTAGAGGGGCCCGCAAGAGCAGGCGATCTTTGGTCGCACTGCCCTCAAGTGAGCCCAACCAGCGTCGCAGTAGGCTCAAACCCGCCAGCAAGCCTACAGCAATCAGCCACCACCAACGGATAAAGAACTCACTTACACCGATCAGCACACGGGTGATCAAGGGCAGCTCCATCTCCATACTCCGGAAGACATCGACGAACGTCGGCAGCACGAAGAAGACAATAACGATGATGGCGAAGATGGCCACGAAGACGACGACCGTCGGGTAGGTCATGGCCTCTTTCACCTTGGCCCGTATCTCGGCGTCTCTTTCGTAATAGATGGCCAAACGTTCCATCACTTCGTTTAGGGCGCCCGTCGCCTCACCAGCCTCTACCATCTGGATCACCATCGGGGGAAAGACCTCACTGCGGGCGCCGAGAGCCGCAGCAAAACTGCTGCCCGCAAGGACGCTCTCTCGCGCTGCTTCCAGGCCCCGCTTCAGCCGTTGATCGCGCATCAACTCACTCACCAAGGCCAGGCTGTCGATTACAGACAGGCCGCTGCTGAGCATAATCGCAAACTGACGGCAAAAGATGGCCATCGTAGACGCAGGCACATGGCCGCGCGGTTGTCGCAGTCTTTCCAGAAAGGATCGACGCTCCGGACTATCGATGGAAAGTACACTGTAGCCTTGTGCCAGAAGGCGCTTTTCGACAGCGGCTCTACTGCGATCCACAAGGACTCCTTCCAGAACCTGCCCCCGCCGTGTACGTACTTTATATGAAAAGGTTTGTGGCTGCAGCATCGTCTTCCTCCGGATCATCTCCATCTCGTGTCAACGTCGACGTCGTGACTCCAGCTCTTGAGGATCGATAAGCCCTTGGCGCACCAACTGCTCCAGCGAGGCCTCCAAGGTCTGCATGCCAAAACGAGCCCCTGTTTCCATCAGACCCATGATCTGGTGCGTCTTGTTCTCACGAATCAGATTGCGAATACCGATGGTACCGACCATCACCTCTACAGCTGGTACCATGCGTTGACCATCCGCACTGCGCAGTAGCTGCTGCGAGATAACCGCCTGTAGCGACCCGGCCAACTGCACTCGCACCTGCTGCTGCTGGTGCGGCGGAAAGACATCGATGATCCGCTCCACCGTCTGAGGCCCACCGCGCGTATGCAGCGTCGAGAGCACCAAGTGTCCGGTCTCTGCCGCCGTGAGAGCAGTGGAGATGGTCTCCAAGTCGCGCATCTCACCTACCAGAATCACATCCGGGTCACTGCGCAACGCCGCTCGTAACGCCGCCGCGTAGGACTCGCTGTCGGTACCGATCTCCCGCTGATTGATAATCGACTTGTTGTGCCGGTGCACATACTCGATCGGATCCTCAAGGGTGATGATCACATCGTTGCGCGTCTGATTCATCACGTCAATCATCGCTGCCAAGGTAGTAGACTTGCCACTCCCCGTCGGGCCAGTGACGAGAATCAGACCATCGGGCCTGTCGCACAGCTCGCAGATCACCTTAGGGAGTCCCAGTGCCTCCAAGGCCGCCACCTGAAGGGAAACTAGACGAATGGCCAGCCCCAGGCTGCCTCTTTGCCGGTAAGCACAACAGCGAAAGCGACCCACTTGGCCGAGGCTATAAGAGAAGTCTAGCTCCCCACCGTTTGCTAAGCGCTCCCACATCTCAGGTTTGACTAGTTGATGCGTCAGCAGCTCAGTGTCTGCAGGCAAAAGCCGCGAGAAGCCAGCCAGCGCTTGCAGCTGCCCGCGCACACGCAACGTCGGTGGAATGCCTACGGTGAGATGCAAATCGGAGGCTTTGTGCTCTACAGCCCGCTGCAGTATGTCGTGGATATCCAGGCTCATCAAGTGCTCATCCTGCTTTCTGTCTGCCGCTGTTGCTCTAGAGCGTCCTCCAATGAGTACACCGCCCGCCAGAGCTCCTGAAGCGTCGTCAGACCTGCCAAGACTTTATCGACACCGTTTTCAATCATCGTGCGAAAACCGTCATGCCGTGCAGCCTCTTCCACCTGCTCCTCAGACACACGAGCTCCTAGCAAGCGGCGGACGCCCCGCGTGATCGTCAGCACCTCTTCTACTGGTAGGCGCCCGCGGTAGCCTGTGCCTCGACATCCCGGGCAGCCACGCCCCCGCCACAGCTGCGGCTTATGCACTCCAAAGGAAGCGAGGAAGGTCTCCTCTGCCGGGTCGAGAACGCCCACCTGTTCCCTGCATTCGGGGCAGATACGCCGTACCAGCCTCTGAGAGATCACACCGATCATTGTAGCTGAGACCAGGAAGGGCTCCACACCCATGTCGATCAAGCGGGCGGGTGTAGCACAAGCTGAGTTGGTGTGCACGGTGGCCAGAACCAAGTGTCCGGTCAGAGCGGCGCGCACAGCGATTTCGGCGGTCTCGCGATCACGCACCTCACCGACCACGACCACATCAGGGTCCTGCCGCAACACGGCCCGCAGACTAGATGCAAAGCCGACACCGATGCGGGCATTTACCTGGACCTGGTTGACCCCGTCCATTCTGTACTCCACTGGATCTTCAACAGTGATGATGTTGCGCCCCGGAGTGTTCAGTTCATTTAAGAGAGCATACTGCGTCGTTGTTTTGCCGCTGCCTGTGGGGCCGGTGACGAGAATCAGGCCTGTAGAAAGGCGCAGCATCTGTTCCACGGCATCTTGGCTACCAGGAAGGTAGCCCATCTCGGCCACCCGCAACACTACGCTACTTTTGTCTAGAAGACGCAGTACAGTCTTCTCGCCATAGATGGTGGGCAGCACCGACATACGCAAGTCGATGGACTGACCCTCAATGGTGATCTTGATTCGTCCATCCTGAGGGCGCCGCCGCTCAGTGATGTCCAGTCCGGCCATCACCTTCAGTCGCAGGGTGACATCCGAATGGATCTGCCTGGGCAAGCGCATCTCTTCCCGCAGCACGCCGTCCACTCGAAAACGGACGATCACTCGGTCTTCCCGCGGCTCGATATGGATATCGCTGACTCGGTCGCGCACCGCTTGGACCAGGATCAGGTTGACCATCTTCACCCCAGGGGAGTCCACCTGCTGTTCCATCAGCGATTCCAGCGACTTCTCCTCAACAGGCTCTTCCTCGATCTCAGCGATCACCTCATGGGCTGCAGAGGACAAGTTGAAGACCCGATCAAAAGCCGCCTTGATCTCCGCCTCCGTAGCCACGGCCGGTTCTACGAAAAGCCCAGTCACCTGACGTACCGCATCGATCGTGAAGATATCCAGCGGATCGGCCATCGCCAGACGCAGGCAGTCGCCTTCACGACTCAGGGGAAAGATGCGGCCCTCGCGCAGCAACTCCATGGGTATCAAAAGCGCCAGCTCCGGGTCCGGACTACCCAGGCGCCATTCCGCTCGCGGCACTCCGAGATGCTCTGCCAAGGCGTCGGCCAAGACATCTGCCTTGATCAACCCCATCTCTACAAGTACCGCGCCGAGTGGTGCCCTGGTTTCAAGCTGGCGCTCTAATGCTTTCCCCAGTTGCTCCGCTGTCAGGACCCCTCTTTCGATGAGAATATCGCCTAATCTACGTCGGCGCATGGGGCCCATATGTGTTCACCTGCTAGCTATGGTGTGGTTAGGGGGTGTTACTCAGCTGGCCTCGGCCCAGGAGAACACCATTCCTCCGTCGGGCAAGAGTTGGTCCGTAGCTCTTGCCTTTCCGATAGCCCGTTATGGTCACCGCCTTCGCATCCTCGTCGCTCCGGCGACAACCAGGTACGCCTTGGCATCCGTCATTCGCAGCGCCCGTACCAGCAGCGTCCGTCGCTACGTCAACATCCTTTGGCAGCGAGACAAGCCCTCTCGCCTCATCGATCTTCAGCCAGCATAGTACGCCCCAGTCACCGCATCATCCATAGCCATCATCGCGTCAACGACAATCGCCGACCCCAACGAATCGGCCAAGCTGGTTAGCTTCGCCTTCCACGCATTCTTCTGCATCCTGCTGACCATCGGCACCGCCACGCCAGTGAGAATCGCCAGGATGACGATGACCATCATCAGTTCTACTAACGTGAAGCCTTGCTCATCCTTTGCCAACCATTTATTCATGTGTTTCCGACCCCCGTTTCGCGGTCTTACTGTTGTTCTCTGATCATCGTGCGAGCTAACGATAGCACTTGCTGAAGCTTGTCCCACTGTGCTGGTCTGAGGATCGTCCCTGACCTTGCCAAAACTGGGACCTAAGCCCTAGGACCTGGAATCTACCCTTATAATACCATATGTGGAAAATAACAACATAGGGGTTACCCCCTACTCCGGCTGTCTGCGCGTTGTCCCGGCGTCACTCGGAGCGCAAGTGCCGGTCTGCAAAATCCAGGTACTGCTGCCAGTCGTATTCCGTCACATCGTGTCGACCAGGACGGATGTGATAGCCAATTGTGCTGTGCACCGGTTCACTGAGTGCTGGCATCTCAGTGGCTGCCAAGCCATCGGTGCCCAGCAGGCGGTAGGTGGCATCTGCTCCCTTCGCCGCCAGAAACTCGCCCCGGGGGTCAGCCCAGCGGTCCTCTTCCGCACTGGCCACATAGACGGGCCGGGGAGCGATCAGAGCGATGAGCATATGCTGATCCACTGGCAGCGCGTTTTCGCGGCCGTTGTACTGCCAAAAGTTCCTGCAGAACCAATGAGGGAAGGCGTTGTTGATGATCTCCACTGTCTCGCCAAAGCGTCTGCGGCTGAGCGAAGCCCCGCCACAACCTGAGTTATTGGAGATCACCAAGGCAAACCGGCCATCGAGCGCTCCCGCCCACAGGGCGGTCTTGCCCAGCCGAGAGTGCCCCATGACGCTGACCCGCTCCGCATCAATCTGCGGGTCCTGCTCACAGTAGTCCAAGGCGCGACTGAGACCCCAGGCCCAGGCCCCGATAGACCCCCACTCATCGGGAGCGGGCTCCGTTTGCCCTTCTCTGTAGAAAAGAGGGTGCACTCCGTTTTGAAAGCCGTCATGGTAGTCTGGGTCGATGTCTCCATAGTAGACCGTGGCCAAGCCGTAGCCGCGGGAGAGAATCAGCTCCACGGCCCAGCGGCTAGCCGACAGGCCCCGCCCACTTTCCGTAGCCCGGTTATCGACAGCTCCCTCACTGGGTCGCACCCAGCTATCGGGAAGCTTGATCTTGGGATCTGGATGCACCGTATGGTTGCCGTGAAAGTTTAGCCCCAAAAACAGCGGGACTGGCTGCTTAGCTTCCTTTGGCAGATAGATAAGCATCTCCATGCCCGGACCTTCCTTTTGGCCAGTGAAGCTGATCCAGACCTGTTTGCGCACGGCCTGGCCTTCCAGAGCACTGGAATCCTGTTCAAATACTTCATAGAACAGCTGCTTGGGAGGTCCAGGTACCTTGCCATATACCTGAGTCTTGAATAGTTCCAGCACCTCGGGCCGGCGACGGCGAAACCAGGTCTGAGCATCCGTCACTGGCTCACCATCCCCTAGTGTCAGAGGATCGGGCAGACTAAAGACGGGCACCTTGTTTTCGTCGTAGTTCACATCGCGTTTGGGGGCAGCCATTGCCAATCGCTCCTTCCCGAAATCGGGTTGTGTTGTGCGGGCATGTGCTATCTCTACCCTGAGCCATAGACCTTTTGCCCTAGATGGTCTCATTTTGGTCCCACATCCTCAGGAGACACCCACAAAGGCCAAGGGTCCTGCTACAATCAACATGGTAGTCCTAACTGCAGCTTCCCCGATACGGGCAACTCCGTCGTGAGGCAGAGACGCAAAGCCACGGGTCTGGACTCTTCAGACAGCCGGGTTACCGAAGGGAATGCGACAACAGTGCGCACGGGGACCCTTCACAGGGTCTTTTTCATCCACTGGTGGAGGCTGTGGAAATCGAGATTCCTAGGGAGGTGGTGCAGCCTGTTCTGGTTACGCTGGTGACGTAAGGCTTGCTTAGCAACACTTTCCGTAGAATCATCCCCCCCGGTACGGAAGTCGTGCCGAGAGGTCCCTGCGTCACCAGCCCCACCAGCCAGCCGCTACTGCTCGGGACGCCACGCCGCATTGCGCGGCGACACATTCCAACAGCCTCCCGGCGCTCCCAGACGGTTGTACAGATCCTCCGCCCACATGTAACTCTGCGGCCGTGGGCCCAAAAAGACCAACGCCGCAGGCCACAACAGCCCCGCCACCTGAGGCAAATCCGTGATCCGCAAGCAATCCAGCATCTCCACTAACGGACCCACACCGACTTCGCTGTCCGGTGCGTTCTGTGTAGCAGGTGGATCGCTCAAGATCACCCCGGCCACTTGCCCATCAAGCAAAGCTGCATACAAAGCTACTGCTGCCATCTCACCGCGAGCCGCCAGATAGAACCTCTTCGGGTCTACACCGGGCTGCTGCCTCAGGGCCCTCAAGCCCTGTAGCACATCAAGCACGCGCAACGAGGCCAGTGTTCTACCGGTCAGGGCCGCCGAACGCCGCAAATGCCAGTGAAGCGAGCGGCTCCATCCTGTATCACCTGTTCCCCGCGGCGAGAGCGAGGCGCGCCACCAAGCGCTGGGGCAAATGGCTGAGACACGACGCCCCGGCTGTAGGCGCACATCGTCCGCATCTGCCAGATCGACGACAACTGGTGCTTGCTCTTCTCCGCCCAGGGGAATGTGCAAAGAAGCAGCCAAGCTCCAGTTGGCTTCCGGCGTGTAACGCAAGTGGACATTCTTGTATCCTCCGCCAGTGAAATCCTCCATGGTCACCTGCGGCTTGGGATCTGGCAAAGGATCAGGGAAAGTAGCGAAGGTCTCCTCTTTCAGAGCGGCGATCACTCGCTCGCGTTCCTTCTTTAGGACTACGGTATCGTTGATCTGGGGTGGGGTGGCTACCGGCACAAACCAATCCTGCACGGTCGATGCTCGGTCTTTTGCTGGCAGCCGACCACCGAACACAGCCAAGGTGCTGGCCTCTTCCACATGCCCGTCGATGTCAGCGATCTCCTCAATGGCTAGCTGCTTGCCTGCCAGATGGCGCAAGAACCACTGGAAGGTGACCTTGCGAGACATCGGCTGGTAAGAGTGATGAGCCCGGAATGTGAACAGATCGAGACTCTCCGGCGCCCCAAGATGCTCATATACCTTGGCCAAGCGATCGCGGAAATCGTTGATGGAATCGATAGTGAAGATACCGTCACGGTCTGCCGAGACAATAAGCATCGGTCGCGGGGCCACCAGGGCAGCGAAATCGACGAGTGACCACCCCTGGGGATTCATGGGAAACATGCAGTCGCAGTGACCATCGATCGTCCGCTCACGGACATGGGCGGCAATGGTACTCGTACCGCACGACGAAGAGGCGGCCTTCACCCGGTCGTCAGCGCAGGACAGCCACCAGGTGATGGCCCCCCCGCCAGATGTCCCCGTCACGCCAATGCGTGACGCATCGACCTCCGGACGGGCGCTTAACAGATCAATACCGCGAATGCCATTCCAGACTTCCACCGCCGCCGGCGTGTAGCCACGGCTGACCCACTGGAAAGCACCATAGCTATAGGTGCCGTGGTGGTAACCCCGCACCTCTCCCAACTCGATGGTGTCCACGATAAGCGTGACAAAGCCCAGCTGCGCATAACGCCGCGCATGCTCTTGGTAGTGAGAGGCCTTCTGCAAGAGTGAGTGGCCACACACATAGAGAATGGCTGGTGCATTGACAGCGCCATCAGGGATATAGCAGTTGGCGGCCACCATGAGCCCAGGTAAGCTCTCATAGCTCAGACACTCGATACGATAGCCCTCACGCTGATGAGTCTGCGTAACCTGCACATTAAGCGGCGACCGCGGCACTGCCAGATGACGATCTAACCCCATCATCTTCAGGTACTGCTGTTGGCGCTGGCGTCTCCACGCCTCCCACATCTCGGGCGGCGGCAACTGCGCTGGCGCCCCAGCTGTGATCTGCTCAGCTATATCGTTCAGGTAGTCTTTGATGTGCATTGTAACACCCCTTCTGGTTCAGCTCTCTAGGGTTGCTGCCCTCTCAAACTGACTCGCCCCAGCTGCAATTCGGCGGGTGCGCCAGCCCGCAGCTGCACCCGGAAGAACCCGGTGGCCGGGTCCGGCGCCTGTTCACCGCACAGCTCCAAGAGCCGCCAACCCGACTGGGAGACCCCTCCCGCATGTAGGCTGTAGGGAATCGGCTGCCACTGCACCCCATCGGTCGAGATCGCGCATTCCACATCCTCAGGGGCCAGCACCTGCTTAGCGAAAAAGACGAGCTCAAAGCGCTGCAGAGCTGGACTTTCCCAAATCAGGTACTCGTCAGTGGGCCCTGTGCGAGTCATGCGATGTGGGTCGTCATGAAAAGCCTCTGCTTCATCCTTGACAAACACCCAACCTGGTGAGCGATCATAGATCTCGTTGAAGTCGAAATCACCAAACCAACCGCTCGCTAGAGGCTCCCACAGATCTGCCACGAGAGTCCACCAGTTCTGCACACGCAGAGGCATCCTCTTAGCGGTGATCTTCCCCAACGAATCCGTCACTTCCACAGTGAGCAAATACTGGCCGTCCTCAAGAGCTCTTGTGTCAAAGGCCAATGCCTCAGAAGCAGGCATCTGTGCACCGCTGTAGACAGTCTGTCCGGCGAAGGTAACCTCGACATGTGCCAAGGAGAGCTCCCGGGGTATCCCGAGCCTGATCTCGGGTTTCAGTGTGCCCACGATCTGGTCGTCATAGAGGGGCGAGAGCACCTCCACGCTGATCGTTGGCACCCGAATCTGGCATTCGCCAGGCTCGAGACGATGCTCCTGCCCATCCCAAAGAGCCACGCGGCCTGTGGTGTTACTACTCACCTGATAGAGACCGCTGCCGTCCACGCTATGCAGATGAATTGAGCTGGCAATCTGGAAGCGATCTCCGGCTCCGAAGTCGTAGATGTGAAACATCTCGCCCGGCCTTACATCACTGTCTCTAGATTCCAGCCGTATGTTGGCACCGGAAATGCTCGCGATGCGTACGGCTTGCCCGGTTGTCGGGTTGACCAGCTGCTGACCCACGTAGTAGTTACCCAAGGGTAGCGGAGTGCTGGTGCTGACAGACTGTGGCGCAATGCCAGTCACTTTTCCCTGGCCTGTCAGATCCACTGGCTCTTGAAAGGTGACCTTATAGCGCCGCCCGTCGAGGGCCTCTACCTGACTGACCACAAACTCCGAAGCGTGCCTCTCGTTGGAGACTACGATACGCTGACCGTCTAGCAGCTTCGCCAGGGGCATGGCTGGGGCATCGGGATCGAGTTTGACGATGATGGTACCTGCCCCGTAGTCCGCAGCCACGACGCTTCCTGTATAGGATCTTGCCGATTCAAGAAGGAAGTCGTTGTGCTGAAGCACGCCGCCGCCTAGTAGCTGAGCGTGGTTGACTATCCCACCAGTGGTTCGCGAGAGTACCCCGAGCAAGCCGCTGAAACACGTGCCGTCAGTGCCACGGAATGCACTGGCCGCATCGACGCTCTGCAAGACGAGATCCTCGCCGTGGGCATGCGAGATCTGTAGCGCCACCACACCTTGATCGCCGCCATCCGCCGCCTCTAGCCGCCGGATGTCGTCAACAAAAGGCACACCCTCGTGGGGTTGCAGCACTGTGACGAAAGTGCTACCCAGGGCGTCCCCTGCCTCCGTCTTCCTACGGGCCAACACATACTTGAGCGTCGGCGGGTTGCCTGCCTTATTCTGTGGCGGCTCTCCATCGGCGACAAAGACTTCCGTGCCCGCCTCCGGAACGAAGCTCAGGCGAACTCCCTTTCTAGCCTCAAGCGCCCAATCGGCGTGCCATACCCCTTCCGGCTGTCCCTTTTGCACAGAACGCAGATACGAAAAACCGCTACCCTGGTAGCTTCCGTAGCCACCTGTGTAGCCCGGTCGCTCCAAATGAGCAGCATCGTAGAGATAGCCGAAGGGCACGTCAGTACCCGCCAATGTGCCCTCCGGGCGCGGCGGTGTCAAGGTCAGATCTTGCACAGAAAACGCCCCATCAGGCCCATGGATGGAGAAGTCGTGCTGATGGCCGCCATGCACGCGAAAGACATCGACGACATAGACATCGCTTGCGGTGGCACTAACCATGGCTACAGACCGTTGGTACCGGCTGGCGATGCCCTGGTAGGCCTCTTCTGCCCGCACGTCAACATACTGGACTTTGGGTGAGCCACTGAAAAGCTGCAGGCGACCGCCGTTCTTGCTGAGCTGCCGCCGTTCATTCACCAAGACTGTGTTGTGGCTGATGGTGTGACCTGTCCAGCCACAGAGCTTCTTGTGGAATCCACTCATGTACTCCGGATAGCCCAGATCAGGCAGCAGACGCTCGCCTTTAGCGAAAAGCTCAATGTTTAGCCGATCATAGTGACCATGGCCTCCAGCAGGACCGTAGTATAGGCTCAAACCCGTGGCATTCGAACCGCTGCCACTGCGCAACATGGCCAAGCCGTAAGCGCTCATGTTGTCACTGGCCGTCGTCAACGGCCTACCAGTTACATAGGCCCGCTCATCCCACTGCTCAAAAGCCGTCTTGTAGGTAGAAGCCCGCCAGCCAGTGATACCCTTCGCCTTTACGCTGCCTTCGTCACCGATATTTGGGGTGAACTGATCAGCCATCACGATCTTCAGCGGGTAATCAAAGAGCCGCTTCAGCTTAGGCTCTTGCTGGTACACATTGATCCCCCGACGCAAGAACAGCTCCGCTACCGCATTGAACTGACCAATCCACAGTGAGTTATAGCCAGGGGAGCTTTCGAAGGGTGCCCCGTCTCGATAGACGAGGTTGGACAGCCCCATGATAATCCCCTCATAGGGATAAGAGCCCAACCCCGTGGCATAGAGCACGAAGTCAAGATAACGATCGGTCATGTGATTGTCGAGGACAATAGCCAGAGTGGCCAGGGCGCTATGGTGCATACCGAAATTGCCCCGGATGCGCCCATCCATCGTGTAAATCGATTGGGCAGCACTCTCCAACAGGTTAACCTCGATGTTCTGCCGAATTCGAGCGATGCTCTTGCCTGTCGCCTCCTCCAAGGCCCGGTTGCCGTCCATACCTGAATACACGTAGTCATAGGCCACGGCGAGATCACGCGCCATGCCCGTCTCCCAAATGCAGTTCAGAATGCGGCCCTGGTAGGTGCCCACCTGGATCTCGGTACCATAGCGAGACTGTTTGACGTGGTCCATGTCTGGATACTCTTCGGCAATGCGATCTAGCAGTGCCGCCCCTTGCGTGGCATAGCGCACATCACCAGTGAGCACATAGGCTTGCCCCAAGGCCACCGCTGCTGGACGTAGATGAGCGTGATACAGCCAGTGCGCGTAGTAAGCGACAAACCAGTACTTTTGGGGATGGTTTGGGTCGCGCCACCCCCAACCCGTGTCGACGTAAGGCTCGGACGAGACATCATCCGGCCCACCGTGGTGGTGGTGATCAAAGTCATTGGTCGGATAAGCTTCGCCGCCCACCGGGCAGATGAGCTTGTAGGGCCTATCCGGATCGATGATCCACGGATAGCTACCAAAGGCCTTGATCTCTTCGCTGTGTTGGGGGCACTGAAGAAAGTGCGTGTCAAAGGCGCGAGGCACGCTAGCGGGTGGCACCATGTCTCGCAATTGCTGCGGCGTATACTTCATCCAGCGATCCGCAAGAGTGATCACCGCTGAGGTGTTTACACCAGACCAGGCCTGTGATGTCCGGATTGTCGCCATCTCCTCTGCCGTCAGCAAGTTCGTTCCGTTTTTCGCATGGATCGGAGCTGTAGCTGCTGACCCGAACAGCACGGCACAAGCACACAGTACTGCGGTGCTGACAAACACGCTTTTTCGACACATACGCATCCTCCTATCTCACGCTACTGCACATACACCAAGCGCTCCCCCGGCACCATGATCTTGAAAGACTGAGCCGGGTACGTGCGATACAGATAGTCGACGAAGAAAGCTGGGTTCTCGCTGTTGTGAGCGAACATGTCGTAATGCATGGGGATGATCAGCCCTGCACCCGCACCGCAGGCGACATCGACTGCTTCGCGAAAGTTCATGTTCCCGACGATACTGCGGCGATTGCGCAGCAAGTCGCGGCCGTTGATGGGCAGACAGGCCACGTCAAGCTGCCATTCACGCAGTGTGGACAGCAGATCCGGGTACTCAACGGTATCGCCCGCGTGATACAGTGTCACGCCGTTTAGCTGCAGAACATAGCCCACGCATGTATAATCGCCTTGACGATCACGCTCCAACTCCTCATGCGCAGCAGGGATCGGCGTTACCGTCAGCGGACCATACTTGAACGTCTGGCCCACCCGGGCTGCCAGCACCCTGGAAGCAGCGATGCCAGCCCCCGTCAGTACATCGACATGCGGTGCTGGTACCACAAAGCGCGCCTGTGCAGAACTGGCGGCTATCAGCTGCAGGGCAGGCAAGTCGATGTGATCACTGTGGTTATGCGTACCAAGCACAACATCGGCATGGCGAATATCACTGCCTGAAAACGGCGGCGGGAATTTCCGCCTAGGAACCTGACGGCCTGTCTCGTCCTTTCTATGCGGATCACTCAAGTAGGGATCGACATAAACTGTCGTCTCTGCGCCCTTGAGCACCAGACCCATCTGCCCCAAATACCAAATAGCCAGAGAGCCCGGAGGCGTCTTTGTTCGGTCAATGTGCTCGAGAAGCTGTTCACCGAAACGTACCCATAATGGGAAGCTCATACCACACCTCCATATGTGATCTGCCGCTGCGTCATGCTGCGGCAACAGCGAACCGCGCCCGCCCACGCCATAAGGGCCACGACCAACCACAGCCGCAGTGCGGACGACCAGCCGCTTGTTTGCACCAACCAACCCGTCAAGAAACTCCCCAAAGAGGCACCCACATAGCCAAAGCCGTTGATGATACCGACAGTAAAACCCTGACTGGAGCCCATACTGATCATAAGTGGAATGGGCCCAGTTACCAGGAAGTTGGCCCCTGCGATACATAAGCCCACCATAGCCAGACTGACTAGAGCCCAGATCGAACTAGGCTGGGCCAGAAGAAGGCCCGACAACGCCAAAGCTAGCCCCGCCTGAACTAGAACGAGCACCCCCGTCTGGCGACCATTGCCCCGAGCATCAAGCAGCCTGCCCACCAGCAGGGCACCCATGGCATTGGTCACAGGAAAAGCCACGGAACGCCAACCCACGTTGGCTAAGGCTAAGCCCGCATCCATCAGATACGTCGGCAACCAGGCCAAGACAGCGTTGTAGATCAAGTTGACGCAGGCTAAGATGAACGCCGTCCACCGAATCTGCGGGTTGCCTACGATCTGAACCACCTGCTGTGCAAAGGGGAGCACTTCCTTCTCGCTGAGTTTTGCCGCCACCGATGATCTTGCGGGACGCTCACGCAAAAAAAGCAAGCTGACCACCCAGACCAGACCTACCGCCAACGCCGGCACCCAGAAGACATAGCGCCAGCCAAAGCGGATGACCATCAGAGAGGCCACGGCCCACGACAGCACACTACCGACATGCGCGCTGGTTGCCAACACACTCATCAATCGGCCCCGACCTCTAGCTGGCAACCAGGCATCCGCCACTTTGACCAACGCTGGCCACCCGCAGGCCTGGAAAAACCCGTTTATCCCCCACACGACTGCCATCCAGACAGGAGCCGACATGCACCCAATGGCAAGATTGGCCACTGCAGAGACAGCCAGCCCCAACAGAAAGAAGGGTTTGGCGCCGAAACGATCGATAAGCATGCCGTGAACAGGCTGGCCGACGGCGTAACAAACGTACCCAGCCGTAGCGACGGCACCAGCTAGTGTGTAAGGAATGTCGTACTGCTTGAGAAGTACGGGCAGAGCCAGGGCCAGATTGGCCCGCCCCAGATAGTACCCCACATAACCCAGCCAAAGCAGAAGTACGGTGGGGCGGAAATCGGGCTCACCCAGACATGGCTCACCACTGCGCAGGCTGTCTTCCACCGAGAGTCTGTCCCCTTTTGTGCCTTCGGTTTCTCTCACGAAGACGTGCTGAGACAGGTGTTAGCCATGACCCGGCATTTGTCCTTTCCGTTTCCAGCAAAGAGACCTATCGCAGGCGCAGTACCTGCAGAATTGATGGGGTGAGGGTGATCAAGAGGCGGTGTAACCGCTCAAAGAGTAGGCCCAAGACAAACCAGGCCGGAGCATAGTCCAGGCGGATCAACCCGTGGACAGAAAAACGAACACCCGTGTAATCCCAAGGGCAAGTCCCAGTGAACTCTTGCAGCAACCATCCTGTGACATACTCGATGGCGAAGATACTCAGCATCCAGGCCAGACCCCGTAGAGGCCAGATCCATGACTCCACAAGGGCATGTATGGGCTCGAGCACAGGTGCAGCCAGACCATAGATAAGGAACATCCAAAGATAGGTACGCCCCGCCAGCCGCGGGTCGCCGCGCAGTATGCCTCCCAAGCCCGTCCAGATAATCTCGACGGTCCACCCTAAGATGCCGTAGACGACAAAACGTACCCACATGCCTGTAGGGTGCCCCGCCAGCCTGGTGATCGCTGTGAGCCCCGAAATCCATCACCGGAGCTCATCCCGTCTTAGGCCATGTTGGCAAATGCCCAAAGTCATGTCTGTCTTTTCTAGGAAGGCCATGACCCGCGATACGCAAACCTTACACTCATATCATTGTGGACTAGGACCAATGCCCTAGGTAGGACTAGGAGGTGTCCGCATTGCGGCTGACCCGTATGCTGTTGACTACCTTCATCGCTGCGGCAAGCGTCGTGCTAGTCTGGGCCATCTCCCAGGTTGAGATCACCCAGCTTGATACACTAGGCCTCTTTGTCGCCCTTGCCCTTCTGCTGTCCCACTGGCACCTGAAGTTAGAGGGAGGCGTCCTGTCTCCTGTCAGCGCCCCCATTACGGCCGCTGGGCGCCTGCTCTTGCCCACCCACCTCGCAGTGCTTATGGACACCTGTGTGACTCTACGTGTCGCCTGGCGCCTCCACCAGCCTCCCCAAAAGCTCCTCCTGAACCTCGCCAATAGCATCCTCCCCACATTCCTTGCAGGAGGTCTCTTTACTCTATCGGGCTATCGGACTGGCCCATATAGCGGGGCTGGTATGGCTGCGGCTGTGGGGGTGCTCTTCGTGCGCTGGCTGCTGAACCTAATCGCCACGAGTCTTTGTGTCGCTAGAGAAAAAGGCTGCCACCCGTGGGACATACTGCATGATCTGATCCTGGCAGAGGGCTGGGCTGGTCCGAGCATGCAGCTGACGGGAATCTTGACTGCCCTCGCCTATCAGTATGCTGGCGCATCCTCGCTGCTGGTAGCATCCGCCACCGTCTTTAGCACAGGGCAGTGCACCCGGCTGTACGCTCAACGCAAGCGCCTCACGCGTCTGGCTCATCGCGATGCTCTGACAGAGGTGGGTAACCGGCACGCCTGGGATGAGCGACTGGGCAGCCTGATGCAGCGTCCCGATGCCCCCTACTTTCTAGCCACCTTTGATCTCAACGGTCTAAAGGCCGCCAATGATGCCTTCGGTCACGCCATGGGCGACCGAGTACTGAGGTCCTTTGCCAAATATCTGGCTGCCGCTGCCGGAGGCGAGCATGTGTTTCGCTTTGGGGGAGACGAGTTCGTCGTCTTGCTCACCCAGCGAACGCATCAAGAAATGGGTGACCTGCAGCAGCTTTTGCTCCGTGTCACCGAGAGCTTTGAAGAGGAATGGTCAGCCAGAGGAATCAGGGTCTCTGCTAGCATGGGCTACGCCCATGCCATCGACACTGCCGATATCCCTGCAGCCCTGTATGAGGCTGACAGGGCCATGTATGACCAGAAAAGGCTGACGAACCAAGAGCTAGACGCGCGGTAAGACTCTGCCAGCAACCACCGTCTCCCGACACAGCAGATCAGGCCCCAGCAAGCATAGGTCGCCATCTTTGCCCACCTGCACCGAACCGTTGCGATCGCTCATGCCCAACTGACGGGCTGGCACTGCAGTGGCCATGTCCACAGCCTCCGCTAGAGGCACCCCTACAAGCTGCACCATGTTGCGCACTGCCTGATCCATGCCCAATGTGCTGCTGGCCAACGCTCCGCCATCCACCAGGCGACATACGCCATCTTTGACTTCCACAGGCAGTTCGCCAAGCAGGTAGCGCCCATCTGGCATATCCATGGCCATCCCAGAATCGGTAACCAAGCAGACATGGGAGCTTCCTTTGGCCTGCCACACTACCCGCATGGCACCCGGATGGATATGGATCCCGTCCGCTATGAGCTCCGCCGTCACCCCTGTAGACCCCAAGACTGCGCCCAGCACCCCGGGTTCCCGATGATGCAAAGAGACCATACCGTTGAAGGTGTGGGTGGCGTGATCAGCGCCAGCGGCGATGGCCTCCATGGCGATCTCGTAGCTGGCAGCGGTGTGACCTATGGCTACCCGCATGCCCTGCTGCCGCAGCCAAGGGATGATCTCTAAGGCTCCCGGCAACTCCGGCGCCAGCGTGATATGGCGCAGACCAGGGCCCAAAATGTCAAAAAGACGCTGAATCTCATGGCGACAGGGACGACGCAGGTAGGCCGGGTTTTGTGCCCCAGCCTTCTCCACACTCAGGTAGGGCCCCTCAAGATGCAGACCGACAATCTGCGCTCCACCCCAATCAGGCTGCTGTGAAGCTCGCATGGCCTCCTTTACGGTCCAGGCAACCGCCTCTAGCGCCTCCTGAGACGCCGTGATCGATCCAGCCAGAAACGTGGTGGTGCCGTGCCTGCCATGCGCTGCCGCCATCATCTGTAGCGAGTCGAGGCGAGCATCCATCACGTCGCGGCCCGCACCACCGTGCATGTGTACATCGATCAGCCCTGGGCAGACGATGCAGTCACAGGCGTTCAGCGTGGGTAGATCCGGCACACGGACCTGGCGCCCGCTCCAAGGTACATCCACCATCTCCGGCAGTTGGCCGTCCGGCCCGGCAAAGACAATGCGCCCTTCGCAAATCACCACGCTGCCATTCTCTACGAAACCCTCCGATGTGTAGACGCATCCTTGCCGCACTACCAGGTCGCCATCTGCCCCCTGCTGCGGGCATCCTTTAGTCTCTGACATCGCATCTTCCCTCCGAAGCATCGCTTTTCAGTTCGCGCCTGGCTAGCTCTTCGTCCAGGGTTTCCTTCATCAGCTGCACCGGGGCCTTCCTACCCGTCCAGATCTCAATGGCCATAGCCCCTTGATGGGCCAACATGCCCAGTCCCGGCAAGACTGTGCACCCAGCCCGCTCGGCCTCAACCAATAGTGACGTGCGCCGCGGCGAATAGACGATATCGCAGACGAGAAGCTCACTACGCAACAGCGCCGCCGAAAGCAACGCTGGCTCGGTATGGTGGGGATACATACCTGCAGACGTAGTGTTCACCAAGATGTCTGCTGTGCTGAGTTCCCACAAAAAAGCCGATGAGCTAGTGTCTAGCGGAACAACTTCTACCAAGGTTTGCGGCGCTACCCCGCCCAGCAACTGCTGCAGTTGCCGAGCCCGCTCCAAGGTGCGATTGGCAAGAACCAGGCTATGAACGCCCGCCAATAGCATCTGCACGGCAATCGCCCGCGCAGCACCGCCAGCCCCCAAAAGCAGAACTCGCCGATCCTGCGGGCTCACACCCGCTTCGCCGGTGAGCGATCGCAGAAAACCCGGGCCGTCCGTGTTATGACCGACCAGCCACCCGTCTCGGTTTTCAATGGTATTTACGGCGCCGATCAGGCGAGCCTCCGGCGTCAACTCATCGAGTAGCCCCATCACCGCCACCTTATGCGGTATGGTGACATTCACACCCGCCAACCCCAAGGCTCGAATGGCGCTCACTGCGTCAGCTAGGCGCTGAGCTAGTACATGCCAGGGCACATAGACATAAGGCAAGCCCATAGCGACGAAAGCCCTGTTCTGCATAGGTGGCGACAGTGTGTGCTCTACTGGATCTCCGAAGACCCCTACTACACGTGTGCAACCATCGATAGGCATAGCAGTGAGCACAGCTAGCCCTCCTAGCTAGACCCCAGGGGCACGGCGCGCAGGCAAGGGTGGCGGATCTACCTCTGCCGCTGGATCATGAGCCGCTGCCACCTGGTTGAGGTAACCCAAGGGGCGGCGCCCTGGTTCGCCATGGAAGAGAACGGGAAGCATCTCCTGAACATGGGAGACCGTAACCACTTTTAGGCCTGGCAACTTCGCTGGTAGTTCCGCCAGATTCCCATGTGGCACCACAGCGCAGACGATCCCGGCCTGTTTCGCGCCAAAGAGCTTCTCGTATACTCCACCCACAGGCTTGACGTATCCCTGAATCGAGAGTTCCCCGGTCACGGCCACATCCTGCCGGATCGGCCACTCTAAGATGGCGCTCGTAATGGCCATGACCACCGCTGCACCAGCCGAGGGACCATCGATACGCCCTCCACCTACCACGTTGACGTGGACATCCCAGTTCGCCAGATTCTCCCCAGTGAGCAATCGCACAACCGCAGCGGCATTGAAGACCGAATCCTGCGCCATTGATCCCGCTGTCTGATTGAAGCGCAACGAGCCTTTACCCGGTTGAGTGGCTGGAAAAGCGACGGCTTCGATCTCCAAGACCGATCCGAGGTAGCCGCTCACGGCCAGACCAAGGATCTTGCCAATTTCTGCCTTATGAGAACCCCGCACATGCGCATATGGCAGAAGGCGACTCACACGCGCTACTTCCTCGACATCCTGGCGCCCAATGGGAACCACTGCCGGAACCGTAGGGAGTGCCTGCTCGTCGGGAACTTGACGATCGCCGCCATAGACGCGTTGGAGGGCCACACCGTAGGCATCTGCAAGCACGCTGGTAGCCTTACGCCCCTCCACGGTGTACGTACTGATCAGCTTCGCACTACCTGGCTCGAGGTGTACGTTGAGCTTATGTGCAGCATTCTCCACAATGGTGATTACCTGATCGGAAGTCAGGGGTTCGAAGAAAACCTCGGCACACCTTGACCGCAGGGCCATGTTGATCTCGGACGGATCACGAGTGGTGGCCCCAATAAGCAGGAAATCCGCTGGGGCTCCTTCCTCAAAGAGCTTGTGGATGTACTTCGGCACATTGGGATCTGTGGGATCATAGTAGGCAGACTCGAAATGAACCCGTTTGTCTTCTAGAACCTTTAGCAGCTTGCTCTGGAGCATCGGATCGAGTTCGCCTATTTCGTCGATAAAAAGCACACCGCCGTGGGCCTCGGTGACCAAACCCGGCTTCGGCTCCGGCACTGCTGCATCAGCCAGATCGCGCCGGGCACCCTGGTAGATGGGATCGTGAACCGAACCCAAGAGAGGATTAGTAGCTTCTCTGGGATCCCAGCGCAACGTCGCTCCATTGACTTCAACAAAGTGCGCCTCGGCATCGAAGGGGGTGAATGCCAACGACTTAGCATACTCCAGAGCAAGACGAGCCACGGTCGTCTTACCTACACCAGGCGGACCGTACAAGAGCACATGCTGAGGAAATGGCGATGCGATCTTGGCGAACAGAGCCGCGATGGCTTGTTGCTGACCTACCACCTCATCAATGGAACTCGGCCGTAACAGCTCCACGGCAGAGCGGGCCAGGTGCCGGCGATCCAATTTCTCTAGTTCGGCATATTTGCGCAAAGTCTGGGCGTTATCGGGGCCGCTCTCCTCTCGCAATACCTGCATGCGCAACTCCTTAAGGTAATCATCATGTCGCGCCTGCATCTTGACAGCCACTTTTTTCTCGAGGGAATCTTCCACGCTTCGCCGCGCCACAAGCTCGGCCAGCTCTTCCTCGATCGCATCAAGCACCTGGAAGATATCGTCGCTACCACCCAGATCATCGATGGTGGGGTCCTCGAAGACGATGCGCCGCAGCCCCAACACACGCTCAGAGACCTCTTTTGAACGCATCAGGTCCAGAGCATCGAGCTTACCAGCCTTTAAGACAAGCCTGTCTGTCCCGATAATGCTGGCCAGCACATCATACAACGCGTCCACTCTACGAAGAAGCTTCTGCTTCTCAGAAGATGAAATGCGACGAAGTTTCGGCTTTGCCTTCTGCCTTCTATGCCATGACAGTCTCATGAACCTTGCGGCACCGGGCGCCGCCCTCCCCCCCAAGCGGGCATCTGTGAGGTTAGCCCCCCAAACCTGCACGCGGGCCAGCCCGGCCAGCCCATGGGTTGCTACTCAGCAACCACTTTCACCATAACCTCTGCGTTAACCCCTTGGTAAAGCTTTACGGGAACCACATACTCACCCAAGTTCTTGATGGGCTCAGCCATGTCAATGCGCCGCTTGTCTAGCTCCACATCGCAGGCACTCTGCACAGCATCGGCTACATCCTGAGAGGTCACAGAGCCAAAAAGACGGCCACCTTCGCCTGTCTTCGCGGTGATCGTTACCGTGACTCCAGACAAGCGCTCAGCCAGCGCCTTGGCCTCCTCTTCCTCTTTCAGCACCTTTTTGCCCGCGACATTCTTCTCATGCTCCCACTGCCGCAAATTGGCCTTGGTGGCCTGAATAGCCATCCCGCGCGGCATGAGGTAGTTACGTGCATAGCCATCGGCCACATTCACGATGTCGCCTCTGTTGCCGATTTTTTCTACGTCCTGAGTTAGGATGATACGCATGCTCAACCCCCCGATGATGATCGTTCTCAGCTTGCACTATTGCCATCAGCACCCTCTATTTCACCATCTATAGCAGATCGAGGCGCCTTAGGTCAAACCAGGAGTCTAGCAATCCCACAAAAACCAGCAGGGGCATCAGTATCGTGGAAAGCACCGCAATGATGATGGTCACCCACTTGCGAACACCCCATCTAGATAGATAGAACCAAACCACAGCCAGCCCTTGAACCGCAAACACAAACCGGAATATCATCTCTAGATTGGCCGCCAGGGCAAGCAACCACGACGTCTGCAGACCAGCCGGAAGCAGAGGCAACCCTATCCCGGCGATGTAGCCCCAGGTGAAATACCACGGGAAACGCCAGTGAGCAAAGGGTGGAAACCAAGGCACGTCCGCCCCCAAGCGCAAGAGCCAACGCCCAGCTAGCCAGTAATTCGCAAAACAGATACACGCGGACGACATAGCCATCATTCCCGGCCACACCGTCCGTAGGTGCTTGGAGATCTTCGCCAACTCAGCCTCCGAAAGAGGCAGGGCTCCGCCAACAGTACCTATGCGGCCCAATTGCTCAACCCACAGCTTCAAAGCCTCATCTAGCAGATCGATGCCGAACACCAGTTTCGACACGATGAAGAAAGCTGCGAAAGCCAGGAAAGCAGCCCCCCAGCCCACTGTCAGAGTCTGCCGCAGCGTCAGCCCGTCGCGCCACGCTTCGCCGATCGCAACCCCCAACCCTAGCACAAACAGGACGAGTATCATCGGAATCGGGTGTTGCATCAATCCCCCAACGACGAGCCCTGACAGCAGAGCTGTAGATATGCCGGAGCGCAACCCATGTCTGTACAGAAGCACTGCCAAGGGGGCCGGAGCGAACACAAGCATGGAAGAAAATATCGTGCCCAAGACGGCCGTGATCAGAGTGATGAAGATCAGTATCAGGCGCTCACGACCCATCTGCGCCCCAGGATCAGAGGACATACGGCCCACCCTCGCGCTATTATTGCCTCGGCATCAGTTCCTCGAAACAAGAGCCTTGTCCTGCCTCATCCACACCTAGTGCATTCAGGCAGTGAGAAGACCCCGTCAGCGACGACGAACGGGCCGCTATTGCAGCCCGTTTGCCAACCACCGTCGGTACCGTGCGTTCACGGTGCCGACAGTACTCTTTGTGGAAAGAGGCTCGTTCGTCACCAGTTAGTCCGCAGAGTAAGGCAGCATGGCCAGTTGCCTCGCCCGCTTGATAGCCTGCGTAAGCTGTCTTTGATGACCTGCACAGTTTCCCGAGATGCGACGAGGAAGAATCTTCCCGCGCTCCGTCAAGAAACGGCGCAGCCGCCCTACCTCTTTGTAATCAATTGCTGTTACCTTATCCACGCAGAAGCTACAAACCTTCCTGCGCTTCCTGCCGCGCTCTCTTGCCAAAATGAACCCTCCTCATGACAAGCGCCGCACTAGCCTCTACGATCCATCAGAACGGGACCTCATCAATACCTGGCTCTGGGAAATCGCCAGGTGCGCCAGCAGGTGGCGCGCCGCCAGCATCGCGTTTGCTATCGAGGAAGCGCACGTCATCTGCATACACCTCTGCGGCCTGACGTTTCTGACCTTCCCACTCATACTGCCGAATCTGAAGCCGTCCATCGACGGCGATCAGCCGACCCTTGGTGAGATGATTGGCCACAGTTTCCCCCAGTTTGCGCCAACAGACTATGTCAATGAAATCAGTCTCTCGTTCGCCCTGTTGGTTCGTGAAAGGCCTGTCTACGGCGATTCGCATATTCGCAACCGCTACACCGCTGTGGGTATAACGCAATTGTGGGTCCGCAACCAATCGCCCAATGAGCACTATTCTGTTCAGCATGCTGAATCACACTCCCCGTGGAATACTTGCGCCCGGGGCCTAGTTTTCCTCCAGCCGAACCAACAGGTGCCGGACTACTGTATCAGTGATCTTCATGACGCGCTCAAGCTCGCCAGCCACTGCTGGCTCCGCGTTGAACCGCATCATCACATAGTAGCCCTCGGTTAGTCCTGCAATCTCGTAAGCGAGCCGCCGCCTACCCCACTTCTCCACATTGACGAGCTCGCCGCCTTCATTGGCGATAAGAGACGCAAAGCGCTCGATCTGAGCGTCGTAGGCTTCTTCACTTTCTAGACCAGGGTTGTAAATGGTCACCACTTCGTAAGGACGCACCGTTGGCACACCTCCTCCCTCTGGACATGACGGCCCCAGGCGCCACCCTGGAGCAGGGTTACGCCAAAGTATATCACGATTGGACAACACAGGCAACCACACTGCACTGAGGGTGAGGTGCGGCTCCTACCTGCCCGAAATGGTGATGCCTGGCATCGAAACCCAAGGTAGAATAGCCGAACCGTAGTCCACTCGCTCTTTGGAAATCGCCGTCAAGTTGCGGACAGCCTCCGCGAAATTGCCAGACACCATTGTCTCCCTAATAGGATAGGCAATTCTTCCGTCTTCGATGTAGTAGCTGTTCTTGGCGACACCAGAAAAGTCGCCGTTAGAGCTAGGTGACCCACCTGAGAAGCGAGTCAACAGCACCCCTTGCTTCACCTGGCCGATCAGGCCCTCTAAGGAGATATCGCCCGGCTCAACTACATAAGCGCCGCCTCTGTTCGGCGCTCTTTGCCGGCCCGTCTTGTTGGCACCGTACAGGCTGAGCAAATAAGTCCGGAGAACGCCGCGGTCAATGATCGTACTGTTCTCGGCAGCATATCCGTCACCCGTGACAAAATACCCGCTAGCGATCTCAGAAGAGACTGGCCGGGAATGAAGCGTAAACTGAGGACTAGCAATCTCCTCGCCCAGACTGTCCTTGTAGAGGCTGGTGCCGGAGATAAGTGGCCCATCAGTCAGCGGCCCGGTGAGAAAGCCGATTAAGGTACCCAGGCAATCCGGTGCAATGACCAGATCCCCTGTGAACTTGCCCTGCACCGGGCGCGTACGCACTTGCTCCGTAGCTTGACGCAGCATGGTATCCAGCGATCCACACTCCAACAGTTTCCGCTCCAAGTCACGCATCGAGAATCCGGTGTAGTTAAACGAGGAGACATCGTCGCCTTCCCGCCCCGAAAACAGGGCCGTGAAGTGGTAGGTCCCCTGGGCGGTCTGAAAGTGGATCCCGTTGGAGTTGACTAGGCTCATGTTGCGGTGCCCGAAGCTTAGGTAGGCCTGGCGCAGCATTACGCTAGGGTACTTGGCCGCCACTGCAGCCAAGAACTCCTTGACCCGATCATACATCCCGTCCAGATCAGGTTCGCTGCTCCCAGACTCGAAGCGAGCTGGCTCCTGAGCCTCGGCGATGTCGAAGGCCGGGTCAGGCTGAGATGCCGCTGCCATGGCGAGGGTGTCTGCAACCCCTTGGTCTATGGCTGGTTGCTCCAGACTGTTGAGGTTCATGCTCCCCTTTTTCTGGTCCTTAAT
Source organism: Limnochordia bacterium (assembly GCA_050951545.1). Taxonomy (GTDB): domain Bacteria; phylum Bacillota; class Limnochordia; order DTU080; family DTU080; genus DTU080. Next base: position 36,383 of record JBMNJG010000007.1, on the reverse strand, counting down.
GGCCATCAGGTGCACCCCGACGTCCATCGTCGTGCGTAGCAGGCCTATCTCTGCCCGTTCCACGTTTAACTCATGCGTGGTGGATGTACTCACCCCACAGCTAGCCTTATCAGCCCCGGCCTTCAGCAGTGCACCAAGCGCCAGATGAGCGGCTTCATCGTGACGGTTCATGATTATCGCCCTCCTAGAGTGATCTGACACCTGATGGCCGGTCCGCCCATGCCAACTGGGATAGCCTGTTTCTTGCCGCACATGCCGCCATTGCTCCACCAGAGCTGGTCCGAGACCATGGTGACCGTCTTCAGCACGTCGTAGGCCACCCCAGAGATGGTGGTATCCCGGAGCGCCTTGCCCAGTTTGCCATTCTTGATCTCATATCCCAGCACAACGCCGAACATGAACTCGCTCGTGGAGTCCGCTTGGCCGTTACTGGCCTGAATGAGATAGTAGCCGTCGTCAACAGAGGCGATCATGTCGTCCAGCTTGCTGGCGCCTGGAACAATGGCTGTATTGCGCATCCTGATAAGGGGCTCATCGGCGAAGGTATAAGCTCTGGCGTTGCCGGTAGGGGCCACGCCAAACAATCGTGCCGACTCCTTGTTGTGCATGAAGCCTTTGAGCACACCGTGCTCAATAATGGTGACGTCCTGGGCAACCGTGCCCTCGTCGTCAACGTACACTGGTACGGGACACACCTCGCCAAACGCCGTATGGGCAAAATCAACCAAGGTTACCAAGGGGCTGGCCACTTCCTGATTCAGCAGGCGACCAGCCACCGACCCGGAGAGTACCAGATCTGCCTCAGTTGTGTGCCCAATGGCCTCGTGCGCCAAGATGCCACCCAGTTTGGCATCGAGAATACAGATCTTTTCCCCGGCCTCGGCAAATACACCCTCCCTCTTGCGCATCAGGTGCTCATAAAGCTGGTCCACCATCTCGTGCAGGTCCCCAGGCGAGGGAAGAGTATCCTCAAACTGGCCTAGTCCTCCGATGAGATCACCCACCTCCACCGGCCCATCGTCAGCCTGTGTGGCCAGACGGATGTAGACATAGCTTCTGGGTGTAAGCGAGTGAAAGCAAGAACCCTCCGAGTTAAGTGCCGTTTTTTCCATTTCAAGGCTACTCAAATGGACGGTCCTACTCGTCAGATCCGGGTACTTCTCCGCAATGTAGCTATCGGCTTCCTTGCCGAAAGCGAGCAAGTCCTTCTGCGCAAATCTAGATCTCGTCGTAGAAAAGTCGCTTTCTGCGTTGGCTGTCGTGAAAGGCAAGGGCCCCCGGTCCCGATCGCCCCGCGAGTGAAGAAAGGCGGCATTATCCTGAGCTAACCGGATGACGGCCCTAATGCTCTCATCGTTGGGATCTGGGCTAGATGCAAAGCCCCATGAGCCGTTTCGGTAGACGCGAGCAGATACCCCGCGTGAGCTACTGCGCGAGTTACCGGTGTTACTACCGTTGAGAAAAGACACACCAGTTGACCTGTTCTCCTGTAGCCGTAATTCGGTGTACCCCGTTAAGAGTGCCGCGTACGGTCTTAGGTCCGCTACAGCCATGGGCATGGCCCCCGTTCTATACTGCGGCTTAGGTCCGAAATGCGGCCCTGCCGCGAAGTCTCTCGCTTACACTGAGGTTACGCATGTAACGTACACTTCCTCCCTTGTAGCAGAAAGATCAACCGTTCTAGGTACCTGACAAGCTTCACGTTACCGGGGCACAGGTCGGGGCCCGGCTCGAGGCCCGGGTCGGTTACATCGCCTGATTTGGCAAGAAGGGGGCGATGCTCACTGGTTTCGCTTCCGTCAGTCCCGGACCCGGCTGGTGAGTCGGGGTCCGGGTCGGGGTCCGGGTCGGGGTCCGGGTCGGGGCCGGGTCGGGGTCCGGGTCGGGGCGCAGGTCGGTTACATTGCCCAAATCGGCAAGAAGGGGGCGATGCCCATCGATTTCACTTCCGTCAGTCCCGGACCCGGCTGGTCGGTCGGGGCGCAGGTCGGTTACATTGCCCAAATCGGCAAGAAGGGGGCGATGCCCATCGATTTCGCTTCCGTCAGTCCCGGACCCGGCTGGTGAGTCGGGGTCCGGGTCGGGGTCCGGGTCGGGGCGCAGGTCGGTTACATTGCCCAAATCGGCAAGAAGGGGCCGTTGCTGGCCAGTCTCATCTTCGATCACAGGAGGCCGACCAGGCGACGAGGCGGGCTCTGGGCAAGGCAAATAGCTATTGGGCGGAACATTGTGATTTCGAGGCGGTTACAGCAGGAAGCGCAGCGCCCGTTGGCGCACCACGGGTCTGCTATTGTCACGACTCGTGCCGAGGGCACCTGGCGAGGGCATAGCGACACCCGCTTTAGCGAGCGGCAGCGAGAGGTTGCTGAGACCCCTATCGGTGAAGGGGGAGAGATGATTCGAGGCTATGGCGCACTCTTCGTCGCCGTTGGCTACTCGCTGGCAGCGTCACTGGTGGGCGCCCAGCCACCCTTAGCCGTCTCGCGGTAGAAGCGACTCCTCAGATCGAGGTACCTGAGGAGTTTCTTGTTAAGGTCGCTTCGCAACGGCAGCAGTTGGCCGGCCTTGAACTTCATGGTGAGCCAGGACAGGTCCTTGGCATGGATCACAACCAACGTGACTTTGTTCTTCTCACACAATTCACGCTTGGTCTTGTCACGTTCCATCTGCTTGGCGACCACGTCAGCCGAGAACCGTTTGGTAGGGGTGTAGTGTTGTGGCCCGTTAAACTCAAAAGCCACCGCCTCGAGGTCATAGTGGCGGTCGAGCTCCAGTAACATGCCAGTAGCCGGGTTGACTAGAAAACGGGGAGACGCGTTGTCTTTGTGGTCATCGGAGTCGAAAATAGCCGATAGGTATTCCTGCATCAAGGCCTGTCCGAAGAACTCAGCCTCGTCGAGTCGCTGCTGCGCCGCTAGCAGTTCATCCATGTACCTGCGGGCGACTGGGTTGCAGAGGCTGAAGCAAATGGGAGCCTGCTTGTGCTCTTGCTGCATCTCCAGCCAGCCCAGCTTGGCCAGTTGTCGAGCGGCCCGCTTGACCGTCTTGGCGTCTAGACTCATCATCCGGGCCACAGATGCATATGTGAACACGCCCTGCAGATTACGGTAATCGAGCGTGGCCTGCAGTGCACCATAGACCACCTTGGCCTGAGCACTGACTTCGGTGGCAATGATCAGCTCAGTAGGCATGACCACCCTTGGTCCCGACAGCTCTTTTGCTGGGGCCTGGTTGACGCCTGTGGGCAGGTTATACCAGCCCTCAGTGGTTAGCCTTGTCGTAGCCTTGCGGACGGTGGGTCGGGACAAACCGGTACGAGCAGCCAAGCGAGTGGGCGACAGACGAGCTCGCTCCCCCAACTCAGCGTCGAGTGTGAGGGCCAGCCAGACTACCTTATCCGTCGCTCTTAACTGGCTAGTGAGCAGCAACGAGATCGGCACGCGAACCTCTTCGATATCCAAGGGTGCCACCTCCAGCCAGAATGTCTGTTCGGTTCCCGAATACATGTTCGACACACTCCGGTAGAGTCCCTTCATCAAAAGGTCGATTCAGACAAAACGCATAGGGGCGTGAACCCAGCTCTTCAAAGCGAGGCGCGATGGCACGTTTTCCGGTCGTAATGGGGGCATCAGGGTAGAACAGTGCTAGGCCGTCGTGGGCGATGCACAGGCTGGTTACATCACCCAACTCGGCAAAAAGCGGCCGATGCTCGCTGGTTTCATCGCTGCCGGGGGATCAATCAGGTGGAGAAAGGCGTCTGGCTGCCGAGGGCACCAGCTATTGGGCGACCTAGTGTGGCTCTGGGGCATCTTAGGCCAGCCGCGAGGAGTCTGCCTATGGAAGTGGCTCCCGACCCCCACTCGCAAACTTAGCGGGTCATTGGGTAAGGCGGCACTGGCCCGCTGTTGTCGGTCGATGGTTGGGGCCGCCGCCGTACAGCGTACGGCCCAGATCACCAGATCACTACACCCGCATCTGGGTCGAGTCCACCAATGTCTGCTGCAAGGGCGGGATCCCTTGCCCTAAGCCACTCCTACTAAGCGAAGCGCCCTATCCAGATCCTCCATGAGGGTGGACACATTCTCCAAACCGACATGTATGCGCACGAGACCTTGGGGAATGCCCCGCTGTAGGGACTCCTCTTCGCTCAGTCCCACGCCCGCTGGTGACACCAAGCTTTCAAAGCCTCCCCAACTCGGCCCCTTCTGAAAGTAGCGCAGAGCATCGACCATGCTGGCGATCTCCCTATCGGTCCCCTTGGGGACGAAACTGAGCAGGGCGCTGTACCCACTCATCTGTTTTCTGCCCAGATCATACTGAGGATGGCTGGGCAAGCCGGGGTACAACACCCGTTCTACCTTGGGATGCTCCTCAAGAAACCGAGCGACCTGCATCGCGTTTTCCTGATGCTGTTTGAGGCGCACAGGCAAGGTTCTCATGCCTCGGATGAGCAACCATGACTGGTGTGGGTCCATGATGCCACCCAACAGCGAGCGTTCGTTGCTAGCTATCTGCTCCATCTGCTCTTGCTGACCCACAATAGCACCTGCGATGATGTCGCTATGGCCCCCCAGGTATTTGGTAGCCGAGTGAACTACCATGTCGATGCCTAGAGCGATGGGGTTTTGGAACATCGGCGTAGCCCATGAGTTGTCGATCACGGTGGCGACATGATGCGCCCTGGCCAGATCGGCTACTGCTGCGAGGTCCTGCATCGAGAAGACCAAAGATGACGGGCTCTCAAGGTAGATGAGCTTGGTGTTAGGTCTGATCGCCGCCGCAAACGCATCGACGTCTTCGCCCGCCACATAAGTGGTTTCAACCCCGAAGTTCCGTAGATACGATGCGAGAAACCTGTTGGCAGGCCCATAGACATTCTTGATGGAGATAACATGGCTGCCAGCCCCTACCCAGTGGAGGATTGCCGAGGTGATCGCGGCCATACCGGAGGAGAAGCAAAGAGCCTTATCTCCCCCTTCCAGAGCCGCTATCTTGCACTCCGCAATCTCCGTGGTGGGGTTAGAGGTTCTGGTGTAGGAGTACGCATCAGAGGGCGGCTGGCCTCTGTGAGTAAACAGGGTGGTCTGGAAGATCGGTGGGATGACCGCCCCCAGATACCGCTCATAATCCTCCCCAAAATGCATACAAATGTCCTCTTTTGACATAGGGCGCTCCAACGTTGACACCGCCTTTGCTGAACTCACTTCGGCCACAACGGGAGCAACATACCCTCATGTGCAAAGGAGATGACCTCCTGCCCTGGGGGCAGCCATTGTGTTGGGTCGAGTGTGCCTGCATCATTTCGGCAAAACCACCCCCGATTCCTGGGCATGAGCGTGCCGAAAACATGGCCAGTCAGTGACCCACGCGAGCAATGGCTGACCCCTCGTTCATGGCCTCTCAGCTTCGGCTTGTGTAGCTGCAAGAAGCGCGGCCAACTCTTCCACCAGGTTCTGATGCTCCTCCAAGGCCTGATGCGACGAGCGGTGCCGGAAAAAATCGGGCTCCTGAAACTGCGCCTCCAGCTCCTGAATGCGCTTCTGGGTGGCTGAGATCTGTTTGTCCAGATCCAGGGAACGAGCCCTGCTATATTCCCTGACCTTCGCCTGTTGGCTTTTTTTCCGAGACCGCATCTGCTTGCCCGTAACCACCACAGAACGGACTGCCCCGCCCTGTCTCTTGCTAGGCGAGCCGGATCCTAGCGCCACGGCTTTCCGGTAGGCGTTGTAGTTACCCGGAAAGCTGGTCAGTTTGCCGTCCTGTAGTGCCAGGATCCGCGTGGTGATGCGGTTCAAGAAGAAACGGTCGTGGGAGACTGCAATGACAGTACCCCGAAACTCAGCAAGCGCTTCCTCTAGGCACTCCCTACTGGGCACATCCAGATGGTTGGTAGGTTCGTCAAGAATGAGGCAGTGTGGTTCCTGTTGCATGGCACATAGCACAGCGAGTCGACTCTTTTCGCCACCGCTCAACGAATCGATCCGTTGGCAGACGCGCTCGGCGGTGAAAAGAAACCGGGCCAAAAGGTTGCGAGCCGCACCTTCACTCAACTGCGGCGCACATGCCAGAACCTCCTCAAGTACGCTGTGCTCAGGATCCGCGAACTCCTTTACCTGACCCAGATAGACGAAGCGCACCCATGATCCAAGGCGAATCGTACCTGATGTGGGTTGCTCCTCACCTACGAGAAGTCGCAGTAGCGTGGTCTTGCCCGCTCCGTTGGGGCCGATGATCCCCACCCGCTCACCGCCTGCGATCTCGAAACTGGCACCATTGAGCACTCGCCTGCGACCATATGCTTTGACTACCTGGCTACCTTCTGCGATGAGCCTGCTCGTCCACTCTGGTTGAGCAAAGGCGATGGCAGGCCCCTTCTCTTCACGGCGCGGCGAGCTACCTGCTTGACGCCGGCGCTCAAGAGCTTTGGTACGACTTTCCGCTGCCTTGTGTTGGCCTATGCTGCGCAGCTGGGCGATGAGTGCCTCATCGCGCCGCACCTGCCACTCCGTGGTCTGTGCCTGTTGCCTACGTTCTTGTAGCCGTTGCGCCTTCTGCTGGCTATATGCACTGAAATTGCCTCGATACTCCGTGGCTTGCCCGTCCTCGAGCTCGATCACACGCTGGGCTACTGCATCAAGGAAAGTGCGGTCGTGAGAGACCACCAGGCACGCACCTGAGTAGGAAGCCAGAAAGCCCTCGAGCCACTGCGTAGCGGTTAGATCAAGATGATTGGTTGGCTCATCGAGAAGAAGGACATCCGGCTCTTGCAGGAGCAGACGCGCCAGTTCCAATCGCATGCGTTCGCCCCCGCTGAGAAGATTCGCAGGCTGGTGCAGAGCGTCCTGCGCCAGACCCAATCCCATCAGGACCGCCTTCACCCGCTGCTGCCACCTGTAACCGTCACGAGCGCGAAAGCTAGCTTCTACCGCCCCATATTGGCGCAACAGCTGCGCATCATCCCCGCGGTGAGCCAAGCTCGCCATGAGTTCGTGTAGCCGCTGCTCAAGCTCCAGCAGATCGCCCAGCCCCTTGGCCGTCTCAGTGAGTACATCCACTGCCCCCAGATCGCTGAGCTGCTGCGTCAAAAGCCCCAAGCGTGCCCGCCCAGCCAACTGCACATAACCGCGATCAGGCAGTATCTGCCGTGCGATAATATGCAGCAGCGTACTCTTGCCGCAACCATTCCTACCTAAAAGCGCGACGCATTCACCGGGTGAGACCGCCAGGCTCACCCCGCACAAAACATCGCCGCCCCCATAGCTCTTCCAGACATCCTTAACCACGATGAGGCTCATAAACCATCCTCCGATCTCGACTTCGGCGACACCGCCGCCACCGACTCCAGAGGATGTGGGGCCATTCTAGCAAACAACGTTAGCCAGGCACCCACAAAAAGAGCCATGGCGGCTCGTGCCCTGCCATGGCTTGTATGTGCAATGATCCATCACGCCCGCGCGAAGTCAGCATAGGAAATAACGGCTGAGAGAGACGACTCCCTCACCTTCTGATGCGACTAGGCGCCGGGTCGTGGCAAACAGCGCTCCGGACAAGGTCGAACCGGTTATTCAGATGGCCCATGTGCGAAGCAAATGCCGCTGACTCGTTGTAGCACGCGAGAAAAGACCAATGCATGTCACTCCCTAGAGAACCAAGTCACGTTGTACGGCATGTCGGCGGCTGCCAAACATGCCTACCCATTCACTCTGTCCACGTGTACCGACTCTATCAGGCGGTCGGACACGCGGCATTTCATATTGTATCATGCTGGCCCGTGTATGGGTAGGACAATGAACACGCCGAAGGGAAATGGCCTTCATCGAACGAAAGCAAGGGCCGTGATACAAGTCTTCTCTATGAGGGGGCAATAGGATGATGACGAGCAAAGAGCGAGTCACCCGGGCCGTTCGCTTCAAGGCCCCCGATCGTTTCCCGATGAAGTTGCCGGAGCCGTACGGTTCGGACTTTGCTGGTGTGGGCATGCACCCCTCACCGGACGCCCGACCCTCACGAGGGCCTGATGAATGGGGAGCAGTCTGGGCTAACGCTGGTGTGTCGCGCTTGGGTGAGGTCAAGGAATTCCCGCTGAAGAGTTGGGATGATTTAGCCACCCTCCACATACCTGACATCCGCGACCCGAAGCGTTGGACCCACCTAGATGGGGCGCGTGACAAAGCTGGCGACAAGTTCCTCTTGGGATCAGGGATCTCGATCTACGAACGCGTCCATTTCATACGTGGCCTAGAGAATACCTGGGCCGATATCCACGAGGCCCCTGATCAACTGCGCGAGCTACTGGGCATTCTCGTCGACATGAACCTTCTAGCCATTGAACGCTATGCCCAAGCAGGTGTTGATGGTCTTTTCTTCTGTGACGATTGGGGCTTGCAGGATCGGCTCATGATCTCGCCGACGTCGTGGAGAGCGCTTTGGAAGCCCGCCTATCGCCGCATATATGAAGCCGCCCACGCGGCAGGCATGCTGACCTTCCTGCATAGCTGCGGTTACATCGTGGATATTCTCGATGACTTGATCGAAATCGGGTTGGACGTCATCCAGATGGATCAGCAAGAGAACATGGGGCTCGGGAATCTAGGATCCCGCTTTGGGGGCCGGATCACCTTTTACTGCCCCGTGGATATCCAGCAGACCATGCAGTACGGCACGCTTGATCAGATTCGGGCCTACTGTCGGCGCCTCGTGACTGAGCTAGGGCGGCCCACCGGGGGCTTTATCGCTACCTGGTATGCCGACCCAGTCAGTGCTGGCCATCGCCCAGAGGCCGTCGAAACTATGTGCGAGGAGTTCGTTCGTCTAGCCAAGCTAGAACCAGCAGCTCTGTGGCAGGGCACGCAGTATTCTCACCCAGAAAAGTCGCTACTTTGAGAATACCCGGCCTCCACACGGCTGAAGCTCATAAATGAGGTGAGGTCGATGCATTGGGAGCGCGAACTCGAGAAGCTACTTGCTGCCTATGAAGCCGTGCAACGTGAGTTAGACCGCAAGGCCGTTGAGTCGGAGAACCCCTACTTCGAGGGCAGTCGAGATGCTTACGCCTATATTACCGAGGGCCTGCGCAGTCTAATCGGCCATGCGGCGCGCCTGGCTCCCCCAGCCGACACGAATGCTGCGGCGTAGATAAGCACAGACCCCCCGTAGTCACGGATCGACCAGCAGCCCGAGACGACACCGGACGGCCCGCTTCCCCCGGATGCAGGCAGACCCCTGTTGCCACTCGCACGGCGCTCCCCTACAATGAAGTGGCATGAGTCGGGGTGGGGGATACGATGGCGGCCATTGAGGTGCACCAACTGACGAAAGTGTATACGACCTTCCGCAAGCAAGAGGGTCTTCTCGGCGCGCTGCGCTCGCTCGTACATCGCGAAAGGGTGTACAAGGAGGCCGTACGCGGCATCTCCTTTGAGATCTCAGCTGGGGAAATGGTGGGTTTTTTGGGCCCCAACGGAGCTGGTAAGACCACCGTGATGAAGATGCTCTCTGGCATACTGCGCCCCACCTCGGGTGACGCCCGTGTCTTTGACCACATCCCCTGGCGCCGTGAGAAAGCCTTCTTGCAGCGCCTTTCATTGGTCATGGGGCAAAAAGCCCAACTGAACTGGGACCTGCCAGCAGCCGACTCATTTCTACTCAACAGGGATATCTACGAGATCGAGCCCAGGCTCTATCGCCAGCGCCTGACAGACCTGGTGGATTTGTTTGAGATACAAGAGGTGCTTCATGTGCCAGTCCGTCAGCTCAGCCTGGGCGAACGGATGAAATGTGAGCTGGTCGGCTCGCTCCTACACGCACCCGATCTCTTGCTTCTCGACGAACCAACGATCGGACTAGACGTGGTTTCGCAGAAGAAACTACGAACGTTCCTCAGGGCCTACCAGGAAGAGCATGGCACAACCGTGCTGCTCACCAGTCACTACATGCAAGACATTCAGGAGCTATGCCAGCGGGTGATCGTTGTCGACCGCGGCGCAGCGATCTTCGATGGCTTGCTCTCTCAGCTCGTGCATCAAGCGAAACCGCTACGCCGTCTGCGCTTGGTCTTCGCCACTGCTCACGAGCGAGATCTCCCTGAGCTGCGATCCAAGCTGAGTCAGTATGGATGCGTGCTTGAACTCACGAAATGGGGAGTCACACTGGAAGTCGAAAATGGTAGTGCCACCCAGGCACTCGCTTCGCTTCTCCACGCGCTGCCCATCGACGATGTAACCATTGAAGAGACAGGGGCGGAGGACGTTCTTGCTGATCTATTCGATCGAAGGGACGCGGTGCAGGAGGTTACGCCATAGTGGCTCGCAAGTACATCACCTATATGCACATCGGCCTGCAAGATGCACTGGTCTACCGGGCCAACGCTATCATCTGGATGTTGGTAGACTCGCTGCCAGCCTACACCATGTTGCTAATCTGGAGTGCGGTCTACCAGGGCGGTCAGAGCATAGCTGGCTATACCTTAGGGGACATGGCTGCCTACTACCTGGCGGCTACCTTCATCGGCGTGGCGATCGAGGCACACCCTGAGTACAGCCTCAGCTATGAGATCCGCCATGGGCTCTTGTCCCACCAACTTGTGCGGCCCTGGAGCTACTTTTGGGCCTCGATCGTTGGCGAGACATCATGGCAGGTGGTGAAGTCGGCCATGGGTCTTCCACTGCTTGCCCTCATCGCGTGGGTTTTTCGCTCTATCGTATCGTGGCCGCAGCTTCGGGGAGGGCAATGGGCCGTTTTCCTGCTATCTGTGGTCCTGGCCTTCGCGATCAACATAGGGGCGAAGATGGCCTTAGGTTCTTTGGCCTTTTGGCTTGCTGAGCCCATGGGCATACTCAACATCTACGACTCGCTGAGCTGGTTGCTACAGGGTGGTGTGGTACCCATCGACCTATTCCCCCGTTGGCTGCAGATAGTGGGAGATGCCCTGCCCTTCAAGTACTCTCTGGCCTTTCCTGTCATGATTCTGCTAAATCGTCTGCCTGCTCAGGCTCTGATACCCGGCCTGCTCTGGCAGGCCTTTTGGGCACTGTGCATGATGGGCACCGCCCTTGGGGTCTGGCGCCGGGGCGTGCGAGCCTACGCAGCGGTGGGAGGCTAGACCCTTGCGCCAATACACGCGGCTTGCCTGGCGTTTTCTCTGCCTGCACACCACACGCGAGATGCAGTATCGTGCCCACTTTCTCGGCACCATCATCAGTAGCCTCGCTGAAGTAGGCCTCTTTTTGGTGTTCATCGAAAGCGTGCTTGGGCACGTCGAAGCAATCGGTGACTGGAATCGACCACGGATGTATGTCTTGTATGGCACCTTTGTCTTGGTCTACGCCCTCGCGGGTTTCTTCATCGAACCCAATGCCTCGGCCCTCGCGGAGAGCGTGCGCCGAGGTGAACTGGACTACATCTTCACCAAGCCCGTTGATGCCCAGGCCTATGTGTCGCTGCGCACCTATGATCTGCCTTCGCTAGCCAACGTGTGTACAGGGGCATTTATCGTGCTCTACGGTCTTCTACAGCATCCTGCCCCACCCTCGGCTTGGATGGTCGGGGCGTACCTGGTATTGCTGCTATGTGCTCTAGCCATTATCTACTCCCTATGGTTGCTCAGCGTTTTGTACGTCTTCAAAGCCATCCGCATGGATAACATCCCTGTGCTTTTCGTGCCCATTCTCCAGTTTGCCCGCTACCCCATCACCGGCTACCCGCGCCCACTGCAAAGCGCGTTTCGCTTCGTACTGCCCCTGGTGTTTGTGGCCACGGTGCCTGCGGAAACGCTGCTCGGACTAAGCAGCCTGAACCAGCTTGGCCACGCTGTCCTGACCGCTCTTCTTTGCCTGGGGGCCGCCCGCGTGGGCTGGCTCGTCGCCTCCCGAAGCTACGCATCGGCAAGTAGCTAAGCGCCCACCCCACTCCATGCACAGATTGAGACAAGCGCAGGAGTCCCCTGGCCTACCCCGAAAGCTATTCTTGTATTCTTGTATAGAAGGTGCACCCGGATGACGTACGGAGGGAATCGTCTATGCAACGTCTGGCATCGCTACGCAAACTGACACCAATGCCCTCTCTCACTGAGCAGGCATATGAGGCCATCAGAGAGGCCATAGCCTCTCTGCGGTTGCTGCCCGGGGAAGCCATCTCCGAGAATAGCCTGGCCGATCAGCTGGGCATCAGCCGCTCTCCAACTCGCCAGGCCCTTAAGCTACTCGAGCACGAAGGGCTGGTGGTCACCCAGCCTCAACGCGGCACATACGTGACGAAGCTGAATGAGCAAGAGGCTGCTGATGCTGTCGTGATGCGTAAACTGCTGGAGAGTTGGGCGCTAGACGAGATGAGTACCAAGGCTCTCATGCCTAACTTAAGCGTGCTGGAGAGCCTGCTACACGCGCAAGAACACGCGGCCGACCAGCGGCAGTACATGGCTTTCCTAGATTTGGACACCAGATTCCACGCTGAGATCTTGGCGGGAGCGGGCAACCGCAAGGCAGTTGATCTATTCCATATGCTGAACACTACGATTTTGCGGGTCCGCTCGTGGACTCTGCTACGCCCGAAGAACCTTGGGGCTGGCCCCAAAGAACACAGAGCCATCTATGAGGCCATAGCCGCCACCGACTGGGACACAGTGCGGAAGCTTCTATTAGGGAACGACGACGAACTGCTAGCCGCTATCACCCACATGAAACGAGACGAGCCGGATCTTTTTGAGTGAAACCAGCCTGGAGAGGACAGTACAAGTGCTCAGAGCTCTGTGGGCCCGAGGCGAAACAGCCTTCGGCACGATGATCACCTCTATGCGACATCCAGCAGCGATGCCCATCATGGCTGAGGCCGGGTTTGATTTCGTCGTGCTAGACTGCGAGCACGGCTCCTTCGGCTACGGGACGGTTGAGGATATGATGTTGGCCAGTCGCGGAACTGGCATCACACCGATCGTGCGCATCCCCGAAGTTCGCCGGGAGCCCATTCTCAAGTACCTGGAAGCAGGAGTACATGGTATCTTGGCTCCGCAAATAGAACTGCAGTCCCAAGTCGAGACGCTAGTCGCGTGCGCTCGCTATGCTCCAGATGGTGAGCGAGGCGTATCCCTGATGCGTCCCCATAGCGCCTTCCGCCGACGAGACCCCCAGGAGTACATGCGTGAGGCCAACCAGCGCAATCTCGTTGTTCTGCAGATTGAGAGCAAACGGGCCATAGACAACCTCGATGCCCTTCTTTCAGTACCGGGTGTAGACGCTGCACTCGTGGGCCCCAACGACCTTTCACAGTCGCTGACAGACGGCCGCCATGATGACCCGCAAGCACTGTCCAAGGCTACACATGCCGTAGTGGAAGCGGCAGCCAAACACGGGATCATATCGGGCATTCACTGCTCAAACCTCAATGACGTCGTGTACTGGCAGAGTCAAGGCATGCGTTTGTGCATGTGGTCAAGCGATGTGACGATGCTGATGACTCAGGCCCGTGAAGGGCTTGCTGTACTACATCGCTCAAAGACAAGGGATTGAGCCTGAACGGTATTCATGTGTGGCATATTGAAGGAAATAGCATCGACAGCCGGAAACATGTATACTAGTTCTCCACTGGGGAGCGCAGAAAGGACCTTCACAGGAGGCGAGTCATGAAAAGGGTGGCAAATATGCGAACACACGGGATGGTACCTGGAGTTATGGGGATCTTTCTAGCTTTGCTTGTCGTCTGCGCCAATCCGTTTGCCGTTGCCAAAGAAGCTCTGTTTGTTCTGCTTCCTCACGTCGAAGGGGAGGGCGAGCACGCCTGGATGGCTAATGGCGTCGCCCGATTCAAGGCAGCTAATCCCGAGCTCGAGGTCCGTCTAGAGGGCGTGGCTGGTGGAAACCTACCTCAGAAGCTTGGGGCCTACCTGGCCGCAGGCGAAGCCCCCGACGTAGTGATGATGATGCAGCGCGATCTGGGAGCATTGGTCCATGTCGATTTCCTGTATGACCTCAACGACTTCCTTTCGAGCGATCCAAAGCTGAAGACCAGCGACTTCGTCGGCGGTTTCCTACGGTACTGGGCTCGTGATGGAAGACAACTCGCCATGCCGATTAACCCAGATGTGGGTTACATTCACTACGATCAGGATCTGCTCGCCGAAGTCGGTCTGCCAATGCTGAGTCAGTCGTGGTCCAACGGGGTATGGACCTGGGGTGATTTTCGCCGTACTGCTCAACGCCTCACACGCGACAAAAACGGCGATGGAACGCCTGAGGTCTATGGCTACAGCGCATCCATAAGTTGGGATCCTGCCTGGAGCACCTGGGTCTACAGCAACGGCGGTGAGGTCTTTGACGTCAAAACAGGCAGGTCGGGCCTAGCCGAGCCCGCCAGCTACGAAGCGTTGCAGTTCCTTTATGAGTTGCGCAGAGACCAGATCATGGCCCCCTTTGGACCCGGCACCAAGAACCGACGGGTGGCAGGTATGGAAACGCTTCCTGCCCACTGGGGACAGTACCACGCCGCAGCTGGGGCTCGCGTATCTAGCTTCGTACATCCCGGCGCCTCCCAGACGCGGAATGTTGTGCACAACATTCTGGGGCCGGGCCTGCTCATGTTCAAGAGCGGCAGGAACCAGAACCCGGAGTTGGCATGGAAACTCATCGCTGAGCTGATGTCGCATCAGTCCATGGTGGAGCTGGCTGAGCTGACGAACAGACTGCCAGCAAGGCTCTCAGCCTTCAGTGCCTGGACCAAACTCTATGAGACCAAACAGGCTGACGCCAGGTATGTCCTCACAGCAGTTGAAAGTGGTCGCGGCATGCCCTATAGCACCAAATGGGCTGAGCAGGCACCGATTATCCGCACTGCAGTCAGCCAGATCTGGCAAGGGCAGAAGTCAGCACAGGCCGCGATGGAGAGCGTCAGCCAGCAGATCGAGGCCCTGTTTCGCTAAGCTGCTGATACGACAGAAAGGAGTCACCTCTTGCCTACAGATCTCAGCGTTGAACTTCGCAGAAGCGAGCCCGACTACGTGGTTTACGTCCCGAGAAGCGCTGACGGCTCCACGAATGACACGGGCAACGAACACTTCCTCGTCTTCGACGGGCCGGACGGTTCATTGATGGCTGTTTGGACGCAAAGTAGCTATGAGGGATACGGTGATCACCGTATCGTGTTCTCGCGTTCGACGGATGAAGGCCTCACCTGGCAAGAGCCGCTGATGATCGCTGGTTCGCCCCGCAAAGGCGAAGGCTCGCAGGCCAGTTGGGGATTCCCGCTCGTCTCGAGTTCGGGACGGATCTATGTAGTCTACAATCAGTTCCAAGGCATTGTGGACTACCACCACCAGGTGACAGGTAGCATGGATGCCGTCTACAGCGACGACATGGGGCATACGTGGAGCCAGGGGCAGACCATCTTCATGACGAAGAGCCCCCTCGACCACCCGGACCCGGCATACCCGTCGAACTGGATCGTCTGGCAAAAACCCGTGCGCGATCTAACGAACCGCTGGTTCGTCGGTTTCACACGCTGGGTCAGCCCGGCTGTGCGCACTCCGCCCCACAGAGCGGGCTGGGACGCGGAGTCTGTGACCGAGTTCATGCGCTTTGAGAATATCGATGAGAACCCCGAGCCGAAGGATATCCGGGTCTCCTACTCAGCCTGGGGAGACAAGGCCTTACGCGTTGGGCATTACACCAACCCTCTGCTCAGCATCGCCCAAGAACCTAGCCTCGTACGGCTACCGGACAAGCGTCTGTTCTGCACTATGCGTACCATGACTGGTGTTATCTGGTACAGCATCTCGACAGACGATGGGGCCACATGGGGCAACCCCCGCCCGCTGCTGCGCAAGGATCACGGGCTTCCGATTCTGCAGCCTATCTGCTGTTGCCCCATCTACTCCTTGTCAGATGGTCGTTACGTGCTGCTGCATCACGACAAGCTCGAAGGTACCCGTCCTGAACAATCTAACATCAACAGGCGTCCGGCGTTCATCGCCTTGGGCGAATACCGCCCCAACGCCGAGCAGCCGATCTGGTTTAGCCACTCCAAACAGCTCATGGATAACGACGGCGTAGGCCTTGGCCCCTTGCAGCGAGTCGATATCGGGGTGTATACGAGCATGACGAACCGCCGGGGCAACGACGTCTTGTGGCATCCAGATCGCAAGTTCTTCTTGCTGGGCAAACGCATTACCCAGGAGTGGCTGGCGGATTTGGAGGTACCGAAAGCCTAAGTGCAGGAACAGAATCAGGTCATCAAGAGAAGCTCTGGAGCGATCCAGAGCTCTCTTTACGGGATCTCGCTGTCGCAGCGAAGCAGAGCTACTCCGCCCGCTGGCGCAAACAGGACTTCCCGCAGACGACGAGAACTACTCCATACCGCACAATGACACCTAAGCCGCGAGGACCCGGGAGCCGCACTGGCGGCCGGCGACGCGAATCGACGAGGGAAACCATGGGAAGCACCATGCTGTTTGCTACGTCTGCAGTTGAGCTGGTATTCGCGGCATACTGCATTCACTCAAGATCATACCAAGTCACGAAGAGAAGCGTCATACGCATAGGCACCTTCGCTGGGTTTGTCGTGCTAGTGGTAGTGTCGGCTGTCGAATGGAGTCCTCGCTGGTATGCGTTTGCAGCGCTGTTGCTGATCTGGTCGTTACTCGGCGCAATAGTGCTGGTGCGAGGAAACGGTGACCGTGAGATCTTCAGTAGTCGAAACGTGATCAAAAGGGCCATCCTGACGCTCTTTATCGTGCTGCTTGCCCTCAGCCCCACCCTGATATTCCCGCAGTACAGACCGTTGGAGACCACCGGCGTATACGGTGTCGAAACGGCAACCTATACGTACACCGACGAGAGTCGCCTCGAAACGTACTCCAAGACCCGCAACCCCAGAAGACTAACTGTACAGTATTGGTACCCCGAAGACTCCCATGGCACGCATCCTCTTATCCTCTTTTCCCATG
This sequence comes from Limnochordia bacterium, assembly GCA_050951545.1. GTDB lineage: Bacteria > Bacillota > Limnochordia > DTU080 > DTU080 > DTU080. The sequence continues at coordinate 19,453 of JBMNJG010000007.1, read as the reverse complement.
GATCGTTCGGAGTGAGGTCGAGCAACCTGTCGCTGTACAGGGAGTTGGCCAGCCATGGTTACGTGGTATGCGCCATCGATCATGCATACCAATGCCTGTTCACGACTGACACAGACGGGAAGACATCATGGCTTGATCGTACTTTCATGGGTGAGGTGTTCGCCGAAGACGCAAAGAGCAACAAGCTGCAGAGCTATGAGTACTACCAGAAGTGGATGGGAGTACGCACCCGAGATCTGAGCTTCGTCATCGACTATTCCCTTCACAGAGCCGCAGATCGTAATCCTGACCTCGTTTACACACTCATAGATGCAACGAAAATTGGTGTCATGGGGCATTCCTTAGGCGGTTCTGCAGCATTGGGACTCGGCCGAATCAGGCGTGATGTCAGCGCGGTCATTGCCTTGGAGTCACCTTTCCTGTGTGATGTTGCTGGTGTAAGAGACGGCGAGTTCGTGTGGAATGAGGAACCATATCCCGTACCCGCACTGATCATCTACTCAGATAGTTCATGGGATTACCTCAACGAATGGCCGCAATATGCTGCCAATGCAAAGCTGCTTGCGAACGCAGAGGCCATCGCCCGCAGCGTGCATGTGCCGGGGGCCGGGCATTTCACTCTGACAGATTTGGCGCTCACGAGTCCGCTCTTGACGCGAATGCTGAATGGCCAGAGAGCAAGCACAGACACAAGGTATTGCCTGGCCACGATAAACCGGATAACACTTGCGTTCTTGGATCATTACCTGAAAGGAAAGGGCGGATTGGGTGGCCATGGGCCTGCTGAAGACAGGAGCGGGGTAGCGGCCCTGGAATAGACCGCTGCAAAACAACTGACTTATGTTGAAGAAGGGAAATCGTCGGCCGTGCCGAAGGTGAATACCAACTAATGGTATATGCTGCCACCCATACCGTCTTACACAGTAAATAAGCCAACCCTGACTGTACCGTTGGTGCTCTGCAGTCTTCCACGAGCGAGAGCGAGCTTTCACCCGGAACTGATGAGCTAGCTGAAATGCATGGGGTGTTCAGGTATACCACCAGGGGGCATAAAGCAGTGAAGAAAATCTGTTATCTGTTACTGTTTGTACTGTTTTTGTGCAGTGCGGCGGGCGCCAAACAGGTCACCTTAACCTATCTTATGTATGTGCACCACGGAAACGCTTACCACCAGCACATTCAGGATAAGGCACAAGCCTTCGAACGTCTTAACCCCGGGGTGAAAATCGATGTCATCATCGGCGATCATGGCAAATTCGATACGATGAAAATGGGTGGGGTAGCCCCCGACATCTTTGACCTCCCCGATTACGCCCACCTGGGCCCTTTGGGCGAGCTTGTGGACCTCAAACCATTGCTGCAGCGAGACGGGTTGCTGAAGGCGTACAACCCCACTGTGCTAGAATCCATCTCATCCGCGTCGGGTGCCATCTATACTGCCCCGTTGTATCTGTCGATAGCGCCGACCTACTTCAACCGTGACCTCTTTGCCAAGGCTGGTCTAGTTACTCCCGACCAGTTGGGTACGACCTGGAATTGGGACACTCTGTTCAGCTACGCAAAGAAGCTCACCGTTGACGCAGACGGTGATGGTACTCCTGAGTCATATGGACTCGATCGTCCTTGGGGGGCCACCTGGCAACACTTTGTGAAACAAGCTGGCGGCGTCTTTTACGAGTTTGATCAGTTCATGCAGCCCCTAAAAAGCATGTGGAATACGCCCCAGGTTGAGCAAGGTGTTGAGTTCACAACGCGCTTTTACCGAGAAGGCCTAACCCCCCATCTTCGCCCAGGGGTCGACCAAACCGCGTTCTACTTCTGGAAGGGTGGCACAGCCATCAATTTGGGCGATGCGCTGACTATTATTGGTGTGTACTTGAAAGATGCACCACTGGAATGGGACGTTGCTTTGCAGCCACGTGGCCCTCAGGGTCCAGCGACCTCTGTCGGGTGCGCTGGCCCCAATATCTTGAGTAGCACCGAGTACATCGCAGAGGCATGGGCCTTCACAAAGTACCTTGTGGCCAACAGAGAGAATGCGGAAGACTTTTCCCGTGCAACCGGACTGTTAGCGGCGCTTTTGTCAGCACAGACCGCTTACCCTGTGGTCGCTGGCATTCGGGATAAGAATGTCGCGGCCATCTTCGAGCAAACCTTGTATCCCGGTCCACGCTCAATTGGTGTGCTGACCAGGGATCTAAGCCCCCGTTACATCGATATGACACCAGTCTGGTCGGGAAGGGTACCCGTGCGCACTCACCTAGAACAGATCCACAGCCAAACCACCGCGATTATCGAACAGACTCGGGCACGGTAGACGTACCTTCAGATGGGGCGAGAAGACTCTCGCTCCATCTGTGTGTCTCAAGACGGGTATGCGTAGTAACGACAACCCGGCAGCTCCGTGGCTGAGCTATTCGGGACACTCGAGATCCACATACCGCTCATTAACCCTGTCGATCATGAAATGATTGGAAAACCCCCATGCGCTTCTACCAGTCCGCCACTCGCCGAAATAAGGTGAGTAGGTATACACCTCGATGCTACCGTCTGGGTGGAACTCAAACAACGGGAAATACCCACCGCCACCGCTCGCACCGAACTGGAAGTTGGCCATGATCTCATACACTACATTGCCATGCTGCCCTCTACTCACCCGACGGGCAAGCCCATCGCTATGATGACCGCTTAGCACCATGAGCATGTTCGCATGCCGAGAGATCAACTTCCGCCACATCTGATCGGCGCCATTCACCGTCGTGGCTGGATTGCTAGCGATGGGGTATTGGTACGCGTGGTTAGAGCGGGCCCCAGTATGGTGAGTATAAGCATGTGTCACCACGATAACGCTGTGATCAGGATGCGCTTCCACCACAGCGTTTGCCCACTCCAGGGCTTCGTCGCGAGGCCCAAACTCAAGAGAGATCACCAAGTATCTGTCACCAGCAAAATCGAATGTCGCGTAGCTGTTCACCACTTGACCCTCAGGAAAGGTCCCTTTGAGCCAACGCTGCCCAATGACAGGAAAGACATTGTCCATAAGAGAGCTCTCACGGTTGGTTGCATTCCCAGCTGAATTCAGGTCGTGATTTCCCTGTGACAAGACGAACGGCATGACGCCGTCAAGGAGCTTCATGGATTCGGCAGCGCGCTCCCACTCCATCGGGGAGTTATTGTCGGTGATATCGCCCACATGCAAAGCGAGGACGATGTTCCGTTCCGCTGCTTGTTCGGCGAGATACTGAATCTGTCTCCTAAAGATGACTGGATAGGAGCGGGCGTAGTATTGGGTATCTGGCAAGACGGCGATGGCGTACGGTTGCCCCAACTTCGGCATTGCCGGAGCGTACGTTGTGAAGAGTGCCTCCTCGCTTGACAGCGCCATGGCCAATTTGGGCGCTAAGGCCTCCGCCCGCAAGCGCATTCTGAACAGGCCAGCCTTCTGCGGCAGGGGCAAGCGGAAATCAACGCGGCTTTTGCCAGCATCGTCAAAGGTAACAGCACCGTCGAGAACCCGTCGCTCTTCATAGGGTACCGAGTCGTACTTTCTTGAAGATGGGTTCCAGACCTCTTCGTAGAGCAAGGCGTCCGCCATGACCCCGACTTCGCCAAGGCCCGCACTCGTAGCGATGTGCAGACTACCTAAGACCTCTCTAGCCTGCCGATCAACCCTGACCTCACCCAGACCTATTCTCACCTGACCGACCGTGATCACCCGGGTGGCCGTCATGAGGGCCTCGTGTCCATCTTTATAATCGAGCCGCACCTCAACCTCACCGAGGGGCAGCTTCTCTCCTGGCAACTGCGTTAAGGAAATAGCGTCAGCATCCACAAGGTGCGTGGTTTCGCCTAGGCCATCTCGGCTGCGAAATGCCAGTTCAAACTGCCCAGGCGGGCAGATACCTACCTCTGACAACCGCACTGCGACCTCCTCATCGGCATCAATGACGGCGAGAGGCAAAAACCCGCCATCAGCAGATGAAGCGCCAACAGCGAACCGGGCGCTGACTGGCATGTAGTAACCGAGGGCACCAAGAGCCTCAAAACTCACGAGCTCAGGAACCCGATCCCCGCCTGGACTGTCAAGACCAGCTCCGAGCCAGAGCGGACGGTCAGTCGTAGCGATCTCAATGGCCTTTTGATATAGCGACCTTTTCTTGTTCGCCAGCACCTCGTCAATGGAGAGCGATAGCCCTCCCGTCAGGGGGTCATAGCTCAGCAGAGTGACGTATGTGCCGGGAGGCAATGAGACCCGACCCATGTGGCTGGCTTGTGAGCCACCAGGCGGGACTAGCCCTGTGTCACTCTCTAGCGACAGACTCCACCCAAACCAGCTGTCAGATCGGAGCACCAAGCGCAGTGCGTCAGGGACGAAATCGGCATCAGTACTCAAGGCCACGGGATAGATGCATTCGACGGCAGTGTCAGCCTCGGCGCCAAGTGTGAATACGCTGCGAGCGGTAAATGAACCCCTGAGCTCCGAACCAACCTGGGCAAACCAAGCGGTCCCAACTTGCCTCCAGGCTTTATCGTCCACGTCGTCGCCGATACTCTGGGTGATGGTAAAGGCCGCGGCCGAACTGGCCATCACGAGAAGCATAGCGATGGCCATAAGCCACCTCAGCCATGGGTACCTAAGCAATCCTTGATCTTTCCTCCGTACCATTTGAAGTACCATCCCCTCACTGACTCCTTGCGTACAGGCGCCTGACCAATGCTTCCCTCAGAGTGGGCCATCTGTAGCAGATGGCCCGAACAACCCTTAGTTAGATGCCCCCGCCAACAGGGCTTCGATCTTGGGGCGATTGGCTTCCACTGCGACCCGGTATGGTTGCTGATTGTCCAGCACAGGGCGGATCATCGCCCATAGGGCTGAGTATGTCTGAGAGATATCTCCCTGCATTCGTGAAAAGAGCGTTGGCCGACTCTCTGCCACCGCATCAATGAACGCGCTCAGGTTGTGATCGGGAGCGAGGTTCAGATAGGCCCGAGCTGCAGAGCGGCGTACTGGCGGAAGCCCAGAGTGCTTAACCATGATCTCCTGTCCCTGACGAGAGACCAGGAACTTCAGAAACTGCCATGCCTCCGCGGGGTGCGGCGAATCCGCCCAAATGCCAAACGAATCATCGACAAGGTACCCGGGACGACCTGCTGGCCCCTCTGGCCTACGGATGCTATCCCATTTGAACGCGTCGCCGATTACTCTCATGAGCCTCTCGAAAACAGGTTGCATGCCCTCTTCTATCATCGATATGCTGCCATTCAGAAAACCCGTATCACTCCAGCTTGGCGACGCGCTGCCGTCTTCCCACAGCATGTCGCAAAGGAACTTGACGCCTGCCTCAGCTTCGGGCGTGTCCCCAACGAACTTCCCCGGGTCTTTGGGATCGATCAGATCGCCGCCAGCCCCCCAGATCCAGTTGAGTACTCGGGGTAGCGAGGCAATGAACACAGCACCGTACTGTGTCACTTGAGTGCCGTCACGTCGAGTGAGCCTGCGCGCAGATTCCTTGAAGGTCTGCCACGTCCACTCCCCTCGGGCATCCAGCTGTGAAGGGTCAGGCAGCCCCGCTCCCTGAAAGTGCTCCACGTTGTAATGGAAGGTCATCACGTTGATGTAGCGCGGCATGATGTACTGGGATCCGGCCTGTGGACCGACTCGTGTGAAAGACGTTTCCCACACACTGGGGTAGAAATCAGCGATATCCTGTGGCGTAAAATCCCTCTTCGTATACGGCGTGAGATTGAGCAGCAACCCCCGTTGTCTCAGTTGCTGGTTGAATGGACTCCAGAACTCAAAGACATCGGGTGCGGTTCCCCCGAGCATCTCAGTCAGCAGCTTATCCTGCCAACTGCCAGTCATGGGCTGCCACGTCACACTGATACCCGGGTAGAGCTTCTGAAACTCTCTGATCCACTCGGCCGCGACATCAGATCCAGCTTGACGATATTGCAGAGTGATAGAAACTTGATCCTTGGCGCAAGAAAGAGACCCCACTACCAAAACTAGGCCACACACCAGGAGCAAAACCACTGACAATCGAACCCTGTGCCGCCGCATGTTAACCACACCTCCGTATGTCATGTATTCTGAGAGCCGTACGGTCTTTTCTTAGTTAAGATCCATTTCGTGCAGCAGTTCATCCCTCCTTCTTTTCATCTGTGCTCAGTTGGCGCTCAGGCTGGTCACCAGTTTCCCGGAGTGCTGGACAGGGTGTACACTTATCGGCACGCCGGACGCCGTGATGAGCAGAGGCTGGCGACACCATGTGGCCATATCTGGCAAACGCTGTCCGCTTCGGCCCATTTCTGGTGCCCCAGACAGTGAATTGGGCGGATCAGTCTGATTTATGGGTGTACAAGTGAGCTCTGGGGGCGGTTACAGCAGGAAACAGGGATCGGTACGGCCCGCTTTTGCCATGCTCTTAACGGTGTGTTGATATGGCTTTCATCAGCTCAGTGTTATACACTGTGTGGTAAGGTTCTCACTATACTGTTTTAGGGGGGTACACCAATGAAAAAAATGGAAGGCCATAGGCATAGCCTCTATCCTGTTGGGACTATCTGCAATCCTCTCCAACCCGGCATTGGCAACGCACGTGCAGCTCACTCATTATACCTACAGCGACCATGGCGATGGGTTTCGCGAATACCTGAGCATCATGGCAAACCGCTTTGAGACGCAAACGGGTATCTCTGTCGAGTTCGTCATCTCCTCAGGAGGCTTCGATGGCTACCGCTCAAAGCTACTTACCATGGTGGCTGGCGGTGTCGCCCCGGATGTCACAGATGCCCATCCTGTGCTAGCAGCCCCCCTTCTCACGAAGGACCTTTTCGAAGACCTGATGCCCTACGTAAAACGAGACAAGCTCTCGCTTGAGCAGCGCATCCCTCCAGTGGCTATTCGAGGGGTGACCGCCCCAGACGGCACGCTGTGGGGCCTTCCCTACAGCGTTTACCCCGTCGTTACTTTCTTCAATGCCGACCTGTTCTCGGAAGCCGGGTTACCCAACCCCCGAGAGCTCGGGGAACGCTGGACATGGGAGACGCTTACTTCTAGTGCCAAAAGCCTCACCCGCGACAAGGATGGGGATGGGATCATGGAGACCATTGGTACTGAACGTATCAGCAGTCGCTGGGAGATGCAGGTCCATCAGGCAGGTGGCCAACTCTACGACAGCATCGTCTACCCCAACAGGAGCCAGTTCAACAGTCCCGAGGTACTGCGTGCAGTTGAATTCATACAAGGACTCTACGCAGAGAATATGGCCGTAACCAACGCCGCATACCGCACATGGAAAGGCAATGTTGGTTTCAACGTCGTGGATGGGCCTACCGTGATCGGCTTGTACTATCAAGATGTCCCCTTCAGCTAGGATATCGCGCAGCAGCCGAAGGGACCCGCGAATCGAGCCGCCCGGGTGAACCCAGGCAGTCTCCAAGTGGTTGCCCACAGCGGCCAAAGGGACATCGCGTGGCAATGGGTGCACTTCGTCACTAGCCTTGTCGACAACCAGCTTGAGTTGGCACGCGTCTGCGGAAGTATGCCTGCCTCGAGAGACGCCATGGTCCGCTATGCCCGCCTCGGAGCCATCAAGCTTCCTGACAACTGGCATGCGCTCATTGACACAGCCTCTGATCCGAATGGTTACCCCGCCTACGTCGTACCCCAGGCCACCCAAATAGATGCTGCGGTGAACCCCGTGATGAGTCAGATATGGGCAGGTCGTCTAGCCCCCGCTGTTGGGTTAGAGCAGATCCACAAGGTAGTAACTGGACTGCTCAAATAGGGCGACCCACCGCCTGTGCTTGAGGGCCTTAAGACGCAGGCCTCGGGGAAACCCCTGGTGAACTGTAAAGGGAATCCAAGCCTTGGAGGAAACCAACATGACCAGTGCCGATGATTGTGCACAGAGGAAGCAGGCATCAGGTTGGCAGGCAGGAGTAGCCCGCCTAGACATCACACCGCCGCTACACACGTGGTTGGCGGGGTTCGCCAGCCGCACCAGAGGGGCTGAAGGCATACACGATCCGCTTAATGCCACTGCCCTCGCCCTAGCCACAGCCAACTCCCAAGCGATCATCATCAGCTGTGAGCTGCTCTCGCTAGACGCAGAAGATGCCCAGCGTATGCGCAAACTGATCGCTGAGCAAACGGGCGTGCCAGAGGCACAGATCCTCATACACACCACCCACACGCACTCCGGCCCGCTGGCCTGCTACCGGCGCGGATATGGTCCGCGTGATCAGGACTACGGACTACTCCTTGAGCGCCAGATCATTTCGGCAGCCGTCTTGGCCACCCAGCGGATGCAGCCCGTACGCCTCAGCTACGGCGCGGCCGATGCCCCCATCGGCGTGAATCGGCGTGCCAGCGATGGGCAGGTGGATTCCGGTGCCACTGTGCTCGGTATCTGGCCAGCGACGCCCGATGCAGTGTCACCAATCGCCCTGATACTGTCGGCCTCGGTACACCCAGTGATGTTCGGAGGCTCAAACTACCTCATCGGCCGCGATTTCCCCGGTTTCGCCATCGACTATCTCGAACGGATATTCCCTGGTAGCATCTGCCTCTACCTGACCGGAACCTGCGGCGATGTCAACCCTATTGGTATGAGAAGTGGAGACCCCTTTGGCTATGCGCGCCGCCACGGCGGAGTTCTTGCCGGGGCGGCGATGCAGGCCCTCTTCAGCGGACGGCCCATTGAGTCAGCGTCTTTAGTAGGAGTATCGCATGAAGCGATGCTTGCCCTGCAACCATTACCTCCAATTCACGCCATTCGGCGCGAAATAGAGCGGCTCGAGCACCAGTTCCAGGAGCATCCAGACGGGGACTTGCTTGCTAGCAGGAGCGGCCCCCTCGCCTGGGCCAAAGAGGCCCTAGCTGCGCACCAGGGAGTCCCGGGAGCAGCCCGCCCCCGAGAAGCCTTTTCCGCCGAGCTGCAGTGTCTCGTCTTGGGTGATTTCGCTATCACTGCGCTCCCCTTTGAACCGTTCACGGCGTACGGGGCGATCGCCGCCCAAAGCGCCCCTGGTAACGCATCATTGGTGGTGGGCTACGCCAACGGGAATCACGGCTATCTCCCCACAGCGGAAGCGTTCACTCAAAGCGGCTATGAGGTCAACACCGCCTACCGTTACCGAGCCCTGCAGGGGCTAGCCCCACAGGCCCCAGCGACGGTGGTTCAGGCGATGGAAGAACTGCATGCCATGACCGGAGCTCTTCTCTCGAAGACCCAGGCGTCTTCGCCAGCGGCCCTGGAATAGCCGGAGCAAGAGGCGACGTTCTCAACGCAGCGAAGAAGCTTGCGCCCCGAGGCATCTGCTGGAGATGATCGGGGCGCAGAAGTGTTGGAGAGGGACAGTGTTGGCCACACAGATCGGCGCTAGTAACTTCCGTCTCGAAGCAAAGCGTTGATGGTAGGTGCCACTTCCTCCATCGCCTGGCGTACTGAGACATCGCCCCGAGTGGCTCTGTCACCTGCAGCCATCGTCTTCACATGAATCTCGTTGATGTTGGGATGCCGCCAGGTCAGCGTATCATAGACGTATGAGATACCGTCGGTAATGGCTTGCACATCCTGTGGAGAGACAACACTGCTCCAACGCCTAATGAAATCTCGACCTGTGTCGGGCAAAACGGGTACTCGGTTCTCAGCACGCGTGAAGGGAATGGCCCCTTCCGTGTCATAGGCGAGATACTTGAGCAGTTTCCACGCCAGTTCCGCATTGGGGGTCTCTCCGGCCAGAGCCAGGCCTTGGAACCCTGCCTGATTTGCCCTGTGCGTCCCCTTAGGCATAATACCTACCGCCCAGTCAAAATCTGGGCTAACCCGGCTCAAGTTGTTGAGAAAGTACGATTGGACTGGATACATGGCCGCAGTGCTTGCCATGAAGTTGCCACCAACGGCACGATGCACCGTCCACAGGGAGGTAGTCTTTTCTAGGGCCTCTATGACCTCTGGAGTGTTGCCCAGGAATCGGGTAAGTTCGTAGTCCACGAGATTCAGGCCCCACATACCAAGCATCGTCATTCCGCCGCCAGCCCCAAAGGCCTGCGTGGCATATTGATCAGTCTGCCCGTCACCGTCAAGATCGCGGGTCAGCTTCCGAGCCAGGTTCACAAAGTCGTCCCACGTGAAATCATCGCTTGCCCAGTCACGGGAAATGGGACTCAACCCCATCTGATTAAAGAGCTCGGGCCGGTAATACGTGTTATGCAAACTCAGAGCCGTGGGCAGAGCCCAGAGCTTCCCCTTGATAAGGAACAGCTCTCGTACCGCAGCCGGATAGCGCTTGTAGTCGATATCCCTGGCGATGAGGGCGTCAAGGGGCTGTGAGATATGCTGCCCAGCGTAAAAGCCGATGGCGGTACCGTCACCGTACAATACATCGGGCGGAACGCCTGCTGCAGCCATCGCCGCCGCTTTCTCGCGCGTCTGAGTCCAGCCCGGCGTGTTGATGAGTTCCACGTCCACATCATGGCGATGAGCGAAGGTATTCAACGCCTCTTGCAGCGAATCTCCCCACCCAGTAAACGGGCCTATGATCGACACCTTCTGTCGTGCTTGGGCGATCCCGGCCAGGCACATCAATGCTATCAACATCACGAACACGATACGTACACGTTGCTGCCCGTACATGCACACTCCAGCCACCTCCGTCTTGGCACTTAAACACAACTGATTCTTCATAATACGGCCTATTGCTGAAGCCGCATTTCATATGATTCGCTTTGTACGACTCTGTTCCTCCGTTAACTTACCAGAGTTAGAGCACCAACAGAAGCTCAAGGTTCACCCCTATTGTATCCGAAACAACTGAGCATCTTAGCCGCACGGCAACCCGGTCATTCCACAGCGCCCATTCCCTATAGGCGCGTTCCCTCAGCTCCCCCACGCCTAGGCAGACAGCACTTCTTGTATTTCAACCCACTGCCACAGGGGCAGGGATCGTTGCGCTGTGCGGAAGCAAAGCGTTCTGCCTCGGCGCGGCGCAGCTCATCCATGATCAGCGCAGGTGGGAGCCTGCGCTTAAGCAACTCCAGCATGTGCTCCATGAACGGAGCGACATGCGCAAAGAAGCGCTTGTACCCGGCGCAGAGGTAGTTCAACCCTTCCTCGCCATCCGGAGTCTTGATCAGGCGGTTTTTGGGGCAGCCTCCATTGCAGACAAAACGAAACTCACAGCGACTGCAGTAAGCTGGCAGCTTGTCGCGCTTGTCGAGCCCGAACTGGCGCGCCTGGGGCAGCTGTGCCAACTCGACCAAAGAGGTATCATGCAGGTTCCCCAGCTTCCATTCCGGGGAGACAAAGTGATCGCAGCAATATACATCGCCATTGTGCTCCAGAGCGAAGGCGCTGCCGCAGGTCGGTTGCAGGACACATAACGTTTGGTGACCCCCGCTCCAAGCCGCCAACGTCTCTTCAAAAAGCTGTAGAAACATCCTGCCTACATCGCGCCGGATCCACTCATCAAAGACCCCCACCAGGAAGCGACCATAGGCCTCCGCCGTGACGCTGCGCGGCGAAAGCCTGCCGTCCCCTTGAGGCTCCACCAAGGGGATAAACTGCAGAAACTCCACCCCTTGCTCTCGAAAGAACTGATACAAAGGACGTGGGTGTTGGCTATTAAACTCGTTGACAACACAGAGCACATTATGTTCTACTTCGTGTTCCTGTAGCAGATGCAATCCCTTTAGTACGCGTGCGAAAGTGGGCCCCCCTGATTTGTCGAGGCGATAGCGGTCATGCAACTCCTGTGGCCCATCCATACTGAGCCCCACCAGGAAATCGCGTTCCTTAAGGAATTGGCACCACTCGTCATCCAAAAGAGTACCGTTAGTCTGAATGGAATTGCGTACCTTCTTTTCAGGTGGAGTATAACACTTCTGCAGCTCCACCACCCGCCTGAAGAAATCAAGGCCCAACAGTGTGGGCTCGCCGCCCTGCCAGGCGAAGTCGATCTCCGAGAGGGGACTCCCCTCAATGTACTGGCGGACAAAGGCCTGCAGCGTCGCCTCCGACATGCGAAACGAACGCGTTTCGGGGTAGAGACTGGTCTTCCCGAGATAATAGCAGTAGGTGCATCCTAGATTGCACACGGGGCCGTTGGGTTTGACCAGCACGTGAAAGGGCTGCCTGGCAGTGGCAGACATGGGCAGAGTCCTCCTTGCGGCGACACCCCGGGCAGACCGAGGCGCCAGGCCTCTACCAGCGCTTCTTCACCTTGTACATGTCTCCTGCCCCCAGAAGCAGGAGTACATCCCCTTCTTCCAAGGCCTCCCTACCGATCACTTCCAGCTGATCTAGCGTTACGAAGCGTGCCTTGCGGGCATCCATCGCCTCTACAATGGCGGCGGCACTAAATCCTTCGCTGTTCTCACGTGCCGATCCGAAGATCTCTGTGACCAAGACCTCATCCGCCAGGGCCAGCGACTGAGCAAACTCGCGTAGGAAGGCTTTTGTGCGGGTATACGTATGAGGCTGAAAGGCCGCGACCAGCCGCCGCTGCGGAAAACGCTGACGAGCACCACCAATTACAGCAGCGATCTCGGTGGGATGATGCGCGTAGTCGTCGACAACGAAGCCATGACCCACCTCGGTCACCTCGAAACGGCGGCGAGCGCCCCTGTAGGTAGCCAGCCCCGCGGCCACCGCCTGAAAGGGCAGACCTCTTTCGAGAGCCAGAGTTGCGGCAGCCAATGAGTTCAGAACATTGTGTGTACCTGGCACGGCGAGCTTCACCCGACCGACCCTGGTACCGTGATGGTGCAGCATGTACTGCTGCACCGTGGGGCTGCTCTGTAGCCTGCTGGCCACGTAGTCGTTGTTAGGCGCTTCACCGAAGTAGACCGCCTTCTTACCCAAAGGCTTCAGCGCGGCCCTGACCACAGTATCATCGCCCCAACCCACCACAAGCTCGCCAGCACGGGCCGCGAAGTCCCCGAAGGCCTCCTTGGTATCCATCAGGTCACGAAAGTAGTCAGGGTGATCGAAATCGATGTTGAGGATCACCGCATCGCGCGGAGTGTAGTTGAGAAAGTGGCGCCGGTATTCGCAGGCCTCAAGCACCAGCTCAGGGCCCGGCCTGCCGTGACCCGTGCCATCGCCAATCAGATAGCTCGGATCCCTGCCTGCTGCTTCCCAGACACGGGCAACCATGCCACTGGTAGTCGTTTTACCATGGGTACCCGAAATACACATGGTTTCTTTCCTCGCAGTGAGCACGCCCAGATACTCTGGGTAGGTAAAGATGGGCAACTCAAGCCTCATTGCTTCAGCTACCTCGGGATTGGATGGTCCAAATGCAGCGGAACGAATGACAGTGGTCGCTCCGTGTACATTGGAAGGAGCAAAGGGCTGCACCTGAATGCCCCGTTCTTCAAGAGCTACCTGCGTAAAGACGAAATCAGGAATGTCAGACCCAGAGACTGCCACCCCCCAGTCATGAAGAAGGCAAGCGAGCCCGCTCACTCCTGTTCCCTTGATCCCTATCAGATGGTGCCGGCCCTCCATACCCCGCCTCCGCTTTCTCTGGCCACTGACTTAAATAGCTGGCCACCCTATACAAGTCTTGCCATCTGCCTAGCCCCTGTAGCCTACTTTTTCCGAACATGAAGTGTGCAAGTATAGTGGCTATGACACTTGCGGACCTTGCTTCGTTCGTGACGCCAGCGCCGCCACCTCAGAGGAGAATTCGCGCATCAAGCGCACATATAGGCGGTAATCGGCTACGCTTACCGCTGGCGGCGTCTGATGGTCGCAACTCGGAATGAAGTAACCGGCCAGAACCGCCGGCCTGATACGAGCGAATTCGTTGCGCAGCGCTTCCTCACCTTTATGCATCACAGTCTTGTCAAATCCGCCTACCATCCGCCAATCCGGGTGTTCTCCGCGAATGCGATTAACGTCCACCCCGGCCATTCTCTCCAAAGGCAGAATCCCCTGCAGCCCCTGGCGACGAAACCACGGGATGAGCGACTCCACAAAGCCGTCACTGTCAATGATGGGAATGATGCCGCGTTTTGTGAGGGCTGGAATCACGCGCTGATAATACGGCTTCATAAACTCATCCATCATGTCGTAAGAGATCATCGGCCCATGGTTGTATGACATGTCCTCCGCAAAGGTGATGAAATCCGGGGTGAAATGCTGGCAGACCGCGTCCACCGCCCGGATGCTGAACTCTGCCAAATCCTCGTTCATGCGCTTCATCAGCTGAGGCTGATCGTAAAAGGCCAGCAAGTGCTCATGGATGCCAAAGAGTGTCCGTGGGAACCAAAACGGGCCCTCGAGCGTCAGCCACAGGATGGAATCGCCGCGCTCTTGCTCGGCGCGGTAACGCTCCATGAGCGGCACGTCAAAGCTCGGCAGCTTGAAGAGGTGGGCCAGCAACCGATCGTAGTCCCATTCTGTGCCCAACACAGGCCCCCCGTGGTAGGGCACTGCGGGGCATCCCCGCCCTCGAGGACGAACCCAGATCTGGCGATGAACGTCCAGATCGAACCACTCCTCGAGGTTTTTCGCTGGCGCGCCCTGCTCGACCCAACTGCGGACCGTCTGATCCCACCAACTCGCCCATTCTATCACAGGAAAACCTAGGCTCACGTCACCGTGTAACATCACGGCCTGAAAGCGCTCTCGCACCGTGGGCATCTGTCATCGCTCCTGCCGTCGTCTTGACATCGCATCGCTGCCATTTGTAGTCACCTGGTTTAAATTAGGCGCCTCCCTGGGAAAGACCTCTAGCACGGTGTGGTTTGGCAAAGTCAGCCCTTTCCCCACGACAACGCTCATTCATCGCGCCGAGCCCCAAGGACTTGGCAACGCCGACGAGAAGAATGATCCAATGCTAGTCCCCTGCGAGGTGCCAATTATGTCGTTTCTGAATGCTCGAATGATCTCCATGATAGGTGCCATTATGCTGACCCTCCTGGCCTTAAGCTCGCCCTGCCTAGGGGCCGAAAACCTTCTCCAGAATCCCACCTTCGCAGGGGCGGAGGGGCGTATACCGCCCAGCGGTTGGAGCCTTTACGGCAAGATGACTGGTGGAAACAGTGTCACGGTCGTCGCTGAAGACGATCCAGCCCAGCGGGGGCTGCTGATCACCGACGGAGTGTCATTGCCCCGGGGAGCCGATGGGGAGATCGGTCTGTCTCAGACAGTTTCCGCCGAGCCAGGGCTCGGCTACCAAGTGACTGCGCAGATCAAGGCGGTGCCCAATGCCTCAACCCATGGCGCCTACATGCAGCTGCGCTTTCTGCCATCGGGCAAGCTGTTTCAGACAGGCCTGAATACCGAGGACACAGAGGATTTTGCAGAGGTGTCCGTCTCGGGCATGGCCCCTGCAGACACCACACGTATCACCATCTACATCTATACGCATGCCGCCCCTACCCCGCAGGTGATCGTGCGCAGTGTAGAGCTGATCACAGGCGCCGACATTGATGCGATGCCTGATCCTGAACCGCCCGTTTATGCCACACTCAAGAAGCTCCATCGGGAAACCGACCTTGTCCGTGATGGCCATCCACAGGCGCACATTGTGGTCCCGGAGTCCGGTATCTACGATGCGCAAGCTCTCAGTATCCAGAGGGCTATCGCGGGGCGCACAGGTGTCGAGGTGCCCATCGTGACAGAGGACGACCCCCGGGCCGCCGTACATGTGCCTGGGCACTGGGCAGGCCCTGAGGCCCTCAAGCCTAAGCAACCCATAGCGGAAGAGACGCCGCCTTTGGCAAGCAACCTTATCGTCTTGGGTAACCGCTCCACCAACAAGACCATCAGCGCGCTCTACGACCTCTACTTCACGCTCCTCGATCTGAAGTACCCAGGAACCAGCGGCCACGAGGTCCGCACATTGCACAGCCCCTTTGGCGATGGCAAAAACGTGATCTTTGTCGGCGGCAGTGACACAGAGGGCGTCGCCCAAGCCACGGCTGTGCTGGTAGGCGCAATCGAAGAGGCCGCTGCGACACCAGGCCTGCTCACCCTAGGCTGGCTGATGGATATTCAGTTGGGTAGCGGTATGCAAGTGCCCACGCGCCTAGACCAGGTGCAGACCTGGGAAGCCTCGGTGGGTTACGGCTCTTCGGGTTACTTTGGCTGGAACTCGATCAGCAAACGCATGGCCTTGTACTACATGACGGGCGATCCGGTGCACGCCCGCGAGTTCCTGCGGCTGGCTTTCCCAGATGATCAGACGAAAGAGTGGATCGCCGATAACGATGGCGAGATGATCGAGAACAAAGACGATCCACTCGCTGGTCCCTACCACTACAATGCCCACATGATGATTCTCTTCTGGGACCTCATCGAAGAAAGCCCAGTCTTTACCGATGCTGAGCGCCTGCAAGTGACCAATGCCTTTTCGCGGCAACTGAAGCACCGACGTGACGAAGGCATCTATGGCAGATCCGTTCCCACCGCCGTAGGCAGCCGCCATGGGCAGTGGTCGGCCATCTCTATGTACGCCCTCGGACGCTATTTCCAGAAAGAGTACGGTGACCGCGTCTGGGACTACGCGGTCTACGGGTCGCTCAATCACTTTGGGTCGCTACATAAGTACGGTAGTGTCGGCGGCGAGAGTGACAATCTCTACTGGTACAACACGGGCATCGCCCCAATCTTCACCTATCTCGTTATGAGTGGCGATCGCCGACCAGTCGACAATGGTGTGGTAGACGAACTCTTGCGCGCCCAAGAGATGCTGATCTCCGGGCGTATACCTGACTGGGCATTGCAGTATGCATCCCTGGGTCATCTCCACAAGGCAGCCTACGTCACGGGCGACGGGCGCTGGCTCCGTTACCGTGAACGCACGGTGCTAGACACTGACACGTTCCGACTCGGTCAGTCTTTCTGGCCTGACGACAGCTTGCAACCCAGTGACCCCGTTGACCTCATTGGCAAGTGGAGCATCCGCCATCTGCTACCGCATGAGTGGGCCGTCCGCCAAGATGGACTGGCCTTAGAGGAATCGTTCAGTTTCGGCAGTTATCGGAGTACAGCTGATCATACTGGCGACTATATTCTGATCGACGGATTCAACGGCGCTTCGCGTAACCCCTACCACACCTTTGCAGTCCTAGAGCTTCGGCTGCAGGGTACTCCCATTCTCAAGGGCTACCACAACCAGCTGCTTACCAAGGCTGACGGCATGGTTGAGCCCCACATAGCCATGAACGCGGCACTGAAGCTCGCCGATGTGGTAGGTAAGACCGCGGCGGTAATAGCAGAGGTACCCAATGCCGCCTATTCAAGTTGGCGGCGCTCACTGATTCAGCGCACGGGGAAATACGCGCTGTTTGTGGACGATCTTACCTTCCGGGAAGACGCCGGCAATATGGAGGTCCAGATCAAGTGGGAGCTCGACCTCCCCAGCGGTGGTGTGATCAGACCCATACGCACCTCTGAGCTGATGCGCACATCCCTTGAGGGACAGATCCTGACCATGGAGTGGTCCGATGCTGTGCAAGTGGGGCAGCAGCAGCGCTTCTTCACACTGCTAGGAGCACCAAGAGGTGAATGCTACGCCCTGTCTGCGAATGCCGCTGCCCTGGCCTTACCGGCGCCAGCGCTGGCGCTTGTGGGCCAGTATGGCCACACCGAGGCCGAAGTAGCCGTGTTGGCAAGCGACCACGCCTTTGGCCTCAAGCTGTCTCGCCTGGGGCTCGACCAGCCGCTGCTTGTAGCCAGTCACCCCGTAGACATCGATTGGGATTACGCCACGGGTGAGTTGGTTGTGATCGCCACTCAAGATACGCTTCTTCAGCTCGCCTTGGAAGACGCTCAGATTACCGTCAACGGTGAGCAGAAGGCACTGGAACGCAACTCCGACGGCGCATCGCTCTTGCCACTGCCAGCTGGTCGTCACCGCATTCTCAGTGCCCGCCCCAGGACGGCCATGCTAGCTCATACTCAGACAAACCTCCAGAACCTGCTCGCGAAAGGCGAGAGCCAGCGTACGGCCAAGCGTGAGGCCCGAGACACAGAGGCTGAGCTTGAGCTGCCCGCTCTGCAGCGGATCGCGAGTGCCAATGTCGGCGGGCAGATCACAGACATGATCAGCCTGGCCACACCTGCTGGTCCTCTTCTGGCCGTGTCCAGCGGCAAGACAATCCATCTCATAGCTGCGGATGGACACATTGTCCGGCAGATGCAGACAGACGGACAGATCCGCATGCTGCGCTGGTGGCCTGATCATCAGTTGCTGCTGGCCGGATGCGTGGATGAGAAAGTGATCGCCTTTGACACTGAGGGGCAGCGCCAGTGGGTCTTCGTGTCGGAGATGGATCCGGCTGTCTTTCGAGCCGCCAAACAGTACTGGTTTAAGAGTGCCCCGGGTCAAAATGGGATCCATGGCCTGTATACTGGCGTATTCCTAGACGGCAAAAGCCAAGCCTTTGTCGGTAGCGCCTGCACGCTCGAGATCATCGATGAACACGGGCAGCTTATCAAGCGCTTGCCGGTTTTCTGGGGGCTCTCTTCTGTCTTCGCCATTGTGCCCGGACCCAATGACTCGCTTAATCTGCTGGCCGGGCGCAAACACAATGGCACGAATGATGTCGCGGTCATCAACAACCGAGTCCTCAGCGCTGACCCCCGCAGCTTCAACAGCGTGCCCGCAGACGCCACCTACGTAGGCGGCTGGTCGGCCATGAACCGCCACCGCCTGTTCTACGAGGATCTGGCTGGCGATGGCACCAAGCTTGTGATCAGCGACATCAATGGCACGTATAACCGCGTAACGGCTTGGGAGCTCAACGGTAGAGCACTCTACGATGCAAGCTTTGGTCCGGGGCCGGGCTATGGCGGCCGCGGGTGGCGACAAAGCAACTACGACACCCGCAACGTACGCGATATGGATATCGCTGATCTGGACGGAGACGGTACGCAGGAGGTAGTAGTGGGGCTCTGGAGCGGTTATGTAGTGGCACTCGATTACCAGTTACAGAAGGTCTGGGCCTTGCGTTTGTCCAGCCCACCTACGACTCTACGTATTGTCCACACGCCTGGAGCTCCCACTTCGCAGATAATCGTCGGCTCGGAGGATGGCACTATCAGTCTTCTTAATCACCAAGGGCAGGTCCTGAGACTGGGTGCTGTAAGGGGAGTACCCACCTTCATAGAGACCCTGGAAGATACCGCTGGCAACGAGGTGGTGATGGTTGGTACGCATACTGGCGAAGTCTGTGGGTTCTTGATAACGGAGTAAAGACGGGACTAGGAAACCGACAAGGACTGGGGGTGGGGCTGTGCCGCAGGGAGCAGCACACCTGCGAGAGGCCAGTGAGTTCATCCAGTACCTGGCCCGAGCCGACGTACAGCTTAAGGGGTATCGCCTGACACGTGGGCTGCCAACACGAGCTGACGCCATCCAGACCCTGCTGCCTGACCACCTGCCTAATATGGAGACTGCTCCGGCGACAGATGGCCCCGGAGCAGTTGTG
>JBMNJG010000006.1:0-212575 GCA_050951545.1 Limnochordia bacterium | reverse complement strand
TAAGCTCGTAAGCGTACGCGAAGGCATCAAGCAGCAGCAGGCTGGTGTTACCGGCTTCGGCAGAATATTGGGGATCGTCGATGTAGGGGTAGCCCAAAGCGTGTGGGGACCACAGTTCCTCAACCAGGAAGGTCAGGCCGCGCACCAGCATCTCTGCCGCTCCTGCGTCCCGCGTGACCCTGTGGTAGTCACCCAAGCCACGGAGGATGATCGCCGTCATGAACGGCTTGGTTGCTACGGGCCGACTCTCAATCTCATTGGCCGGGATCCTGTAGGCCCATTGGCCGTCGGATTGCTGCTCCTCAGCGAGGATATCTACAACTGCTGAGGCTGCTTCTAGGTAGTACGGATCTGATGTGCTCTCGTAGAGGGCAACCAGAGCAATCAGCGCCCAACCTGGATTGCGGGTGGGTAAGTCCTTGCTGGGGAGTTGCACCACCCGGGGGCGCCTTTGGTTCGGGCGCTCCAAGGCGAGGTGAGCGAAGAAGTCACCTACCGCCAGGGCAGCCTCGAGGCTCCGTCGATCACCCGTAAGATGATAATACTCGAGCAACCCTTGGCTCCACGTGTGATCCGCGGCCGCGTAGTGTCGGTGGGCCTCGGAGTGCTGCAGACCTCCGCCGAGCCAGTAGAGGTTGTTGGCGGCCCAGATCAGATCGACGTCCATCCAGTGCCTCGCAGCAGTCTCCGCCAGATCGAAGAAGGCGAGATCACCAGTGCGCGCGAACTGCTGGAAGTAGACGTAGGCCAGATCGTACTCACAGTTTCCCCAGCCGTCGATGTCCCAGGTGGTAGACCAGTCACCGAAGTTGCGCCATCCGTACTCACCGAAGTGGGCCTGGTTTTCCATAAGCTGTTCATGGCCTTTCTGCACAAAGGCCTCGTACATGCCCACATGGGCATCATACAGCGGAAGCTCATCCTCCTCGACCAGAAGGAACGGACGGCCGAAACCACCACTTGCCGAATACCATTCTGCCGGGGCAACCGCGCGTAGAGGATCCAGCATACCTGGCAAGGCTTCGATGTCCGTATCACCCAGAGATATGTAGAGTTCGTGTCGCTTGGCCTCACCGCCACCCATGACCAGGGGACGGGTTGGCTCTGTCCACAGGTCTACGAGCAGATCTCCCTTGTCATCAACGACGATGCCCTTTGGAGACTGTTCCCAGAAATGACGTACGCCTACGCCGAGACGTCTGTTGCCGCTGTGGAGATCTACCCATCCGGCTGCTCTGTGGCCTGTCGCGAGTTGCTGGCCGTCGGCGACAACCTCGAACCTGTTGGGATCGGACTGTAACAGGCGGAAGCACGACCCCTGACCAGAAATCGGCCCGTTGTCTGTGCCCACGCGCAAGATGGCGTTCTCGCGCCCTAGCCATCTCGGAAGGCGCAGTGACACGCTGGTGAGGTCGGTGTGCGACAGACCGATATGAGGTTCCCAGCCTAGCAGGTTGGTGATGGTAGGGTCGATGCGGATGATACCTGAGTCCCGGTAGAAATGGAACCGCATGTCATAGGCGAAGTTAAGAGTCTCCTCGCCTTGCACACGGTGAATCTCGCCCTGTACCCGTACGACTGCTCGTTCGGAGCCAGCCTCTTCTATTTCCAAAGTGTAGGGAGTATCGTTTGTGCTGATGGTTAGGCCACCGACGCCTTGCAGGACGATCTCTGGTGACACTACACCTTCCCAAGACTCGCCATCGACACGAACGCTGCGGATCAGCCGACCGTCTTTACCAAAGCTCACCTCAAGAGGACCAGTGTCTATGGAAATGGTTTCGTCGTCTTCTTTCGCAGATACACCTGAACCAGATGAGCGTGTGATCTCCGAGCCATACTCCAGAAGGTATTCGTTGGTTTCGCCCGAAGCCAGATCAGCCTGAAAGTCAAGGAGCAGCCAACGGATACTACCATCGGGCCAGCGGGAAAGAACGCCTGTCTGCAAGGGCTTCTCCTGTCCAGCGGGGCCCAATAAGCGTACAGATGCCGGGTTCCAGAGCTGTCCCTGCGGCAGGGGGACGCCCGACGAGACGGGCTGACCATGGCGGTTGAGCCCCTTGCGCTCCGTCAAGCTCAACTGAAGCTGCTCTCGCGTCACGGAAGCAGGCTGCCAGGCAGGTGTAGGAGGAGTCGGACGCTTCGCTAGATCGCCTCTCCAGGTGGCGGCTCGCACTGGTGGCACATCCTCCATAGGCTCATCGACAACCCATACTCTGAAATCGGCGTAATAGACGTCACCCGGGTCTTGGTTGTAGGTATGCTGAACGATCAGCTGGGCTCCCTTCCACGAATCGAGAGGCTTCCTCAGGGTGAGGGGCCCAGCGACGGGATTGTCCATGTCATTCAAGTAGATGAAAACCTCATTGCTTGCCCGGTTCGCCACCAGGCGAACGCGATTCCAGCCCTCTTTGAGCACTCCGATGGAAACGCTATACGTGGAATCTCCTCTAGAAGCACGATAGGCCAACTGGCCTGCCTCGGTGACGTGCCAGTTTAGGTTGTGCCCCGCTTTGGCTACGTAGAGGTTTACCCCTCTGCCACTTACCCAGCGTATCTGGTGTTCCACGGCGATTGTGGTGGCCTCGGTATCGTTCAGAGGGGCGCTCATGCGGGTCTCACGCTGTTCAGGGTGAGCCACGATGTGCACCGCCCGTCCTGGAGCCAGTCCATCGGCGGCAACCACCTCAATGCACCCGGGCTGACTCTCCACTGTCCATTGCGACGGAACGGCTCCAATCTCATCCTGGGAGAAATCGTCAAACAAGAGGAGGGACGCACTTTCTGCCGGAGAGATGGTCATCGCTACGACGGCAAACACGCCCAGAAGGATGCATTTTGCCACATGGCGGTCGCAGAATGTGCGCTCGCGTTTGCTACGGGAAAGAGCAATCATGAAAGACACACCCCTAGTGGACCACCCGGACCGTGTAGGGCCCGGGTGGTCACAATCTGTTCAGTATTACGGCTCAACTTCTAAGAGCTTCTCCACGATGGGTCGGATCTGCTCCATAGCTACTCTGGCAGACACTTCGCCAGCGAAGATGCTTTTCAAAGCCGGATGGATGGTATCGGTCATGATCGCCGGCCACTGCAGTAGCTGGGGTAGCGGTCGGCCGTGATCAGAGGCGAGGAGTAAAGTGACGTCGCGCAGGCTCTGCGGATCCTGTCCGGCCTGGTGGAACAGGTTCCACGAGGCACGGTCTCGCGTCTGAGGTGGGAAGCGCTTGTTCTTGAGATATACGTTGTACCCGCTTGCGTTGGGGGCCAAGAGGAACTTGGCCAGGGTCCACGCTTCCTCCACATGCTCAGTGGCGGGGCTGAGGCCCATCGTATTGCCTTTCCAGATGGAGTACTGACCTTTCGGACCTGCTGGGGGGAGGGTGACGTCCCACTCAAAGGCCCAGGTCTTGCCAGTCACCGTGGGGAAACCACCGGGATACATGGCGGTAATGGAAGCCGATTGCCTGGCGATATCGCCTGAGCCGAGGCATCCGGCGCTCTGGAGTTCCGCCAACCAATCAAGAACCTCCACAGCCGCCGGCTCGGTGAGGCGGAATCGCTTGTGGCTCTCATCCATCACATCGCTCCCTGCAGACCAGAGCCAAGGCCAGTAGGAATAGGCCCCGCTAAAGTTCGTGCTTCCACGACGTGTGACGCGATCGTCGACCGAGCGGGTCAGCTTGCGTACGTAGCTCTCGAAGGCCGCCCAGTCCCAGTGTACATCGGGCTTTGGCAGACCGGCCTCGTTCATGTGTGTGACGTTATATACCATGTACTGCGGGGCCGATATGTAGGGCAGCCCATAGGTCTTCCCCTTGTAGCGCACATCGGGCAGGGAGGCGGGGAAGTAATCACTCATGCGGAACGTTTTCTCGGCAGCCAACAGATGGTCAATGGGCTGGAGGAGCCCCGAAGTGATAAACTCCACCAGATACATGCCATCTACGGCCATCACATCGGGTGCCAGTCCCGAGGCAGAGAGGACCTTCAGTTTCTCGTGATGCTTTGGGGTGCCTGCCGTGGGAATATAGTCAATGTGAATATCTGGGTGTTCTTGCTCCCATACCGCGAGGAGCTCTCTGTCGATAGGCTGTGGGCCCCAGGTAGCCCAACGTAGTGTGATGTCTTCTGCGAACACATGCGCTGATGAGATCAGCAATAGCAGTAGGACGACCCCTGACCACTGCTGAAAAGCGCTTCGACGCGCCGACGACCTAGCTCTCATTGTTGAACCCACCTTCTACTATTTAGGATCATCGAAACTTCCAGAATAACGATCTTGCGAAACTGTCCTTTGCGCTTCCAACCTACTTGTCCATCGAGTGAAACCAACGGCTGTCACGGATTGTGCAGTCAATCACCTTCTTAGATACGGTTTGCGAAACAACTGCATGAGCACACCTTACCGGATGGCGCGCATAGTGTGATGACCCACGAGTGGGACACCGGACTTGAGAATATGGGCCTACCATGCTGCATAATCCGGTGAGGTACCAACCATTTCGCCAGATGTCATCATTAACCTACATAGAATTTGAATTGCTAAGCTAAGCCTGCGGTTAGGGACGAAGAGGTTCTACACCGTGCGCCGGTACATAGGGCGTACCCCGTAGGAGCCGTACCCGTCCCAGAGAGGGTAGCCACTCCACTCAGCTTCCATGTAGCCCGGCAGCGCCATTTCGTTCTCGTAGGCAGTGATTGCATCATGGTGTAGTGTAGAGTGACGGCAGATCTGACAGTGTTCGGGCATTCTGTGCGAGGAGGTCGGCCTGGACCCCGTATCCATCAGGTCAGACTGCTGCTGTGATGGTTGGGATCGTTCCGATGGCAAGCCTGGGCGATTCTTGTCCACCGCTGCGCGGAGCTCGTAGATCAGGTCGTCTTGACGTCGGATGGTTTCCTCGAGAAGCTCCGCGAGGTGGCGGTGTGAACTCAGTAGCTCCATCATGGTCTCTACCAGTACTTCGGGCATTTCCTTGCTCATGGTTGACCTCCCTCGAGTGAAGCTAATCGTCTGTGGCCTGGTCGGAGCGCTGGGCGGCAAGCACAAGCCGTAGCTTCTTGATCAGTAGTTCCTCCTTTTTCTTGATGTTGTATAGGATATCAGCGAGTGATCGTTGGAAGGAGATCACTTCGTCCGGTGTGAAGGGACCGGCAATTCGTTCAGCCACGCGCTGTGTTTTCAGCGCTTCCTGGTTTACCAGGCGCGCTAGCGCGGCCTCTTCATACGCGATGGACCGCAGAAGCTCCTCGAAGTAGTCGTGTGGAGGGGAGCATTCGTGAGAACCAGGATGAGGGTGATGCCCGCTCCGGGGGTCCGATACACGATCGCACGTGCGTTCAGGGGGGCACTTCATGTACCTGGACGGATGAGAGCACTGACAGCAGCAACACTGGCATATGCATCTCATATTGCATACGGGGTGCTTAGCGGTGGGGTGGGCTGGGCGAGACTGCTGCATCGTGTCCACCTACCTTTCCTCTCATCTGCGTCTAGAATATGAGTCTCTGTTGCGCATTGTGCTCAAGATGGGGTTACGCGGCGACCTTACGGATAACTCTGTGCCTGTCCCCCATCATTCGATTGCTCATCCTCCCGAGGCAGGGGAATCAGCTTGGCCTCTCATGGCACTTCCGCAGCAGATCGCATAGGGTGCGATCGAAAGGAGGTGTATCGCATGGGTCTTCCAGAGTTTCCGGAGCTTCCCACCGCCCCTACGTTGGATGAACTTCGGCTGCTGCTCATAGAAACGGTAGCCCTTGAGGAACTGGCCTTGGCTGCGCTGATTAATGCCGAAGCGGAGAAGGTTCAGGCTGTGGCAGACGCTGATGTGCTTGGCCCCGTAAGTGCGGAGGAGCTAGCGGCTATCAACAAGGCCGTTGCCGAAGTGATCAACGCTGCAGCCTGCAAGGAGGACAGGTTGCGGCAGAAACTGGCCCTTCTTCTTGCCATGAGCACCCCTGTCGGAGGTACGTAGTCCTGACTACGAGGCGCCCGATCCGCGTGGGCGGCCCGAAACACACAAGCATGGGCGCCCGGCACATGGTTACGGGGCGCCCATGGTGTCATACTGTTGATTCTCTATGGCCTTATTTTCCGGCAGACCCGATTTTATCGGCTACGATCACGTCCATCACATCAGCAGCCTGTTCTAAGGCGGTCTCGATGGCTAGCTCTCCGTTGACCGCCTGACGCAGGAAAGCACCTGCTGGCTGACGGAAATGGGGGTAGTAGGGGTTGTTGGGGCCGTAGGTAGTGATGGGCGAAACGAGCGCAGCTATGAGGCTCGAGCAATACGGACGAGCCAAGAGGTCAGGATCGGTACGCTGAGATAAGCGGACGGACAAACACGATCCATGCGCCATAAGGTAGCCTTTCAATGTCCTGCGCTCAAGGAACGCTTGCAGCACTCGCCAGGCTTCATCGGGGTTTCTTGTGGAGGAGACTATGAAGAATGTGCCAGCGTTGTGATGAACGAGGTCCTTCTTCGTTTCTGGACCGACGTACCGATGGAACTCCAGGTTCAGACCCGCCGCAGAGATTTGGTCGGCCAGGTCGATCAACTCATAACCAGGATACATGTGTTGGACAGCGACCTTACCGCCCAGAATAGAAGCCAGGTCACTTCCTCCAGCAGAGTTAGGCATTCCCGCTTGGACGATATCTCGCATGTAGGTAAGTGCTTGACGGGCCACATCCGTGCGAAGGTTGGATTTGGTGCCTTCCGTAGCAATAGCGGTACTCCCCAACTGCTCCATCGCCAGCTGCAAATCAAGGAAGTTCGCCAGCTCGTTGTGGGGTTTCCGGTAGCCAAACAAAGTGATCTGACCGCCCTCACCAACCTGAAGGAGCCTGCGGGCAGACATTTCGAGTTCCTTCCAAGACGCAGGTCTCGCCAGGCCGCTACCCTCAAACATGTCTATGTTATACAGATCGCCTATGGGCCAGACGCTGAATGGTAGAGCCCATGTCTTTCCACCGTAGCGCAAGGCCCTGACCGCATCAGGAATGAGGTCGGATCGGTCAGGCATGGCGTTCAGGTAGCGGTCGATGGGCAAGGCCAGTTCTGAGAGGATCCATTGGCTCATCACGTTGCTGCTCTCGTAGAAGATGTCAGGCGCTACGCCGCCTGCCACCGCTACAATCAGCTTCTCACGGAGGGCACTGACCCTGGGATGCATTTCTACAGAGAGCCGGATGTCGGGATTGCGTTCATTGAACGTGTCCTGGAAGGTCTCCGCCCATTCGGTGACCGGAACAGGCTGCGATGAGAACCACATGACAATGGGTGTTGCGCCTGTTGCAGGTACAGCAAGAAGGGAAAGCAGCCACACGCCTAGCCATAGTACATAAGCACGCTTTTTCATAGCCATATCCCCCTGTCATCCGTTGTTCTAATAGTTTACCACATTACCTGTTGTCCGGTCGAGTTGCTCATTACCGACGGGTGCACACGCGAAATCGCGGCGAACACCCGTTCCTAATCATGCTGCCTCCCGCCTCTCCCAGAAATCGTCCCACTGTTCACCGTGGGAGTATGCTGCAACGTTTGGCATCTGCTGTGCCCTAAGTTGGCTCCAACGCATTCCAGATTGCTTGTGGCGCCTAACAACAACCTGCTTACAGGCGCTTTCTACGCATCCGCTGCCAATGGGGTAGTCAGCGGCCTCCAGCCTCGGATAAAGGTGACCCAAGGTGATTACTCCTCTTGCGTTTCCTCTGATTCGCTGGCGGTTCCCCAGCCACGTTCATCTATTCTTTGCTGGTACTCACCGCATCTACACTCGAGATAGTTGATGAGCTTCCGGTTGAAGTCCTGACCGCGCCGGAATGGCAGCCGCCTGTGAATCTTGCGCTCGATGATCTTGCAGGACAGCTCGTGAGCCTGAATCACGATCAGCTTGATCTTCTTCTTAGCGCAGATCTGCTGTTTGGTCTGGTCACGGCATTGCTGCTTATGGACCTGCTCAGCCGAATTCCGCTCAGTGACGCGGTAGTGTTGCGCCCCATTGAACTCCATGGCCGTATTGTGCAAGTAATAGAAGAGATCGACCTCCAGACGCTTGCCAGTTGCTGGGTTCCTCATGAAACCTGGGCGCATTCCGTCGTCGAAGTCAAGGCAATCGACAAGCGCCAAGAAGATAGCCTGCATGAGAGCCTCTCCGAGGTGCGTAGCGCGGTGGAGCTCATCCTGCACGTCTAGTATTTCTTTTACATTTCGCTTATCAACCGGGTTGTGGAGAGTGAAGCGAATCGGTGCCCGCTTGTGCGCCTGCTCCATCTCCAGCCAACCATGCTTGGCCAACTGACGAGCCGCGTGTTTGATGGTTTGGGGGCTCAGACTCATTCGGCCGGCTAACTCAGCGTATGTGAACTGCCTTTTGCGAGGTGGGTCCGTAGGTTTGGACAGCAGTAGGGCATAAACCAACTTGGCCTGTGCATGGATTTCAGTAGCCATGACTAACTCGACAGGCACGGAGACCCTGTCCGGGGATGGCTTCTGTGCTGGGGTCTGGCTAGGCACCCGCCTAGCTGGTGGAGCAAACCAGCCCTCGGTGGTTAACTTGGCTGTCGCCCTGCGAACGGTAGGCCGGGACATACCCGTGCGCCGCCCCAGGCGGCTGGGCGAGAAAAGGAAACTCTCCTCCAGCTGATCATCCATCGTTAAGGCCATCCAAACGATCTTCTCGCTGGCTTTTAGCTCGCGAGTCAGTAGCAGTGAGAGCGGCACGTTCACCTCATCTACATAGAGAGAGTACAAGGGCCTCACCTCACACAACGATCATGTGTTCGATTGATTCAATGCTGAATTCTATGTGCGGCTCCAGAATCCTTCCACAGACAATAGTTCTTCGCTGACTGCGCGCGCATTGCCAGCTAAGACCCGGTGGCCACCGGGAGTCGATTGCATTTCGCCCTCGGATCATCGTTTGAGTGGCAAAAGGCGATCAATGGCGTCGGGTTATGTACTGCCCAGCAGCTCCAGAAGCGGAATCAGGACGGAAAAGCGTGCTCTTTTGGGGGGAAATGAGCCCTTCGGGCGGTCAAAATGAGCAAAAAGGGCTTCGCGAAGGCCGCATCGCTGCACTTTTACCACGTACATTGGCCCCGGGGGCTAATGGGGCGACCCTTCTGCCATCGCCGTCGGATCCTGGCCCCGACAATGTCCAAATTGGGTGCATCTGTCCGACTACCGAGCCAGTCTCGCGAGCGTGTGCATGGTGTCCGTCCATTCTGTTCGAATGCACCGACCGGGGCAACACCGAAGGGTGGGTCCGCAGAGGGACCCGAGCGAGCCCGCCGTGATCGCGCACTGGGGAGCTGACCCCATCGACTGAGTGGGAAAAAGGTATCACCACCGTCGGGTTATGTACCGTCCGGAAGCTCCAGAAGCGGAACCAGGACGGGAAAGCGTGCTCTTTTGGGGGGAAATGAGCCCTTCGGGCGGTCAAAATGAGCAGAAAGGGCTTCGCGAAGGCCGCATCGCTGCACTTTTGCCACGCACACTGGCTCCGGGGGTAAATGGGGCGGCTCTCTTGCCATCGCGGCCACATCCTTAGCCCGGCCTCACATACCAATCCGGCTGGTGTCTGACTGCAGGGCTTGTTTCGCGAGCGCGTCCATTGCATCTGTCCACCCTTTTCGAAACACACCGACCGGGGCAACACCGAAGGGTCGGTCCGCAGAGGGATCCGAGTGAGCCCGCCGTGATCGCGCACTGGGGAGCTGACCCCATCGACTGAGTGGGAAAAAGGTATCACCACCGTCGGGTTATGTACCGTCCGGAAGCTCCAGAAGGGCCGCCAGGGCGAGAAAGTGTGCCCTTAGGGTAGACAAGGAGCAGGTAGTGTCGGGTCTACAGTGGAGTTTCGATCTACGTAACGTAGCACACGTTTTCCCACGCAGCTCCGCCGAAGTAGGTGATGTGACCAACCATGGCCGTCTTCCTGCAGGTAAGGTGGCTGCTCACTGGGCGGGGGCCTGGTACGCTACCAGTGGTCACATGAGGGATACTAATGTACGGTGGGGGGTTCTGATGCCGCCCCTCGGACCCGCGGGACGAGCGACCGAAGCTTTCGTGGGCGGCTGGTTCATACCCAGCACCTCCAAACGCCCCGACTTGTCCTGGCAGTTTATGAAATTCCTACACCGCGATGACGTACAGCTGAGCCACTATACGACGTTTTCGGGCGTACCTGGGCGCAGGAGCATAGCGTCTAAGCCGTCTCTATACGCTTGGCAGGCATTCGGCAAGTGGTCCTCGGTAATCCTTGATACGGTGCCGCACGCCAGGGCAGCGCCATTTCATCCACTTACGGATCGCGTCTGGGAGGAAATCGACAACGGCCTTGACGCGGCGGCCTACGGCTTCGAAAGTGCCAAGGCTGGCATCGATAAGCTGAGGCCCATAGTCGCTGCTGTCTTGGCTGAAGGAATGACGAAGTGACAGCAAGCAATGGCTTCTGCAGAGAACCTGGCGGGGGTGTTGCCTTCGCCAGGTTCTCGACTCGTCGGCTGGTGGACGGCTGCTGGTGCCTTCCACACTTGGCGCCGCACTTCCTGTCTCGCGGTCCGTGGGGAGGAAGCGACATCCATGTGACGAAAACGGCAGGTGCAATGGTGCGGTCTAGATGCTCCAAGGAGGTGTGGTGAGCGGTGAATGAAGCGAGGAAAAGATTCCGAGTGCTCCTGTTCTGCGTGGGGGTGAGTGTTGCGCTACTGCTGTCGCCAACGGTTCTGGCTGGGGTGTTGGTTCCCAATGCGAGCTTTGAGGAGCCGTTGGTTGGGGGTATGGCCCCGGGTTGGCCTTCTACCTTTGGGGGAGTGCGCTTTGGCGGAAAGGAGATCTCACTTTCTCGAGAGCGCGCTGTGGACGGCGTCTACAGCATCCGTATCGAAGATCGAGACCCCAAAGGGGGCATCGGTTTGCGCAGTGGCTTCATCCCGGTGAAGCCTGGAGCAGTCTATGTGGCCTCAGTGCAGGCCTTCAGGGAGGAAGGCCAAGCTCAGCTCTATATTGAGTTCTGGAACAAGAGCGGCACGCGCATTAGGGTGGCCATTGCTGACAGCAAGCAGCTGGGACAATGGGCCCCCATCAGTGGTCAGGAGACGGCGCCTGCGGATGCCGTGTCGCTAACTTTGTTGCTTTACTCTCACGGTGCCAATGTGGGGGTGACCTACTACGATCAGGTGGAATTGAGGGAAATCAGCGTGGATAGCACGGCTTTGCTGGAGGGCACTCGCATGGGTGAGATGTGGTCAAAGCAGTTTGGGGAAGCGAGCTCGGTGCCTCCCAGTGAGTTTTCTGCTCTGGTTGCCGACCATCCTCGGCTGTTCTTCACGCCTCAGGAGCTGGCGGATTTGCGCAGTCGTTTCAAGAGCGGCGAGGGCACCGATGCCGCTTTGCGGGCGCTCTCATACGAGCTGCTGGCCCAAGCCCGTACCTATGTGCACGAGACGTCCTTCAGCGTCTCCTATTACGGAGGCCACCGGGTGAGTTTTCCACTGCCACTATCACAGCCTGAGCCGCTCGCAGACCCACCTGGTTTCACTGCGGGACGCTATCCCTATTGGACGATGATGAGTCGTGGCCTGCAGACTCGACTCGAGACTCTGGCTCTGGCCTATGCGCTCACCGGGGATCAGACGTATGGCGAGCGGGCTCGAGACTACGCACTTACCCTGGCTACGTGGGCCGAGTGGACTGACAAGACCTACCCCTGTGGTGGCAACTCGTGCCTCGACACAGCGCACATCACTATCGGCGTGGCCACAGTTTACGATATGGTCTATGAAATGCTCACCGATCAGGAACGTGAGACCCTACGCACCGCTCTTATTGAGAAAGGCTTGCGCCCTCTGTATGCGGATACCAATCAGAAAGCGGATCACAATCTGCACATGCTGCGCACTAGTGCCTTGGGGGCAGGTGCTCTGGTGGTCCTGGGTGAGATGGCACAGGCTGAAAGCTACATCGCCCGGGCCTATGAGAACTTCTTCTGGTATCTGGATCAGCGTCTGACGAGTGGTCAGACGGAGGGCATGACCTATACGAGTTATGCCATGGATTACGTCTCTCGCTTTGGCGAAGCGTTGCTGCGAGTTACGGGCAACGATGACTTTTTCGCGCATCCCTATGTACAGACCGTTCTACCGCAGCTAATCTCCTACTTCCTGGCTCCGCAAGGGCGCGGACTGGTCAACTTCAGTGATTCCGATGTGGCGTCGATGTTCTTCACGACAATGTCTCTATTGGCTACCTACAGAGACGATGGACTGGCTGGTTGGTATCTCAGAGAAGCTACTCCGTCGGGTGGTGCCTGGGGTCACCTGCTCTACGGCGGTCGCCAACGACGCATCACCAGCCCGGATCAGCTCGGGTTGCCCCCCTCCAAGGCATTCTGGGACATCGGTTGGGTGGCTTTGCGTTCTGGCTGGAGCTCCAGGGATCATCTCCTGGCGTTCCAATCAAGTCAGTCCAGGCTGGGTCACAATCAGTGGGATCAGAACAACTTCGTGCTCAATGTGGGCGGTGCATGGCTGATCACTGACCCCGGATACCCTGATTACTCTCCAGGGCCCAAGAATCTCGTGACCAAGCACACTATCGGCCATAACTGTCTGTTGGTGGATGGCCAGGGCCAGGTGAGCCTGGGTGCGGGCCAGCTACAGGAGTTCTTCCATTCCCCGGCTTTTGACTTCACCACAGGCGAGGCTGGATTTGGTTATCTCGCCCATGGAGTGGCTGGTTGGGAGCGCAAGATTCTCTACAGTCGTCCAGACTACTATGTGGTAGTCGATCGTATCGACGCGCTCAAGCCCATCGAGCCGGAGTTGCTCTTTCATACGAGTACGGAGGCCATGATGTGGGTCGGCGGTGCCCGTCGCCAGATCGACGAGACGACCAATGAGCCCTCTTTTCGCATTGTCAAGGGAAGCAGTGCACTTGATGCCCGGGTGATACACCCGGCTGATGTCCGTCTCACATATACGCATGTGCAGGGTGCCGAGGGGTTCGGGCCTTTTGTGAAGGTAGGTACCCCAACACGTGTGTCCGAGACAACCTTTGTCACAGTGCTTCGTCCTACTATGGGTGAGGATGAAATGGCTCTGGAGGTACGCTCCATTCCAGCAGAAGCAGGTCTGATCGCCATTGAAGTAAAGCTGGGCGCCCAGACCGAGATAGTCTTGCTCAATCCGAAACGTCAAGGTGGTGTGCAGCGCACTGGCGATGGGCGTCTAGCAGCCATGGGTGACCACGCCGTGCTTCGCTACGGGGAGGGCAATGTGGACCTCAGAGGTTTTCACCTGGCCAATGGGACGCAGTTGCTTGGACCGCATGGCCAACTGCTACTGGAGGCGACGGAGCCGCTCACCATCAGTGTCGAGGTTGGGGTCGAAGGTTCCACGGCGACCATCTGGAGCGCTGAACCCGGACACGTACAGCTCTGGGTACCCAGCTGCGAAGCCGTCACCCTCAACGGACGTCGGCTGCCGGGCGATGAGATCGTCTACGACAGGGTGACGCACACCCTATCTGTAGCCATTCCAGAGGGTGAGAGTAGGCTTCAGGTGCATTAGGTTAGCGCGGAGTGCCAGCGGTAATGTCTGCGCAAAGGAGCGGCAAGAGTGCTTCTTGGTAGCCCTTGACGCCCCTTTGCAGCAGGGCCTCCGTAAGCTCTGGTAGGGCGCGCTCGCTTTGCTCGAGCTGCGTGATATCACGTGCGTCCAAAGATGGGCAGGGTGCATGTCTCGTCGTGGCGTTTCGGTAGTCTGTTGCCGACATTCGCCAAGGGGTGAGGCGCGCCCCGTAGCGTCGCATGAGGTTGGACGTAATGCCTATGCCAGCACCGTCGAAATCACCGCTGTAGTGAAGATGTGCGGTGGTTGATAGCTTATCCAGTAGTAGAATGGCCGCCATGCTGGGTTGGCCACTGGGGCATACCAGTGCTGGTCGTCGGCGTGTGGGCAGTTGGCGCTCGACCTCCTCAAGCAAGGTGCCAAAAACAGAGGGGTTCTCGACGACATAAGCGTGTCTGGTTCGTGAGACAATCCTGCCCAAACGCTCCACCTCCCGTAGTGGCAGAGCCACTGCGGCATTCACCCGACTCAAGCTCTTGAGCGTGGGATTGCCGTAGAGGTTGGCCACAAGGACGGTTGAGGAAAGGTCATCCCTCTGCAGTCCGGCCCAAGCCAGTAGAAGATCGCGACGGAGTGTAGCCGAAAAGACGCCGTCTAACAGGTCCCCTGGGTCGGGATGCAGCGCGGCGATAGCGCGCTCTAGCAGTCGGCCTGCCAGCTGGGCTACGTCAAAGGCATGCGGGTCACCACAGATCTCTGTAGCGAAGACAGGTAGACGGATCAGGCGCGTTTGCTTAAGCGGCAGGCGCTCGAGGGCCGCGGTCACTTTCTTGACTTCGTCCAGTAAGCCGGAGGCGTCGTCTGCGCAAGCCGCATGGTGTTGGCGCAGAAGACCGCGGGAGCCTACTCGTGGTGTATTCTCGTGTGCGTTCGACTCTTCCTCCAGAACGCTTGTCCACCAGCGCCTGGCCCAGTCGCTGGTGGCACTCCCTTTACGAGCCTCGACCCATGCCTCAACCTCTGCTAGAAACGCTTCCCAGGACTCCTCTTGCTGAGTAGCTTCCTCGTGGCGGGTGGCAGGCAAGCCAAAGTAGGCATCCAACAGCTCCAAGAGGTCGCAGGCGAAGCGTGTCCGTCGTAGCTGGGCATCAAACTCCGCCAAGGGCAAGCAAAGACGTTGCTGCTTGTCTAAGCGGGGTTGCTTGCCAAAGAAGCCCTGTA
The DNA here is from genome assembly GCA_050951545.1 of Limnochordia bacterium. GTDB lineage: Bacteria > Bacillota > Limnochordia > DTU080 > DTU080 > DTU080. Next base: position 197,769 of record JBMNJG010000006.1, on the reverse strand, counting down.
CAGCAGCAATCTCCGCCGGGGTAGGATCTGGTACCATGGCCGTACCCCCAATGCGGCTGAGACTGACGTAGCGATCCAATGCAGCCTGGAGTATTCTCTCCCAAGGTCTGCTCCTGAAGTATGTCAAGGCAGCACGTACATCCGACGTTGCTCATCACACCCCTCGCACCGAAGTCCTCGTGAACTCACCCTGGTATCATGTGGCCATCAAGGTGAGGGCATCATTGAGTTGCCTGCCATCCCAGACAAACCAGACTGGCGTCACAATGCCCCCAGCGCCTTTGACGAGTTCATACGTCGAGCAACCTGGCAGAGCGTCTCCAACGCCCCACAGCTTTTCACTAGTCATGATCCAGGAGAAGCCAAGCTCCACTAGAAAGCGGAACATCGCACTGATGTTGTGCTCGTCTACCCCGGCGAATGCTTCGTCAAGGCCGATCAGCCTGGGGGCTTGCGGTGCCGCTGCTTTGTAGCGGGCATGTACCGCGGCGAGAATGGGGATGAACATGGCCAGGGACTTCTCACCACCACTTCGAGCTGCGAAGCGCATGTCGGTGAGCTCCTTACGCTCTTCGTTGGGCAGCTTGCTCAGAATGCGGAACTCGAACCAGCTGCGGTAGTCGAGCACCTCCTCGAGCGCAGCAGCGAATGTCCGATCGCCCAAGGTGTCATCACGATAGCGTGAGCGCACTTCACCTACACGCTGACGGAAATGCTCCACGAGCTCGGACACCTCGTCATCGGTAAGCGTCTCCACATCGCGGCGCAAGAGAGCGACGGTGCGGCCAGGATCGTGCCCAGATAGACGATCGGGAGGGCAGGTGCGCCACTGGATGGAGAGCTTTTCACCGTTTGAGAGCTGCTGCTGTGTTAGAAGGTCATTCACTTCATCACACCAGGTCTGAGCTAAGGCGATGCGCTCGCGTATGTGCCGGGCGATTTCGCGCAAGATGATGTTCTCGTAGAGTTCGGTTTCCTTCTCGTGCAAGAGCTGGCGCTGTATAGCCAGATCGCTCTCGAGCTTACGCCGCAGTCGGTACGGGGGCAATTCGGTGCCCATGTCTCGGAAGCGGGCGACGCCATCAAGAAGCTCTGGCCCGTATTCCGCGAGTATGGAGCGATGATCGCTAACAGCCGTTGTGAGTTGCTGCAGTGCGTCGCGGATGCTTTTGTCAATGGCATCTCGCAGGCGGGCTTCATCTGTGCGCCGCGCCCGCAACAGCTCTTGGGCTGCTGCTCGCGGACCAGTATCGGGAGCCTCATACAGGGCCTGGTGTTTGGCAAGCGTGGGGTAGGCTTGCAGACTAACGAGCAGTCTTTGCCTCTGCTCAGCTTCGGCAATCACTTGTTCGCCCAAATGTAGACGTGCTCTCTTCAGCAGGCCAGTGGCAGCATTGATATCCGCTTCAGCTTTCCCTTGCTGGTTGCGCAGATTGTCATTCTCTAGGCGCAGGCGAGAAAGGGTACCCTTGAGTTCACTGATCTCCTGGTGCAGACGCATCATGTCGACGCCCAACCGCTGCAGGTGCTCAACGACCGCTGCTTGACGCGCGGTTAGCTCGTCAGCGTGGTGACGTGCCGCGCTGAGGGCGACATCATCGCTGTGCCTTCGGCTCTGGGCGCTCTCGATGTCAGCAACAGCTTGGTCCAGATCGTCGCGCAGACGAGACACTTCGTCGCTCTTCTGGAGGAAGTGGTACAGCATGTCCACGTAACGCTGGCTGGCATTGATCAGGGCTACGAGACCCTCTTGATTGCGCCCTCTGGCTTCGGGCGCGTCGCGCAGAGCCTGTTGTACTGCCGAGCGCGCGACCACGAGTGCTTCATAGCACCGATTTGCTTCGAGCTCGGCCTGCTGTAGGCTCTTTGTCCACCGCTGGATTTGCTCGGCGGCAGTTCTCACACCGAGGGCTGCTGCCCATAGATCATTCCATTGGGGCAGGTTCTCCAGGGCTGCACGATCAAGGTGGAGCTTGTCGAGCTGCTTTTGCAGGGTATCAAGCTCTTCTGTGAGGTCCCAGATACGGGCGTCGAGGTCGCTGATCTGCTCCTTGAGGCGGGCCATGATCTCCTCACGATGGCGGCGTCTGTTGGCCTCGCCGATGTACAGAACAGAGGTTTCGCGACGACGCTCTGCACGACCATGAAGAACACCCATGCGCCAAGCGCCAGGAGCGACAGCATATGGGGCTTCGCTAGCCTCCAAGGCTGCGGCGGAATCAAACCACGCAATGGCCGTCAAAGCAGTGCGAACAACCTCGGACACTGGATGCTCAGATACGGGTTGGATCAGCGACAGTAATGTGGAGGAGAAAGTGGTTGCCCCATCAGCTACCATCTGCTGTGGGTTGAGCCAGCGATCCCCCAGACCAGCGGACTCCAACAGCTCGGCAACCTGATCCGCCGCGGCGAGAGGTGTCACCAGCGCATCAAGAAGGCCTGCTTCGTCTAGCGTCTGCTCCACTGTGGCAGCAACCTCGGGCGAAAGCGTGGGCAGAAACTCACACGCCGCGTACAGAGGGTAGGCCGCGATGCCGTGAGCAGCAAGAAGATGCCGGGCCTCTTCTTGCGAGGGGCGGCGAAGTGGCACCGGGTCCTTCTCGCCTTCCCACTCCGTGAGCTGCCGGGCCAGCTCTTGCCGATCTTCCTGCTGGCGTTGCCTTAGCACTCGCGTACGGGCCGCTTGGTCTCCAAGCCACTGGCGGCGCGCATCGATGCTGTGCAAGAGAGGCAATCGAATGCTGTGTAGCGCGGTCGCTTTGTCTTCGGGCTCGAAACCAGCCAGAGCACTCAGTGTCTCATCGAGAGCTGATCTTCCCGACAGATCAGCTGCACATTGGCTGCTCCACGCCTGCACTGCTTCTGTTGCGGCGTGGCGTCGAGTAGCGAAGGCCTCCTCGGCTTGGACTAACTGCTGCCCGGCCTCATCCAAGGCCTGGCGTTCACGCTCGACGGCGGCTATCGTCTCTCGATGCTTCTGTTGAGCAGCTTCCTCGGAAGCCAGAGCTTCGCGTACGCGTCTTAGCGCTCGCTCTCGTTCCTGGGCAGCGGCTTTGGTGGCAGCGACAGAGACGAGAGCGGCAAAGGGTGTTTCCGAAGGAGGGCGCTCAGGTGCCAGGTCTGTACATGCCGATACCAGGCGTTGGGCCTGCTCATCCGCCAGAGGCCAACTCGCCTCAGTAGCCGCGCCCCTGAGCTCCGTGCTCTGCTGCCCGAGGGTCTGGCGCAAATGCTGCCAACGGCGGAGCTGTTCCTGTTGGCGCTCCTGCGCTCGCTTCAGGGCCGCCTCTGATTGCTGCAAACTCCGTTCCGCGCTACCCACAGCTTGACTGGCTTGCTCAAGGTCGCTGGTCAGAGTCTCCAGGGTTTTCTGCTCACGGAAGGCTTCGTGGTTCTCAAGCACGTCAAGCCGTCCGAGTGCCTGGCGTTCGGCCGTGCTGTTGCGCGTAAGCGCATCCTGTATCTCATGCAAGCGCTCTTGGGCTTGGTTCAGCTGAGCTTCGGATTCCTGTTCTGCTTGTCGTGCTTCGTGTAATTGCAGCTCGGCTGCTAGGTACTCCACCGCTTCTCGCTGTGCGAGTTGGTTCAAATAGGTCGCCTGCGAGTCGTCGACGGCGACTATAGAGTCATACTGAGCTTGGGTTTCCTCCAGGTGCTCTAGGCAATGGTCAATATCTTCGATGATCTGAACAGCCTGGCTGAGCAGGTCAGCAGGAAGCGGAGGTAGGGAATCCGTCAACATGGCTCGGATATCTGAGGGGCGCGTGTCTTTGTTGAGTTTGGGGCTTCGCAGCTGCAACAGCAGACTAAGCAGGAACTCATACTCTGCTGGTGCAGCGAAGCCGAATAGGTGCGCATTCACTTGCGCCTGGTATTCCGCACTGCGCTCCAACACGAGCCCACCCGACCCTAGGGTGTCGCGCAGGGCGCGGGCAGACAGAGGGAGCTTGGCGTTATCGTAAAGATGCAGATCACTGCCCACCCGCCGACCATCGGCGATGATGAATCCCCATGCGTCGACGGCTAGATCGGGTCGATTGCGGGTGGTATATAAGCCGACGCCAATGGTACGGTACTCGCCACCCGGGTTGGTGAATTCGAGAGCCACGTAGCCAGTACGCTCGAAATGGTAGAATTCCGATTCGGGGGAGGCGTCTGGTTCGCCGACCAGGTAGTAGGCTGCCCCTCGTCCCTGCCCGCCAAAGGTATCGAGGCGTTCACGCCGTTTTTCCATGTCCAGTACGAGTGTAATGGCGCTGACTAGAACCGTGGACTTGCCCGAACCGTTGGCACCTCGCAGAACCAATCGCCCTTGCACAAAATGGAACTCCTCATAACCGAAGCGCCAGTAGTTCTGCAGGATAAGGCGGTTGGGGCGCCAACCGCCAGGACCGGAGGCAGCTAGTTGCTCCTTAATTTCCAGTAGTCCATTTGGGGCTTTATCCCAGCTTGGGAAGATGGATTGCATCACGCTTGCTCTCCTTCTACGCTATAGGTGCCGCGAAAGCGGGCGGCCAGCGGCAGCACGTAAAGCTGACCGTCGCAGTCCGGACCCGCCATGAGGTCCCATGTGGCCATGGTTTCCATCACCTGTCTGGTCAGTGCTTGGATGCCTAGCTCCCGTAACGTACGCCCCCACTGCTGACCGTATTCCCCACGCAACTCTGCTAAGAAGGCGCTGAGCTGGCCTGGAGTGATGCGCAGACGGTCATAGGGGTCGGGGATTAGGGTGCCACTGGCTACCTGTTCATGCAGGCGGCCGCATAAGAGAAGAATGACATGGGCCAGGCCCCCTTGGAAAGGAAAAAGTGTTTGCCCGCTGGCCTCCGATGCGGACGGTCGCAGGAGGCATGCGTAGGAGGCGGTCACCTCGAGGTCCCATCCCAGCGTGGCCTGTAGGTCTTCGGCGATACTTCGACGCCGATCGCGTCCTTGCAGGATAGAGAAGGCCTCCGGGTCAGCACAGGCATAGAGCGCTGGTGAGAGCAGAAGCGTACGGTAAAGGCGCTGTCCTGCAGGTCCGCACCCGAGCAGTGGGCTGTGCTGCTGTACAGCTCCAGTGGTACGGGCGTTAATGATAGGGGCCATATCGCTGAGTTGCCCAGTCACAGCGGCTATCTCAGCCATGGCTAGAGAAGCAGAAGCTCGGCCCTCTTCGGTTTGCGGGAACGGCGTCTGTTGGTACTCTGGCAGCAGATCCACGTGAATATGACGTGTCAATGGCGTAAACTCATAGAGCGAATCGGACTGGCGATCTCGTAGCCATCCTTCTGTGTCCCCGTCGAGGCGACGCAGAATGCCGTATTGCTCTAGTCCTTTCAACGCTCGGTTCAAGCTCAACCTATGGGCATGGATATCCCAATCCACGTGTCCTGAGCCACAAAGCTCGTTGGCTCTCACTTCGATTTCTTCTACAAGCTGGCTGAGTAAGAACTGGTCAGCACCGGAGCTCTCGGAGAACCAAAGCACCCATGCAAAGAGTTCGTAGTCGAGCGGCTGCTGCGTCCAGGTGAAGCCATGACCCACACTGAGCAGAGACGGGGTTTTCACTAGCCGTGCCAACTCGCGGTTGCACATCACAGCCCATCCGGTTCGATCGGCAAACCAGTCACGGATTTTGCTGAGATTCAGGCGGATGCGCCGGTACGCCAGCATGTCATCGCCGGCGGACACGGAGACTCGGTCGAGCAGGTCGATGAACGGGCGCTGCTGGTCGGAGGTACGGACGTTTCTCATTCGCTGGCTCCTACTGCCTGAATTGCTGCGAATTGACCAGCGAACCCCTGGCGCACGTCCTTTTCGCGCAGAAGCACAAACCGGGGAAGATGGAGGGAACCGTCGCTGCTTGATAGGAGGCCTGGAGCCGCAGATGGCGGCACCTGTAGGCTTATGCGTGATCCATCGGGAGCTAGGGTTTCTCCGAGGGGAGAAGCCAGGCATGCAGCCAGTAGTGCTAACACTCTCGCGCGCAGGGCTGGGTCAGGGATATAAGCCGCACCCAGATCAAGTCGTCCTTCCACGAATAAGGTGTCCCAGAGAGCACTCTCGGCCTGACGGCGTTCCATTTCTTCACGCAACACATGCTCTTGTCGGGTGTCAAACAGCACAACGGGTGCAGAGCGGCCGAGACGACGTTCGCCTCGCCGGATAGGCCGTAAGAAGACGTCCTGAGACGTCATCTCCCAGGCTGAGCCCCGCTCCGGGGCTAGAAAGACCTCTGCGCTACCCATGATGTGTCGAGGGGTGGCGCACCCCAGGGCAAGACCCGCTAGCTTATGACTGTCAGCCAAGCTTTTGCAGGAGGCAAAAAGAATCGCCAGTTGCTCAAAATCGCGCTTGCGGCTGATACCCGAGCGACGATCCATAAGCCGTTGCGATTGGCGGACCACTCGCTCAATGGCTCCGGTAGTCCGCCGGCGCATGGTGTCGAGACCACCTTTGGGCTGGAACCAATGGTAAAGATTCCACCAGGTTCGCTCATGCCGAGCCCGCAACTCCTGGGCATCTGGCACTCGCCCATCCGGTGGGGGCGTAAAACGTAGGTCATACTCCACAAGCGCTGCCAGAAGACGTGCAGGCTTGCCTTGTTGGGGCCATGGCTTGAGCAATGCTCTCACGCGGTCACCGTAATCGTACAAGCTGGTAGCGAATGCGTTTAGGTACTGAATCAGAACTTCCTTGTAGGCCAGGAAGGCCTCCAAGTCACCGGTCTCATCTTGGCGCGAGCGATCCAATGCACTCAGGTAGTCACTCGCCTGCTTGCCTACACGGTCAAACATGTCATAGGCCTGGCTCCAGGCCCTCTGTACTTTGCGGACCAGAGCCTCATCGAGTGGGTGCGCAGAACCGTGCACTGCCAGCAACTGATCAACCAGCGGCTCTAGGATCTCTATACTCTCCAGCAGAGCCTCGAGCAAGCCGATGTCCAGGGAACCCTGCGTACCTCGTTCATCCTCTAGCTCAACCAGCAGGCGCTCGAAGGCAATGCCGTAGGGCGTGATGTTATACAGCAGCTTGCGTCGCAAAAACTCCTCTACGGTATGAGCCCTCGATCGATCCTGCTCGGCAGCCACGTTGCCCCAGTCACACAACTGACGCAGGTCTTGTTCGCACTGAGATTCCGTGTACTCCTTCATCACATTGAGCCTCACATGCTCCAACACATCGCTGGTCTGGAGGGTGTAGTGATGAGACATGTGCTCGTCATAAAAAAGGCGCATGATGGGGCGGTAACGGTCGGTGTTTTCCGCCACCAGATAGGAGGCCTCGGGGACCCGCTTGCGCAGGGTACGGACGAATGAACCAGTGCTGCGTTCATCTGCCACGCGCCTATCTGAGGCCGCGGGCGATAAAGGCCTCTGTGTAACAGGGGTCTCGGTCGTCTGTAGGGGTGCTCCCTGTGGAGCCCTTGTTGGGTCAAGCGGTAGAGCTTGCTGCTTATTGGTCAGTTTCATCACCATCTGTATCGGAACCTCAGGATGCTGTCTGTCAGATCTATTGGCTAGGATCCGCTGGAAAACCTGCCGGCTCCAGACAGTGTACCCAAAACAAGGAAGAGTGAGCTGTGACGGCGTAGTCTCATGTGTCAGACAGGGGGCGCATCGTCAAGGGGCCATTCTCGCATGATTTTGCAGGCAATATAGACGGCACGGCGAAGCATAACGGGATCGCACTCTCAAGGAAATCAGCGCATGGGCGAGCTATGGGAATAAGAGGCGCTCATGGCGATGATGCAACGTACAACATTCCTGAAGGAGGAGACTTTGCTTGGCGGATGATCTCGTTCGAATAGGTATGGTAGGGGCAGGTAGCATTTCAGGATCGCACCTCAGTGCAGCAAGAGAGGGTGCGGGGGCCAAGATTGTCGCCGTGTGCGACATCATCGAGGAGAGAGCTCGTCGCCGCGCTGCCGAGTTCAATATTCCGGAGGTCTATACGGATCATCGGCGCATGCTCGAAGAGGCTGACCTTGATGCGGTGATCGTTGGCGTGCCCAACAATGTACACCATGTGATCACGGTCAATGCTTTGCAGGCAGGTAAGCATGTTCTTTGCGAAAAGCCCATGGCGATCAACGTCGCTGCGGGGGAGAAGATGGTGGCGGCCGCCAAGGCCTCGGGCAAGATTTTGGCGGTAGGCTTGGTCAACCGCATGCGCAGCGAAGTGCAGACCCTGCGCGGCATGGTTGACCGCGATGAGCTGGGCAAGATCTACTATGCGAAGGCCATGATGATCCGCCGCAAGGGAATCCCAGGTTGGGGCAGCTGGTTCACACGGAAAGAAGAGTCGGGCGGCGGTCCTCTTATCGACATCGGTGTTCACGCACTCGACGTGGCCTGGTTCCTCATTGGCAACCCCAAGCCCATTTCAGTAAGCGGACACACGTATACAGCCTTTGGTCCCGAACGTCGTGGTTTGGGCAGCTGGGGCATCCCCGACTGGTCTGGAACCTACAACGTAGAGGATCTGGCGACAGGCATGATCCGTTTTGATAACGGTGCGGTCATAAATCTGGAAGTGAGCTGGGCACTCAACATGCCACCGGAGACGCGCATCAACGTCATCGGCGAGAAAGCAGGAGCTCTGTGTCCGTTGGATGGCAATCTGCGGTTCTACTCTGAAGTAGAAAACGAACTGGTTGACACTACCCGACAGGGATCCAAGGTATCCATCTTCCAGGCTCAGCTACAGCACTTCACAGATGCTATCCGCGAAGGAAAGCCTGTGCTTACCCCAGGTGAACACGGACTGACCGTGACGCGGATGCTTGAGGGCATCTACGATTCTGCAGCTGCAGGAAAAGAGATCCGTCTCGATTAGGGCACCCAGGCAGGCGGTGCGCATACGTGGCCCAGGCGGGAAGCAGGCTACACACGGATATCGAACTTGGAGCCAGGAGCCCGGCCATGTCGGGTTCCTGGTTTTCAACCTATCATGTGCGGTGAGGCGCCAGGCAGCCTCTGTTCCGATGAGGGGAGCTTAACGGTATGGAAGAAACAACGACGATGGAGAAGATTGTGGCCCTCTGCAAGACACGCGGCTTTGTCTTTCCCGGCTCACAGATCTATGGAGGTCTGGCTAATGCCTGGGATTACGGGCCGTTGGGCGTGGAGATGAAAAACAACATCAAGCAAGCTTGGTGGCAGAAGTTCGTGCAGGAATCACCCCACAACGTCGGAATGGATGCTGCAATACTGATGAACCCCCAGGTGTGGGACGTCTCTGGGCATCTCTCCAGCTTCACAGATCCTCTGACCGACTGCCGCGTCTGCAAGTCGCGTTTTCGAGCGGACAAACTTGTCGATGACTGGGTAGCCGCTCAAGGTCAGGAGATCAATGCCGACGGGTGGTCTAACGAGCGGTTGATGGAATTCATCCGTGGTCAAGAGATCGGCTGCCCGCAGTGCGGGGCCCGTGACTTCACGGACGTCCGCCGCTTCAACATGATGTTTAAGACCTTCCAGGGGGTCACTGAGGATTCCCAAGCGGTAGTGTACCTGCGACCGGAGACGGCCCAAGGCATCTTTGTCAACTTCCGTAATGTGCTGCGGACCACCCGCACCAAGTTACCTCTGGGCATTGCCCAGATCGGCAAGGCGTTTCGCAATGAGATCACACCTGGCAACTTTGTCTTCCGAACCCGCGAGTTTGAGCAGATGGAACTCGAGTTCTTCTGCAAACCCGGAGAGGACTTGGAGTGGTTCAGTTACTGGCGCAACTTCTGCTACGATTGGTTGCACAGCTTAGGGCTTGGCGAGGAGCGGTTGCGCTTGCGCGACCATGCTCCAGAGGAGCTGTCGCATTATAGCAAGGCCACCAGCGACATTGAGTACCGCTTCCCCTTTGGCTGGGGTGAGCTATGGGGCATCGCCGATCGCACGGACTATGACCTGCGGAGTCATGCTGAGGCATCTGGCGAGGACTTTACGTATCTCGATCCCTTCACAAAAGAGAGGTACGTCCCCTTCTGCGTCGAGCCTTCGGTGGGCGTAGAGCGTCTCTTCCTCGCTTTCCTGACCGACGCCTATTGTGAAGAGAAGCTGGCTGGTGGCGATACCCGGGTCGTCCTGCGTCTGCATCCGGCGCTGGCTCCCTACAAGGCCGCTGTGCTACCGCTGTCGCGCAAGCTAAGCGAGCAGGCGAGCGAGGTCTATGCGACGCTACGGAAGCATTTCATGATCGACTACGATGAGACGGCCAGCATTGGCAAGCGGTATCGGCGCCAGGACGAAATTGGCACACCCTACTGCATCACCTATGATTTTGAGTCCCCGGATGATGGTGCTGTCACGATTCGTGAGCGTGATTCCATGGAGCAGGTGCGTCTTCCCGTCGCCGAGGTGGCCGGGTGGTTGCACGAGCGGCTTGTCTTCTAGCGTTTTTGCGACGCGGCGGCCAACCAGACGTGAAGATCGACACCATCGCTTGGCAAGAATCGGAGGCCGCCGACATGCCCGCACAGCATGACACGACTTTCTAGGGGAGTGCAAATGATGACCATGAGGTCGGATGTTCCACTATGGAACGAGCAGGTACCGGGAGCTTTGGGCAGTGGAGAAGAAGACCAGCCTTCGCTTACACCGTACCTGTTGGGCGGTGAGCAGGCCCGGGCTGCCGTGGTGGTGTGCCCGGGGGGTGGGTACGCCCACAGGGCTGCCCATGAAGGAGAGCCCGTCGCTCGTTGGCTTAACGCCATAGGTCTGTGTGCAGTGGTGCTGCGTTACCGTGTAGCCCCCTATCGTCATCCTTATCCGCTGATGGATGCCCAAAGGGCATTGCGCCTTGTGCGCTACAAGGCCAAAGAGTGGGGGATCGATCCCCAGCGAGTGGGGATCTTGGGTTTTTCGGCAGGCGGACACCTGGCGGCAACCGCTGGAACGCATTTCGATGCAGGCTCCCTTTCTGCGTCCGATCCAGTTATGCGGCATAGCTGCCGACCCGATTTTCTGATTCTATGCTACCCGGTGATCACCTTTGGCGATCAGTATGCTCACTTGGGCTCTATGCGTAATCTGTTGGGGCCGGAGCCTTCTGAGGAGATGCGTAGGCATCTGTCGAATGAGCAGCAGGTGACGGAGGCCACGCCGTCCACCTTCTTGTGGCATACGGCGAACGACGCAGGAGTGCCCGTGGAAAACAGTCTCATGTTTGCCGCAGCACTCAGTCGTCACGGCGTTCCTTGGGAGATGCACATCTTCCCCGATGGCCGACACGGTCTGGGCTTGGCCGCCGAACATCCGCAGGTGCGGGCCTGGCCAGAACTTTGTGCCACATGGCTGGCGAGTAGATGAGATTGGTCTAGGACTGTGCGAGCCGTTGCAGTACCTCTTTGGCAGCACGGGATACCTGGCGATCGGTGGTCCGTGCTGCAAGCTCTCGAAGCAAGCGTTCTGACTCTGCGTCGGCCCGCTGTTCCAAAGCCATCACAGTGGCCAAGCGCACGGCCGCTTCGTGGTGGTTGGCCAGTCGACTAAGGCTTACCGCCGTAGCATCGGACCGCATGGAGGCGATGGCCAGAATGACAGCCTCTCGGGCTTGTGCGGCAGTCCGGTCACAGGCCTCTTCTAACAGAACCAGCACTTTCTCGTGATACGACTGCCCCAGTCTCGCCAAGGCCGTTGCTGCCCCAGCGACTAGGTACGGATCGGTGCTCTCCAAAAATGGTGAGACTAGCTGGAGGGCCGCGTCAGCATCGAGGTTGACGAGGGCATCCATGCAAGCGACCAGGACTTCGGGCTCTTCGGCCCCGGGCCTGGCTAAGCGCATGCCCAACACAGCCACCGCACCGGGATCGCCGAGGTACTCCAGTGCGGTGGCTGCTGCTGCACGTGCTACAGGGGAGGCATCGACTAGCAGGATGGCCAGCGCAAGGAGCGTGCCAGGAATGCGAAAAGTCGCCAACGCCGTCGCCGCCTCAATTCGCAGAGGAATGGCGACATCCTCCACACCCATGCCGGAGGGCTCGATTTGGACGGTTCTGATGGCTCGTAGGTAGAGATCGCCAGCTTCGGCGGCCTCGCAAGCGACGAGAGCAGGAATGATCGCGATGCGGGCAGCGCAGGTGGCATCCCGGGTCTTGCCCTTTTCGTCTAGCCATCGGAAGCGCTGCATCAAGGGCTCTATGGCTTGCTGGCTTGGCGATGTACTAAGGCCTCTGGCGGCAGCGGCTACCACGAAATTCGACCGATCCTGTAGGGCGCGTAGCAGTAGAGGCATGCGCGCAGGGTCCTTGCTGCCGGCGATCTCTTGCACGGCCTGCAATCGTGTCTTGACTTGGCGATGGCTCAGGCGGGATTCCCAGGAAGTGCGTTCCAAGGCGGTACTCCTTTTTCAGATCGAGTTTCGGATCAGTGCCACCTGCAATCGAGGCGGCCAGCAGCGGCCGCCTCGTGGTTGCTTAGGGCTTGTCCGCCGAGAGCTCACGGAAGTAGCTGTCTGCCTCCGACGGTGAGTGTCTCTCCGGCCATGGCACTGATCTCTAGTTGCGAAAGAGCTTGTGCGTGGACGGCATCTTGCAGAGCCACAGCGGCGAGAAGAGTCTCTGTATGTGCTGCGCGCAAAGCCGAGTCGCTCACTAGGCCGCTGGTGTGTTGCCGTATCTTCAGCGTCTCCTCGAGCTGGGCGTGCGTCAGTTTCAAACGGGCGATCTGTACGTTACGGCGGGCGATCTCCCAGTTGGTCACCTTCTGCTGCAGCGTACTGAGTGTGCCCTCTTGGTCACGCATCATGGCTGCTTGTGCACTCTGCAGTTCCGCTTCTCTGTCCGCGACGCTCAGACGACGGCGTCCACCGTCAAGAATGGGCAGCTCCACGTTGATGAAGACTCCCCAGGGTCGGACAGTCGTATCAGTCTTGGATAGGTCAGGTATGCTGTAATTTCCCGATACAGCGATGTCTGGCCAACGCGCCGCTTTGGCCTGCTGAAGTTCGAGCGTGCTGTAACCTACGTCAAGACTGCGTTTGCGTACCGCTAGGCTCTGCTCACGCGCTGCCTGTTCCAGGGCCGACCTGTCAAGGTTGTCTACGAGTTCATGCTCAGGAAAGCCCCCCGAGGGAGCGAGCGCGATCTCCGACGGCAGCTCAAGATCCCGGGCAAAGGCCAGCAGGCGGGTGCGGTATTCCGCCTCTGCTTTCTGCTCAGCCACTTCCGCTTGGCACCATTCGATCTCAGCCTCCAGCACATCGGTATCGGTGGCGAGACCCAGTCTCTTGCGTTCGAGTACTCGGGCGTAGATATCTGCCTGCCTCTCCCGGCTCTCACGAGTTATGGCTAGTCTTTGGGCATCAAGTTCCAGGCGCCAGAACGTCGAAAGGACGCTCAGTGCCGTCGCCTGTGCTTGTTCCTGACGATCCCAGGCGGCCTTCTGAGCTGTGATGCGCGCCTTTTCCAAGGCCATACGTGTGCTGCTGTACAGACGCCCCCTCGGATCTAGACTGGCGGTAGCTGCCAAGGAGAGGAAGGAGCGGCCCTGGTGTTGCCTCTGAGACCAGGTGTGGCCTAAGGCAGCCGACCCAGAGGCCCCAACCGATGTCGCCAAGCCCGCGGTCAGTCGGGCCTCACCCTCAGTGTACCGCTGATATTTCCCAGCACTGTCCTGCCGATTCCCCGTGCTGGCAGGCTTCGACGATAGGGTGAGCTGCGGAGCATAGGCAGCGGAGGCCCTCTCAAGCGCCCTCTGAGCCGCCTCTTCAGCTTTGATCGCTGAGGTTACACTCGGATGATAGATCAGCGATCGAGAGATGGCCTGCTCCCAGGTAAGTGTGGCTTGCTCAGCCTCAATGGAAGGAAGTACCATTATGGCCAGACTGAGCAGGACAACAGGGACTATCTTGGTTTTAGTTGTCGCTCGCATCGGGTTTCACAACCCCACTCAGGTCGATGTCGTTGCCAAGCGTCTTCTGGAAAGACAGCCATGCCAGAACGTAGGAACGATGGGCGTTGCGAAGATCCCTCTGAGACGAGAGAAGTGCGATCTCGCTGTTCTCGACCTCGCTGGGGGTCTTCAGGCCTGCATCATACTGCTTGCGCACAATGTCAAACTTACGCGTCTCCATCTCCAGCGAGCTTTGGGCCATTGCCAGGCTCTTCTTGAGCTGAACGAGAGCATTGTAGGAGGAGATGACGTCTTCCGTGAAGTCAGCACGTGCTTTGGCCAGGTTTAGTTCCGCCAGTTTCAGGCTGTTCTTTGAGAGGCTGTCATCTGCCCGGGCCAGGCCTAGCAGCTCATCTTGTGTCCGCTGGATCTGGGCGAGTTCCAGGGCCACTTCTTTGTCTTTGATCGTTAGGCTGTGGGCCAGAGCTGTCTGCAGTGCCTCGTCGGCGGTTATCTCTATCTCAGGAATCAGTAGCAGATTCGCCTCAGAGAGTTGGGGCAGCTCGTCTACGCCCAACATATTGGCAAAAGCCGTCGTGCTCTCAGCGAAGCTGTCTTGGGCTTTAGCAAGGTTATTGGCAGCAGAGGTATAGTTTAGCTGTGCTTGCAGTTCGTCAAGGACACCTGCCGTTCCCTTCTGTACCAGAATCTGGGTCTTTTCCCAGTTGCGCAGGGCGACGTCAGCTTGCTTCTCCTTGATCTGAAGGTCGAAAGCAGTATTCTGAAGTGCGACGTAAGACCCTAAAGTAGAGATGACGACATCGATCTTCGCAGCTCGGAAGGCGTCTTGAGCCTTTTCCCAGTTGATCTCCGCAGAGCGACGAGTTACAGGGGTAGGATTGCTGGCGACTACCTTCTCGTAGGCTATCTGAGCGGTAAAGTTGTTCAGCTCCGCTATTTTCAGGGAAATGTTCTGACTCAAACCTAACTCCACTGCCTGCGAGACTGATAGTGTAGGTGCAGCGGCGAGCGTACCACTGGCAACCAATGTGGCTACGATAGCAAAGGGTAGAACTCTCATCACAAGGCGACGGGAATGCTTCACAGAATCTCCTCCTTGCCCACATCTCTTCTGAGAACTGCCCAACATCCCTTTGAGTATAGCATCCTTTCTAGATCTTGTGTGTGAAACAATGGAAGAAAGCGCAGCTTACTCGCAGAATCGGCTGTACTGCTCTACCACAGTGAGTATGAAGTCACCGCCCTGATGCAATGCGGTGAGCCCCTCCTCGTGGAAGTGTGCAAGTAGGTTCGGTGAGGGGTCGTAGGCTAGTGGCGTCAGACCGCGAATGCCTTTGGTGTAGTGCATCAGATGGGTATCGTACTCCTCTGCGTTGTGTGTCGTCGTGGCGTGACGTGCGTGCCCGAGATGATACAACAGCGTTGGCTCGTACTCCTTGAGGATAGATGCGGCGTCCTGTCGTGCGCGATGGGGGGCGATGCTAGTCCTTTTGCGTAGCCGACGTAAGCCGGGTTGGTCGAGGTGACGGAAAAGACTGAGGGCCGCGGCACGCAGATAGTGCTGTGTGGCGCAGTGGTACTCCTTATGCAGGTAGGCCAGTTTGCCGATGCATACGCAGGCGTGGTAGTCTTCGGGCGTTCCTTTTAGGCAACGCTGGCAACAGACGAGGGCTTGGGCGAACGATGGCGCTTTGCGCGCCTGGGAGCAGGGTCTTCCGGACGCAGCCTGGGCATGAACACCGGAGGTCGCGTTCATCATAGATCGCCTCCTCGTCGAATAGAGCGAAATATTCTCTACAGCACCATTGTACCACACATAGCTGGCCGTTAGGCATCCCTCGCTGCCGAACTGCCCTTAGAACTCTTGCGTGCCCGACACTTTGGAGGAAGCGAAAACCAGCTTCCACCCATTCCGAGACGGCTGATCAGCGCGGCACCCAGGCCACCGAGAAAGACAACGATTCCAGAGATGACACCAACAAATGGAATGGCGCGCAACAGCCCGAGAACTACGACTCCGGAGGCTACGTGGATCGCAGTACAAGTGTGATACCCCAGACGCTCCACCAGTAGAGCTCCCGTGACGCGTACCATAGCGACGTAGCCAAGCAGTTTCGCTACTAGAAAACCCAGCCACAACACAAGAATGAGGGGGCGGCCTATCACCGAGAGCACCATCAGAACTGTCAGTGGTACGATCAGCAGTAGGGCCACCGCTCCAACCCACAGACTACGCCAAGGGAGGGCGGCCAGTACGCTACCCGCAGTGCGGGCGTGTTCAGGGAACAGGTAGCCCACCGCTAGAACAGTAAGATAGAGTCCTAGCAGGTAAAGAGTGTAGACGGGCACTGATCGGGGCTGAAAGGGGAATAGACGAAACTGGGGTACACGCAGGCCTTGAGCCAAGCTGATACTGTTCACTTCGCCGCATAGTTCCACGTTCTCCGCCCGCTCTACGCCCCCACCCACCGCATTTACACTGCCAGTAATCGCGGCCCCCCGCAAGAGAACTGTGCGACCGCCAATAGCCACTATGTCACCAGCGACATTTCCTTCGACACGAACCGTGCCTCCCACAGCGATAGCTCGCCCTTCCAGAGCGCCCTGTATCGAGATGTTGCCGCCAAAGACGATGATGTTTCCACTGAATGAGGTGCTTGCGTCAACCACGTAGTCCGAGCCGACGCGTACCACATTGCCCTGCACTTGCTTACCCTCAGCCTGGGCCTCTACGGCAAAGATCCCCGCAGCGAGAATCAGGAGTATGCCAATGCTCACGAAGGCCTGGGCCCTGCTCCGTGAACGGCTACCCCTGCACTTGTCCAATAGAATGCCGCAATGGTTCTGCCACTGTGATCTCCTCCATATGACTGCATACGTACGAGTGTCTATCGGGCAAGGCCGAATGTGTGGAGCTGTATGTTGCTACCTATTCTTCAGCGTGCGAGAATTTCCCGCTTTCTTGTGACCATAAGCCTTTACCAGCTCTGACAGAGGAATACGCGCGTCGTTGTCCGTCGATATGTCCGCACAGCGTAACACGTTTACTAGGAGGGCGCTGGGGTGATACGGGCTCAGGAAAGACTCTTGGCCCAGACGCGGCCCGGTGGTCGATACCGGATCGTGGCTGTTCAAGACCAGCGGTGTGCTGAGCACCTTCTGCGCATGGGTTTGGTGGAGGGTACCATCGTCGATTGCGTCCGCAACTTGTACCGCGGCCCGGTGGTTGTGCGCTGTGGAAGAGCCAGGATGGCAGTGGGCCGAAGGATTGCCGAGCAAGTCCTCGTGAGAGACGTCTCCTACGCTTCAGCGGGAGGTTGATAGTATGCATGCCTTTGGACCTGGAAATGCGACACACGTACCGCGGCGCATCGTGCTGGCTGGCAATCCCAACTGCGGCAAGTCAGTGCTTTTCAACAGGCTTACGGGCTTGTACGTGCATGTGTCGAACTTCCCTGGTACTACGGTCGATGTGAGTCGCGGCACCTGGATGGGCTATGAGCTGGTCGATACGCCTGGTGTGTATGGTCTGGAAAGCTACAGCGACGAGGAGGTGATCGCTCGTCGCATCATCCTCCAGGGTGATGTGGTCATCAATGTCGTGAACGCCACCACGCTGAAGCGCGACCTTTTCCTAACGCTACAGCTTACTGAGGCTGGCTTGGCTGTCGTCGTCGCCCTCAACATGATGGATGAGGCGAAGCGTTTGGGTCTGAAGGTGGATGTGGTGGCGTTGGCCAGGGCTTTGGGGGTGCCAGTCGTCCCGATGGTGGCGATAACTGGCGAGGGCGTGGATGGGTTGTTGCCAGCCATATCAGAGGCCAGGCGTCACAGACGGCGTGAGCATCTCGGCCCGGCTCGGCGACGGCAGGCAGACTTGCTGGTAGGCGATGTGGTGAGATCACAATCCCCGGTTTCGGGTAGATCATGGGAGGAATGGACGACCCACCCGCTGGTCGGTGGCATCATGCTGGTGGGTGTTTTGTGGGCCGTTTATCAACTGGTCGGGGTGCTTGCCGCTCAGACTATCGTCACCTTTACCGAAAAGACACTGATGCGAGGCATCTACGAACCCATGGTCAAGGCTCTCGTGGCTCAGGTGCTGTCACCAGCGTCTTTTCCGTACAGGATCTTGGTCGGTGAGTTCGGCATCTTGACCATGACTGTCACCTATGCCTTGGGCCTGCTGCTGCCTATGGTAAGTGGTTTCTACTTAGCCTTAGCGATTCTCGAGGACTCGGGCTACTTGCCCCGAGTGGCGGTACTGACGGACCGCTTTCTCAATCGGATCGGCCTGAACGGCCGGGCGGTTATTCCCATGATACTCGGGTTTGGGTGTGTTACGATGGCGCTTTTCACGACACGGGTGCTCGGTTCGCGGCGGGAGAGGATTATTGCCGCGGCCCTTCTGAGCATCGTCGTCCCGTGTTCGGCCCAGCTAGCTGTGATCACGGCTCTCATCGTGCCTCTGGGGCCACGCTACGTGCTCTTGTACCTGCTGACGTTGCTGCTGTTGTACGGCCTCTTGGGACTGGCACTGAACGGATTGCTTCCAGGGTGTTCTACAGACCTGCTCTTGGATCTGCCACCCCTGCGTTGGCCGCGGGTGGGCAATGTATGCAAGAAGAGTATGATCAGAGTGATGACCTTCCTTACAGAGGCCACATCGATCTTCGCATGCGGTGCCTTGGGGATCTCCCTCATGCAGGAGAGTGGGTTTCTGCGCTGGATTGAGCGGGTGTTCTATCCGCTCACTGTGGCTTGGTTGCGTCTGCCTCCCCAGGCAGCGCGAGCCTTCGTGATGGGGCTTGTGCGCCGTGATTTTGGAGCGGCTGGCCTGTATGCGTTAGCTATGACACCTCATCAGACGCTCGTGGCCGTGCTAACCATCACCCTTTTTACCCCCTGCATTGCGTCTGTGCTCGTGCTGCTCAAGGAAATGGGGCTGCGGGTTGGAGCAGCAATCCTTGTCGGAGCAGTAGCGGTAGCTGTCGTCGTGGGAGGAGTGGTAGGTCGCCTCCTGGCGTACTTGCCCTTGTAGAAGGTGATTACTGGGGAGATGGGAAAGCTATCTCCAGACGTGCGCGGGGAACGCGAATACGGGATGGGAAGAGGTATGCATATGGAGCCAAGGTGTCCGGGCGCTCGCGTGGCAGTTGTTGGGACAGGCTTTGTGGGTTCGACCTTTGCCTATACTGCTGTGTTGTCCGGCGTCGTCTCAGACCTCGTGCTTATTGATGTCAACAAAGCCAAGGCTGAGGGCGATGCCATGGATCTCAATCACGGTCTGGCCTTTGCCCAACCCATGCGCATTTGGGCGGGAGACTATGCCGATACTGCGAGTGCGGACGTCATTGTCATTGCCGCCGGTGCCTCTCAGAAGCCGGGAGAAACGCGGCTTGATCTTGTGCGGAAAAACATGGCCATCTTTCGTGACATCGTTGGAAGGATCATGGAGCATCACCCCAAGGGGATCATTCTCATCGCGACGAATCCTGTCGATATTCTTACATACGCTACGCTGAAGTTCTCAGGTCTGCCAGCGTCTCGGGTTATCGGGTCTGGAACCATTCTCGACACTGCTCGCTTTCGCTACCTTCTGGGGATGTATGCGGATGTCGACCCCCGCTCGGTGCACGCCTACATTGTCGGTGAGCACGGTGATAGCGAGTTGGCAGTCTGGAGTCTGGCGACTATAGGCCCCATACCGTTTGCTGAGTTTTGCTGGGCATCGGAGCGCGAATACTCCGATGAGACCGTGGAGGGGATCTTCAAGGGCGTGCGCGACGCGGCCTACACGATCATCGAGAAGAAAGGTTCCACCTACTACGCTATCGCGATGGGCTTGCAGCGCATTGTCGAGGCGGTGCTGCAGGATCAGCACAGTGTGCTTTCAGTCAGTACGCTGCTTGATGACTATCACGGCATCAGCGACATCTGCCTAGGCGTGCCTTGTATCATTAATCGGTCCGGGATTGACCGCGTTCTCGAGCTTCCCTTTTCCGTCGATGAGGAGGCTGCCTTTCGGCGCTCGGCGGACAAGCTCAAAGAGGTGGCCCGTTCAGTTGGTCTCTGAGATGACATATGTCCAGAGATTCGTGTCATAAATCAGTGGACGTGAGTCGGGGCCTGGGAGACAATGAAAGCTGAGGCAGGTGTAGTCGAGGCGTGTTGCCGCAGGTTCGTGTCACTCCTGACCTGTTCACGGTAGAAGTCGGGGTGGAGTCTTCCTTCTCATTTGACCGATCGGGGTGTCTTGTCCGTGCCCTCTGGGATAATCAGCTGAGCCGCTGGGGTCTCAGTGGTGCCTGCCTTCGGAAGCCCTTGCAGTGGTTCGGGGTGCAGCAGCGTAGGCAAAGACATCTAAGCGTCGCTGAGGGGCTGGAAAGAGCGGCAGAGGGCTATGATAGGGCGGCGGTGTTGCTCAGGATGCTCGCAAAGCCACCAGGGCCCCCGTGGGATGCTGTTTTGGCGCAGATCGAAGCGTGCGGAGTTCGGCTCATGCACTCGCGGGCACATCGCTTTGCTTCTGTATATGAGCCAGTTGGTATTCTGCCACCTGACCAGTACGGAGCACTACTGCTACAGCTCACAGTAGGTTGTCGCTACAACCATTGTCGATTCTGCACATTCTATCGCGGCCGTCCCTATCGCGAGAAGACATTAGAGGAGTTTGCCCAGCACATCGAAGCTGTGTTGAGGCTGGTTGGCGAGGCCATAAATCGCCGGCGGTTTGCTTTTATGGGGGATGCCAATGCCTTAGGTCTTCCCTTTGGCAAAATCAGCTCTGCTCTGGAGCTGATGCAGGCCCAGTTGCCTTGGGGGCCAGGGGGTATCGAAGGGGTGTTCACCTTCATGGATCTCTTTGGCACCAAGTTCCATTCGCCTGAGGAGTTTGCGGCGTTGCGGCGGTTGGGATTGCGGCGCGTCTATGTAGGCGCTGAATCCGGAAGCCCTGTGGTGCTTCGAACACTGCGCAAGCCCAGCAGTCCGGATCGGGTGGAGCAGGCGGTGAGGTCTCTGAAGGAGGGTGGAGTTGGGGTGGGCCTGATCTTCTTGCTTGGGGCCGGGGGCGATCGTCTGGAGAGGGTGCACGCAGCGGAAACCGCTGAACTGCTGTCTCGCCTGCCGCTGGATGCCGAGGATGTTGTCTACTTGTCGGAACTCGTGGTGGAACCAGATAGCGAGTATGCCCTTTGGGCCCAGTCGGCGGGTGTGCAGGCGCTTGATGACGAAGCTATGCGGCAACAGGAGCGTACCATACGCAGTGGGCTACGCCCCGTGGATCAGGGTGGTCCGGCGTGTACCCGCTACGACGTACGGGAGTTTGTCTATTACTAACCGTTTGAACAGTCTTTGTGCGGTCGCGAAAGCTAGGAGATGCCTTGAATTGCTGGCCCCTATTGGACAGGCGAGTCAGACAATGAGCCGTTTGTCGTATGGCTTGCTTACACTTGCCGTCAGTGTGGCGGTGTTGGCCTTGATACGAGCTCGACGAGCCTGTCAGGAGGTTAGATATAGGCAGCAAGTGGCTGCGACGGGAATCGCTGACGAACGCAGGCGCATCGCTCGTGAGCTGCACGATGGCCCCGTGCAGTGGCTATATGCCATTGCTTTGAGGTTGGAGAGTCGCATCGGACCTGCCGAAGGGCTGTCTGAGGCAGAGCGAGACGAGGTCCGGCACCTATTGGAGATGATCAGGCGGGTGATGGCTGACATCCGCATTTATGTGATGAATCTGGAAAAGGATGTGACTCAGTCGCTGCCTGACCTCTTGGGCACGCTTGTCGATGAGATGCAAGGGGCCACGAGTGTCCCTCTGGGGTTTGAGACCGAGGCTATGGGTCAGGTGGCGCTGAGTGCTGCGCAGGCAGACCATCTGCTGCAACTAGCACGCGAAGCCCTCTCCAATGCCATCCGACATAGCAGTGCCACACATATCGGCGTAGCGCTGCGAAGGGAGGGCACGGGCCTCGAACTAGTTGTGTGTGACGATGGGCAGGGCTTCGACCCGACAAGAGTCGGCCAGGGGCATCACGGAATGCGCAACATGCGCGAGCGAGCACGCTTACTGCAGGCCACGCTACACATTGAAAGCACACCCGGGGCGGGTACTGTGGTGCGGCTAAAGGTGCCTTCGGAGGGGGGGACGTGATGAAAGCCATTCGCCTACTGATCGTGGACGACCATGAGGTGGTGCGGGTAGGGTTGCGCTCGGTCTTGGAGAATACACCGGGCTTAGAGGTGGTAGGTGCCGCCGCTACTGGTGCAGAAGCCTTGGAGTCTGTCGCAGCGCGGCTACCCGATGTCGTGCTGCTGGACTTGCGCCTGCCAGACATGAGCGGCGTCCGAGTGTGTCAAGCTATGCGAAGCAGATACCCGCGGACACGGGTGGTTGTGTTCACCTCCTACAGCGATGAGGAGGCGCTGATCTCCTCGCTATTGGCCGGGGCCAGTGGCTATGTGCTCAAGGGGGTCGGTTGCCGGGAACTCGTTCAAGGCATACGTCTGGTGGCCGAAGGGGGTTCGTGGTTGGATCCGGGCCTGACAGATACTGTGTTACGGCGCCTCAGGGGTGGGGCTGCGAGGAGCAATGACCTCGATGACATCGTCCTGACCCAGCGAGAGAGGGATATCTTGAGTTTGATTGCGCAAGGGCAGACGAACAAGGAGATCGCCAAGGCGTTGGGCCTCAGCCAGAAGACCGTCCGCAACTATGTGAGCAGTCTCTTGGCGAAGCTGAAGGTCAGCAACCGGGCAGAAGCGGCGGCTCATGCGGTGCGCGAGAACCTCGTTGGCTGAGGTGAACGTTTTGTGAACAATAGCCGGTCATCGCAGGAAATACCAGTTCTAGCACGTATTTATGGGGTTGGCCGCCCCGAGTCGCATGTAGCAGGGCAGTACTTAACAGGCTGACCTTGGGGTTTTACGCGCCGTGTCATCTAGAAATGGGGAAGTAAGCACCTGGGTACCCGGCCCTGTAGGTGGGGTTGCCCGTGGTGAAGTGTTGGAAGATCAGGGTAGAAGGATTAAGAGAGGAG
Source organism: Limnochordia bacterium (assembly GCA_050951545.1). GTDB lineage: Bacteria > Bacillota > Limnochordia > DTU080 > DTU080 > DTU080. The sequence continues at coordinate 174,893 of JBMNJG010000006.1, read as the reverse complement.
ATCTGCAGTTGGCCAAACTTAGCTCGCTTATGAATCCAGCGTCAGTGGCGGTTGTTGGCGCTTCGGCCCACCCTCAAAAGGTGGGAAATGCAGTACTGAGGAACCTGCTCAACGTGGGGTATCCGGGGGCAATCTACCCGATCAACCTCAGAGAAGAAGAGATTCTTGGCGTCAAGTGTTACAAGACTATCGGTGAGGTCGGTCCCGTTGATCTCGCAGTTATCTGCATCCCCACCAAGTTCGTGATCTCAGCCGCCGAGGAGTGTGGCCAGGCGGGTGCCAAGCACCTGGTAGTCATCACTGCGGGCTTCAAAGAGGTCGGAGCAGAGGGCGCAGCGCTGGAGGAAGAGCTGCAGGCCGTCTGTGAGAAGTACTCCATGACGCTGACGGGCCCCAACTGCCTTGGGGTCATCAGCACGCATGACAAGATGAACGCCTCTTTTGGCTCCACGCACCCAGCCACAGGCGGCATCGGCTTCATCTCGCAGAGTGGGGCTTTGGGAGCCGCTGTTCTCGACTGGAGTGCGGGAGCGAATGTTGGTTTCAGCCTGTTTGTGAGCATGGGCAATCGTGCGGGCCTGACCGAGGCAGATTTCCTGGCCGCCATGGGCGAAGACCCCAACACCAAAGTGATTATCTGCTACATGGAGAGTGTTGCCGACGGTCCCGCTTTCATGGATACCCTGCGTGAGGTTTCCCGAACCAAGCCGGTCTTGGTCCTCAAGTCGGGCGTGGGCGAAGCTGCGCAGAAGGCCGCATCCTCACACACGGGTGCGCTGGCTGGTAACGACCGGGCCTATGATATCGCTATCAAACAGTCGGGCGGTATTCGGGTGGGCGGCGCTCAGGAGTTCACAGATTTGGCTACGGCTTTCTCGCTGCAACCGATTCCAGAAGGCAATCGGGTGGCGGTGGTCACCAATGCTGGCGGACCAGGCATCCTATGCACCGATGCCATAGAAAGCGCAGGCAATCTAGAGATGTCCAAGCTAGCTGAGAGCACCTTGAGCGAACTACGAGGAAAACTACCGTCCGTTGCGGCCTTCAACAACCCCATCGACGTTGTCGGCGATGCAGGTGCAGATCGTTACCAGGTGGCCTTGGAGCCCGTGCTGCGCGATCCAAATGTAGACAGTGTAATCGTGGTTGTCTCTCCCCAGTCCATGACTGAGCCCATGCCTACAGCTAACGCGGTGGCCGAAGCAGTCCGCAAGTTCGGTGAAAAGCCAGTCCTCACTTGCTGGATGGGTGGCGACATCGTGAAGGATGCTTTCGAGGCCAGTCGTGAGGCTGGTGTTCCTCCCTACGATGCTCCTGAACGGGCTGCGCTGGCGGTCTCTGGCATGGCCCGATATGCTGAGATGCGCAAGAAGGGCTTGGGCACACCAATCAGCCGCGATGCGGCCAACAAAGAGCAGGTAAAAGAGATCATCGCTAAGGTGCGGGCCGAAGGCCGCAGTGCCCTGTTGGGTTGCGAGGCTGCGCAAGTGGTGGCCGCCTATGGCATAGACGCTGCTCCGGGGCGCTTGGTTACGTCAGCCGGGGCCGCAGCCGCCGTGGCAGAAGAGCTGGGCTTCCCCATCGCTCTGAAGATCGCGTCTCCTGATATCCTGCACAAGAGTGATGTAGGTGGCGTCAAGCTGGGGCTCAAGTCGGCAGATGAGGTAGCTGCGGAGTTTACGACGATGATGGCCAAGTGCTCTGCTGTCGAAGGGGCTACCATCCTGGGTGTAGAGGTCCAGCGCATGATGCCAGTGGGCCGCGAGGTGATCATCGGCATGGCTCGCGATGCTTCCTTTGGGCCTATGGTCATGTTTGGTATGGGTGGCATCTACGTCAACCTGATTAAGGACGTAGCTTTCCGTCTGGCTCACAACCTCACCGAGGAGGACGTAGCCGAGATGGTACGCGAGACCAAGGCTTACACGCTCCTGAAGGGTTACCGAGGCGAGCCGCCAGCAGATATCGCTGCCGTCGAGGCGACAATTGCGAAGGTCGCGGCCTTGGTGAGCGACTTCCCTGAGATCGAGGAATTCGATATCAACCCGCTGTTTGTTTACGAAGAGGGGCTCTCCGCCGTGGATGTAAAGATCACACTTTGCGAGAGCTCAGAGGTGGCGCAGGAGGTACCAGCAGTACGTAGCTAGCACTTACTGGTGCGGATTTCGCAAGGGCTTCGGAGCTTCCGAGGCCCTTTTCCGCGTCCGCCTAGGCCCTTGGTCGCATTCTGGGACTGGATGTATGACTTTGGTTAGAGGAAACCTTGGACCTGCGTCAAATATCCTAGAAGACTCAGGGGAAGGGGCGGCGCTGTTGGTTGGGATCTTGGTGGTAGATGGCCAAGGGTTGATGTTGGAGGGGTTGCGAACTATCCTCGAGCTAGAGGAGGATTTTCAAGTGGTGGGCATGGCCAGAACAGCGGAGGAAGCACTCCGGCGATGCGGCGCACTCGCTCCGCAGGTCGTGGTGATGGATATGCCTGAGCCGTGTGCATCGCATGTGGATGCCTGCACCACCATGAAGAGCGAGTTTCCGGGCATCACGGTAATCGCTCTGAGTAGCCATAACAGTGACCAATGCATACTGGGCGCGCTGGGTGCCGGAGTAGACGGTTATCTGCTTAAGGACTCGCCTTCGGAGGAGCTTATTCGGGCTGTTCGCGTGGGCATGGCGGGCGGGGTCTCTCTCTCCCCTCAGGTGGCTAGGCGTGTAGTGGATCATCTGCGACAGCTATTGGAGCATGGCCCTCGGCCTACGAAGCGTGAGACACCTATCATCAGCTCGCTTACGGCACGGGAGACGGACGTGTTGAGGCTCGTGGCGGAAGGACTATCCAATCGCGAGATCGGGGAAGCGCTGTTTATTACTGAGGGGACTGTTAAGAACCACGTGAGTAGCGTCTGCCACAAACTTGGCGCTCGTGACCGGACACAGATCGCCGTCTATGCATGGAGGCATGCTATAATGCATCAGGGGTGCCTGGTTTGATCAAGTGGCTCAATGAAGGCAAGTGGGAAAGACCCCATGACAGAATGGCTGTTTACACCGAGATTGCCCCTGGTCAAAAATGGGGTATCCGCGTGTTGCTTTTTGCCACGACCGCTAGGGTGGAGGCGATTGACGACCCGAAGTGCAGTTGGTACAAGCCGGGTTCTCGTCTGTCCACAGAGGTCAAGCGGGTAAGCACTTGGGAGAAGCTCAGGGGCATCACCTTTGACGACAAACTGCGCCAAGCTGTTGAGGAGAAACGCGCCATCGCGCGCGAGGAGAACGAAAACCTGGCTCGCAGAGAGCGCCTATATGGCCCAGGTGGTTTGTCAGGGTCCTCTAGCAGGTAACCTACTATCGGAGGCAGTACACATGGAGGAGCAACACGGCAGTGGTCAGGAGGCCATGCCGTTGTTTTCCGGGCTCTTAGCATACGCCGCTGGTCATCCCATTCAGTTCCACATACCCGGACACAAGCAGGGAGCTGGCATGGCTCCCGAGTTTCGGGACTACATAGGCCTTAACGCTTTGGCTATCGATCTCATCAATGTTCCGCCAGTCGACGATCTCCATCGGCCACGAGGGATGATCAAAGAGGCACAGACGCTGGCGGCTCGGGCCTTCGGTGCAGATCACACCTTTTTCACGGTGCAAGGTACAAGTGGGGCCATCATGGCTATGATAGTGGCCTGCGTCGGACCCGGTGAAAAAATCCTGATACCGCGTAATGTGCACAGATCTGTGCTGACGGGTATTGTACTCTCCGGCGCGGTTCCCGTGTTCATGACGCCTGAGATCGACACGAAGTTGGGCGTAGCCCACGGGGTGTCGTTGGCGACAGTGCGCCGCGCACTCGGCGAGCATCCGGATGCCCGGGCACTGCTGGTCATCAATCCGACCTATTTCGGCGTCGTCTCAGACCTGCAGGGCATCGTGCAGGTGGCGCACGAACGAGGTATTCCGGTACTGGTAGATGAGGCTCATGGCGTCCACCTGTACTTTCATCCAGATCTGCCACTTTCCGCCATGGCTGCCGGAGCTGATGTAGCCGCTACGAGCGTACATAAGCTCGGAGGTTCGCTGACCCAGAGTTCGGTGCTGAACGTCCGAGAGGGCTTGGTGAGCCCGCAGCGCATACAGGCTGTGCTGAGCATGCTCACGACTACCTCCACGTCCTATATCCTGCTTGCTTCGCTGGACGCGGCACGCAAACAGCTGGCCACTCGCGGTCACGAGATGCTCGGGAGGGTTATTGCGCTAGCCGAATGGGCGCGCTGCGAGATCAACGCCATTCCCGGGCTTTGGTGCTTGGGGGCCGAAGATATGGGCGGGCTATCATCTTCCCATGGGTGCGATCCAACAAAGCTCTGCATCTCTGTCAAGGGGCTGGGCCTTTCTGGCTTGGAAGTGGAGCGGTTGTTGCGCGACAGGCACCACATAGAGATTGAGATGTCGGATCTATACAACATCCTCGCCATCGTCACGTTTGCTGACAGTGAGCGGACGGTGGCGGCGCTCGTTGAGGCTCTCCGGCAGGTTGCTCAGAGTGTAGCGGTGCGCCGGCCGCGTCGGGTTCATGTACGTCTTCCCGATCTGCCAGCCCTTGCTCTTACTCCCCGTGAGGCATTTTACCGCAGCTCCGAAGCCGTGTCTCTCGCGGATTCGGCTGGGCGCATCGCCGCTGAGTTCGTGATGGTCTATCCTCCCGGCATTCCCATTCTGCTGCCAGGTGAGTGGATCACTCAAAAGAATCTTGATTACATTGCGCAGCATATCGACGCTGGGTTGCCAGTACAGGGCCCTGAGGACACAAGTCTGCAGACAATTCGTGTCGTGGCAGATTAGCTTCGGTGTCATTGGGGAGGGAAGCGCCTCGTAGTCATAGAATACAAGACACTAACGCGCTTTGTGAGGGCCGTCAGACGCGCTGTGATGGCGTGTGGCAAGGGTCTCGCGAGGATTGGAGAGGAACAGCTTACCGGGCTTGGAGGTACAGGTGTGGCTAGTCGCCGACGCCGCAAGGCACATCGGGAAGCTCGCCACAGCGGGTGAGAGCAGGCGAACCTCGCGATGAAGATCGAAGGTCGCCGACATGCCCGCACAGCGTAACACGATTATCTGGGGAGGGGATGAGAAGATGGGGTTTTTGTCTAGACTGTTTGGTCGAGGTGGCGGAGGTATAAAGAAATACGAGGATATGTTCATGCAGGCGCATTACCAATTCAAGCAGAGCGTGGAGTATGCGTTCAGGAATTCGGTAGATGCTGGTGTCAAAGACGGTGCGTTCGAGAATGTCGAGGCGGGTGCGGAGACGCTCTACAATGCCGTGCTCTCCAAGATAGAGCCGGAAGATAAGGCCGAACTTGAGAAAGCAAAATCACGCATCGGCATCAGGTGATGCTGGTCGGCAGCGGCCACGCTCTAGGCGGAAAACGATAGCGACGGTCGCCTGTGGCGGCCGTCCTTCCTGGGGGCAGACAGTGTGCGCGATCCGCGTCTTGACAAACTAGCAAAACTACTCATCGAATACTCGGTCGCCCTTCAGCCGGGCGAGAGGCTGCTTATCGAGGTCACTGGTCTGGAGACCGCATTGGTACAGGCCCTTATCCAGCAGGCGTATGCTGTCGGGGGCCTTGTTTACGTTACCATCAAAGACCACGAGATTCTCAGGGAGATGTTGCAGGGCATCAGCGAATCGGCGCTTGCGGACATCGCTGTGTGGGAGCGGCAGCGCATGGAGGCTATGGACGCCTACATCGGTATTCGCGCCGGGCGCAATCGGGCTGAGCTTTCCGACATATCCCCTGAGAAAATGGAGTTGTACCAGCGTTTGTGGATGGAACCTGTGCACGTGCAGGTCCGGGTGCCTCAGACGCGCTGGTGCGTGTTGCGCTACCCCAACCACTCCATGGCGCAGTCGGCCAACATGAGCCTGAGCAAGTTTGAGGACTTCTACTTCGATGTATGCACCCTCGACTATCGTCGCATGTGGGATGCTATGGATGCCTTGGTCGCCCGCTTGATGCAGACCGACGAGGTACATATAACGGGCCCCGGAATCGATCTGCGCTTCTCCATCAAAGGGATGGCCGCTGTGAAGTGCGCTGGCAAACGCAACATCCCGGACGGGGAGGTCTATACGGCACCCGTACGTGATTCTGTGGAAGGTACCATTACCTACAATGTGCCCTCGGTTTACCAGGGTTTTACGTTTAGCAGCATCCGTCTTCGCTTTGAGAAGGGCCGGATTGTGGCTGCCGAGGCCAATGACTCAGCAAGGCTGAACAAGGTCCTTGACACAGATGCCGGAGCCCGATATGTCGGGGAGTTCTCCTTGGGGCTTAATCCTTTCATTGCTGAACCAATGAAAGACACTCTTTTCGATGAGAAGATACATGGTAGTTTCCATTTCACTCCGGGAAACGCCTACGCCTTGGCCGACAATGGCAACCGCTCCGCTATCCATTGGGACTTGATCAGCATTCAGCGGCCTGAGTACGGTGGTGGATCGATCTACTTCGACGGCGAGCTGGTACGTCAAGACGGGCGTTTTGTGGTTGCTGAGCTCAGCGGGCTCAACCGTGAAGCGCTGGCTGCAAAGTAGCAGCACCGTTGGGGGTGAAGATCAAAGGGGTACGCGTGGTTGGCCGTCGACATGCCCGCACAGCACTGCATCATTTTCTGGGGAGGCAGTCTTTGCATGATCTCTCTGCCACTGCGCTTTCGCTGCGGCAAGCCTCTGGCTATGGTCTTGTTCATCTCATTGCTCATCATCTGGCAGCCACGGGGTAGCGCGGCCACGCCCCAAACACAGCCTCTGGACTCAGCGGCGTTTCAGAACGGCTGGCCAGTACAAGACAGCGGATGGCACAGTGTGGTCGGGTTGTACAAAAACGGCGAGCTCGAGGCCCTAGCCAAGCTCCTGACAGGGCTGGCGGCTGAAGCGGACTCCTCATTGCGCCTGCTTGCCCTGCGCAACCTGGCGGTGGTTTACAAGGATCTGGGGCAGTGGTCGCTAGTCGTCGATACCTACTTGGAGGCAGTGGAACTGGCAGGGAGCGATGGCGAGCTCTGGTACGATCTGGGTTGGGCTCTCTATGCGCTGGCTCGCTATCCAGCTGCCGCAGCAGCCTTTGAGCAGTCGTTAGCGATGGCTCCTATGCAGCCGCAGACGCTCGTTGCTCTGGGAGCAGCGTTAGGCGAGTACGCGCCTGACAGGGCGCTTACGCACCTGCTGCAAGCGATTTCCCTCGATCCAGGTTATGCCATCGCCTACTACGAGCTTGGCATAGTGTATGATCGGCTGGGGCGCACTGCTGAGGCTGTCGATGCGTTCGAGACAGCGCTGAGACGAGATGGCGGCCTGACTCGTCTTCATCCGTACCTGGCTCGGGCTTACGAGGCGCAAGGCGACCTGCGCAAAGCCTGGAGCGCCTATCAAAAGACTTCCTTAGTACGCACTTATGACAAGCAAGTGGCCGAAGATATGGCTCGCTTTGTTGCCAGCAATGAGGCATTTCTTAGGCAGACGGAAGAGCTCGAGGCCAAGGATCGTGCCTCCTTGCAGTTGCGGCAGGTCACGCCTGTGTTTAGCCCCGATGCTCCTCAGATACGAGTGGGGCTTGCTGAAGAGGCTGAGACCATTCGGCTGGCCTGGAGTGGACCAGTGGAGCTACTGCGTTGGGGACGCGTGGTCGCTCGTCTGCAGCCGGGAGGCATCTGGTTGCTGACCAGAAAAGGCGATGTACTGAGTTTGCGCAGTGAAGATGGGCGGACCGAGGTCAGCGGAAAGGCGCCGTGGCAACTCGTGCCAGAAAAACCCACCTCCACGATAGCTGTCTATGACATGGAGATGGGCAAGGGGTACTTCTACGCCCGCAAGGAGCATCGTCAGTATCGGGGCAGCATGGAGGCTCTGGTGCGCGAGGGCGGGATCACGCTCGTCAACATCGTGGATATGGAGTCATATCTGCTGTCCGTGGTCCCATCCGAGATGTTCACGAGCATGCCCCTGGAGGCTCTGAAAGCACAGGCGATCGCCGCTCGCACTTATACCTACCGTTCTTTGGGGCGCTACTGGCAACGTGGTTTTGACGTTCAGGGTTCGGTGGCATCCTCGGAGTATCGGGGCGTCGGTGTCGAGCACGCCAATACCACTGCGGCGGTGTTAGAGACGTTGGGTCTTGTCTTGCGCGATGGTGACCGCCCTGCCCAAGTCTTCTACAACGCCACTGCTGGTGGTCATACGGCCTCCTCCGAGGAGGTCTGGGGTGGCAAGATCAGCTACTTGCAGCCCATCGTGGATACCCTAGACCCTTCGCCGCCTGAGTTTCCTCTCGGACCTCTGGCTCTAGAGGCCTGGATCAAGAAAGCACCGCGGGTTTTCGCCAGCGATAGCTCATACACCACCCGCAGCAGTTTTCGTTGGGTGTTGCCAGTGCCTGCCGCTGAGATCGAGGCGCGAGTCAATGCCCGTCAGGCCATCGGCACCGTGCTGGCCATTCGGCCAGGCAGGCGCGCCGTGGGAGGACAGGTGCTGGAGGTCGAGGTCGTCGGGTCTCGGGGCACGCACGTTGTTAAGGGCGACGGCATCCGCTCCACGCTAGGCGGGCTGAAGAGCAACCTGTTCAAGGTGGAGTCGCATCTAGACGCTGACGGACGGGTGCGCGAGTTTGTCTTTTACGGCGGCGGTTTCGGCCATGGTGTCGGACTCGATCAGCTAGGTGCGGCAGGCATGGCAGAGCAGGGGTATGATGTGGCGGCCATCTTAGCTCACTATTACGGATCTGTGAAGGTACACAAGCTCTACTAGCTCGCATAGCAATCGGAGGTCGCCGACACCATCGCTGACGAGAACCCAAGGTTGCTGACATGCTGGCACAGCGCCACTTCATTTTGGGGAGTAGTTTGCTTGAGAGTAGGCCCTGTAACATGGCTTTTGGTGGCTACGCTAGTTGCAGTGGTGACACCTGCGGTTCTGGCCGCGGAGAAGCTGGTTTTCTGGCATGGCATGAGTGCCGATCTCTGGGAAGCGGTCAGACCGCTCGTGCAGGAATTCGGCGCCAAGAGCGGCGTGCAGGTGGAAGCGAGTCAGGTGAGTTGGCAAGGGACGCGAGACCGTTTGCTGTCTCGAATGGCGGGTGGGTACGGCCCCGACGCGATCATGCTCCCGTCAAGTGGTTGGGAGGCGCTCACGGATTTCCTTGTTGACCTCGGGCCGATGCTCAAGTCGGATCGGTCGTTCGATCTCGCTGACTTTCTACCAGCTTCACTCTGGGTCTGGCAGGCTTTCGGGCGTCAGTACGCACTGCCCTGGAGCAATGATGTTGCTGTCTTTTGGTATCATCCTGGCCTTGTGGCTGCTGCTGGCCTGTCGGCGCCCGGACGCGACTGGGATTGGAGCAACTGGCTTCAGTACGCGCAGAAGATGACCGTCGATCTGGATGGCGACGGACGCCGTGATCGGTATGGCTGGCTTGAGTGGTTTACGCATACCTTCTTGACTCTGGTCTGGGCCAATGATGCAGACTTCTTCATTGGCGGGCAGCCTTCGTGGCACATGCCGCAGGTGCGTGAGGCACTGACGTTCTACGCAGACTTTTACCCACCTCGCAAGAACGTCACTCTGCTTTGGGACGAGTTGGCTCACGTGGGTATAGATCCGCTGCAGGGAGTCTATCCGTCGGCAGCGTTCGCTCAGGGCCGGGTGGCGATGCTCGCGGCGGGCACCTGGTTTGCCGATACGTATGTGACCCAGGCGGATGGGGCCACTGCACAGTGGGCGCTGGCGCAGTGGCCCAAGAGCCCAAAAGGCAAGCGGGCCACTTCCCTCGAAGGGCAGGGTTTGGCGGTCACCGCCACCTCGCGTAGGCCGGATAGCGCCTATAAATACCTGAAATGGCTGGTGGGCGTCAAGGGTCAGGCCCTGGTGGCTGAAGCGGGTCAGATACCTGTGCGGGCCAGCGTACTCACTGATGGTACCTTCTTGCGGCAATGGCCAAGCAGTGCCCGGAACCAGGTTGTTGAGACGTGTCGCTATGCTCGTCCAGTGGCTCGCGATGTGAACTGGCCCCGCCTGATGGGGCCCAACCAGCCTTTGCGTACCGCAGTCTACGATTTCCTTCATGGACGGCACTCGTGGGAACAGGCTCGGGCCAAATTGGACCAGTCTGTGCTTCCGCTACTTCCAAAGGTGAACCGCTAGCTGATGACGAAACTAAGATGAAATTCATGTAGGTGGTGTGGCCATGCCAGGCGTCGTCTTTGTGTCCGGAGCAGTGCTAATGGCTCTGGAGATGTTGGGAAGCCGTATCTTGGCCCCGTATTTCGGTAGTTCGATCTTTGTCTGGGGCAGTTTGATCAGTGTCTTTTTGGCTTCGCTGTCGGTAGGTTACTTTCTGGGAGGCTCCTATGCCGATAGGCGGCCCTCACTTAAGGTCCTAGCTGGCATTCTGGTCATACCGGGTCTCATGGTACTCATTCTACCTTGGTGGGCGGAGCCGATTAACAACCTGTTGGCCGACGCCGATCTGGGCCCGCGTCTGGGGCCACTTCTGTCGGCGCTACTGCTGTTTTTTGTGCCCAGTATTTTCTTAGGTATGGTCAGCCCCTTTGCTATCAAGCTGCAGGTGGAGGGGTTGGATACTGTAGGAAATACAGCAGGCCGTCTGTACGCCGTCTCTACCTTGGGCAGCATCGTGGGCACGCTTCTCACCTCTTTCTTTCTGATCACCTGGTTAGGCGTTCGTCTGATTGTTCACCTGCTGGGGGGAGTTCTGCTGCTGCTGGCAGTTGGTGTCTTTGTGGCAGCCGGTAAGGAGAGCGAGCGTGGGGAACGTAAAAAAAAAGTCGCTAGCCGGGTTCTCTCACTTCTCGTAGTGCTGGCTATGTGTGTGGGATGGGGCCATGTTTCGGCCACTAGTTCCGATATCTATGCGACGAAGACGGTTTACCAAAAAGACAGTCTCTATCACCGCATCTTGGTGGTCGACGAAGGAGGCACGCGTTACCTCAAGTTCGATGCCTCCTGGCAAAGCGCCATGGATCTGCGCGAGCCGCATAAACTGGTCTTTGAGTACACAGACTTCTTTCATTTGGGCCCCCTACTGCGCCCGGACGCACGCACATCCCTTTTTGTAGGTCTCGGAGGGGGTTCGGTGCCCAAGAACTTCCGGGTGAACTATCCAGAGCTGGCGATGGATGTCGCTGAGCTCGACCCGGAGGTAATCCGGGTAGCAGAGCGCTATTTCGGTGTGAAAGGCGACGAGAAGCTCCGTTTGTTTGCCAAGGACGGACGCACCTTCTTGCGCAAGAATAGGAGCCTCTACGACTTGGCGTTCATCGACGCCTACTTTTCTGACTCCATTCCCTTCCATTTAACCACCAAGGAGTACCTGGAAGAGCTGAAAGCGCACATGAGCGCCAACGGTGTCGTAGTGAGCAATATCATCGGGGCAGTAAGTGGTCCTCGGAGCCGTTTATTCCGATCGATGTTCAAGACCTTCCAGGAGGTCTTTCCACACGTGTACGCTTTTCCCGTAGGCTGGAATGCGCCCGTGCGTGGTGAAACAGCGGTGCGCAATATCATTGTGATCGCTATGATGGAGAAAGAGGCGCCAGAATGGGCAGACCTAATGGTACGTGCCCGGAGTATGGCTACTAGTCTCAAGGTCCCTTCAGATATGGTACAGGTGCTGTCCAGTCGGGTCAGTGAGGCGGTTCGCACCGATGATGTGCCTCTTTTGACTGACGACTATGCTCCCGTCGATAGCCTTATGCATTTCTGAAGTACGCCTGACGGCGGCCAACCAAGTGCGGAAGTCTAGGCGCTGTGGCACTTCCACGAAGGATGAAATGCACATGGGAGTCTACACTGGAAGCTTGGCGAGGTGTGGTCGGCAGATGGGCATGACCAGTAAGGCGCGGGTTACCCTTCGAGGGGCTCTAGTGATTGTCATTCTACTGGCCTTGGGCATCGGGTTGTTCAGAGTGCGACGCATCCCCACTGTGGAGCAGGGCCTGGTTGATCGTCTATCACAGATGAGCTTGGAGGAGCGCGTGGGGCAGATGGTGATGGCGGGTTTTCCCGGCTACGATCTGTCAGCTGAGGCCAACGAGCTCATCGCAAAGCATTTCATCGGTGGGGTGATGCTAGCCTCACGGAACATACGTGATCTGGAGCAGACAGCAGAGCTCACGGGGCGCCTACAGAGACTGGCCACCACCACGGGGGCTGAGTTGCCCCTGTTGATCGCCGCAGATCAAGAAGGTGGCTATGTGGTTCGCTTGCAAGGGCGGCACGCCTTTCCCGGCAACATGGCCTTGGGAGCTGCGGGCTCGCCGGAGCTGACCCAACGCGTCGCAGCCGCTATGGGGCGTGAGCTGCGTTCAGTGGGCATCAACATGAACTTTGCTCCTGTGGTGGACGTGAATAGCAACCCGGCCAATCCTGTGATTGGTATCCGCTCCTTCGGGGAGGACCCGCAAGCCGTGTCTCGCCTGGGGGTTGCCTACATCACTGGGTTGCATGAAGGCGGAGTGCTATCCACCGCAAAGCATTTCCCGGGTCACGGCGACACCTCGCTCGATTCACATATTGCTCTGCCTAGGGTGGCGCACCTTCGCACTCGCTTGGAGCAGGTGGAGTTTGTCCCCTTTAAGGCTGCCATCGGGGCGGGTGTGACAGCCATCATGACCGCCCATGTGACCTTTCCTGCGATTGAGCCTCAGCCCGGCGTGCCTGCTACACTATCCAAGCGAGTTCTTACGGACCTGCTCCGCCAGGAACTGGGGTTTGACGGTCTGATCATCACCGATGCTATGGAGATGGGAGCCATCGCCAGGAATTTCGGGCTGGGAGAGGCCGCCGTACGGTCAGTTCAGGCTGGTGCCGATGTTGTTCTCGTCGCTTGGCCCTCCGATTGGCGGCAGCCCATACGTGTGGTCGAGGCTCTGGTAAGCGCGGTGCGCGAGGGTGTGATCCCTGAGGAGCGGGTTAATGCTTCTGTACGCCGCATCTTGGCGGCCAAGGAGCAGATTGCTGGTGCCACCAAGCCCCAGAGCCTTACACGGGCACAGACACAAGAGGCGGCGCTGGTCAGTAAGCAAGCGGCAGCGGCGGCCATCACCGTGGTCCGGGATGCTCAAGCTCGGCTACCCCTTACCGGCAATGGGGGGCGTCTCCTCGTAGTGGGACCCACACTGGCGAATCAGCAGTCGCCAGCTAGGCGATTGGCTGAGGCTTTGCGCCCTCAGGTGTCAGGAGTGGATGAGGCGATCATCGCTCTCAACCCGGATAAGGTGGCCCGAGCTCAGATAGTCGCCAGAAGCCGGGAGTACGCTAACGTCATACTCATCACGCACCAGGCGTGGTCGACTGTTGGGGCCAACCAAGTAGCCCTTGTGGAGGAGTTGGTGGCGGCAGGTCGTGAGCCGATTGTGCTCAGTGTGCGCGAGCCTTACGACCTTCTGCGCTTTCCGGCCATAGGCACCTTCGTCGCCTGCTATAGCGCCAACGGCGAGAGCATGCAAGCTGCCGCCGAAGTGATTGCTGGTCAGGCTGAAGGCTCTGGCCGCCTCCCCGTCAGCCTGCCAGGTCTGTATTCGATCGGTCACAGGAAGTAAGCTGTAGTAGAGAGCCTATCTCTCTGGGCAGGCTATCAGCTGAGGTGGTGGCAATGCCCAGGAAACGGGTCATCGTAGTAACCGACGGGGACCGTCAGGCCGCAGCGGCCGTAGAGCAAGCAGCACGGAATGTAGACTGCCGCTGCGTTTCCCTATCTGGAGGTCATGGGCCCCACGATGCCTATTTGGAGCCTGAGGAAGTCGTGAAACTTGTGCTGGCTGCTCCCAGCGATCCAGTTGTCGTGATGGTGGACGATGAAGGGCAGCTGGGTGAGGGGCGAGGGGAGCGCATACTCCGTCACTTTGTGGAGCACTCAGGAATAGAGGTGTTGGGCGTAGTGGCGGTGGCCTCCGATGCGCAGCGCGATCTTGGCGTCGAGGTGACGGAGTCGGTTAGTCGCAACGGGGATATGGTGAGCGGTCCAGTCAACAAAGAGGGTATTCCCCAAAAGGCATGCTATCAGCAGGGCGATACACTTGGTGTGCTGCGCGACGTGCATGTCCCGGTGGTGATTGGTCTCGGAGACCCAGGTAAGATGGGTCATGCAGACGATGCTTGCCAAGGAGCACCTCTGACTACGAAGGCCTTGAAAGCGATACTGGCTCATCATTCACGAGTCTGATGCGGCAGGAAAGGCGGCACCCACGTGCAATAGGTTGAGCAAAGGGGGCCTATGCTCGTGGTCGTCAAGCGCTTTATCCTTACCATTGGCATCTTGTGTGTGACGGCGGCTGTGGTCACCGATGTCGTGGCCACGCGACGGGCCGCGGCTATCAGGGAAGCCCTCGCTATCACACCCAGCTCACGGGTCATCGTGACCATCCTGAGCGTCGTCGGCTGGGTGATGATTGTCGGCTCGGTCTCGTTGATGCTCGTCGCAGCGTCTCGCCGCTCTCAGACCCAAGCGAGACGCCTGAAACGCGCAAAGAAGGTTTCCTCTACTGAGGCGGATAACGACGCCTCATCCGATTCATCAGATTGATCTGTGTGTTCGTTAGATGCTCCAACTCATGGAGCGTAGAGATCAGGTCTTGGTTACGTACGGGATGCAGTTCTTCAGCGCTGTCAGCAAGCATCTGCTGTGTTTCGCACAAACGCTCTAGAAGCCGCCAGATCACGTCCTGGGGTGTCATTTCTTCACTGCCCTCTGGTAATAGGTTACACCCATTATAGCATGGCGCGCAGGCTGGACGAGAAGCTGGGGAACGTTGTCACCGCTCCCCAGCTAAGGGAGAGGCGCCGAGCCTACCTGGGTTCCGCAATCTCGGCAAGAATGCGGCCATGGATCCCAGCGGCCTGGGCGAAAACGCCCTGGATAGGCATCGTACCCGTGAGAGCGGGGCCCATCAGGGGAGTCCACACCTGTTGGGCCAGTTTGACGGCTTCGAGGAAGGGGTAGACTCGGCCTACATTGGCAATCTCTGGGATCATCTGCCGCCTGTGGACCTGTGCTGCTTGTGGACCTGCTCAGCTGAATGCTGCTCTGCGACGAGGTAGTGTTCCGACCCATTATACTCAATGGCAATGTCGTGCAGGTAATAGAGGAGACCGAACTCCAGACGCTTACCAGCCGCTGGGTTCCTCACGAAACCTGGGCGGACTTGCGCTCGGACATCGGCTGAGTGGGAAAGGACCATCGACACGGTTCGGTTATGTGTTGTCTGGTAGCCCCAGAAGGGCTATCGAGGCGGCAGAGTGTGCTCCTAGGGGGAGAAATGAGCCCCTGAAAACGGTTCCGGTCCGCAAAAAGGGCTCTGCTAAGATCGCATCGCTGCACTCTTACCACCACCCTGAGCGAACGTGAGCAGATTACCAGTGTCTTGCGCGTGGTCGCTCTGGCTACCTGGCGTGGCACAGGAACCCAGATGAAGAGGCTATTGAGATGATGCAGCAGACAGGGCTCGAGCTGCCCTGAGATGGAGGTGACAGGCGGGACAGGGAGGATGGTGTCATTCCGCCTCGCTTCAGTCAGAGGTCATCCAGACAGCGAAGCGAGGTTGCAGGCTCTTCAGTCCCGCAGAGCTGATTGAAGGGTTGGCAAGCCTACCACCAGATCACGATAGGCACACCGAGGAAGGAAATGGGCTCGTTCAGTCGAAGAAGATTGACGTGATGGCATGAAACCCTAACACAAACGCATCATTATATATGAGATACTGTCTGGTGTAAAGAGGCTCCCCCGCACACGCGGGGATTGACCCCACGGCTGTGCCTCACTATGCGCGTGTACGGCTCCCCCGCACACGCGGGGATTGACCCTGCACGACTCTGGCAGCAGGCGTCACGATAGGCTCCCCCGCACACGCGGGGATTGACCCGCATCGGCGCTGAGCATGGTAAATCGAGGACGGCTCCCCCGCACACGCGGGGATTGACCTTCGTCACCATGGCTGCGTATACCTCTGGTGGTAGGCTCCCCCGCACACGCGGGGATTGACCGACAGTGGCCATGACAGCTGTTCCTGATTCTGGGCTCCCCCGCACACGCGGGGATTGACCGTTATTGGGGCGCAGCTACAACGCGGCTGCGGCGGCTCCCCCGCACACGCGGGGATTGACCCGCAAGGAGGTGGCATCGTGAGGATGCCTGGAAGGCTCCCCCGCACACGCGGGGATTGACCCATGCTGACGGAGTACCCCGCGATCGGGATCGTGGCTCCCCCGCACACGCGGGGATTGACCTCCTGCACGGCGGCTGTCGGGCCTGGACCGGAAGGCTCCCCCGCACACGCGGGGATTGACCCTTCCTTGTGTACAGCGAATACTACTAATTTTGGGCTCCCCCGCACACGCGGGGATTGACCCTGCTCAGCACGACATCTTTCGTTCCGACAATCGGCTCCCCCGCACACGCGGGGATTGACCTGTGCCGGCCCACATGATCCAGACCTATCCCCAGGCTCCCCCGCACACGCGGGGATTGACCCTATCACGGATAGTGCCGTGTATCGGGGTGATCGGCTCCCCCGCACACGCGGGGATTGACCCGATGCCGAAACTGGAACTCGAAGAGGCGTACTGGCTCCCCCGCACACGCGGGGATTGACCTATCCCCCAGGCCATGCGTACGGGATGATCTCCGGCTCCCCCGCACACGCGGGGATTGACCCCTGGTCCGCTTCCTCGTAGTATGCCGCTAGTTGGCTCCCCCGCACACGCGGGGATTGACCTTCGCTCCCGCGCTTCTTTTCTCATGGATTCTTGGCTCCCCCGCACACGCGGGGATTGACCCTGCGCGAGGCTATGGCGAGACTAAAAGGGGGCGGCTCCCCCGCACACGCGGGGATTGACCGGAGTTTCAGCGTAAGACGCCGTTTGCGTTCCCGGCTCCCCCGCACACGCGGGGATTGACCGCTGATGTAGGTGCTTCGCAAGTTCTTGGGCGGGGCTCCCCCGCACACGCGGGGATTGACCAACAGGATGCGCGAGGTAACCGTGATCGGTTGTGGCTCCCCCGCACACGCGGGGATTGACCGGTGTTCGTTGTCACCTGGCGTGAAAAGTATATGGCTCCCCCGCACACGCGGGGATTGACCCCTACGGAGGATCATCGAGCGCGGGCAGGCGTAGGCTCCCCCGCACACGCGGGGATTGACCCGCGTCCCAAGCTCTCGGATAGCGTCACGGTGCGGCTCCCCCGCACACGCGGGGATTGACCGCCCGCACCCAGAGCATGGCTCGTATTGAAGCTGGCTCCCCCGCACACGCGGGGATTGACCTCCATGGGCAAGGTTGCCTCGCAGGAAATCAACGGCTCCCCCGCACACGCGGGGATTGACCCCCACTAGGCCCCACAGCTCCGGGATCGGGTAGGGCTCCCCCGCACACGCGGGGATTGACCCTACATGGGGGATGCGCCGGGGCACCACGCGGTGGCTCCCCCGCACACGCGGGGATTGACCTCACCGCAAAACTGCTGGTTGACGACTGGGCATGGCTCCCCCGCACACGCGGGGATTGACCCCTCGTATGCTGAACGCGTTGCCGTCCCCGCTGGGCTCCCCCGCACACGCGGGGATTGACCTCCTGCCCACAGTTCGCCCGTGAAGCTCACCATGGCTCCCCCGCACACGCGGGGATTGACCGGCTCAGCATCGTCGTCCGCCCCCTCCCGTAGGGGCTCCCCCGCACACGCGGGGATTGACCCATATCAACCGCCCGTAACAGTCCCGGAGATGTGGCTCCCCCGCACACGCGGGGATTGACCGAGATAAAAGACCTAACTGCTCAGTTCAAACAAGGCTCCCCCGCACACGCGGGGATTGACCCCGGCAGACCCGCCGTAGCCAGATGATGCGTGTGGCTCCCCCGCACACGCGGGGATTGACCTCATACCCGATTTGGAGGGGTGAGCATGGCGGAGGCTCCCCCGCACACGCGGGGATTGACCTGGGCCCCTCGCCATCACCGCCGGTGACCTGGAGGCTCCCCCGCACACGCGGGGATTGACCCCAAGCGTAGGCATCGACGTCACGTTGTAGCCGGGCTCCCCCGCACACGCGGGGATTGACCTGCGCATACAAGGTTCTGCGCTTGGTCAGAAGGGGCTCCCCCGCACACGCGGGGATTGACCATATTTCCAGTGCGATGAGAGACAGATTTTTTTGGCTCCCCCGCACACGCGGGGATTGACCTCAAACAGGTGCTGGTACAACGTGGATGGAAGCGGCTCCCCCGCACACGCGGGGATTGACCTCACAGCTCGGGCTGATGAGCTCACCCGCGTTGGGCTCCCCCGCACACGCGGGGATTGACCCGTTGCGCCAGCACTCTATCTCTTCGTTCTGTAGGCTCCCCCGCACACGCGGGGATTGACCCGCGTTGGGTTGGATGGGGCTCGCGTGGTATGGGGCTCCCCCGCACACGCGGGGATTGACCGCCTTCGACACGCTGGTGGGGCATTTGGAGTATGGCTCCCCCGCACACGCGGGGATTGACCCGATGCCGATCCCCTTGGCTAGGCTTGTCCTGCGGCTCCCCCGCACACGCGGGGATTGACCGGCTGCTGTACCTGCAGAGCGCGTGATCTGGGGGGCTCCCCCGCACACGCGGGGATTGACCTGTGATAGGCGAAGCACTCGCAGAACGAAGCATGGCTCCCCCGCACACGCGGGGATTGACCCTGGGCACTTGCACTCTATCAGCTTCCATCACAGGCTCCCCCGCACACGCGGGGATTGACCTCACAGGTGCTACCGACCA
Source organism: Limnochordia bacterium (assembly GCA_050951545.1). Lineage (GTDB taxonomy): Bacteria > Bacillota > Limnochordia > DTU080 > DTU080 > DTU080. Next base: position 156,079 of record JBMNJG010000006.1, on the reverse strand, counting down.
GGGCACCGACTATAGGCTCCCCCGCACACGCGGGGATTGACCATCTGTCTGTCTCCGTGTCGATCGTAAAGCGTGGGCTCCCCCGCACACGCGGGGATTGACCCTGTACTTTGTGCGGGCCTACGTACTGGGTGTGGGCTCCCCCGCACACGCGGGGATTGACCGGTGGGACCGCTATTTCCGAGTATCGCTTCCCGGGCTCCCCCGCACACGCGGGGATTGACCTGCCTCACAGTCGTCGGCCTCGTACTCGCGGCAGGCTCCCCCGCACACGCGGGGATTGACCCGCTACTTGTCTCGTGCCTTGCCATCACTCCACGGCTCCCCCGCACACGCGGGGATTGACCGGAGTTGTTTGCCTATCTGCGCGCCAAGGGGCTGGCTCCCCCGCACACGCGGGGATTGACCGCCTACGTCGTCCGGACAATGAACGCGCCGTGCCTGCTAGCGGCTCCCCCCGCACACGCGGGGATTGACCCATATGCGGGAACAAAACACCAGCTAAAAGGCCGGCTCCCCCGCACACGCGGGGATTGACCCGTGAGCGAGCGCGCACCCCAAATCCCTTAGATGGCTCCCCCGCACACGCGGGGATTGACCTGTGAGACGCACGGTCGAGCCGTCGATCGTTACGGCTCCCCCGCACACGCGGGGATTGACCTCCGTTATGCTGGTCGGCGTTAGTGTGAGGACCGGCTCCCCCGCACACGCGGGGATTGGCCTCACGCTGGGGTGTATGGTGATGCCCTGCTTGGGGCTCCCCCGCACACGCGGGGATTGACCCCAGGATCGGTATGACCCGTCGCTATACCAGCCGGCTCCCCCGCACACGCGGGGATTGACCGGTGTTTCCGCTGTGAGGGGCGGAAGTACGAGCGGCTCCCCCGCACACGCGGGGATTGACCTCAGCCGCATTACCCTTGGGAGGTTCCAGGCCTGGCTCCCCCGCACACGCGGGGATTGACCTCTCTGTTCTGCTGTTGGCCAACGCCAGCGTAAGGCTCCCCCGCACACGCGGGGATTGACCCTTGAAGGCCACGAAACAACTGCCCATACCCAAGGCTCCCCCGCACACGCGGGGATTGACCGCTTATGCTCGAACCGTAGGCTCGGTGATATACGGCTCCCCCGCACACGCGGGGATTGACCCTTACGCACCGAGTTGTTTCGAATAAACCCGAAGGCTCCCCCGCACACGCGGGGATTGACCGCACCATGGCCGCAAGGTACCAAAAGGGCATGTGGCTCCCCCGCACACGCGGGGATTGACCCTATTTCGCCGTGACGATTGACGGCTCGACCGTGGCTCCCCCGCACACGCGGGGATTGACCTCCAGGCTCCTACTTCCGGGTCGTAGTCGCCGAGGCTCCCCCGCACACGCGGGGATTGACCCTCTTGCAGGATGGCGTACTGCTTGTCGATCTCGGCTCCCCCGCACACGCGGGGATTGACCCTGGCGAAGCAAGCACGCTATCGTCTGGGAGAAGGCTCCCCCGCACACGCGGGGATTGACCCATATCTAGAATGACTGGGGTTGGCTCAAAGTAGGCTCCCCCGCACACGCGGGGATTGACCCCTCGGGCCATACTTCTTTGCGTCTCGCTGGATGGCTCCCCCGCACACGCGGGGATTGACCGATGCGAGTAATAGACGCCTATACCGGTGACGTGGCTCCCCCGCACACGCGGGGATTGACCCTATGGGACGGCTTCGACTCTGTTGGTGGGTGCGGCTCCCCCGCACACGCGGGGATTGACCGCGTGATCGGCAAACCCATCCTGATCACCAGCGGGCTCCCCCGCACACGCGGGGATTGACCTCTGTCTGTTTCCTGTTCAGTCCTGAACTCGGTGGCTCCCCCGCACACGCGGGGATTGACCCGTCCCATACCTCCCCACGCCCCCGAACCCTACGGCTCCCCCGCACACGCGGGGATTGACCGCGGGTGTGATGATCCATACTCTGTGCCTGGAGGGCTCCCCCGCACACGCGGGGATTGACCGTTGTGGCGCCTCCTTTTGTTCTTGTCTCACTCGGCTCCCCCGCACACGCGGGGATTGACCTCGTCCTGCTTCTGCAGCTGCATTGCCATTTCGGGCTCCCCCGCACACGCGGGGATTGACCCCATAACTGCCGAGCCGAATCTTGGCGTCTGCGGGCTCCCCCGCACACGCGGGGATTGACCCGACACCGGACCATTGTTCCAGCTCAGTGCATAGGCTCCCCCACACACCTAGAATCGGGATGGAGCAACTGGATCCCCAAGTGCCTCCCTTTTCGACTCTGGCCCCTGATCTGTTGTCCTTCAAAGGTTTCTTTGTTTTGATGAGGAATTTCATATAGGTCACGCTTCTTGGAGGGCAGAAGATCACCGGTGAGCCTCGTACGGGCGGAGACGGAGGTCTTATTGGGTTACGTGTCCGGATGGCAATCGTCTCGAAGTTACGGAGTTGGTACCCAACTGTAGGCAACTGGCGATGCGACGAAAGGGTTGACAGACCAAGAAAAGCGAAGGGAGACTGGGGAATTGTTGAGTTTGCTATGCCGTCGTTTGCAGTACGTTGCCGTGGTTTCGCTGTTGTGTGTGGTTGTGCTCGGTAGCTCAGCCAAGACCGTGACGTTGCAGTGGGCGACCTGGGGACCTGCGCCCATAGATCAGGAACTGATAGCCACCTTTGAGAAGATGAACCCTGATATCAAGATTGAGTACATTGGATCCACTTACGGGGAGCACCATCCCAAGATGAAGGTCCTGACGGCGGGGGGATTGGCCCCTGATGTCTATGTCGTCGATGGCTACTATACCGCAGAGTTCGTGACCAACAACATGATTCGGCCTCTTGACGATTTGATAGCTCAGACTCGTAGCATCGACATGCGAGAGTATTTCCCCGTGGCTTTGCTAGACGTGCAGTATCGGGGGAAGACCTACGGCTTGCCTTATTGCTCGGCACCGCAATACTATGTATATAACGCTGATCATGTGGCCGAAGCGGGGCTGACGAGGCCCGACCAGCATTGGAGCCGCGATACTTTCTTAGAGTACATGCGCAAGCTCACTAAGAGCGACGGGGAACGTACGATTCGCTGGGGTACTGGTGGTTACCTGTCGTGGGGCAGCGTGTGGCCGTGGGTTTGGGGGGCGGGCGGTGATGTGATGGACGAAACTAGCAAGCAGTTCCGTCTTGCCGAGCCAGCCACCATAGAAGCGTTGCAGTGGCTAGCTGATCTGAACCTGGTTCATGGCGTTGTGGGCGGTGACTTTGAGCGGCAGACGCGCTCGCTCACCGTGATGTACCCTGCAGGCTTTCCCTCGGTCACCAAACTGGAGCGCCCGTTTGAGTGGGATGTAACCCTGCCCCCGGGCGGTCCCGGCGGTCAGAAGGGCATCTGGAAGGCAAACGCGATGTCCATCAGCTCGACAACGGACAAGCTGGAGGAGGCATGGGCTTTTCTACAGTTTCTGCTAGGGCCGGAAAGTCCCGGGCATGGGATCTATGTCAGCAATAAGCGTTTTCCACCGCAGACGCGTGAGCGAAGGCTCTGGAATATCTTCCAGCCCATAGGGACCCAGCCCGCCAGTCTGCGTGATATCACGCTCTTGTACGCATCTGAGCACGGAAGGCCCCTGCCTCATCTACTGCAATGGGATGAAATCATGGTGAATACCATAGGACCTGCACTGACGCGAATAGGAAGCGGTGCTATGCCAGCGAGTGCTGCCATCGAGCAGATTCGGCCCATGGCCGAGCGCTTGATAGCTGCTGAGCCGTAGGCAGTGGCAGAGAGTTTATGACCGCAATGACCGCCGAGAGGCGGTCATTGTCGCGTGTACAGCATAACTCGACACCGAGCTGGAGAGCCTAAATCTGTTCCTGCAGGAAGTCTTTCGGCTTCCCGATTGGTCGGGGGTGTCAGGTGTCGATGTTGAGAAAGCTGCGGAAGCTACTTCGGCGCCGCAAGAGGGGCGCCACTGGCTCGCAGGGCGCGCCTGAGACAAGGCAGCGCAGCCAGGACGAGGCCAGGCACAGAAAGGACAAACAGAACGAAGACAGGCAGAGCTGCGATAAGCAGGGCGAGCGCCTCTCACCGCAGTTAGATGTTAATGCAGCCCGCGTCCAGGCGGAGTTTGGTCACAGCGAGGATCTGCGAGTCCGGCACTTGCGGATTGGCAGAGATGGCGATACGCATGCTCTCTTGGTCTCGATTGACGGCCTTACCGATAAGCAGTATCTGACAAAGTCGGTGCTCCTACCTATCACTCAGACTGAGGCGTCGTGGAGCAGCGGCCAGGAAGCCTATCAATACCTGAAGGAGCGTCTGTTGGCAGTCGCAGACGTATCGGAGGAAGCGCACACTTGGGTACGGGTTTTGGTAGCTCTTGGTGCTGGTGACTCGGCTCTCATGATACAGGGTGTTTCTAGCGCTCTGATCTTGGGCACAAGTGGCTGGAAAGAAAGGACCGTTGAGGAACCTGTCAACGAGCCCACCATTCGAGGAATCAAGGAAGGGTTTGTCGAGAGCCTGCGTACCAACACTGCCTTGGTGCGTAGGCGGATCGGCAGTTCTCGCTTGCGGATCGAGGAACACCGATTGGGGCGCGTCAGTCAGACCGCGGTAGCCTTGGTGTACGTGGCCGGATTGGCTGATGAGCGAGTCGTCCAGGAGGTCCGTGATAGGCTACAGCGGATTAACGTCGACGCTATCCAGGCCAGTGGTCAGCTCGAGGAGTTCATCCGTGACGCTCCCTACTCGCCTTTCCCAACGTGGATGCCGACTGAGCGGCCGGACCGCGTTAGTGGTGCTTTGCTTGAGGGCCGGATAGTGGTCATGACGGATGGGTCATCCTTTCAGTTGGTGGCTCCCGCTACACTAACCATGTTCCTGGGGACTCCAGAGGATTACTTCAGCGGTTTTCTCCTTGCCAGCGCCCTACGGGCTCTGCGTTTCGCGGCTTTTGTTGCATCGCTTGTGCTAACCCCCGTATACGTAGCGATTGTCACTTTTCATCAGGAGATGTTACCGACCTCACTCATACTTAACATCGCCTCGCAGCGCGAAGGTGTCCCGTTTCCGACAGTGATTGAGGCACTCGTGATAGAGGTGCTCTTTGAGCTGATGCGGGAAGCCGGAGTGCGCTTGCCGCGTATCGTCGGGCCAGCAATCAGCATCATCGGAGCCTTGGTCTTGGGCGATGCTGCCATCCGGGCTGGCCTGGTCTCACCGATCATGGTGGTGGTAGTCGCTGCTACGGGGATTGCCTCGTTTTCCGTGCCAGTTTTCAGCTTTGGTACGGCACCTCGACTACTACGGTTCGGCTTCCTTGTGCTCGCTGGTGCTCTGGGCCTCTTTGGGGTGATTGCTGGCCTGTTCGCTCTTCAAGTTCACCTGATCTCTCTTCGTTCGCTCGGTGTACCCTACGCCGAACCACTGGGGCCAGTCATGGTCACTGATCTTAAAGATGCGCTCATCCGTGTGCCCTGGTGGCGAATGGATAGGCGACCCAGACTAGTGGGGCAGAAGAGTGGTACCCGTAGACAGGGAAGAGATCTACGGCCAGAACCGCCTACATCCAGAAGGCAGGAGGATCCGCGATGAGCAAGGGCGCCGAGCCAACGCCTATTCATGAGGTGGAGCAGGGCCTCATTCAGGGTCATCAGCTGATGGCGATGCTCTTTCTGGCCCGCATGGTCCCGATCACCGTCACCTTTCCGGCCATCACAGGTATCCCCATCCCGCAAGATGGCTGGATTGCCGTGCTACTCTCGGTGCTGGCTACGATACCTGTGGCTCTATGGATCGTGTGGCTTGGACTGTCCTTTCCCGGCAAAACCATTGTGGAATACAGCGAGATCCTCTTCGGAAAGGTCGTGGGCAAGCTTCTCGGTCTGGGACTCATCCTCTTCTTTCTTGGCAAGGCGGCCACGACTGCTAGGGCCATAGGTGAGGCTTACGCTGTGGCTATCATGCCTGAGACTCCTATCGTGATAGTCATGGCTGTCATGGTTTTCCTCGGGGCCAACGCTGCCCACGGTGGCTTGGAGGTGGTAGGGCGTATGGCAGAGAGCGTGTTTTGGATGGTGCTCTTCTTTGCCCTCCTGGTGCTTGTTCTTCCGGCCAACGCTATGAAGGTCGAAAACCTGAGACCTGTGCTCCCAGGCGGCCTGGGGGCAGCGGTTGGGGAGGCGGGCACCTCATGGATCATTTTCCTGGAGACCATTGTCGTGGGGATGATCATGCCTTTCCTCACTTGTCCTTCTGATGCCAGACGCTTCAGCCTCTATGCTGTAGGCGCCGCTGGCCTCGTGGGGGTAGGCTTCGCTGCCGTCTTGGTGGCTGTTTTCGGAGTGTTGGCGCCGTCCCTTACGCTCCCAGCCTTCAGTCTTGGACGGATGATCTCAGTAGGCGGCTTCCTCGAGAGAGTTGAGGTCATTCCTATGGGGGTCTGGACTGTCAGCGCTGGTATCAAGATCGCTTGCTTCATATGGGCCAGCGCCGCCGGATTGGCGCAGGTCTTTGGCCTACAGCGCTATCAGCCCTTGGTCTACCCACTCGGTGTACTCACAGTCAGCTTAGGTTTGTCGCTCTTCAAGAACATCACCGATGTTGAGATGATGGTGGACCCGAGGGGGAGTGGTGTGTGCATCATCGTGGCTCTCGTAAGCTACATGACGATACTAAGCCTAGCCCGGCTCCTCAGGGGCCATCGGGCTGAGGCGAATGGGAGGTAGGATCCCATAGTGGGCTTTTTGCGCAGGCGGCTACCACTCATTTTGCTGTGGCTGTCCCTCGCCTGGTCGGTCTCGGGTTGTTGGAATGGGCGAGAGATCGAGACTCTGGGTTTTGTAATGGCGGTGGGCATTGACAAGGCACAAGAGGAAGGTAAGATTCAGCTCACCATGCTAGTCGCCAAACCCTTTGCCATCGGCGGTGGGGAAAAAGGTACGCCCCAGGAGTCTCCCATATGGATCCTGAGTAGCACGGGAGAGACTGTGTTTGACGCTATACGTAACGGTAATAGCCAATCACCGAGGCGCCTGTTTTTCGCTCACAACCGCTGGCTCCTGTTCGGAGAGGATTTCGCTCGAGAGGGGATCCTGTCGGCTCTCGATCTGTGGTCAAGGGATGGGGAGGCCAGGCGCACGGTGCAAGTGGCCGTGGCCAAGGGAGCAGCGGCCTCGGAAATGCTACAGACACAGTTTGAGTTGGAGCGCCAGCCCTCTGAAGGCGGGCGAGGCGTTCTTGACAATGCTTCCATCACGCTCTCAACCGTGGTGACCATCCGGCTTAACGAGTTTGTGCAACTCTTGGAAACAGTTGGCAGCAACGCTGTGGCCTCACGGGTAGAGATCGTGCCCCGACCACAGGAGGCTGACATCCGGGGCGAGGTGCTGCGTGAAAAGGTCGGCTCTTCTGCACGGTTCACAGGGGCCGCCGCGTTCAAAGGCGATCGCCTCGTAGGGTGGCTAGATAAATCGGAGACGCGGGGTCTGAACTGGGTCCGTTCCAAAGTGAAAAGTGGACTCATTGTCATTGAGAATCCGCTTACTCGAGGTAGCAGTATTGGAATAGAGATCATTCGCGGGCGCTGTCAGAGTCAGGTGGAACCAACAGAGGGGCGGTTCATCGCCAGAATACGGATCGAAGTCGAAGGCAATCTGGGGGATACCACTGGCCTCATTGAGCCGGAGCGCGCGGACCTATGGGTGTCGATGGAAAGTCGGATGGCGGAGGCCATCCGAGAGGAGATCCGAGCCGCAGTAGTCAAAGCACAAGAGCTCCAGACCGACTACCTAGGGTTTGGCGCATCACTCTACCGCTCTAACCCCAAACTCTGGGAGAAGGTGAAGGACGGCTGGCAGGAGCTGCTTTTCCCGGATATGGATATCGAGGTCGATGTCCGAGCCAAGCTGCGCCGAACGGGATTGGTTACCCGTAGCGATAGGGTAACTACAGGTTAGGGGATGTCGTATCATGCTGCTGTTGCTGGGTTTGGTTGTTGTCTTCGTCCTCATCGCTTGGCATGAGGTGCCATCACTGCTGCGCGATAGGCTCTACGGTGAGTTCGCAGTCTTCGCGACCCTCATGCTGTTGGCTTTTGTACTCAGCGTACTGCAAGTGATGGGCGTTACCATCCCCAACCCCATGAGAGGACTCGAGATGGCTAATGAGGCTCTACTTGGCCTTCTGGGCAGCGCCAAGTGAGCGGGGCCCCGGTGGGTTACAGTCTACCTATCGTCGTACCGTCGTGGGCCAGGGTCAATTTCCCAGTGATATCTGTAGCACCGGCTCCTTGTTGTATCCGATCGAGGATTTCCTCGTCGCTCACGCCATTCCACTTGGGATGGAAGTGGGCTACAGCTGTATGCTGAATCGCCCGATGTGCCAGAAATCTCCCTAGCTCGCCGGGATCGGTATGTGCGAGCTCCGTGATGAACAGGTCGCAGGGCTCTATAAAAGGGGCCAGTTCATCGTGGCCCCGAGCCCCAGCCAGGTTACCCGAATACACGAGACGGGAGGATCCCACGACAAGGGCCGCACTGTAGCTCTCGAAGGTATAGGCTGATGACCCAGAGATCTGGCTCAGGCGTCTACGGTACCCACGCATGTGATCATTTGCGTAGGCTGTCAGTTGCGCTTCGGCAGTCAAGGTGCAGGGCAGGCCTACGTACTCGTCTATGGAAATCCAGCGAATATCATAGCCCAGAAAGGGTGCCACTAGATAGCTGGCTGCGAGATAGGCCTGTAAGGGAGCAATGCCTTCGCCAGGGGCCACGATGGTCAGAGGGTGCGAGCGGTGAGTGTGCATACAGGTCTTGATCACTTGCGCCAGTCCGCCATGGTGGTCTGCATGCATGTGAGATATGAAGACGGCCTCAATATGGCCATGCTTCAGACCATGGCGCATCAACAGCGAGCTCGCTCCGTCACCTGTGTCCAGGAGCAAATGTGTGGGTGAGCTATCGTCTGCCTTAGAGGTGCTGACGACGATGGTCTGACCAAACCTGTCTGCGGCAGGCAGACCGGATGCTGTGCCGAGAAACGTGACTTGGACACTCATTAGGGACATCTCTCCTTGGCTCAAGCTGTTCGAGTAGTCGGGGGTGATGTCCTGCTGCATGGCCGTACGCTGGGGTTTCGTAGCTCTGACACGAGCACGAGCGGCGTACGGGAATTCACTCCTATGAGCAAAAGTCATTGAGGCGCATATCTAGGGGTTGACTCCTAGTTCCGGAGAGTGATGGATCATGCGCCACTGGAAGGCGTGGATAGTGCTCGTGCTCGCAGTGCCAGTGCTGCTGTTGTCGTCGATGAGAACGGCAAAGAAGCAACCTGTGACGTTACTTAACGTCTCATACGACCCGACTCGGGAGTTCTACCAGGAGCTTAATGCGGCCTTTGTGCGTCACTGGCGGCAAGAGACTGGGCAGCTGCTGCAGGTGCGGCAGTCTCACGGTGGCTCTGGCAAGCAGGCACGCTCGGTAATCGATGGTCTAGAGGCTGATGTGGTTACCCTAGCCTTGGCGTATGACATCGATGCTCTCCACACGCAGGCTAAGCTGATCCCAGCTAACTGGCAGTCTCGGCTACCCAGCAATAGCTGCCCCTACACCTCGACCATCGTCTTCGTGGTGCGCAAGGCTAACCCCCGGGGGATTCGCGACTGGGATGACCTGGCGCGCCCCGACGTGGAGGTGATCACCCCCAACCCCAAGACATCCGGCGGGGCGCGCTGGAACTACCTCGCCGCCTGGGGGTACGCTGTCAGGCGCTATGGCAGCACGGAGAAGGCCCGGGAGTTTGTGACCAAGCTCTTTAGGAATGTGCCTGTGCTTGATTCCGGTGCTCGAGGCTCGACGACGACCTTTGTGCAGCGTGGTGTGGGCGATGTGTTGGTGGCGTGGGAAAACGAGGCGCAGCTGATTGTGCGCGACATTGGCCGTGGTGGCTATGAGATTGTGATGCCATCGGTAAGCATCTTGGCTGAGCCGCCTGTCGCTGTAGTCGATGCAGTCGTCGATAAGCATGGCACAGGCGATGTGGCTCAGGCTTACTTGGAGTACTTGTACTCTCCCGCTGGGCAAGAGATGGCCGCCAAGCATTATTACCGACCCCAGCAGACCAAGGTCCAGGCCAAGTATGCCCAGCAGTTTCCTGCCATCGATCTGTTCACAGTCGATGAGATGTTCGGCGGTTGGGGCAAGGCTCAGGCCACGCACTTTGCAGACGGTGGTATGTTCGACCGTATGTACCAGCAGTAGTGGCGAGGCATGGAAAGACCCACAGGGAGTGATGTGGACTGTGGCTCGTGAACGCAGATCGCTGCCGGGATTTGGTCTGACATTAGGTCTGACCATGCTCTATGTCAGCCTACTGGTGCTGATTCCGATCGTAGTCGTCTTCATCAGGGCTGCAGGTATGGGTTGGACGGCTTTCTGGGCTGCGGTGAGTGCCCCTCGCGTGGTGACCGCCTATCGGCTCAGTCTGGTCGCTGCTGGTGCCAGTGCCTGCCTGAATGCCCTGTTTGGGCTGTTGGTGGCTTGGGTTCTCGTGCGTTACGATTTTGCAGGAAAGAGCGTGATGGACAGTCTTGTGGATCTGCCCTTCGCCTTGCCGACAGCCGTTGGTGGCGTGGCCTTGACCACGGCTTGGACCCCCTCAGGTCCCCTTGGACGGCTTGTCCGCCCCCTGGGAGTGCAGGCAGTATACACCCCTTTGGGTGTGGTTATCGCACTGACGTTCATTGGGTTGCCCTTTGTTGTGCGCACTGTGCAGCCTGTGTTGCAGGACCTAGACTCCGATACGGAAGAAGCAGCCACTACGCTTGGGGCAAGTCGCTGGCAGGTGTTCTGGCGGGTCATTCTGCCGACGGTAGTGCCCGCAGTGCTCACGGGCTTTGCATTGTCGCTGGCCAGGGCACTAGGTGAGTACGGCACGGTGGTCTTCATCTCGGGCAACATGCCGATGCGAACCGAGATCGTTCCCCTGCTGATCATGACCAAGATGGAGCAGTTTGACTACGCTGGCGCGACTGCTATTGGGGTGGTTATGCTCCTGATCTCGTTTGTGCTACTCCTGGCCATCAATACGTTGCAGTGGTGGAGTATGCGCCGCTGTGGCACTCGATCGTCGTGAGGATGGTGGGCCATGCAGGCAAGACGGGCTGGTAGTGGGGCCTTGGAGCCCCCTGCAGTGCGCTGGGCACTGGTTGCGGTCGCTGTCATCTTCTTGAGCCTCTTTCTCGTCATTCCACTGGTCATCGTCTTTTCACAAGCGTTCTCAGCTGGCTGGCGGGTGTATGTGGCGGCCATCGCTGATTCAGACACCCTGGCCGCTGTCCGTCTTACGTTGATCGTGGCGGTTATCGTGGTCCCGTTGAACACGGCTTTTGGTCTCGCTGCGGCCTGGGCTATTGGCAAATTCGATTTTCCTGGCAAACGTGTGCTAATTACGCTGATAGATCTGCCCTTCGCTGTTTCACCAGTCATTGCAGGCCTGGCGTTTGTGCTGCTGATGGGCAACCGAGGTCTTCTTGGACCTTGCCTTGACGCGCTGAGCCTGCGTGTCATCTTCGCCACGCCTGGTATTGTGCTGACTACTCTCTTCGTCACGCTACCTTTTGTGGCCCGGGAGCTGATTCCGCTCATGCAGGCGCAAGGGGTGGAAGAAGAGGAGGCAGCACTGGCTCTTGGGGCTAGCGGTTGGCGGACCTTCTGGCGGGTGAGCTTGCCCAATGTCAAGTGGGGACTGCTCTACGGGGCTATCTTGTGCAATGCTCGGGCGATGGGTGAGTTTGGTGCCGTATCCGTGGTCTCGGGCCACATTCGAGGGGTGACCAATACACTTCCACTACACGTGGAGATTCTCTACAACGAATACAGCTTCGCGGCGGCCTTTGCAGTGGCTTCACTGCTTATGCTGCTGGCCTTGGTCACCTTAGCCGTCAAACGCTTTGTGGAGAGGCGCTCGTACCGCTAGAGCCATCTATATGACTGTGGGGGGCCTGTTCGGTGAGCATCGAGGTATGCAGTATTTCGAAGCGCTTTGGCTGCTTTGCCGCCTTGGACGACGTAAGTATGCGGGTACCCTTAGGGGAGCTAGTAGCTTTGCTAGGTCCCTCGGGCTCGGGAAAGACCACGTTGTTGCGCATTATCGCTGGCCTGGAGAGCCCAGACTCTGGCTCTCTTCTGTTTGACGGACGAGACGCCACTCTGCGCAGTGCTCGCGAGCGCCGCGTGGGCTTCGTCTTTCAGCACTACGCGCTCTTTCGCCACATGAGCGTCTTTGAGAATGTGGCCTTTGGACTGCGGGTGAGACCACGCCCACACCGACCCTCGCAGGACGAGATAAACCAACGGGTAAACAGCCTCCTGCAGTTGGTACAGCTGGAGGGAATGGCAAAACGTTACCCGTGGCAGCTTTCCGGCGGACAGCGCCAGCGAGTCGCCCTGGCCCGAGCCTTAGCGATCGAACCCCGGGTGCTCTTATTAGATGAGCCCTTTGGGGCGTTGGATGCCACTGTGCGTCAGGAGTTGCGACGTTGGCTACGTCGCCTACATGATGAGATCCAGATCACCAGCCTGTTTGTTACACATGACCAGGAGGAAGCTCTTGAGGTGGCAGATCGCGTGGTGATTATGAATGAAGGCCGCATTGAGCAGATTGGCTCGCCCGAACAGGTGTATGAGCATCCGGCGAATCCCTTTGTATGCCGCTTTCTGGGCAGTGTAAACCTGTTTCACGGTCGCGTCGACAAGGGATGTTTCTGCTGGGACGCGGGTGATGTAGGAGCGTTCAACGGACAGCAGGGGGAGTTCGGTGACAGTCTCAGAGAGGTCGCCCTAGAGAGAAAGGCAGTCGGCTATGTGCGCCCTCACGATATGGAGCTCCGGCGAGAGGCAGCAGGGGATGCCTTGGAGGTTGTGGTGCAACACGTGCAATGCGTGGGTCCGGTGGTGCACGTCGATTTGCGCCGCCAGACGACAGGCGAGGTGTTGGAGGCCCGGCTGACCAAGGAACACTATCGCCGTCTAGGGCTCAAGATAGGCGAGGCGGTCTTTGTGCGGCCCCGGCATCTGCAAGTGTTCGGGGCGGGGAGCCGTCCGTAGGGTCGGGCGAGCATCGGCCGTCTCTTGCCGAATTGGGTGATGTAACCGGTGTGTGCACGGGTCTGCTTTGGCAGGACGGCACTGGTCACCGCGGCGGGCTAGCACTGTCCTACCCAGATGCGCCCATCACGACCGGAAAACGTGCCATCGCGCCTCGCTTTCAAGAGCTGGGTGCACGCCGCCTCTGGTTTTGTCTGAATCGACCTTTTGATGAAGGAACCTTACTGACGTACGTCGAAAGGGTGTGCATCGAACAGACATTCTGGCTGGAGGTGGCACCCTTGGATATCGAAGAGGTTCGCGTGCCGATCTCGTTGCTGCTCACTAGCCAGTTAAGAGCGACGGATAAGGTAGTCTGGCTGGCCCTCACACTCGACGCTGAATTGGGGCAGCGAGCTCGTCTGTCGCCCACTCGCTTGGCTGCTCGTACCGGTTTGTCCCGACCCACCGTCCGCAAGGCTACGGCAAAGCTAACCACTGAGGGCTGGTACAATCTGCCCACAGGCGTCAACCAGGCCCCAGCAAGAGAGCTGTCGGGGCCAAGGGTGGTCATGCCTACTGAGCTGATCATCGCCACGGAGGTCAGTGCTCAGGCCAAGGTGGTCTATGGTGCACTGCAGGCCACGCTCGGATTACCGTAATCTGCAGGGCGTGTTCACATATGCATCTGTGTCCCGGATGATGAGTCTAGACGCCAAGACGGTCAAGCGGGCCGCTCGACAACTGGCGAAGCTGGGCTGGCTGGAGATGCAGCAAGAGCACAAGCAGGCTCCCATTTACTTCAGCCTCTGTAACCCGGTCGCCCGCAAGTACATGGATGAACTGCTAGCGGCGCAGCAGCGACTCGACGAGGCTGAGTTCTTCGGACAGGCCTTGATGCAGGAATACCTATCGGCTATTTTCGACTCCGATGACCATAAGGACAACGCGTCTCCCCGTTTTCTCGTCAACCCGGCTACTGGCATGTTACTGGAGCTCGACCGCCACTATGACCTCGAGGCGGTGGCTTTTGAGTTTAACGGGCCACAACACTACACCCCTACCAAACGGTTCTCGGCTGACGTGGTGGCTAAGCAGATGGAACGTGACAAGACCAAGCGTGAATTGTGTGAGAAGAACAACGTCACGTTGGTTGTGATCCATGCCAAGGACCTGTCCTGGCTCACCATGAAGTTCAAGGCTGGCCAACTGCTGCCGTTGCGAAGCGACCTTAACAAGAAACTCCTCAGGTACCTCGATCTGAGGAGTCGATTCTACCGCGAGACGGCTAAGGGTGGCTGGGCGCCCACCAGTGACGCCGCCAACGAATAGCCAACGACAGTCAAGAGTGCGCCATAGCCTCGAATCATCTGTCCCCCTTCACCAATGGGGGTCTCAGCAACCTCTCGCTGCCGCTCGCTAGAGCGGGTGCCCCTATGCCCTCGCCAGGTGCCCTCGGCACAAGTCGTGACAATAGCAGACCCGTGGTGCGCCAACGGGCGCCCCGCTTCCGGCTGTAACCGCCTCGAAATCACAATGTTCCGCTCAATAGCCATCTTGCCTTGCCCAGAACTTGCCTCGTCGCCTGGTCGGCCTCCTGTGATCGAAGATGAAACTGGAGCATCGCCCCCTTCTTGCCGATTTGGGTGATGTAACCGACCCCGGGCCCCGACTCACCAGCCGGGTCCGGGACTGACGGAAGTGAAACCAGTGAGCATCGCCCCTTTCTTGCCGATTTGGGCGATGTAACCGACCCCGGGCCCCGACTCACCAGCCGGGTGCGGGACTGACGGAAGTGAAACCAGTGAGCATCGCCCCCTTCTTGCCGATTTGGGCGATGTAACCGACCCCGGGCCCCGACTCACCAGCCGGGTGCGGGACTGACGGAAGTGAAACCAGTGAGCATCGCCCCCTTCTTGCCGATTTGGGCGATGTAACCGACCCCCACTTGACTCATGACGAGAATCGGCATGAGCCCACTGTGAGCTAGCGCAGCCCTATCTGCTTCACTGAAGCTAGCACCACGGCAAGGTGCGCACGGCATCTGTGTAGACAAGGCACTCGTTGGCGCGGGATCACCGTGGCGGGTCGGTGCACAGGCCGGTTACATCCCGTGATTTGGTAGAAAGCGACCGATGCAGCCTGTCCAGGCAACGTTCAACTCACCAGCGGTGCGCACTGCGTTAGAGCAGGCTCTAGGAGCCGTCTTTGTCGCAGGTATCTGTGCCAAGACCGAGAACCACTGTACGTGATTGGCGGGCGCGATGCAGCTAGGTTACAAGCCTTGCCGCATCGTACCGCGTCAAGCAGCTCTATGCTGGGAGGTAGAGAATGTGCAGTTGGTTGACGTAGTTGCATCTCTGCAGCTGGATCAGAGCCAAGATATCTTGTCTCGAGAGTGGGAGGGCTCGCAGGCATCACTGCCCGCGGGTGACCTCTTCTTTCTGCGGCCAGCCTACCTGGCAGATGCATGTCGTCAAGCGGACATGCCTCCGATGGCTGTCGAGGCAGTGGTGGCTACTGCCCAGTACGTGGCGGCGAGCCCAGCGCTCAGCGCTCTCGCATGGCATTTCCAACACTGCCTATGCAGTACCGCCTACCCGCGCTCAGCTATCGCTGATTGGCCCTCTGTGGCCCATGTTCTGCCTGGGGAGTCGGAGGAATTCTACCTGCTCACGGTGCTTGCTGGGATCCCCCACGTTCGGGATCTTTACACGCGGCACTCGATTCCAGGCAACGTGGTCAGCGATACCTTGGCCGATGTAGGGCGCTGGGCAGTGGTGCATCATGAGAGGCACGGCACATGGGGTCTCGCACTAGGCAACCTTAACTGGCTGACCAACCATCTGCGGTGCGAGATCTTCCAACTGGGACGGCTGCAGTTTCAACTAGGCTCCTATCACGGCCACGTGCGTGCCTTCCGGCATCGCCAGCAGGGAACAGTGGTGGCCCTATCTGAGGGCGGGCTGAGCTATCGCAGGGATGGCCAGAGAAACGGTGCTGGTGGGGTGACAGAGACCATCGGTGTTTGGGAATCCTCACTGGAGCTCAAGGAAGACGGGGTGCGAGGCAATCCCATACTTCCAGTGGGTCGTGCTCTATGTGACGAGGTTTGGCTGCCCTGGAAGGAATGGGAACAAGTGTTGGCACCGGGGGACGCGGTGCTACAGCTTCACATCCCTGCGGGTAGCAGACTTGATTTCGACCAATGTGGTGAGTCATTTCAGCACTCGCTGGTCTTTTTTCCTCGGCACTTTCCGGAGTTCGATTTCCGTGCCTACGCTGCTGGTTCATGGCTTCTGGACCTGCAACTAGAGACACTACTCCCTCCCAATGCGAACTTAGTCCGCTTCCTTTCCGAGTTCTACCTGTTGCCCATCAGATCGGGGGGCCAGGAGGCACTACGACGGGTTTTCGGCTACGTTCCCGATGATCTCACTCGTGCGCCGCGGGACACCACGCTGCGCCGGGCGCTGATTGACCATCTGCTCGCGGGCGGCCACTGGCGTGGAGGAGGGGCCTTCCTTATGCGCCAAGACCTGGACTGGGGGAAGCAGGTGTACAGGCGACAAGCTTTTCCATGGCACTGACTCGTAGTACTGGAACGGGGTGAGAAGCATATCTGTCTCAGCGTGTCGAGAAGTGCAAGCGGCGGCTGTGTCGACCGCCATTGCTCGTGCGTTGCCATTGAAGGAAGCCCTAGGCGTGATTCGCAGTGGTGGCTTTACGTGTGTGGAGTTAGGCTACCAGCATCTTTCAGAACCTGCTAGCGTTGCCACAGCGGTGCAAGCGGCCGCCAGCGAGCAGATCAAAGTCACTTCTGTGCATCTTCCGTTTATCGGTCTGGATATCAGTCATCCAGATGAGCGTACGCGGCGTGATGTGTGTAGCCTTCTGGCGTCTTATCTGGAAAGCTGCGCCGAGCAAGACGTGAGTCTGCTGGTGATACACCCGAATAGCTACGCAGTGGCTGTCGATGTGGCTGACTGGGAAAGAAGAAACCGACAAAGCACCAGAAGCCTAGCGGAACTAGGGGATCTGGCTACAGCGCTGGACGTGCGCTTGGCTCTAGAGAACCAGCCGACACGTGACTTGCGTGCGGGTGGTAACATCAGCGAGCTGCAGCAGGTGATCGAGCGCCTGCAATGCGATCATCTGGGACTGTGTGTGGATACTGTGCATGCGAGCTACAACGGCCTCGACGCGGCTGCGCAAATCGAACAGGCCGGCTCGCAGCTATGGGCCGTGCATCTCGCAGATGATGAAGGCCAGAAGCACCTGCATGCGGTACCCGGAGATGGTGCACTAAACTGGGATCAGATCATGGGCTCGCTATCTGCGTGCGGCTACTCAGGCTATTACACGATGGAGGTCTACGGTCCCCGCGCTTCGAAGAATCTAGACCAGCAGGAGCTTCTTGTGCAGAACCATGAGATCGTGGAGAGGCTAGCTGCAGCGTGGCGGCGACTGCGCAACTGCTAGACCTGATGCGGTTACCGCACGGAAATCGCTGATTTAGGCTTCTTCTAGCTCTTCAGCCAACGCTCAAGAAAGGCTATTCCCGTATCCACCCGGGTTTCGTGTCCGCCTTCATGCAGATCCAGTTCGATGGCCTCGGGTATGCCTAGTCGGCTATAGTGCTCACGTGCCCGGTTAAAAGTCTCAATCGCATATGGCCACCAGGCAATGCTATCGGCCTTGCCGGCCTGTACCTGCAAGGGCCTTGGGCATACCAGGGAGGCCAGATTCTCATCATGGAATTCGGCTAGCCAGCGCGGGATGAATACGTACTCCGTATCGACCGATAGAAAGCAGCTGTAACGCGGATCGTCGACTACCATTTTCCTGTAGCGATCGTTAAACCAAGCGCAACAGATTGCCGCCCCGATACGTGGTTCAAGCGGCACAGTGAACATCGTGTAGGCACCACCGAGACTTATGCCCCACATGCCGACACGGTTCGCATCGATTTCGGGCATCGCCAAGACTGTGTCGAGCAGGCGACGGATCTTGAATATCTCGAGCCCCCACAAGGTGATGCCGAGCATCTTGCAGAGACGTTCCAGACGATTGCGCGGCGGTGCGCCACAGACATTCCTGGGGGCCAAAACAGCGAAACCATGCCTCAGTAGTTGGCGGCCGTACGAATGGTAGGCCCCATTGCTACCTGTAAGCCCCATCACTGTTTCGGGCGAGCTCCCGATGCCATGTTGAGCTATAACCAAAGGCACTTTGCCTGAAGCACCCTTGGGGAGGGCCAGTACACCATGTGCCCGCAAGCTACCAGCGACTGGCAGAATCAGCCATTGGGCGATCACCTCGTCGTCCTCAATGAATGGCTCCCAGGTGACTTCGCCCTGGGGTGCTGGTAACTCAAGACTTGAGGGATCTCCGACTGCTGCCAGCCAGCGGTCTCGGTTTGGTTCTACGGACGTGAGGTATCTCTCCGGTGAGCTGTAGTCACGGTTCCACAACCTCTGCCCAGAGTCGATCCACTGTGCGGCCAGCGATCTGAGGAAATCCTCCGTTTCCGTTTTGACTAGCCGCTGCTTGTCATTCATCACTCGCTCGATCACTTCTGGCCTCTCGTGCAGACCGTTGTCGTAGGATGGCATGGCACGACCTCCTCGGTGCTTTGCGGTTACGTCATCGGCATGAGCACTTCTCATGTGCATTTGGCGTCGCCCGTGCTGACTCCTGCGCATCTTGTATGAGAGGTTCCTGCGCGGCGAGGAAGGACCTTCAGCTTCAGAAAAGAAGAAAGACGTGTGATTGTTAGCAGTGCAATCACTCCTAGAGACAGTTGTTGAGTACCGTGGGTGGGGTCTTGGTCGAGTGATAGAGCGAAGGTTCGTGTTCCGAATGGTCAAATGGCGATAGGGGGTAGTGTCGTGAGGTGGCCGTTGAGATCAATGCTCGTCTGCGTCTGTTGCCTGGCTGTGCTTGGTTCATCGTCGCTGGCAAAAACGCCGATCACGTGGTGGATGCATTGGCAAGGCCCTGCCGAAGCGTGGGTCAAGGAGTGGGCGGTGCAGTTTGAAAAAGAGAACCCCGACATCCAACTCACCGTCGAAACACAGACACCCAATCCGAACGAGAAGCTGATGGTCACCGTGGCAGCGGGTGTGGGCCCTGACGTCTCCTATGTCGTTGACACCCGTATAGGCAACTGGGCGGAGATCGGACTCACTCTGCCCCTAAACCGTTTCTTCAATAGAATGCCAAATCGCAATGACTTCCTGCCTGACGTGATCGACGCCATGACCTACGAAGGTGAGTTGCAGGCCATGCCGTTCATGGTCTGGCCGTGGGGCGTGCTGTGGAATCGCATCGTCTTTGCCGAAGCCGGGATGATGGAGCCGCCCAAGGACTGGAACGAAATGCTGGGGGCTGCTCGTCGCCTTACTCGCTTGGGTAGTGATGGGACTGTAGAGCGCTGGGGTTGGCGGACCTGGCGGTCTAGCCAGTGGATGCTGGCCATGCTGGAAACCCTGCTGCGACAGCTCGACACGACTCTTCTCGCCGAGATGGATACCAAGGCCAGGTTGAATCACGCAGAGGGTATTCGTGCTATGGACTACCTCCATGAGCTTTGGCAGATGGGAGACATGCAGCAAGGGCAGGCAGCTAGTGACGTAGCTTTGGTCGACGGGAAGGGTGGCATGTTCTACGCGTGGAGCGGAGCTAACTGGCAGGATCTGATCAAGGCCCGGCCCGAAGTGGCAGAGAGCGATACGCTCGGTTTTTTCAGGTACCCGGGTCCTGTTCAGGGTAGGGACAACCTGAACTTCATGGCTGCCAACCTCATGATCGTCTCCTCCAGCAAGCACCCGGATGAGGCGTGGAGGGTTATTGAATCCTTTGTGCAGCCCAGAAACCTCAAGCAGTATCTCATGGTGCGTGGCATGCTGCCAATTCGGCACTCGCTTTTTGCGGACCCTGACCTCCAGCGATCGCCTTTCACGAAGGAAATGATGAGTCGTGTCTACTCACCTCTACTGCTGCTGGGTATCAAGCACAAACGCTTCAGTGATTTCCAAACGCCCGCTGGTACGCAGCTTATGCAGGGACTCGATGGCACGATAGCCATCCCAGAGGCTCTCATGCGTGCTGAGCACGCTATCGATGTGGAACTGACGAGATAGAAGAGGGGGAAGCTGCTCGTGTCGTCCGAATGGCAAGCCGGGTTCGCCCACATTGACATCACTCCTTGGATGGGAGTTGAGCTATCAGGGTACGGGTTTTACCTAGGACGAAAAACTGACAATGTACACTCGTTCCTACTCGCTCAAGCCGCCGCCTTTCGTGTAGGACAGTGCGGAGCGTTGATTATCAGTGCAGATGTATGCGGCTATGACCGCGACTCCGCCAATAGGGTGCGCACTGAGCTGAGCCACGCGACGGGGCTACCGACAAGCGCTATAGCCTTGTGCGCCACCCACACCCATTGTGGACCAGCGACCTTCTTCCTACGCGGTTGCGGTGAGGTGTCTCCGGAATACGTATCGTTCTTTGAACGCCGCTTGGTGCAGGTTGGGCTACTAGCATGGCAGAGGCTACGCCCAGCAGTGCTTTCTGCAGCAAGCGGGACACTACCTGGAGTCGCCTTCAATCGAGCGCGTTCGGGCGGCCCCATTGACGATGTCCAGCAGTGCCTGTTCGTCCACGAGTCTTCAGGCGCCCTGGCAGGCATCCTCACGAGGTTCTCCTGTCATGCTGTGGTTTTCAGGGGCGAACACACGCATGCTTCCGCTGATTGGGTTGGAGAGATGAGAGACTGCCTGAAGAGGCAATGGCCAGATGTGCCAGTGCTTTATCTGCAGGGGGCTTGCGGCGACCTAAACCCAGCACCCCTTCCACAGCCCATGCCACATGAAGATCGGGCCGCAGCTGTGGGCAGTGCCGTAGCGGGTGGCGTCATGCAGCTATGGGCCAAGCGCCAAGTCCTGGACGCTCCCAGTGTGGCCTCTTCGTCTCGTCTGATCTCGCTACCCGTGGATGTGAGTGTGATGACAGAGAGTCAGATGAAAGACACTCTGCAGAAGTCTGAGGAGGCTTTCCATAGGAACCCAACAGTGGCGACGCAGGGAGCCAAGCGCTTCTGGTCGGAGGTCCTTGCCCAATGGAGGCAGGATTACTATGGGAAGCCAGTTCCCGCAGGGTGGTCTAGCGAGATCCAGTGTATCCAGCTTGGGCCATTGCGCATTCTGTTCCATGGTGCTGAGATGTTTTCCGCGGTGGCGCAGGAGATTCGCCAGCGGACGCTGGGAGACAACCTATGGGTGGTGGGCTACAGCAACGATTTCTGGGGCTATATCCCTGACCCCAGTGACTATGAGCGAAGGGGATATGCAGCCATAACTGTACCGGGACTCACGGGGCGTCCACACTA
This sequence comes from Limnochordia bacterium, assembly GCA_050951545.1. GTDB lineage: Bacteria > Bacillota > Limnochordia > DTU080 > DTU080 > DTU080. The sequence continues at coordinate 134,598 of JBMNJG010000006.1, read as the reverse complement.
CTCTGCCAATGTAGGTGCCGCTGTCGCTGATGAAGCAGTGGCCCTTGTCCAAGAATCGCCCACGTAGGGCATTCCACTCAAAGGCACCATGTCAGTGAAGGCTGCTGCTAGGAGGCCGTGCTGCCGATCAACAACACCTCAAGTCTACGCAATGCTGGCTGTGCAAATGAGATAGCCAGCATTCGTCTGCCCGGTTCCGATAGTTCGTTGATTGTGTACGGTATCAGCGATGGTAGCGTGCTGACCACAGTGTCAGAGCATAGCATAGGCGACCGAATCTGGGATGGAGAGTGGGAATGACAGTGAATTCAGCGGGTTTATCTGTGGTTGTGCCAGCGGAACGAATACCAGTCGTTCATGAGGTCGATGTGTTGGTGTGTGGGGGTGGTCCTGCGGGTGTATGTGCCGCTGTTGCAGCAGCAAGGCTCGGTGCCGACGTCATGCTCGTTGAGCGGCATGGTTTCTTTGGTGGCATGGCCACAGCGGGTCTGGTTGTCATCTGGCATAAGCTCTATGGCATGGATTATGAGACGCAGGTGATTCGGGGCCTGCCCGAAGAGCTCGTTGAGCGGCTTGCTCGTCGCGAGGCTGTGCGCAATTCCCGGCCCGATGGACGGGGTTACTTCACCATCGATACAGAGCAGGCCAAGCTTGCCTTTGATGAGTTGATTCTTGATGCCAAGGTGACACCTCTTGTGCACACGTGGGCGAGCGACGTTCTGCTAGACGATGGCCGCATTGACACGGTGATCATCCAGAACAAGTCTGGTCGCCAAGCGATCCGTGCTCGCTTCATCATTGACGCTACTGGTGATGCAGATGTCGCCGCTCGCGCAGGTGTGCCGTGCAAAAAGGGTGATGCGCAAGGACTCATGCAGCCCCCTTCGCTGTGCTTCCGGGTAGGTGGGATCGATGTAGAGCGCGCCCAGCGTGAGGGGTTCCAGAAGGGCCTGGTGGCCAAGGCTCTCAACAAACGTATGGATTACAACGACCAGGAGTACCCCAACTTCCTATGGAGCGCTCCGAATCTGTTCCGAGAAGACGAGCTGATGCTGGCTGGTGTACGTGTCACGGAAGTCGACGGTTCGGATGGTTGGAGTCTTACCCGAGCCGAAATGGAGGGGCGGCGCCAGCTGCAGTGGGTCCTGACACAGCTGCGGACACACGTCCCCGGCTTCGAAGACGCGTATGTCGTCGACATCGCTTCGCAGATTGGCATCCGTGAGACACGACGCATTGTCGGTGAGCACGTGCTACAAGAGGAAGAGGTCCTTGAGGGAGTTCGCTTCCCTGACGTGATCGCTCAAGGGACGTATCCAATTGACATCCATCATCCTCTCCGGCGGGGCATTCTCTTCAAGGAGATCGACGGCAGTATGCGCGAGGCGCTGGAGGATGGTTCTTGGCGGCGCGGCCATTGGACCAGCGACGGACAGCCCCGTGACACGGTGTGCTATCAGGTGCCCTACCGTTGCCTGGTGCCGAAGAACCGTAGCAACCTGTTGGTGGCTGGGCGCTGCATCTCCACTACGCATGCCTCCCATGGAGCCACACGCGTGATGGTGAACTGCATGCAGTTTGGACAGGCCGCGGGAACAGCGGCCGCGCTGTGCGTGAAGAGGGAACTGGCAGCTCGCGATCTGCCGGTACCGATTCTGCACCAAGCATTGGCTGAGCAGAACTGCACATTCCTAGAAGTAAACTAGAGACGAGCATCGGTACAAGGAGGAAGACAGATGGCATGTTCTGGACGGGAACGCATCGTCACACGCTCTTCGAAGCTTCACTTGATCTGCCTTCTGGTGATCGCTACAGCCTTGTATGCCTATACACTCGGAGGAACTGCGGCACCGGTAGAACTCGAGTTCTGGGAGTGTTGGGGAGGGCACCGCACCGATTGGATCAAGGGCTACATCGAGGAGTTCGAAAAAGCATATCCGCATGTCTCAGTGGCTGTACGGACAATGGGCTGCGGGGCGAACGACCTTATTCAGAAGTTTGTCGTGGCCTATGCTGGTGGAGTGGCCCCCAATCTTATCATGTTTCAGACCTTTGATCTCGTCGGTTTCGCTGACAAAGGTATGCTCCTACCGATTGATCAGTATCTAACTCGTGATAAGCTCGAGCCCAGTCTTTGGTATGAATCTGAGCTCGCATCCGGAAGATGGAACGGTCAGCAGTACGGTCTGCCTGTACGAGCGGGCGGCGATGCCAACACCATTTTCTACCGCAACGTCGACCTGTTCAATGCTGCAGGGCTTAATGCTGCGAAACCTCCGGAGACACTGGATCAATTGCATGAGGCGGGGCTGAAACTGGTTCGCTATGACGCGGACGGATCTATCGTCGTGTCACCAGGGTGCTTGGCAACAACGGGCGACTACAACAACGTTGCCTGGCTCTACGCTGCTAACGGAGAGTTCCTCACCAAAGACCTACGGGCGCCAGCTTTCCACCAGGGTGCTGCGCTGGAGGTGGTGGAGAAGCTTTCTCAGATCAACTTGTCGTGGCACCGCAGCCCAGGTGATGTGCGTGCAGGTCGCGCCAATTTCCTCAACGGCAAGGCGGCGATGTACCAAACAGGTGCCTGGGAGTGGTCGTACATCGCGAGCCAAGAGGGTTTCAACTTCGCCGTAGGACCTCGGCCGCGCCTGAATGCCAGTGTTCCCTACGCGGGGGCCCATATTGGCACTTGGCACTATGTGATCCCCAAGGGGTCTCACGCTGATGAAGCGTGGTTGCTACTAAGATGGCTCGGCACTCGCCGGGACACCATTGGTGACTTTCTTCTGCGACAGGGCCGATTAGCCCCTCTTGTGGCATTCAATAGCAATCCAGAGTATAGAAAGATCAACAAGGACATTCTGGCCCTAGCCAATGCCATGTCTATGGCCGCCTCTGTGCAGATGCTGCCCATCTCTCGGCAGCTCATGGACATACATGCTTCGGCGCTTACGGACGTTGTTTACGGTAGGAAGGGCTCTGTGGTCGCCATGGAGGAGGCGCGACGGCTTATTCAGCCCCTTCTCGATGAGTATTGGTATAGCAAGTGAGTGCTCGGATCAACGTATGATGGGAGTCAGTACATAGCTGACAGATCCCTCGAGAGTTCGTGGTGGACTGTCGTCTGACGGGATTGCAGAGGGAGTTGGGTACCAGAAGGCACCCAACTCCTGTCAGAGCTACTGACTCTCTGCCAAGGCGGCGATTCTGGGTGCCACTTCGTCTATTGCTTGACCGGGTGCCTTTTCACCGCGGTAGACGGGTACGACAACGGATGGCCACCAAATGCTGGTTTGCCAGCCTGAGGGAGCTTGGCGCGGCAGAGGCTGATTCAGCGGCAGGGAGAGCATCTCTGCGACAACCTGAACTTCCTTGTCACTGAAGTGCTGCAAGAAGGCGCCTACTGTTACGCTCCTGCGTGCTGGCGGGATGGCCCACCCGAGCTTGATCGATAGCTGCTGACCTTCAACGCTGGCGATATACTCCAAGGCCCGCCAGGCCAGGTCAGCCCTCTTGGCACCAGAAGAAATGCCGTAGGGAGTCTCTGCCCAGACGTTGCTCGCTCGGTTACCATGGAAGGTTGGCCGTAGGGCGAAATCCCAGTCCAAATTCTCATAGGCAGGGAAATAGCCCGCCATGAAACTCCCCCACAGCAGCGAGGCTGCACGCTGTTGGGCAAACTCGCCCCAACCGCCAACGATCGGATTCATGACGCGATGGACCTGGGCCAGATCCTGAAGGAACTGCAAGGCATCACGAGTGGCGGGGTTGTTACCCAGGAACTTGCGTCCGTCTTCATTGAAAAGCGGGCCGCCACCCGCGGAGTAGATGAAGGGATAGAGTTCATTGCCTGCACCGCCATCCACGGCGCCCAGACCCCATTGGTCGGGGACGCCGTCGCCGTTAAGGTCGACACTCAGCTTCTTGAGCTCGCTGATTCCCTCTCGCTCCCAGCTCCAGTTGGGGTTAGGGGCTGGCACGCCCTTCTCATCAAATAGCTGCTTATTGTAGTAGTACATGCTGCACACAGTTCCCAGAGGCAGAGCGTATAGTCGACCTTCATAGCTGAGATCGTCCAGGAGAACGGGCCAGAAGTCGTTGCGCACCGCTGCGGGCAGTTTCTGAAACCGCGATGTGAGATCCTGCAGCAGACCTGAAGCCCCTAGCTTCTTTGCGTTCCAAGTGCGCACCAAGTCGGGCGGGATCCCCGCGGCCACCATGACGGATAGCTTCTCCTCTGGTGAGTTCCCTCCAGCGCCGGGCACGATCTCCACTTCAATGTCGGGGTTTCTGCCTTCAAATGCTGCAAAGAACTGCTTCGTCCGCTCAAGGTAGTCTCCGCCTTCGTGCACCATGATCTGCAGCGTCTGCCTTCCGTACACGGGCTGTGCTGCTACGACCACAAATGCTGCCAATGCCAAGATCAGGTGCAGAATACCGCAACGCCTTGATCTCATGTGATACAACCCCCTTTGAGTTCATCAATTTGACCATAGTTCAGATATATGTAGGATGTCAAGTCACGAAGTCTGGGCCCCTTTGCAGCGAGATAGCATTGCTGTCCAGCATAGAGCTCCCTCACAGAGCCACATGGCAAAGTGTGGTAAGCTGAGGTGGCGGCTTGTTTGCCAGGTCGTCGTACACGAATTACTGAAGGCAGGTGGGTGAAAATGCAGGCTGGTTTTGGCGAAGTGGTCATCACGCCTCCCATGGGGACGGGCATGGCGGGGTACTTCGCAGAGCGGTTAGCTGAGGGAATCAAAGACGATTTGCACTCGAGAGCACTGGTGGTATCCCAAGGTGACACGCATGTCGCCGTTGCAGTTACCGATCTCATTGCCATGTTGCCGGAAGACATCCAGGCTGTGAAGCAGCAGGTGCAAGCACGGGTAGGCATTCCGGAGTCGCATGTTCTCATCGCGGCCAGTCATACCCATACAGGACCAGTAGTCCACAGACGGCCAGGATTTCGTAGGGATGAGGAGTACATGAAAACCTGGGCGCGTCTGACCGCTGGTGCTATCGAGATCGCCTTTCGCGACCGGGTAGAGGTAACACTGGGTGTGGGTAGAGGCTCCCTGCCCGGGGTCTCTTTCAACCGGCGCTTCTTCATGAAGAATGGGTACGCTCACACGAACCCCGGCACTGGCAACCCGGATATCGTGAAGCCAGCAGGCCCGGTGGATACGGATGTCACCGTGCTCCGTTTTGATGGGCCTGACGGTGTTCCTGTTGGCGTGCTCGCGCATTTCGGTTGCCACTGCGATACCGTGGGAGGCAAGCTTTTCTCAGCTGATTGGGTAGGCGTGGCTGCCGAGAAGATTCGCTGTGCGATGCAGCCCAAGGGCAGCGCCCGGCCGTTTGGTGTGGTCGTGGTGAACGGTGCTAGCGGAGACATTAACCAGTTTAACGTCAGTGATCCTGGACGTCCTCGCCGTTGGCCAGGCTACACGGAAGAGATTGGTCTGGGGTTGGCTGGTGAGACGGTGCGTGTGGCCGTGAGCCTGAGCCCCGAGGCTTGCGACCAGGTGGGGGCAGCCTCCACGGAAGTAGCTCTTGAGCGCATGCCTCTTGCAGAGTTCCTTGAGAAGAGTCATCAAGCCCTTAATGATCCCAAGGTGGGTCGCATGGAGAGGCGAGTTGCCGAAGTCAATCCGGAGTGGGCAGAGTACCATGGCAGCCAACCCGATAGCTTCATGCAAGAGGTCATCTGTTTGCGTATTGGTCCAGCGCTTATCACGAGCGGCCCTGGAGAGATGTTTACCCAGCTGGGCATCGACTTCAAAGAGGCTTTCCCCAACACCTTTGGCATGGTGGCCAACCTGTCAAACGGTTATCTAGGTTACGTGCCTACTGCGAAGGCCTATGAGGAGGGCGGATACGAGCCTCGCTCGACTCGCCTCTGTCCGGGCACAGGCGAAGCCATCATCGAGGCGGGCATCGCTTTGGGAAAGCAGCTAATGGGTGAGAGATAGGCAAGACTGAGAGTCAAGCAGTGGCGGGGGAGAGCCCGCCACTGCTGACTTCGCGTTAATGTGGGTTCTCAGAAGGCACGAGCAGCCGCTCTGCAGCTTCGCTAAAATAAGGTGGCACGCCCTCGAGATAGATCTGCTCGACATCCTCAAAGATCCCCACGGGAGCGCGTAGTAGCTGCAGGTTCCAGATACCAGCTCGGCCAGAGGCATCGAAGTTGACAGTGACTTCACGGTCGAACACATCGTCAATGACTGTGTCGCCTTGCGGATCATGCATGACTAGCCGTACTGTCTCCCGCGCCGAAGCCTTCAGGTGCAGGTTAAAGCTGGTTGTCTGTTCTGGCACGTAGAAAGTGAGCGGTCGCACTCGCCCGATAATGTTCATCGGGCTCTTCTGGCTTGCTTCGGTCACCACATGTCGATTGCTGGACGCCAGCGAAACAGCTCCTGAGCCGGCCTCAATGCGTACGCTGTAGACTCCCGCTGGAACGGCTATGCTGATCTGCTGGGTTTCGTTGTCGCCTCTCGTCAGTTCGCCTCGGGCCATCACGATGCCGCTGGGTCCCTCAACGAGGTAGGTGACAGCGTCTCGGAAGGCTCCGATCTGTATGCGCTGTAGCTCCAGGTGGAGCTTCTCCCCTTCAGCCACATAGATGAACCACTGAGAAGCTCGGCGCAACTGCGAAGGTTTTCCAGCGACAGCAGCTTGCAGCGGCTTGTCTGTATGGTCATAGGGCACGAGATGGGGAATCCCACCGTTTTCCCTGGCGTCGATAGCAAAAGCCTGCGGGCGTAGCACGAGGTCAGTCTTGTAGGAGGGTCCCTGCTGTAGGCTGCGATGGATCTCAGCATTCACATGCTCAAACGCTTGCCAGTAGGCATCGGACGATCCGGGAATACGGTAGACGTCCTTGAGCAGGTGCGGAGCGGTAGCCAGGCTGTAGCTGGTGAAGATCCAATACCCGTCGGTCTCTAGCGCCATATGGTAGCAGTTCGCACCTATGTATTCGGGCAAGAACATGCCCAGCTTGATACCTGGCACGAATACTGCGTGAAGCTCATCTCGCTCGAAGCTGGCCTTTTGTGCAGCGATGGCCTCCGTATAGCCCAGGTTGAAGCTGTACTCACTGAGCGCCAGGACAGGCCGTGCGGCTGTGCCCCATCCAGCAGCCACCGCCTGAGTGAACCAGCCGCCTTGTAGTCCGGTCGGCGATGACACGAAGGCGTAGGGGAGAAGACCCAGCTTCATGCGGGGGTTCACCGTCTCTACGGCTTCACGGATTTCGGTGGCCATGGTACGAACTCTTGTGGCAAGGTAGCCGCGATAGGAGGTGAGAAGACTGCGATCATCAAGCCATGCATACCGTTGGGTAGCCGGGAGTTCAACCTGAGACAGACCTTGGCTCTCCAGGAAGCCACTGAACGCATCGTCGCCATAGTGGGTCTCATCGTTGTAGGTGCTGAGGCCGCTGGGAGTGGCTGCATACAGCTCAAAGTCGACCAAAACACCTTCGATGGGCGTCTCCCTGGCCAACTCGGCGACTCCGAGCAAGCGTTCTTTGACTGCCTGTTCCCAGTAGGTAGGGTCAATGGGACTAGGTGCTTTGGGTCGCGCGCTGCCGTCTCGTAAGACGGTCGGTTTGATGATGCCCCCAAACACCCGCGCTTCAGTCACCCCAGCGAAATCTATCACGGGGAAGAAGCGCAGTCCGGCAGCCTCAGCGTGCTTCGCCCAGGCGCGGATCCGGTCGAGGTCGATGCTGGGCTTATGAGGTCTCAGAGGGGGTAGGCCTTGTTGCTGCCGCATAAGCTCCTCAAGACGTTCGCGGATGGAGCTCGTGGCGGCATTATCTATGCCCCTGAACTTGACGAATGCCGCATTGAACCCTGCGGCTCGGAGCTGGTCGAGATGCTCGAACGCAGCGTCTTCATAGAAGTATGCCGCTCTGAGCTTCTCAGATTCAAGCCAAGCGAAATCCTCGGCGGTCGCAACTTGGGCTAGCATCGACACACACACCCATATGACAGAGACCATCACTGTGCAGCACAACGCCTTCTTCAGTTTCGACTTCATCACTTGCCACATCCCGTTCTATTTGGATCTCCTTGAGCATGGGGGTGAGGCACTGCCGCTACCAGGATCTCCTCACTGCGGTCGGAAGAAGCGACGCGAATGAAGCCTTTGGCAGGTTCCAGATCCTGATACCCCACCCCACGTGGTCCAGCGGCTGGCAGCCCGTTGGGTTCTTTGGCGACGATACTCGATTGGCCAAAGAAGCCGATATCCCATAGCGGTCCATTCAGCATTGGATTGACGGCGTATTCAAAGCGTCCCTCGGTGAAGGTCCGCTGGTAGCTGCTCCGGAGCCAGTCGACCTGCTGTTCAGCATTCCAGCGTCCGACGTTGGCTGAAGGTTGCACGAGAATCTGCGCTCGCTGTCTCGACAAGGCATCAATCACTTCGTTCTGAAAGGCATCAAAGCAGATGGCGATGCCTACCCTTCCCAACGGGGTCTCGAACGCTCTTAGCGACTCGAGGGCACCAGCGTTGAGGTGCAAGGCACCCTCTTTTTCCAGGTCGATTAGAAAGACTTTGTCCTGTCGGCCAACTACTCTCCCATCAGGCCCAAAGAAGTACGAGGTGTTATACATACGGTGTTCTATCGGACCTGCGCGCCACTGGACCTGGCCGTCAGTTAGCGCATAGGGAGGCAACACAACCGATCCGGCGACGAGATACACCTGGTACTCCCGAGCCAAGTGGGCAAAGACGTCGAAGTAGGTCTCGGCAATGATCTGGTTTCTGTGAAAAAAGAGTGCAGGTACCCAAGCCAGCCTGTGTAGTGACCTTGTCACGGCCAGTGGCAGAAGATGCGTCTTGATGGCTGTTTTCAGTGCGGTGTCGATCGAACGGACTCCTGTCAGATGCCGCTGCATTCCTTGGGCCACTAACAGCAGTCCGACGTCCTCTGGAAACACGACGAGCGCTGGTAGGTGCCGATCGGTCTGCGCGGCTACCTGTTCCATCAGTCGGCGGATCTTCATTTCAAAGCCGCTGCGCGTCCAGAAGTCGTTGATGTCAAGACGCATTTGAACAGCCACAAGCTGGATCGAGGTCGCTTCTGCCAGTGGGGGGCCCATGTGCGAGTCTCCTTTGGCTGCCAGGGAAAGGGGAAGCCCATGCCGTGATGATGGGTATGCTTCGCTGCGCAGCAGTTCCATCCCTGTCCGCTCCGAACAAGACACTGTGCCACAACGACTTCGTCACCTCTTGACACGGACGGACGGTCTGGTTAGAATAAGCGCGACGGAGAGTTAGGCACGCCTAACTCTCGAAGGGGAGTGGGGCGCATGGCGTTGAGTGCTGTGTTCGTCATAGGTGTTGGAGTACTGGCCTTCTACGGGATAGTACGCCTTATCAGGGGAGGCTCGGGGTGCGGAGACTGTGCCAGTTGCAGCGTCCGCTCCGGTTGCGGCTCGTCCGATCAGCCCCAGCAGCCTGAACAATAAGCCGATTGCCCAAGCGCGTCACGAAGAAGCCAGGTGTGTGGAGAAGGGTGGGGAATCGCCCTTCTCCACTGTCGGCTGACTGCCCGGCAAGTTGGACTCAACTAGGTTTCCTGATCGACGCGCATGAAGGAGACGGCATCGGCAATGACGTGGCCGCGGGAATCCTCGGCCAGGATCTCCACGAAGCCATCGGTCCCTTCATCGAAGTGAAATACCCCTACTGTCCGGGACTTCGCGGGTTCGATCCAGATCGTGTCATCTCCAAGACTGTGCCGTACACGAACGAAGAATCCAGGGTCTCCTTCAAAGGGCGTCTCGTCGTGTAGCTCGACTCGGTACTCACCAGTTGCCAGGTCAGGCGTGAACCGAGCATACTCCCCGGGAGTCGCTCGCCCCCCGTTGGTAAGCGAGAACCCTCGGAAACCCCTCTTTTCGACTCGGTGTACCCTGTGACCGACCCAGAAATACGGAGAGCGGTAAAAGCCTATGTCACTATCATCAACGACAACCCTTTTTAGGTTGCCTAGTTCTCGGTGAAGAGGCTGCTGAGCTGGCACGAGAAGGCGCACCAAGAAACCCTGGACCTCGTTTACCGCTCCTGGACATATCACTTCGACTGTAGCCACATACTCACCCGGGCTGAGTCCTGTGGCGTCTGCCTGGACCCGTAGGGTCTGTCCGTCTCCTTCTCCTGCTAACTCCACAGTGAGCCAGCCCGAACCCCTTGAGTACCGAATCTCGGAGATCTCAACAGGAGGCAACTCACCCTTTCCCACATTGTGTACGTGGATCACGCGCATACTCGGTTTCGGTCTCGTCGGGCGAGCGACGAGGTAAAGCGTATGAGGGAGGAAGCGCACAGGTTCTCCGTATATGTCTTGCACACTGAGACGACGCTGGTCAAACGTGATCTCGTCAGGGGCAGCGAGCCCGAAGCAAGGGGAGTCCAGCTCCTCACCGTCTATAGTGAGGTGCTGGGCACACGAGTGTCGTTCACTACCATCATCTACCGTGAGGGTAACTGCATACATTCCTGGCTTGGCGTACACATGAGTCGGGTTCGGAGCATTTGACCACCCACCGTCCCCAAACGTCCAGTAGTAGACTAAGTCGGTGCCATTGGGGCCCGGAGAGGATCCCTCGCTACCAAAAGAGATCGGTTGCCCTACTCTTGCAGGCTGCAGTGGGCGCACTTCGGCGCGAATCTCTCCTCTTCTCTGGCGTCGATCCTCGAATGTCTGCCAGAAAAGGATCCAGGGATCCAGAAGCACTTGCTCTTTGGTTTGAGCACATTGAACGCGGAAGGCAAAATGAGAATGCTCATGTGACCCGACGTGTACACCCGCCGCTTGGGCGTACAGCGCACCCGATGGAATTGGGGTATGTTCGGGGACCAGCAAATTTAGGATGTGATGGTTTTGGAGGATCCAAACATCCCCATCTGGCCACTGGCGGATTCCGCGCCACCGATTGTTGTTATGTCCAGCCTCGAGGCTCTCGAAAAGGTAGTGATCGTCGATAGCTATCGGTGCCCAGATGGGTGTTCCCTTTGGATGGTTGACATCTAAGCCGCCATGGGCGTCGGCACCGAAATACGGCCCAAGCCAGCAATCATCTCCGTTATAGCAGTCAGAGATATCCAACGTATTTGAGGGCAGGGGACACCAGGTCCTCAAGACATCGGGGCAGATCCGATCTTTTGCGTCACTTATGGCAAACCTGGCCTGTTTGGATGGCCGGCAGAGACCATGGTCTTCGTTGAGAAACTCGAATATTTCTGCAACCGCGTCGAACCAGATTCTCACTCCATTGATCACATAGGGTACATAGAAGCTCTCTTGTGAACCAATAAAGCGCTCGAGTGTGATGACGTGACCGTCGACGCGTGCTTCACAGCTGAAATGCAGTATCGTAGCGCCGCCTGGCCGCCCGTCCTTTACGCGGTCTAGATTCGTGTAGATTAGGCGCGCGTGCGTCCCCAGCAGCGTGAATACACGTACATCGCCGCTACGCAGTGTGAAATACAAAGTGTCCCCCACGTTCATATCTATTGCAGTGATCGTGTCTTTCGCCGTACGACGAATGCTCATGGTCTGCTCACTCTCTCCCTAACATCGTTGCGCCCTCACACTCTTGGGTGAATCGCGTACTTCGGCCGCGCTCATTCGTTACCTTCCACCGAGCGACATACTATTCAGGACCCCGCGCTGTTTCACTAACGATGCCGAAAGGGCGAAGACTCCACTAAATGGAAGGCCTCGTACCGCCTGTGTGGAATGGAGAGCCAGGATTCGTGCTTGGCAGTATTGACCAAGGGGGTCTAGGTGTGATCTGTAGGCAGCACAAAGGAGGCCTGGCGATTCCTTCAGGGCTTCTGTGTGAAATGCGTCAAAACCCCATCGGGGTGGAGCGAAAGCGACCGCTTTTTTCGTGGCAGCTGCCTCAACGGCCAGCGTGCAGGCGTCAAGAGGCGTACCAGATTCAGGTGGCCTCTACGCTCGAAGCCTTGGTGGCAGACCAGCCGGACATCTGGGACAGTGGCCGTGCGGAATCAGGCGAGACTCTGCATGTGGCCTACGGTGGGCAGCCCCTACAGGCGGCAGGGTGCTATTACTGGCGCGTCCGCATCTGGGGTGATGGCGGATTCGTCTCAGACTACTCCTCGCCAGCGAGCTTTGTGTGTGGGCTGTGGGACGAGTGGCAGGCCCAGTGGATCTGGGCGCCCGAGGTGACGGCCAACCAGCATGTGCTTTTGCGCCGACAGTTTCGGGCACCTTCCAAGGCAGTGCAGGAGGTCTATGCTTTCGTCTCGGCAGATGATTACTACAAATTCTATGTGAATGGTTGCTTTGTGGGGCAGGGGCCGGGCCCCAGCTATCCGGATCGTGAGTATAACTACAATGGCTTTGACTTGACCGATTACTGGCGGCCCGGGCAGGCGATGTGCCTCGCTGCCCATGCCTACTACCAAGACTTGAGCAACTACGTCTGGGTCAGTGGCGACGGCCGTGCAGGGTTCATCTTTGAGCTCCTGGTCCGTTTCGTTGATGGCAGCACGTGGCGTCTGGGTAGCGACGAGAGTTGGCGTCTGCTGCAGCTCAAGGCCTATCAGGCGGGTCACACACTGGGCTACCGGACGGGCTTTACCGAGAACATTGATGCTCGGGGGCTGATTCTGGAATGGACTGCAGTCGACTATGATGATGGGGCCTGGACGACCGCCGCGGTCGTTGACGAGCCCACGTGGCGCTTGCATGCACAGGAAACCGATCCGCTGGTGGTATATGAGGTCGCTCCCCAGACGGTAAGTCGCACTGAGGCTGGGGGGTATTTCTTTGACTTTGGTCGAGAGCTAGCAGGCACCTTGCGTGTGCGTGTGCGGGGTTGGTTCGGCATGCCGCTGAGGGTTCTCTTGGGCGAGGAGTTAGTGGCTCCGCAGAGAGTTCGCCATGAAATGCGCTGCAACTGCGACTACCAAGAGACGTGGACACTCACTGACGGGTGGCAGACTCTCGAGCATTATGATTACCGCGCTTTCCGCTACGGTGAGATCAGAAGCGGGCTGGATATAGAGGACGACTCCTGGATCATGGACAGCGTGACAGTCTCGGCAGTCGTCCGCCATTACCCCTTCGCAGATGAGGCCAGTGATTTCGCCTGTGCCGACCCTCGACTGAATGCACTGTGGCAGCTGGGCAAGTACACGACCAAAGTCGGCACCCAAGAGGTCTATATGGACTGTCCGACTCGGGAGAAGGCCAACTACTCGTTGGACACGCTGTTGGAGATGTCGGCCGCTTTCTACCAGGCAGGGGAGTGGAACCTGGGGCGGCGCATGATCGAGTACCTCTTGCAGTCAGCTGAGGACGGCCAGGTACGCTGTTTGGCTCCGGCCGCGAAAGATCATTTCTTCACGGAGTATACGATGTACCCGGTGCTGATGGCCTGGTTGTACTACACCTACAGTGGCGATGTGGACTTTCTGGTACGCAACTACGCTGCCTTGGCGCGCATCGAGCACTACCTGCGGACGAATTTCGGCACCACCGAAGGACTGCTTGCCGGGACCGACGCGGTGCTTCGCGATCTCGTCGACTGGCCGCAGAATCGGCGCGATGGTCATGAGATGCTGCACGTCAACATTGTCGTTAACGCAGTCTACTACCGGGTACTGGTGCTGATGGGGAAGATTGCTCAGGTGTCGGAGAAGACGGAGGAAGCTGTCGCCTACAGCACAAGAGCGACCCTTCTGGCTGAGGTGATCAACAGCCGTTTGTGGGATGCTCAGCAGAAACGTTACGTCGATGGCTTGGGTGAAGACGGCGCCGCCTCTGAGCACTCATCGTTGCATGCCAATGTCTTTCCCGTGGCCATGGGTCTCGTACCAATCGAGCGCCGTTGTCCCGTTGTAGAGTTCATCAAGACGAGAGGATTGAGCTGCAACCTCTTTCTGGCGCAGTTCCTCTTTGAGGCCCTCTACGATAGCGGAGCAGCTGAGTACGCGCACGCCCTGCTGCTGGACCCCAGTCCGGAGAGTCCGCTGCAGATGGTGCGCCAGGGGGCCACCACCACCTGGGAGGCTTGGGACCTCGACCAGAAATGGAATACGAGTCTCTTCCATCCGGCGGGTGCTTTTACGGGCTATATCATCGGAAGTCGGCTGATGGGGGTGACGCCGCTGACGCCTGGGTTTGAGTACGTACGGATCAGGCCGCAGGTGGGGCGGTTGGCCTGGGGAAGGATCCGGGTGCCGACGCTGCGTGGACCTGTGGAGGTCGCCTTTTCACAGGATCCACGAGCTAGCTTTCGCCTGGAAGTATTTCTGCCGAGTGGCACGTCAGGGCAGGTCTGGCTACCGATACCGAAGAACAAAGGAGTCCGACTTCGCTTAGACGGGCACAGGTGCTCGGCCGTGTTCTGTGACGGCTGGGCGGTGCTGGATGACGTGCCAGCGGGTTGGCATGTATGCGAGATGAGTGTTCGATCACGAAGAAGGGGGCTCGGAACACCATGAGGCGTGGAGTAGCGTGGCGCTGGTCGTTAGGTGTGCTGGTCGTGCTTTCATTCCTCGTATTGAGTCTGCATGAGGTCGCGGCACAAGGTGCTTCACAGTTGTTGATTCACGACGGGATTCTGCAGATAGACAGCCATGCCAACACCTACGCACTTGGCGTACACTCGTTGGCTCTCGAGAAGGAACCCGAGCAGGAACTGGTGGCAGAGTTGCAGATGCGAGTGCAGGGGGGAGTGGGTGCCTCGTGGGCCCCTGGCATCTACCTGTACTGGGACGCCACGAAGTGGATCGCTATTCGTATCGCAGGCAGCATCTTTCGCATGGAGGGTTATGTGGAGGACAGCTGGGTGCGCGAGCATGACTTCCAGTTTCGTCCACAGGCCAACGCGTGGAACGGTCTGCGGCTGGTCTGGAAGGGTGGCATGGTAGAGGTATTTGCCTCTCATGACATGGAGACGTGGCACTTCCTCACCTCTGTGCCCCGTCCCGGGCAAGGGCTGCCCTGGCTGCTGGTAGGCAAGGGGGGGCCAGGCACACTGCCCTACTTGGCGAACTGGCACTCTGATCTGGGCGGATGGGGAACGACTCAGATCAAGGACGTCCGGGTCACGGTCGATGGGAGAGTGCTGTTGGCTGAGGGTTTCCTAGGGGAAGAGCTAGACCGAGCTGTTTGGATGCCGTTAGTCTACGGTGACACGGACACCAAGGAGAAGGTGACGCAGTTGGATGCTGTTCGCCGGGAGCAGGCTTTGGCGAGGGGCGAGACGCTCGCGGCCGCACCGAAGGAGCCCTATGCCGTGCCGTTTAGCCTCTCGCGTTGGGCAGAGTGGCGCAGCCAGGTAGAGCGGCCAGCCAGTCTGTACAAGCGCTCTTTTCTGGAGAATGCTAAGAGGAATTTCGCTCAAAACAGCTTCGCTAGTCAATCGCTCTCCTCACTGAAGAACAACGTGATGCTGGTGATGAGCTACACCCCGGAGCAGATCGCCCACATGATTCCGGAAACCACGCCAGCCACGACTGCCTTCACTCCTTCACCTCTTTCCGACAGGGGATTTCCTCACGGTGACTGGGACTGGTCGCCGTACGCACCCGATGTGATCGTCGAGCGTTCGAGTGGTCGACAGTTTCCCAATGATGATTTTCCTGAGGACATCGTCATCGTGGCTACCTCGAAAGGCAAAGAGCAGCGTTTCACATACCATCGCAGCAAGAACTGGGTGTTCAACAGCTTTCCGCTGGCCTCTTCGTTCACAGGACACATTCGAGTACGCAAGGTGAACTACATGGCGGCCCGGGTGGAGGATCTGGGCTTGCTCTATGCCCTGACGGGCGAGGTGGCCTACGCACAGCAGGCCAAGGCAATTCTCACTCGCTTCGCAGAGGTCTATCCGGGTTATCTGGTACACTCGGGATACCACGAGTTTGCGGACATCGATGCTCTGGTCGCTGCGGAGAACATCACAGATCTGCCAGTCGATGAGCTGGTCATTCCCCCAAACCGTCCGAACCGACAGCTGCACGCTGGTTACTGGGCTGCGGGCCGGGCTACAGCATCTGGTATGGAGGGTACCTTCCTCTTGCCAGTGACAGTGGCCTACGACATGGTAGCCGATGCGCTGGACGAGGACGGACATCAGCTCTTCAGCGAAGAAGAGCGCCTGCTCATTGAGCGAGACTTGCTCATGGAGGGCACCAAGCTTCTGCTGGCTGACAACCAGATCAACAACAAGACTATCTCGGCGCGAACGGCGCTTGCTGCCATCGGTGCGGTGGTGGGAGACCCGCTCTTAGTCCGCTGGGGGTTAGATGGCCTGCGCCGCACACTGGATGATTGGTTTCTGTCGGATGGCGCGCCATCTGAGAGTCCGGCCTATGGCCTGATGGTCCTGAACTCGTTCTGGCAGCTGGGGGAGATCCTGTACGGCTACAGCGATCCACCGGGCTATACAGACCCCGACGGCAAGCGGTTCGACAACTTGGACATCTATCGCGATGCGAAGTACCAAGCGGTGTGGCAGAGCATGTACGCCAGCCTGCTTCCAAGTCTGCGCTACCCACCCATCGCTGACTCGTACACAACGAGTACGCTCTCAGACATCATGGTGATGTTGATGGCAATGCGCTTCGAGGTGCCGGAGTTCAAGGCACTACTGCGCATGCGCCTGGGCAACCTCTTCTTGCTCATGATGTACCGCGATGCGTCGTTTGATCTGGGAAGTGCACCGTCGCTTCAGTTCCCGGATGTGCTCTTTCCGGATTGGCGCCTGGCCTATCTGCGGGCAGGCCGCGACGGCAAGGATGCGGCGGCGATTCTTAACATCTCTGACTGGGGAGGTCACCATCACTACGACAGTCTGGATCTGTATTATTGGAAGGGCGGCCAGGAGCTGCTTTCTGACCTCGGGTACCTGTGGGATAGCCCACAAGCGGCTATGACCCGTCGTTCGGTAGCTCATAATCTGGTGGTGGTCGATGAGAGTGATCAGCGCACACGGGGCCGTGGGGGCAACGTGCAGCTTTTCCATCCGTTAGGGCGCTTCAAGGTAACGGAAGGGGCCTCAGACGCCTATGCGAAGACCTCGATGTATCGCCGCTTTGTGGCTCAGGTAGAGCATCCGGGAGAGAACAGCTATCTTTTCGATGTCTTCCGCGTGCAAGGCGGCGGGCAGCACGATCTGGTCTTCCATGGGCCTGGCAAGAGATTTGAGGCCGACGGGATCGAGCTTCAGCCGGACGATACGTCGCTGGCCCGCTACCAGCTTACCGACGTACGTGGGGGGCAGGCTGCCGATTGGCGCTTGCGCTGGCGCACCGGCAGTGGTTGGCTGCAGACCCTGGCCCTCGATGCCGCTGGTGAGAAGACACTGATCGCGGATGGGTGGGGACAGCGGGCTACGAAGGATCCTTATACCACCTTGCCGTTCGTCATTCGGCGACATACACAGGGCGATGACGATGTGCTCGAGAGTCGTTACCTGAGTCTTTATGAGGGCTATGGAAAGGAACCACTGGTACAGAATGCGCGCAGGCTGACGCTCGACGGCGAGCAGGTGAGCGGGGCCACTGGCACCGTGGCCGTGGAGGTCGAAGCTGGCGCCCATACGGATTACCTGCTACATGGGATCGTTCCGCAGGCGGTGACCGCAGTGACTCGGCACGGCGAGCTGGCCTTCCAAGGCCTAGCGGGCGTCGCCTCTGTGCAGCCATCAGGATTGGACATTCTCGGTGTCATCGGTGGTCGCAGTATCAGCATCGGGGAGTACGGCTTGCAGTTGCTCGCCTCGGGCGATGCACTTCAAGGTACGATTGCCAAGAGCGAATCTGATGGCTTCCTGATTGAGGGGGCTTTCCCTGAGCTGGTTGGTCTGGAAGGACGCGAGATCTTCATCGATGACGGGCGCATGCAGACCGCCTATCCGGTTCGCAAGGTGGAGATTGAGGGCGAGACGACCCGGGTCACTACCCAGGACGGCCTGGGCGGGTTCCCCTTTGCAGGTGGCAAGAGCTGGCAAGTCATGCACACGGGCTATCTGGAGCGACAGACAGATGGCATGTGGCGCGTGTTGGCTACGGCCCCCCTACGGCTTACTGTGCCGGCATCCGAAGTGATTCCGGAGCGCCTGGGCTGGTGTCCCGACGCTGAGGAGCTACCTTCCACAGAGGCAGGGTGGCACGCAGTGACCTATACAATGACAGGTCAGGGGGTGCAGATCACGCTGTCTGCAGAGGCTGTAGCCGCAGGGAGTCTGCGGCTGCGGCTGCACTAGCGCGGCAAGCATACGAGGAAAGCAGAGATCACGGCTGTCCCTAGCGGCAGCCGTGTCCTGTCTACAGAACAACATGAAGGAACATGGGGGTGGTCATGATGAGTCGACAAATGATTGGCTGGGTCACTGCGGTTGTTTTCGTCATAGGTACAGTCTGCGCTGGAGCAGCGCCAGTGACGCCAGCCACCGAGGCGGGCCGCTTCTCACGGGCCTTGCGTGCGGCAGCGATGTCTGCCGATGTCCAGGAGGTTATTGTAGAACTCTTGGACAGCTTGGGTGTGCCCGTCTGCAATGCGGCAGGTCAGTCCATAGGGCAACACCCGAGAACGAGTGCCGATCTGTGCGTCTATGAGGTCGAAGTGCGGGCGGTAAGTCGCGCTTTTCTAGGGGGTACTCTCACACCGCTGGATACTCTGGCGGCGGATTGGGCCCGCGAGGGTGCCACGTGTGATGGCTATGAGCCCTGCGATGGTCAGGCGATTGAGGCTATCCTGCGTCAGATGCGCGAACAAGCGGAGATGGCTCCAGAAGACTGGCAGGGCTATCTGATTCGCTTGGTTGATGACTTAGGCCAGCGCACTGACCGTCCGTTTAGCTTGCTTGGCTCCGTCGACCCCACGTGCTCAACCGCAGCCAGTGGTGCAGGGATACCGACACCCTCCGATGGAGCTGCTGCCACAGCGTCAGGCCTCTCCTCGGTGTTTGGCGATATCGCTAGGCAGGCTGAGGAGGAGGGCGATGCGGAGGTTGCATCGATGTTCAGAGCCATGCAGTCCGCCGGGAATCTCGAACAGATGATGGGGTCTTTGGCTCGAGGAGACGTCTCTGTGTTGATGCAGCTCATGGGGGACGAAGGCGAGCCTGAGGAAGATCCCTACGGCGCTGAGCAGCTGTCCGATCCAATAGGGGAGGGTTTTGCTGGGGTCAATATGCGTCCACTGATGTCAGGAGGTGGTCCAGCCACCGGACAGCAGATCCAGTCCCAGGCGAATGAGATCACGAGGGAGCTGGCCCAGCGGGAGGTGGATTTTCGGCAGAACGAGCTGTCCGAGCATGTGGCGCAGGTTCGGGAAGGTCTCACACCAGAAGACCATGGGGTGACAGGTCTCATCGACATAGGCAATGACGAGATCTCCATGGGCTTCAATATTGAGCAGGCCAAGGCCAATTACCGTTTTGCGGACTGGGAAGTGCAGGTACTGGAGCATATCTGGAAAGATCCGCCAGAGGATGAAAGCTGGAAGCAAGAGCGCAGAGGGATCTTGGCTGGCGGTACAGACGAGACGACCAGCTGCATCTACCTTGACGCCGTTCAGGTCTTGCTTCTGCATATTGAGTTGCTCGACATGGCCCATCCTGTACGGGCTAAGGGGGGAATCTGACGATGAAGCGGTGGTCATTGCTGGTGACGGGCACGGTTCTCTTCTTGTGCTGTTCAGCCACGGTTCTCGCCGAAGGGCCATCCCTGGCAACTGTAGGAAAGGGATTGCTGCATGGCGCGACCATCGCCCATCGGGCGTTGGCCCAGCTAGGGCATGAAGCGCAGCTTGAAGTCACGTATGTGCCCGATGAGGGTCAGGCCGTCCATATGAAAGATGATCCCGGGGAAGCTGACGAACGTCGCCACATCCGTCTGGAGACGCAGGTCCAGTTCTTGTTTGATTGGCAGAATGAACTGCCGGCAGGAAACGTGCGTGACGTAGTGGGCTTTGGGCTACCCGAACCAGGTCCAGTGGAAGGAGTCCCGGTGCGCTGGTTCTTCCCTAAGAACCTGATCAAGTACACGGAACTCCACGGCGATGACTGGGAAGGGATGCTACCCACCTGGTGGAACTACACTGACAGAAATGGCGTGGCGACGGCTCACCTATACCTCTTGGCCGACCAGCCTTTGGGCGGAGTGAAGACGGTGGAGGAGGGTGAGGTACGAGTCATGGCCAAGGTGCAGCGGGGTATTCCGCTAAACCCGGCTACTTTTGGTGTCGGTTTGGGTGAGGAACTGTTTCAGCCTACCGAGGCTTTCGCTACCGTTCGGATTGAGAGGCACATTCCCACGGAGTGGGAGGGTGAGATAACCATCGATCGCGCTGTCTCAGGTATAGGTAGGGCCAGCCACACGTATAGCGATGGGCTGAAAGAGAAGGTCACTGAGGGCAACATGTGGGACGCGAAGATGCGCATTACCAACATCCGACTGAACACGGAAGGCTCTGGTTCAGGCGAGTATACATTTCAGGTATACGGCAACTGTGATCGACAGGTGGATATCACCTACCAGGCAGAGTGCGGCGACAAGGGCGTTAAGCAGACCTTTACCGCCGAAGAGGTCACCACGAGAAGCGGTTTTGGCAAGGAGTCAGGGGTTGTGCCCATTCAGCTGCGAGTGGATCCTCGGCAACCCAGCTACTCTGTGTGGCCAGCCATCGTCACGACAGGTGTGGCCCTACAGACTGGCTTCTCAGGTGAGGGCAAGCAGCAACGCAAATGGGTCGATTGCGACGGCTCTCATGATAGCGAGACAGAAGTGGAGCCCTACCCGAACTCGGCCGTGATACGTGCCTTTCAACTAGCTTATGTTGTTCCGCACAGTGAGTGGCCTTCGTTTGACCCAGATGCGCCAACTCTCAGTGGGTTTGCCCAGTGGAACTCTGCAGTGCAGTCCACTGACGGAGCGGTCACCTACGACGTGGTGACCTCCATGCGCTGGACTCTAAGGCGCATCTACAAATGAATGATAGTAGAAGGTCACGGCTGTCCATTGGGCATTGGCCGTGACCTCCTTGCCGACTATCCCGAGGCGGTGAGGGCGTTATAGGCTCTGTCTAGACAGGAACCAGCACGAAATGGTTGTTTTACCCAGTGAAGGGGAGCCCCGCCACTCAGTTGGTGTAGCTCCTCTTCCATCTCCGCCAGCAGTCGGAAGGTATGGAGCCGGGGCACCACTGTCGTGCGGATCATCCGTTTATCTCGTGGCCATGTATGAGCCAGACGTAAGCTGGCTTCCACACGCTCTGTCGGAACGTCCTGGCCCAGCATGTGGTACATGGGCAGAGGGAGCTTATAGTCGAGTGCCAGGTAGTCGATGAGCTCCTGCTTCATAAGCTGCTCCAGCACATGCGGGCGA
This sequence comes from Limnochordia bacterium, assembly GCA_050951545.1. Classification (GTDB taxonomy): domain Bacteria; phylum Bacillota; class Limnochordia; order DTU080; family DTU080; genus DTU080. The sequence continues at coordinate 113,205 of JBMNJG010000006.1, read as the reverse complement.
CAGCCGTTACTGTCGAGTTTGACTGTGTAGCCCAGCTCCTTGAGTTCTCTCGTGAATACCTCCAGACCCGCGTGCATGGTGGGCTCACCCCCGGAGATCACCACAGCCTGCAAAAAGCGCCTTCGTCTGCGCAGCAGATGAAGAACGTCGTTGCGCGGCAGCGGTGAGCCAAAGCGGTGTGGAAGGACCAGTTCTGGGTTATGACACCACGGGCACCTGAGGTTACAGCCCTGAGTGTAGAGTACTATGGCGGCGCGGCCAGGGTAGTCCTGCAAAGAGAGCGGCGTTATTCCTCCTAGAGTCACTGATGAAGCACCTCCCTGGCATCGTTGTGCAGAGCGAAAGAGGCTCTGTCGCCAAACTCCGCTTGCTTGCCAGCATTGTACTGCGACACGGGTCTGTAGTAGCCCACCACCCGAGACCAGACCTCGCTTGGCTCATGGCACGTTGGACAGATAAAGTGCTCACCAGGGATGTAACCGTGGGTGGGGCAGATCGAGAACGATGGCGTTAAGGTGACATAGGGCAATCTGCTGCTGCGACACACCTGGAGGACAAACTCCTGGCAGGCCTGGGGATCAGGAAGGGCTTCACCGCACCAGAAGTGCGTCACGGTGCCTCCGGTGTAAAGGCTCTGCAGTTCCTCTTGATGCTCGACGACAAGGAAAGGATCATCGCTCCAACCGACGCGGGGATGGGTGGAGTTCGTGTAGTAGGGGGCGGCTCCTTCTCGCCAGGCTTCTTCGTTGGCCACCGTAATGTCGGGATAGAGCGATTTGTCTAGCCGTGCCAGACGGTAGGAGCACCCTTCGGCCGGAACTGCCTCGAGGTTAAACAGATGCCCTGTGTGGTCTTGGGCTTCGACGCAGCGCTCCCGGAGAAAATGAAGCACGGAAAGGGCAAACCCCTTGCCTGTCTTGTCCGTGATCGGCACACCGAGCAGGTTGAGGCACATCTCGTTACCTCCCACGATACCGATCGTGGAGAAGTGGTTGGCAAACAGCTCTCCAAAGCGCTCCTTCACAGGTGCCAGCCAGCGGGAGCTAAAGGGGTAGAGCCCCATCTCAGCGAAGCGTTCGAGGGCCTTGCGACGCACCGACAGGGCTGTGACGGCCAGCTCTGTCTGGCGATGCAGATGCCGGAAGAAGCCCTCGGCTGAGCCTTTGCTCCGGTAGGCTAAGCGGGGGAGATTGATGGTGACCACGCCAATGGAGCCCGTCATGGGATCGGCGCCAAAGAGGCCTCCGCCGCGGTTGAGCAGTTCACGCTTATCGAGGCGCAGCCGACAACACATGCTGCGCACATCATCCGGGCTCAGCTCACTGTTGATGAAGTTGGCGAAGTAGGGGCTGCCGAACTTGGCGGCTAGCTGGAAGACCTCTATCGGCGCCTCCCCTTTTTCCCAGGCTGGTGTGACATTGAAGGTCGGGACGGGATAGGTAAAGCCCCGGCCCTTGATATCGCCTGCCAAGAGCACTCGGCAGAAGGCCCGCACGAAACGGTAGCGCTCTTCCTGCAACTCGCCGTAGGTCCAGGGCAGCTCTTTGCCAGCCAGCAATGCGGGTTCGAGATCGAAGGGTGAGCTGAACAGGTCGAAGGAGAAGTTGGTGAACGGAACTTGTCCACCAGTACGAGTAGGCGTATTCAGGTTGAAAAGGGCCTCCTGAATGGTCTGCATGAGCTCAGCCTCGCTCAGGGCATCGGCCCGGATGTACGGGGCGAGGAGGGTGTCTACATTAGAAAAAGCCTGTGCACCAGCGGCCTCGTTCTGCAAAGTATAGAGGAAGTTGCACATCTGTCCGAGTGCAGAGCGCAGATGCTTGGGTGGCCCAGCTTCAGCGTGGCCGCTAACCCCGCCGAAACCCTCGATGAGAAGAGCCTGTAGGTCCCACCCACAGCAGTAGTTGCCCAGAACACCCAGGTCATGTAGGTGCAGATCGCCTTGGCGATGGGCTTCACGCACCTCCTGTGGATAGACGCGCTCGAGCCAGAACTCGGCGACCATGGCTCCCGTCAGGTAGATATTGAGCCCCTGCAACGAGAAGCCGATATTGGCGTTCTCTCGCACGCGCCAGTCGTCATTGCCGAGGTAGTGATCAATGAGCTCTTGGGAAACTAACGAGCGGGCGCGGCGCAATTGGCGGCGTTGGTCGCGGTAGAGGATGTACGCCTTGGCAGTGGCGTGCCACCCCTGGTCCATGAGGGTTCTCTCCACGAGGTCCTGAACTTCCTCGACCCGAGGTAGCCCAGTACTGCTGGCCAGTTTGACGACGATGGTGCCCGTAAGCTGTTCTGCTACCTTCTCGGTCTTAGATCCGGCTTCTCCAGTAGCGCGCAGGGCTTTCTGGATGGCACTCTGAATTCGTTCGGCGTCAAAAGGCTCTGCTGTGCCATCGCGCTTGATGATCGTTGTCGGGCGGTGGGCGATCATCATTACCATGCCTCCTCTGTGATGATCCAGGCTCTTTTTGGAGGACTGAGGAAGCTACTCCACCCGCTTAAGATGGAAAAAGCCACTTCGGATAGAAGTGGCGCCGACATATCGCTGGTCGCACAGACCCGGTACTGCAAGGCAAAGGCACGACACACAGCGGTTGGGCGACCATTTCCTCAATCCTCGAAGGAGATACTGGTCTTCGCACATGAGGCAGGTCTCCTGGCTTCCGGGTCATTGTCGCTGGTGCGCCTTCCCCAGGTGATTGGGTGGCTTAGGCACCAGACTCTCCGGCTACAGTGGCGGGACCGCGTCGGCTCTTGCCCGACTTCCCTATTCTCCCCTCACAGCAAAGAGGGGCACCTCATGTGTCCATATAGGTGTTGAGGGCTGTCTTCGGCGTGGTTGGCAGAAATCCTTTTGGATTTGCTCCAGTCTGCGGGACGCCACTACCGGAAGGACATGAAGCGGAAAGGAATGGGCGGCGGACATGTCTAACAAGAATGCGTAACTATGACCTGGAGTTATGGAAGCGTCAGTTCAGTCAAGTCATCGTAGAGTGAAAGACTTGTGCAAAGCACAGCACAGGGAAAATAAGCGGAGGTGTGGGTATACAGACGGTAGCAGCGGACAGGAGCGGTAGTGCGCGACGTTGAATGCCTGATTCAAGGCGAGTTGATGATGAGAAGGAACGCAGCATTCGTTTACTTGCGAAGGGAGATAATGATTGCATGAATCGCGGTCGAGTCCGGATCCTCACCATGGTACTAGTCGTGCTGACCGTCCTAGCGGTCAACTGCAGTGCGTCCCAGACGACGATTCAGTTGGCTACATACTCTATGGGCGGCCTGAAGGCGGAAGACTGGCAGAACATGCTACGTCCATTTATGAAGGCCAACCCGGACATCACGGTAGAGGTACAGATCTATACATTCGGAGAGTACAACGAGAAAATCATGACGCTCATCGCAGCTGGCGTAGCTCCAGATCTGATGCAGACCTGGGCGCAGTACAAGCCGAAATACATCGAACTCGGTCTGCTACGTGATATTACCCCTGAATGGGAGAAGAGCAGTGTGATCAAGCGCACACGGCTCTATCCGTTCGTTCTCGAGGCAGCCAAAAGTGGCGGGCGTCTCTACGGCGTGCCCTTCGACTTCAACTCGCATATTTGGTATGTAAACATGGACCATATTCTTGAGAGCGGGGTTGCAGCGCCTGACAGCAGCTGGACTGTGGATGACCTGCGCAGTCTCACCCGCAAGCTGACCAACCCCACGAAACGCGTCTATGGGACCATCAATGTCCCGGCAGTAGCGAGCACGCAGAATCTCCAGTGGTCTCGCATCTGGACTGGCGAGGACTGGGTGAGTGCAGATCGTCGGAAGGCACTGGTGGACAGTCCCAGTTATCTGGAGATGATCTCCTTCTGGGACGAGCTGCAAAACAGCTTGAACGTCACACCTGGATGGCCCGGGGCTTGGAGTCACAAAGGGGATTACTATCGGGGCGGGGTTGCTCTGTGGATGGGGTGGCTATCATACGCGGCGGCCTTTGCTGACCGGGTGACACATGATTGGGCTTTTGCTCTTATGCCCAAGGCACCCGCAGGGCAACTGAGCTTTGCTCAAGGCCACTTGTTCTCCATACCAGTAGCTTCTCGGCATCCTGAAGCAGCATGGCGTCTAGCTGAATGGTTGATGAGTTATGAGGGACAAAAGGCTATGGTGTTGGATCTCAAGCGCCAACCCTCAGGACCCTACAACGATCTATGGAACGAGTTCTTCGGCATGCTAGGTCCGGAGAAGGGCGCCTATGCTCGCGACTGGGTGATGAATGTATTCTACGGGCCCAACCTGGTGTACACCATGGATTACTGGAACTCGTATCCTGAGGCCAACACCATTATGACTGAGCATCTCAAGAACGTCTTTTCTAAGCAAGCTCCCATCGGTAATGAGATGCGGAACGCGGCATCGAAGATCCAGGTGCTTCTGGACCAGCAGTAGGACGCAACGCAGAATCTGTTGTGTGAGAGGGAGGGTGCCACGCTCGACTAACCAGTGTGGTGCCCTCCCTCTCGTTTGCACTACGCTGTTTCGTGCCTCATCTGACCCGGGGCCAACTCCTTGGCCAATAGCCCTCTGCTACTGCCAAAATGTGTCTTTGCTGCAACACGACGTCACTCCCAACAGAGACAGGATGCAGGTAATCCTCAACGAAGTCTGTAACGATGCTATGAGCCCAAAGACAACTCCGGTGGGGACCACGGCGATCGTGACTTCGTCAGCGGCGACGGCTCGTTGAACGGGGCCATCAGAATTCGTAGCGGATGCTGGCCGCGGGCACGGCCCACGTGGGGACGGTTTTCGTGGCCAATCATCTCTCACCCAACGGCGGCATGCTACATGAGAAGATGGAGGCCAAACTGAACCCAGCGGGAGTCCGCTGGGGTGGTATGCAGATTGAGATTTGATCTCGGGAGCACGGGGTATGCGCCGGGTAATACAGATTATCGTGTGTGTATGCATAATGACCGCAAGTTGCGCTGCTCGGCAGATGCCGCCTATGGTCACGCAGGAACAAGCGGAGGCAGCTTTACAGGCGGCCTTCACGATGTTGGGAACCCGCTATGTGTGGGGAGGGCAGACCCCGTCTGGTTTTGACTGCTCCGGGTTGGCCATCTGGGCATACAACCAATCGGTGCCTGGGATTAAATGGTACACTGGTGACTCTCTAGCCGCCCGCACCACGGCCCATGTGCTTTTTGTGTATAACGTAAAACCGATGCGGCCACGTGAGGTGTGGCCGGGCGACTTGGTGTTTGTCACCAGCACCACCGAGCGAGTCACTCACATGGGCCTGTTCTCCCGTTGGCTAGACGAGGACTACACCAAGTTTGAATGGGTAGAGGCGTCAAGCGCCAACAAAGGAGTCGTGGTCAGCACGTGGAACCTTAACGGGAAAAACGGCGATAAAATCTTTGTGGCCGTGGGTCGTGTGGTGCTTTGGCCGCCGAGTACCGGGAGGGGCTAGATAGCGTTCCAGGCGATCTGTCAATCGCCTGTGATGAGAAGAGGGCGCCACGCACGTTGTCTATGCGTGGCGCCCTACCATCCTCACTTGGTACCTAGTACGGCGTTGGTGCTACGGGCCAACTGTGCGGCGGCTTCGGTGCCGCTGATCCTGCCCGCGATGAGGGTATTGAAGATCGGTTTCCACGCAGACTGCAGTTGTGAGATTTGAGGATGCACCGAGGGTTCTATCGCCGTGGGCCCGGAGAGGGCTTCTATCAGGGCGTCTGGTGAGGCAAAAAACTGGCCCAGGTATTCACGGTATTCGCGCCTAGTGGTGTTCATGGAAGCGGGAATGCCACGCAGACGCCACTCATCGCTATACATGGCAAACCACGTGGCAAACTTATACGCCTCTTCGGGGAACTGGCTGCTTGAGGACACGCATACTGGGCAGCCACCCGCGGTGTGGAAACGTCCGGCGGGGCCCGAAGGCATGGTCACCATGTCTATGGTGAAAGTGTTTCGGATGCTATTGTAGATGTTGGGGGCTTCTGACACCCACTGATGGTCTAGAGCCTGAGTCCCTCTCACAAAGCTCGATGGCTCCCCAGGTTGCGCGGCAATATGATGGGTCCATCGCATGTCGGCGAAGAGCTGTAGGCCACGTGTGGCTTCAGGGGAGTCTACCACAACTCGGTTGTTTTGGATCATGTCTCCGCCAAACGTACGGATGAAGGTATACCAGTAGGCCTCCCAGTATGTCGGAGCGGGCACGGCAAATACATCCTTCACTCCGTTACCATCGGTATCTCGGGTGATCTTCTTCCCCAACTCGATGAGGCGGTCCCAGGTCCAGTCATTGCGCCTGGAGAGGTCGCTGGGTTGGGGCAGGCCTAGGGTCGAGAACATATCGACGTTATAGTAGAAAATGAAGGGACCTCCCCAGATCGGTATCCCATACACTTTCCCATTCCAAGTACCCGAGGCTATTTCCGTGACATCTCGCTGTAGATTGAGTCTGTCGCGGGCAATCCAGCGGTCGACTGGTTGAATGACACCGTTTTCGGCGAAGGGGGGCACGAAGATTCGGGATATTACCATTACATCCGGAGCTACGCCTCCTGCGGCCAGGGTGAGCATTTTGTCGTGGTACCCAGAGTAGCTTTGGTACAAGAGCTCTAGCTTAACCCCAGGATTGGCCGCCATGTAGGTATCGAAAATCGCCTGAGTCTGATCGACTTCCGGTCCGGCCGCGATCCACATGGCTGTCTTCAAGTTCACGTCTGAGCTGCCCGCGGTTACTGACAGGAGCATCACACAGAGCATGCCAAAGCACGCCGCAGTGGAAACGGTATTACGCATGATAGATTACCTCCTCAGTAATGAACGATCTCAAACTTGGGGTTACGGTACTGGTACGTGCCTTGGGCGTTCTTAAGCGTATACAGATACAGACGCACCTCTTTGGTGCCCGCTGGAGCCTCCCCTATGGCTTCCAGGCGAAACCACTCGCGATTGGTTGTAAACACCCTGGTATAATCAATGATGGCCTTGCCTTTGTCCAAGAAGGCCAACAGAATGTAGGCTTGGCCCCCATTGACCCGCACATCCGCCGAAAACTTGTACTCCACACCCACCTCCGCGGGCTGGTCCACGGTGCGCAGCCCGTGATAGGTATCCCGGTCGACTTGATCGACTACGAGTATCCAACCGTCAGCGTTATCTTCGTCCGGGATGAAATACAGGTTCTCACCAAAGACCGCGGCGCCACCATATTTGACCCACCCGTGGGGTATGCTATCGGGTGCCCCTACAAACTGTGGGTTGACCAGGAGGTTCTCCGAGGCTGTAGCAACACATATAGAGGCGGTACACAATACCAATGCCCACAGCAGAGAAAGCAACCGAACACTCGCACCAGAAGCTCTCACTTGCATCAACCTCGTTTCTTCGCTGTATGTGCTAACGGATCTCTAGCTCTGCTACCACAGGCAGATGATCCGAGTGCACCCAGTGATCGGGGTTTGCCGCATCGGCCACGGCAAAATCGTAGTCCTGAATCACGTAACTGGAACGCACGTTGCCGATGAGCGATGGGCTTACGTAGATGTGATCTAGCGCCCGGGGTTTGGTGGTGTTCATCGTCGAAACCAGCCCACCGCCCGAAATGATCATCGTGTTGAGAAAGCCCCGTTGTAGCAGGGCGTTGTGAATGATCGTACCGTAGAGCGAGTTAAAGTCACCCATCACCACGATGTCCTCGCTGGTTTCCAGCAATTCGTCGATGCGTTCCCCTAGGATCCTTGCCTCCTCGTCGCGCAATCGTTGGTCAGACGGGTGGGCATGAATGTTTACGATCCACATGGGGCGGCCATGAATATCCACCTTGGCAGCACCTGCAGTGCGGCTAAAGGGGATCTTTTCGGTTTTTTCGGAGCTACGGAAATCACGTTTCTCAAGGATGACATGCTTGGTGAGGACGGCACCGGGCAAGACGTTCGGCCGGTTAAAGAGCGCGCTGTTAACACCTGCGGCCGGGGCCAACCGTTCGAGCAGGGCGTGATTTCCCCCCTCTTGGATGCCTAGCACGTCGCAGTCCAATCCCCTAATGACGTCGGCAAAATGCTGCACTCTTTTGTCGCCCCAGCGCGTCCCCAAGGCGGAACCAACTAGTTCTAGCGGCCATCCCTGCAAATCGTACATGTTATAACTGCATATGCGTACCAGTCTGCTCGGGCCCCCGTCGGAGTGCCCCGTCGTGGAAAAAAGACGTCTTCTGCTCTTTACCTCAAGCTGCGTACGCATGGTGCCCGCGACAGAGAACTCTAGGCTCCATATCCCGGGCTGCTCAGGCAGAGCGATACTGTAGGGCAGCTCTAGCCCGCCTTCACCGGGTAGATCCGTGATTTCGCTCAGTAACGTATACGTGTCGCGAGGGAGTTGCTCGTACTCTCGCTGGCGGGCATCCCATCGCCATTCGGTCACGGTGGCGTTTACTTCCACATGAACCGCACTTACGGGTGCTTCAGTTGCCAGTTTGATCTCTCCGACGATCGTTGGCTCATTCCGGTCCATGTTCATTTCCTCCACTGTCACAGTCATTGATCCAACATCCATTGCCTGCGATGCCAGACGAGCTACACGTCCATCGTCAACGAACTCCAGATCCAACTGCCCTTTGCCCGGCGAAAGATGCCCGGGCAACAGGCGTATCGTGTCACTGGCGGGCGCTCGACCGAAGTAACCCAACACTACGCTCTGGCCATTGGCTCGCCAAACAAGGCGGTATTGGCCAAGGTCCGACATGAAGGGCGGCTTCACTTGGATGACGAGCTCTTCGTGCAAACCGATACGGGTCCTAGGCACAACATCCCCATTATCTGTCGGCACTCCTACAGACCAGTCCGTGGCCACTGGTTGGTACGACGCCGATACGTCGAGCACCTCAAAATGTACTGCGTCGGTACTGGCATGCTCGCCCGTATTTCGTACACCCACGCCAGCCCATACGTTTTGCAGATGATCCGGTAACCGCACTGTCCCCTTGTACAGCGGTTGGGCACTGTCATCATCGGTAACGGCGATGGACACCGTCGCAGTACGGGCATCGTACCCAAGCAACAATTCATATGAAACACCAGTGCGTGGGCCAATCTTGGCCAAATCCAACCTGTGCGTCAAAGACCCGAGGTCTACGGGTGCTTTTTTGTCGTTCTGGGGATCAACTGGCACCACACCGACTTGGCTTTGTAGTGTGACGATCCACCCTACCCAGCTGGCAGGATCCGGCATGAATCCGATCTGCAGCACATCCGGGTCACTCGTGGGGTGCGACGAAAGTGTTCCCATGGTCAGCAGCGCTACCTGCTCACGAAACCCGTCCCCCAACCGGACCACCGTGCGCATGGTGAATCCAGGGGTGCCGGGCACGTTTCGTTGCGTGTACCGTTGCGGTCCCTCTACGTGCCACGGCTCCCAGTCCGGGAATCCGGACGCCGCGCCTGCCTGGGCATGGACCCCGGTCACCCAGAACAACAGTAAGGTGCTTAGGCACCAGTAAGCCCAGGCCCATTTGACATACGTCATCTCGCCGCCTGCCTGACCCTTTATCATGGCACCACCTCCTGGAACAGTCTCTTGGCCCTCGGCTGCACGCCATCGTCAGTGACCAGTACTGGCCCCGTCGCCAAGGGCTCAGCTAGACGTACATCTCCATGCCTATCGATGTTCAACTCCATTTGCGTATCCCCTTCATAATCAGCCAGCGTATTCAGTCTACCGTGTCGCGTTCTCAGAGGCAGAGCACGGCAGTAGCTCATCCAAGACAGCTGGTTCTTCGCAGTTCCGGTTGGCGATGCTGGGCTCAACGTGAGTGCTGTCGCGCGCTCACGGAGAGCGTGCCTGGCGGGAGGTGCTCTCAATCGGGGCATCGAACACGCATGAAATGACATCGCCAGGCGAAACGGGGAGGGAGGCAGGTAATGGGTTGTACACAGTGATGGTGGGCGTGGAGGTTGAGCGTATCGATGATCTGCCCATCGAAGTCAGTGTTAAGCCGGTTCGCGCACTCGTAGTATCAGAAGCGGCTACATCCTACCATAAACAATCAAAGTGGTTAACCTTATTGCAGTTGGGAGAGTCGGAGACAGACGGGTCTAGATACGAGCAATTGGTTGGCCGGTTAAGGGACGATTCTATGAAAATGGGCAAACAAATACGCGTAATGCAGTAAACGACATATGATGAAGGTAGTATGATTGATGCGACATGGTCTGTCTGTGGTCCCTACGTCGAGTTGGATTCGATGGAAACTGGAGCGTAGAAACGCAATAGGGAGGCGTCATCATGTCAGAATGCCGTTCGAGACGTGTGGTAGTCGTGCTGCTGTTGGTGCTTGTTTGCGCCAGTCTCATGGTATGGCAACCCCATGCTGTTGCGGCCAAGGAACGCAAGGTTATTGCCAAGCTGTGGGTCGCTGCGGGAAATGAGCCATGGCTGCGGGCTCAGTTCGATGGCTTCGAAAAGAAGACGGGAATCAGGGTTGAGTGGCGCTATGCGCCCGGAACGATGCTGACGAAGTGGGAGGAGATCCTGGTTGAGGTGGCTGGTGGTCTGCCACCAGATGTGACGACCGCCAGACTGGACTTTGTGGGGCATGCGGCCTCTGGCCTTCTCGCTCCTTTGGATCCCTTTCTGAAGAGTGAGGGCAAGGGTATCTCCAATATCGTGCCCGTGTTGCTGAAGCCACTGCAGTGGAAAGGACAGCAGTATGGTCTCCCCGTGGGAGCTTCCGGGGTGATAATGATGTACAATTGGCAGTTATTCGACGAAGCTGGTGTAGCGTACCCGCCGACGGTTTGGGATGATCCGGGATGGACGTTCGAGCGGTTTGTCAGTAGTCTGAAGAAGCTGACGAAGCAGTCGGCAGAGGGGACGATAAGGCAATTCGGGTTGGCAGGTCCACCTTGGGATAGCTGGATCACCCTACCGCTGTCCTGGGGTAGCGACTGGGTTGATCTTGATGCACGCAAGTTCCTGGGCGATCATCCGAAGACTTTGCGTGCACTGCAGGATTTTCAGGACTTGGGCTGGGTACATCACGTGATGCCCCAGTCGGGTGAGACAGGCGGTGGGCGCACAGGCTTCCTTAACGGTAAAGTTGCTATGGCTGGATTGGGTACCTGGGACCTGGCCCCGATTGCTGCAGCTGGTGTCCCCATGACCATGTCCCCTTGGTTCAGCGTGGACAACGCTCGTCCAGCCGGGCACATCTATCCTGATGGGTTAGTGATCTTGCGCGACGCGCCGAATCGGGAAGAGGCGTGGGAGTTCCTGAAGTTCATCTGCATGGACCCCCAGGGCAACGCTCTTCGGACCTCAGGAGTCAGCGTTCCAGGTGTGTCGGCTGTCGGAGTCAACTGGATGCGGGAGCAATCGGCAGCCCACCCCCGGATGAACCCTTCGATCATTGTCGAGCAGGCAGCGAACTACCCTGCATTTCCATACATCATGAAGGTGACGACCTACTCCGAGATCGCCAAGATCATGAGTCCAGCAGTGGCGGCCGTGATCAATAACCGGAAAACTCCCACCCAGGCGATGAGCGAAGTTGCAGGTCCTGTACAAGCTCTTATCGACCAGAGCCTGCACTAGGCTGCGTTTTCGTGGTGAGTGGTGCGGACGCTGTCGGTGCATGCGGAGCTAGCACTGAATTCTTTGGCGATCAAGTTCGACAACAGGACAACACACATCAATGCCTAAGTATCGTAGGGTGCAATAGATAGTTTACCCATCGGGGAGGCGGCAGAGTGTCATCGCTATTTCGTATGAGAGTAGTAGCAATCATCCTATTGTCTAGCATACTTGTCGGCACGTGTGTGGGCCATGCGAAGGACGTGACCAAGCTTGCATTCTGGAACAAGCGTAGCGGTCTTCAGATGGAAGCCGATATGCTTATGGCCAAGGAGTTTGAGAGAACACACCCAGGCATCGAAGTGGAGCATGTGAGCGTCACTACTGATTACTATAACAAGTTGTCTGTCGCTATTGCCGCCGGGGTGGCGCCCGATGTGGCGCAGCTTATCGCGACGTTTTCCCTGGCGGAGTTTGCCGAGGGAGGGCTTATTCAGCCCCTGGATAGGTACATTCAGAAGGCCGGGATTCAGCCCAGGGATTTCTTCCCATTGGTATGGGACTCGTGGCACTACGATGGCAGCATATGGGCGATGACCTATGACGTTGATGCCAACATGCTTTACACGAACAGGGCCCTTTTCGCTGCGACAGGGGTCACACTTCCGCAAACGATTCAAGAACTAGATGAAGTGGCCAAGCGTCTGACGGCTATGGATGCCGAGGGCAACATAAGGCGCATGGGCCTTGTCCCTTGGCTGGGGGACGCGTGGACATGGCTCGCAGCGTGGGATGGACAGCTGTGGGATCCATCGACCCGGCAGGTGACGGCCAACAGCCCTAATACGGTCGCCATGTTTGCTTGGATGGCGTCGTACTCTGAGCGCTACGATTACGCTCGGATAAATGCTCTGACATCGCAAGTGCAGAACTACTTCCGGGGAGATCCCCTCTTTAACGATCTGTTGGGCATGCACTTGAACGGACCGTGGGCTATCGGCCGATTTGAGCTCTATGCTCCGGGCTTTGAATGGGACATGATTCCACTGCCCTACGCTCCGTGTGGAAAGCCCAACTCCACGACGGGGAATGCGCTGACACTGGTGATCCCCGTAGGGGCCAAGCATCCTGAGGAGGCCTTCGAGTATATCCGCTGGCGTACGAGTCTGGAGCATGTGCTCGAGCGTCAGAAAGTAGAACCCGACGTGACCTTTCCTGCGCGGGTAGCAGCTGCCAGAGCCTTTGTGCAGAAACATCCCGAGTACATGCCGATAGCTAACGCTTTGGCAGGACCCAATTCGCGGCCATTTTTGCCTACGATGCCTGTTAGCGTCTTCTACTCAAGTGAGCTGAGCAGAGCTCGTTCGCAGGTGATTCAGCTGCAAGTCAGTCCAGAGGCGGCGTTGGACGCAGTAACCAGGGTGGTTCAAGCCCGTCTTGATGAGGTGCTGCGCACGTCGCGTCGAGGTCGTTGAGGCGAGCAAGTAGTCGCAGAGCCTGCCGACATGCGTACCTCTGCGGGCGTCTGGCGAGCAGTCAAAACACTACAGGCTGACGCTGCGCGGATTAGTACAGCGTCAGCCGTCACTCCTGCATTTGGGAGCAAACAGTTACCCGTCATACAAGCGAACCTCGAAGATGCGGGCTTCCGGTGCCCCGTGCGCACGCGTGATACTGATGCGCAATGAGCTAACTCGACGCGGCGTGAACCGAAGCACGATGCGGCGTTGGTAGTTACCACTGACCGACGCCGCTTCTTCCCATCGGCCGTTTTCATATACGGCCACGCTACAGTCGCTAATGCATTCCGGCGAGCGGAAGAAGGGAGGCGTGTGGGTGTAGATACGACTGGTATTGGTGTCGCATGTGATCTGCACCAACCCCACCAGTCGTGGTTCAGGCAGATCCAGTTGCAGCCATTGAGGCAAGGGCTGTTGGGGGTCTGACATCCAAAGGTTGGGCCATGTCTCCGCTCGCGTCACACCGTTTACCACGTTCTCTGGCTCAAACGGGCGGGTCACCGGAGTGATGTCGAGGGCTAGACCCTCCCAGGAGGAGAACATGCCGGGCGCAAACCACCACGTGTCACCGTCTTGGACACGGGCTGAGGTGAACCCCGGCGGAGTCGCCTGTTGCTGGCGCCATGACACTCCGTCGGTGCCTTCCAGAGCAAACCACAGAAGCTGTGGCGGGTTCGTATGCATATTCACAGGAATCGTAAACCAGCCATGGAGCCCAGCGGGCACTGTGGCATCCACGCTCTCTAGCGGACTTTTCCCCAATGCGGTGAGATCCCAGATGTCAGCTGCGGGATAGACGCACAGCCGCAGCGGTACATCAGTTCCCGTATCATTTCTCAAGTAGACCCGTACGTGCTCGACATGGGTAGCTGACACGGGCACTAGCTGTGCCAGCGGTGAGGCTAGGCTGGCCCAGGTGTCACCCAGAACGGGTGTGAATGTGGCTGTACTACTGGCACTCACCTTGGCCAACCGCGCCTGGTCGGCAGGGTCTTCGTTGCGTATGGATGGTACATAGCAATCTTGTCGCAAGAGGCTTTGCTGAATGCTGCCTATTTCCTGTAGTGTCAGCTTGCCCGGCTCCGTAGCGCGGCTGGCGCACATGGCAGCCGCTGTGCCTGCAGCTTGTCCGCACACAGCAAGAGTGCTCTGCACGCGCAAAGAGTTGAAGGCCAGACGGCTAGCACTCATGAGGCGGCCCGCAAACAACAGGTTCTTGACCTGTGGAGCATACATGGTGCGCAAAGGAATGCTGTAGGGTGCTACGAGGCAACGGATCAGTTCCACGTCGGCCTTGTCAAAGGAGGGGGCCTTCGAAGGCTCAAGAACACCGCCCTGAGTGTGGTCGTCGATGATCCAGCCACCGTAGGCCACTCTGTCGGGGAAAAGCTCACGGCGCTCCAACTCGTTCTGCGTGAGCACGTGAGTCCCGACGAAACGCCTGGATTCGCGTTTGCCAGGGACCATGCCCACCCATTCCAGAGCATAGTTGCGAGCTGCCTGACGATGTACGCAGTGGTTCTTGATATGATCCCAGACACCAAGAACATGCCTGAGGAGTTCATGACGCAGCTGTTCATTGTCGCGAATGGTGTCGTATGGGGCCCCAATCTCAATCCACCAGTAGCCGCCGTCTATGCGTGTATGTGAGCGATGCTGTAGTGCCGTTTCGTCTTTGTAGGGCACAGCCCAGCTTGGGGGCCTGTAATCTACTGGGCGGCCCGTATCGCGGGCGCGAAACAGAAGGGAGCTGCCTAGGGTCCACTGCGGTTGGGCTTCCAGCGGGGCTAAGGATTCCCCGTAGGTACTTCGTGCTTCCTGGCCTCGCACGGCGGGCACCCCACAGGCTACCCCAATGCTGCCATCTCCCGTGCAGTCGATGAAGAACCGACCTGTAAAGCGCATGGTGCGTTCAGTGCCCGATTGCACACCTATCACTGATTCTAGGCGGTTGCGATCAGCCATACAAACCTGGATGGCAAGGGTGTTCAAGAAGAGGCTTAGGTTCGACTCTGCCTGTGCCGCTTCATATAGCGTCATATCCCAATGAGTGTTCGTGAAACCGTAGTCTATGCGTTCGTGGTTTCGAGCGCGTTCTTCCAGTAACAGCTCGAGGATAATCCCCGTCTCGTTGGCTTGGGGATTGTGATGCCCGGCGCCGAAAGGCGGTATCCTGATTTCTGTACTGGAGTTGCCGCCGAGCACGGGGCGCTCATGAATGAGCGCTGTGGAGGCTCCTTGCCGTGCTGCTGCTAGAGCCGCACAGATTCCGGCTAGACCGCCTCCTATGACGACGACATCAAACGGGCCTACTGATTCGTGCAGTCGGGCATTCACTTCAGGTTGTCACCCCTTAGCTGGTGGGCAGTTTTTCAGGTCACCACCCACGCGGCACTTGCGAGTCTGTCCCTACTGACCGCTCCACCATTCGTCAAGGATGGCTTGTGCCCTTCTTGCCCCGTCCTCAAGTGCTGGCCGTGCTGCTTGCTTACCCTGTATTGCACTGGCGGTAGAGGAATTCAAGATGCTAAGTACCTGCGAGCTTTTGGGTGTTAGCGTTACTGGAATGCCGCCGGCCAGCACCTGGCCGACAATGCCCCAGTAGGGATTATCCTTGCGAAAGAGTGGGTCTTGGTTAACTCGGCGCGCGGCAGATGGTCGCATTTGTGAAGTAAAAAAGGAGCGGTTACCATCTCCATAGGTGATGTACTTGATCCACATCCAGGCGCCTTCGGTGTTCTTCGCGCCTGTGGGGATGGCGTAGGACCATCCGTAGGTGCCGTCAAGGATGTTGGCGCTCTCAGCCTGTGAGTTGGTGTCGTTGTAGGGCATGAGGCCCACACCGTAATCCACGTGGGGAGCTTGCTCGCTATTCTGGAAGAAAAGCCACACACCGTCTATGACCATGGCTAGGCTGCCAGCCCACCACTTCTCATACCTTGGGCGACCGGGCACATAGGTGCTGCTCCAATCGGTGATGCGGTTATACCCGCCGATTTCGTTGACCCACCCTTGCAGCCACTCCAATGTCTCCACGCCTTCGGCACTGTTGCACGCCACCCTTCTTCCGTCATCAGAGAGGAGCCTACCGCCGTTGGTATAGAGCCATTGGGGGAAACCTGGTCCATCTGGGAGGGCCCCAAGGCGACGAATTCGCCCATCAGAGGTCTCGACGGTCAGTTTCTTGCCGAAGGCTCGGTATTCCCTCCAGGTTACAGGGCCTTTGCTGCTGTCGAGCCCGCCTAGGTCGAGCAGATCCTTGTCCCACCAAAGAACACTGTGTCCACCGGCGGTGGCTCCAGGCAGAGCCCATGTCTTGCCGAGAAAGCGCGAGATGGCTACCTCGCCGGGATAGAAAATGTCTTCCAGAACGAGGTTGTCTCGAGCCGCGAGATTGTCTAGCGGTAAGAGCGCGCCTTGTTCGGCAAAGGAAGGCATCATGGTCCGTGAGATCATGATCACATCGGGTGGGCTTCCTCCTGCAATGGCTTGGAGATACTTCTCATACATCCCGGCTTGCGGAATCACCAGATGCTCGACCTTGGTGCGGGGGTTCTCCTTCTCGAAGTTGGTGATCATGTGCTCAACAAGTGGGTTTCTGGCTTCGCCCCAGACATGCCACCAAGTGACGGTTGCGGCTGGGCTACGAACGGCTAAGGCGACGAGCAATGCACATACAGCAGTCGGTGTACACCAGCGTCTCTTCATGTCTGTGCCACCCTCCCTTTCCTCAATGTTGGACGGACACTCAAGACAGCATCAGCAAAGGCTTCCCGAGGTAGCGGGGTGTGCGAGCCAAATCAGGAGTACAGGGGAGTACAGATCTCGGTACATCGGCGGACACGTCGGATCTAAGACTGTGATTCGGGCCTATCATCCCTCCAGAGGTCGAATGCGTATATATACTATATTATGCCAGCGGGCTTCGCAACCATATTTAAAGACAAATGATCTGGAGTACCAAATACTAATAACAGTTACTGGGTATACACCACTACTCTGACAGAGGGAGTCAGAAGAACCCTGGACAGGAGCTGAGATGGCTTAGTAGGCATGAATCCATCGATGGCATCCGGCTGTGTCCGGCCGCCCCGCTGGTGGGCGCTCGCGAGACTGGCCAGTAGTCGAAAAGGACACGTTCGGCTAGGCATGTAAGTCGGGGCCAAGGATCCTACGGCGATGGCAAAAGAGTCGCCCCATCAACTCCCTGGGTCCAATGTGAATGGCAAAAGTGCAGCGATGCGGTCGTTACAGAGTCCTTTTGCTGATCTGGACCGCTCGAAGTGCTCGTTTCCGCACCGAAGAGGACACCCTCTCGCCCTGGCGGCCCTTCTGGAGCTGCTGGGCGGCACATAACCGGACCGCGTCGATAGTCTTTTCCCACTCAGCCGATGATCCGGTCGGGAAATGCATTCGACTCTCGGTGGCCCCTGGGTCATGGCTGGCAGAAGCCTGGTTGATCCTACAGACGAGCTTCGGCAAGCGACTTCGGGTCGGGATGGGGTCTGCGGTCCGGCGGTCGGGGCATGCGGCATAGTGCGAATCAGCACTATGGCGACTGTCCGCTTGTCCAACCGCAAAATGTGCAATGAGCGCAAAAGCATAATCAGTCGATAGCAGGAGAGGGCGGTTTCGCCGCCCTCTTCTGGCATCTGTCGTCGGCAGTCAGTAATGCGGTTACGACTACTCGAGTGTGGAGACCCACAGGTCGTAGCCGCCCACGCCTCCTTCTCTACGATCAGCAGAGAAAACAGCCAGATCGCCGTCAATAGCTATTTCGCGCTCCGGTGCGGCGCTGTTGAGCTCGGTCACATTCGTCACAGGGCCCTCCCATCCTTCGGCCACCCAGATGTCATAGTTGCCTGAGCCGCCCTCACGATTGCTGTCGAAGTAGATGCGTCCCTCCTGGTCAACAAAGACGCTCCACTCGTCCTTAGCGCTATTGATGGGCGGACCGACATTCACTGGAATGCTCCATTCGCCGTCCTGGCGTTCACTGTACCAGATGTCACGGCCACCAAGCGAGACCGCGTCACCGTAGGCTCCCTTGGTGGTGAGGTAAGCCGACATATCATCCTCGCTTACCCACACATCCCAGTCTTGAATGTCCGTGCTCCAGACGTCTATTCTGACTGGCTCGCCCCATTCGCCGAGCTCCGTATCCCACTCCGAACGGTAGAAATCGTAGTCGGTTGTGTCCATGTAGCGCAGGAAGTACATGACTGTGCCGCCCTTGATCACCGCCGGGTTGATCTCGTTGACAGAGGTGTTGATCTTCCCAGGAACGGGTTCCGGATCACTCCAGGTCTCGCCGTCGAAGACAGACTGATAGATGTCGTAGCTCTTCGCGTAGAATAATGTCCGTCCCACAAGCCACGGCATGCGCTCGACACCAGCTGTGTTGTGTTCCCAGCACACGGGCGTGCTCCAAGCCCCCATCGCAGTGCTCGGGAAGACCAGAGCTGACACAATGCACAAAACCAACAGCTTCCACAACCTACTCATCACTGACCCCTCCGTAAAAAGAGACTCTGCGGACGTGGACGTGTACTCCGTTGGACCTTTGCTTGAACAGAGACGTCGCTACTGCTGGGGACCAGACCACACATGCATCTCGGCGATCTCCGTTACCTCTCCCCCCCAACTGGAATGAACGATGGCTCGCAAAAAACGTGCTTTCACAGGTTGGGAAAGACGAAGTGTCTCGCTTGCGCCGTTCGTCAAAGGGCTGATGGCAGCGGTGCAGATGGGCTCAAAGCTGAGCCCATCTGTACTCGTCTCTAGCGTCATTTGCTGAGGCCCCACAGCCTCTCGACCGGGCACTGCAACGATTTCTACGCGCCAGATGTCACGCGGCACTCCGAAATCAAAGATCACATAAGCAGGGCCTGCAACCAGGCTGATTTCCCATGAGGTGTAGATGCTACCATCGGCAAGCATCGCCGGACTGCCACTTGAGGCACCACCGCTGGCGGCAATGTCCTTGACCTCATAGTCTCCAGCTTTCCCCAAACGCTCCTTCCATGGGGTTCGCTCGATGATCTGGGTGAGGGGGCGCCCGTCTACGCTGGAGGGGATATCGAGTCTGGCGAGGCGCAGTAGTGTTGGAACTATGTCAATGATACTGGCGGCAGGAACTATGCTGCCCCTTTTGATACCCTGACCCCAAAAGAGGATCATGTTCTGGGCCTCATTGGGAGTGCCATGCTTACCACCACCGGAGCGCTCTGAGGCCAGGGTTCTGCCCGGATGTGGAACAATGGCTATGTCGCCCAGGCGTTCTGGGTCTGCGCCCAAACGCGCAATATCGGTTGCAGTGCAAATGTCGGCACCATCTATGCGACGGAGAGCCTCCAGTAGCTCGGCCTCCCGCTCAGGCGTGCGCTTTCCTTCCCGCCAGTAGAGATAGGCAGCCCCAGAGGCGATGTACACTAGCTCTGTGTTCGAACGAATCTGGCTCTGCGTTCCGGCCATCTTCCAGCCTGACAGAGCCAGGGCAGTCAGGTTCGGCTGGATGGGCGTCCCACCCGTAGGTGACATGCCATGATCAGAAGCGATAGAAATCGTCGTCTGATCTATCAGCTGCAATCTCTCCAGAGCGCTGAGGAGTTGCCCAATTTCGGCATCCGCCTCCAGCACGGCCTTGCGCATCTGCGGACTATACGGACCGGACTTATGTCCTACGGTATCAGTATTGACATGGTAGTAGACCACAAGGCCTCGACGCTCAGTCTCTAGCAACCGAATGAGGGCCTGCATGTTCCCCCGCACATAGCGTAGGGCACCGCGATGTTCCAGCATGAAATGGTTTACGGAGGCTGTCCTCCACCCACAATCACGCATAATCTCAGCGATGGTGGGCACCTCGTTGTCTCTGAGGGGGCTGAGGAAGCGGTCAAGTTGGCGATCATAGCGCGAATTGTTGGGAATGCCAGTACTGGCTGGCAGTGCTCCTGTGGCGAAGCTCGTCTGATTGGGTGTGGTCATTGACGGGAAAACCGACCGAGCTTCAGCCACCCATGCCCCTTCGGCGATCAGACGCTGTAGGTTAGGCGGCGCATACATCGTCACATAGTCGGGACGAAAGCCGTCTAACATGAGCATAATGATAAGCGAAGGAGAGGGATCAAATGGAATGGCAGCAGCACAGGTTCCTATGGAGACTTGTAGAAGGAGGAAAAGGAGTACCGCCACGCCAATCCGCTTCAGTGGTCGAGAGGCCAGCATGAGTACACCTCTTTTGGTAACGTTGTGAACTGTCAGTCGTACGGAAGTATACTCTACAGAGGAGCTTCTTCCTCCCTGTACGCTGATCTCAGGAGCAACGGGTATGCGCTGGCTGATACAGATCGTCGTGTGCGAATGGATGATGACTGCAAGTGGCGCTGCTGTGCAAATGCCGCCCATGGTCACGCGGGAAGAGGCAGAAACGGCTCTACGGGCAGCCCTTACGACGCTGGGAACCCGTTATGTGTGGGGCGGGCAGACGCCTTCTGGCTCTGACTGCTCCGGGTTAGCCATCTGGGCCTGCAACCAATCGGTACCTGGCATCCAGTGGTGCACTGGATGGTCGCTGAAGGCCGTACAACAGCCCACATGCTTTTTGTGTACAAGGTGAAGCTGGGTGCAGCCGCAGGAGGTGTGGCCAGGCGACCTGGTGTTTGTCACCAGCAGCACCGACTTACGCTGATCGGATGCCTAATACACCAGGTCGCGAAAACGGTGCACTCGGTGCAAGGTGATGACATCGCCATCGTGAGCGGATCTAGCCGCTGGGGTGCCGGAGCGGCTGAGCACCAAGAGATCGTCCCCATCAATCGCCAGGGAAGCGTAGTTTCGGGCCTGGCCGGGAGTGCCTCCGGCGGTCACCAGACCCGCCATCTGCCAATCAATGCAGTTTTTCGAGAAATGCAGTGCCAGCCGATGCCTTTCTCTTGGCCCGGTGAGGGAATCGGCAGCGTGACTGGCGATGAGCCAGAAGAGCTGGCTTGGCTCATCATACTGAATGAAGAACTTGAGGTGTCCGCCAGGGCATGGCAGGTAGGCTACAGGCTTCCCCGTGGGAGCCGTTGGCAGACCGATCGAAATGGTGCCGTTTGGTTGTTCGCTTGCCTTGGCCACACAGGCCATATTCGGCGGGGCGTTTGCGGCTCGCATCCAGATGTAGAACGTGCGGCCAGCGGGATCGTACCAAGGATGGGTCGGATCGACAAACTGCACCATGTTGCCCTCCAGCCAGCCCGGGCCCATGCCGCGGCCAGGCACAAAGGGTACGCCCAAAAGACCTGCGTCTGCCGCCAGATCAATGTAGGTTCTTTCCTCGGAAAAGGTCCAGTTGGAGCGATCGGTGAGATCGGTGGTGACGGGTGCCGACATCACGACAGGGGCCAAGGTGGCGGTCTTCGTCCGGTTCGGAGGGCCTACGAGACGCTCCATCACGAGATAGACACGGTTGTTGGCGTAGACGACGCTGCAGGCAGACTGGTGCCACCACTGCCCCTGTGTAAAGGCGACAGGCGCGCTCCAGTTTTCGCCATCATCATCAGAACGGATGATCATCAGGTCTCCCGCATGCCCCAAGACGTAACAGGCTTTTCCTGCCTGGAAAGGGCGTGCGTGGAAGAACGGGAAGTCCAGGCGATGTGTCCACGTCTGACCGCCGTCATCAGAGGTGAAGACCTTGCCTTGCCAGCAGTGGCGCCCTTCGCCCCGAGTCGCTTTCGGACCCGGAAGGTGTATGACTCCTGGTCCGCCTTGGTCCATAGTGCCAATCAGACGACTAGTCGGAAGGCGCAGAATACCCGGCGTGTAGGCGTAAATGGTTGCCGGATCGGGCGAACAGTACATCAGGGTGTACTCATCTGCGAGCAAGGGAAGACGCGTCATAGCAGGAGGCCTCCATTCCTTCTGTCTGCACGGTTGCGAGGGGTCCTCGGTAGCGAGACATTCCCTGTCTGAGTGCGCACTCCTTCTCACGCGTTCTGTGTGCATGGGCGGTAGATGAGCCTCGCCGCGGCAAAGACCCAATAAGCACTTGATGCCGCAGGTAATTCAAAAAGCAGGGGGAAGTCAGAATGCGGTTGGCAGAACGCTAAGCGGGCAGGCATTGAACCTGTGTTTCGTCGGCAACGCTCTGCGGCTGAAGGCGTTTTGCGCGGCCGAGGGGATTAGCAAGGTGCTCAGCACGTGTTCGGTAGATAGGGGCTGTGTGGGCGGAGCGTCTGGTGGATTGATAGTTCAGAGGGAGTGAATAGCAGTGATAGATGTCAACGTCGGTTGTGGCAATTGGCCTTTTCGGCCGACGAAGTACAACGACGCAGCCAAGCTTGAGGAGTGGCTTTCGAGTAAGGGCATCACCAAGGCTTGCGCCTACCCACTGGAGGCCATTTTCTGGCCCGATCCGCAGGAGGCGAATGAGCTACGGCTACCCAGCCTATCGGCGTCATCGTTTTTCATACCTTCAGCAGTGATCAACCCTACGCTTGCCAACTACATGGAAAACTACAGGATCTGTCGCGGTGAGTGGGGGGTGCCTCTCATCCGGCTGTTTCCGTTCTACCACGTCTATGATTTCGATAATCCGGACTTCCTGGCTTTGGCGGAGCAGTTGGCGGCTGACGGTGTGGCCATGGCCATCTACTGTCGGGTAGAAGACAAGCGTCAGCGCAACCCCATGCTCATCGAGCCTGTGGATATCTCACTGTCGGCGGTAGTTCGTGTGGCCGAACGCTTTCCAGAACTGCAGGTGATCAGTATGGGTGTCACTGCAGTAGGGCAGAAAGGCGTAGTGCTGCCCAACCTGTACCTAGAGACAAGTCATTGTGATGGCGACGATCCATTGGAGATCGCTCTACGGGTTTTCTCCGCCGAGCGAGTTGTCTTCGGGTCTCATGCTCCGATGTTCTATCCTCTGCCTAATATCCTGAAGATCCAGCGCTCCAGTGCACCCGCGGCCGCCCGCGAGGCCGTACTCACTCGTAACGCGCAGCGGCTCCTGAGGACTGCCCCATGATTGAGAGTATTACACAGGGAGGCAGCTACATGATTATCGACATTCACGTGCATCATTCGTGGCACAGCCCTGCTCGACAACGGCCCAATGCGACTGTGGGTCGATATCAGGAGCATGCCCTGAGAAACGACATTCGGAAAATCGTGCTACTGACGTTGGCGTACGACTGCCCTCCTGCCCAGACACGGGAGCGCAACAGCGCTACTCTACAGCTCCAGCACGCCGATCCGCACTTCTTCGTTGCTGCCCTTGGGCTCAATCCCCTTCACGACGAGGATTTCATCCGGAGTGAGACTAAGCGCTGTGTCCAAGAGGGCGCCAGAGCGATTAAGCTTCACATGTCGCTCAACGCCCGAGATCACCGACATGACCTCATCTGCCAACTTGCGGCTGAGCATGGCATCCCGATTATCATGCATTCCTGGTACAAGATGGCCAACAAGTACCCCAATGAGTCTGATGGCTCTGACCTCGCGTATATGGCCCGTAGGAACCCTCAGACCAAGATCGTGGCCGCCCATCTCACCGGATTGCAGCGACGAGGAGTGCTTGATCTAGCGGATATTCCTAACGCCTATATCGATACCTCTGGCTGCTTGCCTGAGAACGACTTGGTTGAATACGCCGTGCGTTATATGGGTTCGGAGCGCATGCTGTTCGGATCTGACTACCCCGGTCGCTGCTACGAGATGCAGGTGGGACGAGTACTAGACGCAGAGATCACCGAGGAGCAAAAGCAGGATATCCTCTGGCGCAACGCCGCCAGTATGCTGGGTTTGGGCGAAACGATCTAACGGAGCGACTAGACGCGATTATGAACCGTCACTTCGCCACAGTCTTCTCCGGTGCAGTTCCCCCGCACAACGCTATGGCTAGTGCTGCAGCGGGGATTCGACTTGTGTTGCGTGGGAGAAAAACTGACGGGGAAGCAGACACCAGGTAGGCAGACGGCTCCGATCACTGCTACCGCCACGCGAACGGGGGTGAGTGTTTCTTCGTTTTTCCAGCTCAGACGAAGGATGTGATGCCCGCTATGAGTATCATGATTGACCATGTCAGCTGCTCGTTCGGACCAGTCAAGGCTGTCCGGGATGTATGGCTCGAAGCACCTAAGGGCAGTATCATGGGCCTGATCGGCCCCAATGGTGCAGGTAAGACGACCACCATGCGTATGATACTGCGCATTCTCCGGCCCGACTCTGGCCGAATTACCTGGGCTGGTAAGGGTGTGGATCAATGGCCGCTGGGGACCTTTGGCTATCTGCCTGAGGAGCGCGGGCTCTATCCACATATGCGGGGTCGAGACCAGTTGCGTTTCTTTGCCCGGTTGCACGGACTCACGCGTGCCCAAGCAGATGAGCAGATCGCCTATTGGACAGACCGCCTGGGACTTGATGAAGTCCTGGGAAGAAAAACGGATGATCTGTCCAAGGGCAACGCGCAGAAGATGCAGTTTCTTGCCGCTGTCATTCATCGACCAGCTCTCGTGATCTTGGACGAGCCCTTCAGCGGCCTTGACCCCGTGAATGCCCGGCTGTTCAAACAAGCCGTCAAGCATCTCAATGAGGTTGGTTCGACAGTCCTATTCTCCAGCCACCAAATGGATTCTGTCGAGGAACTCTGCGATCGCGTCTGCCTGATCGCCGAGGGGAGGACCCTCGTACACGGACCCCTCGACGAGGTGCGGCGACGATCAGGCAATCGTGTACTCACGTTGCGGTTGGAGGTGGACGATGAGGCGGCATCTGAGCGGGCTATGAACCCTGTGGCACCTCTCGAGGGCATACCTGGCCTTGATCTGCTGGAGCATGAAGCAGGCCAATGGCGCTATTCCCTGGGCCCCGGTGCGGATGTCGATGCCATTTTGCATCTTCTCGCCGAACGGGAGCGGCTGCGGCATTTCTCGGTGGATTACCCTTCCTTGGAGGACGTGTACATTGCCGAGGTTTCCCAGTACACCGAGGGCAACGACGCCATCATCGAGGAGGTCACACTATGAGAGCCGTACGCATCGTTGCCGCGAGAGAGTTCACACAGACTGTGCGCACTCGCACTTTTTTGCTCACCACTGTATTAGGGTTGCTCGGGCTGGTGGTGCTCTCGTTCCTTCCCACACTATTGAACTGGCTGGAAAACAGGAGCGGGAGCAGAGTGACTGAGGTCATCGTCTTCGATCAGGTGGGGGGCATCTACCCCGCCATGGTTCAGTCTTTAGAAGAGATCTCTGAACAGGGTCGGCCGCAGGTGGCGTTCAGTGTCCCCCAACCCGACGATGCAGCCCTGGACTACGAAGCGCTTGATGAGCAAGTCAAGACAGGGGAGTTGTCGGCCTACCTGTTGATCACCCCGCCCGAGAGCCGGCGCCGGGAGCCTGTGATCCGCTTTGGAGGACGCGAGATATCTGCAAGGCAGATCAACTCTTTGGAGCAGATTCTGCGTCCGGTGGTGTTGCCGTTACGCCTGGCTGATCTCGGGCTATCGATGCAGCAAGGTGCCGCACTGCAAAGGCCTTTTCTCACACAGGTGGTAAGCCACGACGATCGCTTTGACAGTAGCAGCCAACGTTTCGCTTCGCAGACCCTGGCCTACTTGCTGCTTTTTCTGCTGTACTTCACCTTGATTGGCTACGGAAGCGTGCTGACCAACGGTGTGGCGGCCGAAAAGGGTTCGCGGGTGATGGAGATGATGCTAGTGTCGGTTCGTCCCAGGGATCTCCTGTTAGGGAAGATCCTGGGCTTGGGCTCCGCTTCGTTGGTGCAGTATGCGCTTTGGGTTGCTGTGGGCCTGGGCATATCTTGGGCTCGGGGAGCCTTGAGCAACCTCAGCGTCGGTGGGGTGCCATTGCAGTTGTCTGCCGTGAGTGCATCCACAGTGCTCTTCTTTCTGCTCTATTACGTGCTGGGCTACCTCGTCTATTCGTCGTTGTTTGCGGCGGCTGGGTGTCTGGTGAGTCGTCCCGAGGAGGCCAGTCAGACGGTTCTGCCAGTGACGCTACTCGTGGTGGTGGCCTACATTCTGGCCATTGTCGCCTTAGATAACCCTGGCGGGTTCGTCGTACGCCTGGCCTCGCTCGTTCCTTTTCTCGCTCCGACAGTGATGTTCACTCGCATTGTTATGAGCAGTGTGCCCGCCGTGGAGATCGCCCTATCTGTGCTTTTCTCCATCGTTTTCGTCTGGCTGATGCTTCTGCTCGGCGCCAGGATATATCAGTACAGCATCTTGCGGACCCGCAGGGCTGGTTGGCTGGAGGGGTTGAGGGGAAACAGCTAGGACCAGCTTGAACGTTACGCCTGGATGGCCCGGGGCCTGGAGCTAGGCCGAACTTTGTGACGGCATTCCCGCCCGGATGAGCGGTGGTCACTAGACATGGAGTCGGCCGCTCATTGTCGCTTCGGCATCTTACCACCATCGTGAGATCATGACGGGGCAGCAACCGGGTCAGCGACCTCGGGCCGACCTAATGAGCCCGATGAGCAGTAGAGTTGCCCATCCACTTAGGGCAACACTCTTTCGGGGAAGGATGACAACCGAGCGCGTCGAACATGCGCACGAGGGTCTTTTCATGCTGTGCAGGCGTTTGTTCGAGGATGATCACTGTAGAAGGAGCTGTCTACTATGAGGAGCGCTATGTTCGTTTGGATGCTGGCCCTGCTAATGTGCATGCTTGTCTTTTCCACAGGCGTCCTAGCAGGTGCCCATTCGCCTTACTACACGTATCCCACCATTGAACTGAGCATGGAGGAGTTCTTCGCGGCGTTCGATTACGACATTCCGGCGCTGGCGAAAGTCGAGGCGGCGGTGAAGGATGGCGATTTTGACACCGCTGCCAAGGAGTTGAGGGAGTACCTGGCTGCAAACAAGGGCGATGCACAACAGGCCTTCGGGATAGGCCCACTGCGCACACCCGCCTTTTCGATCAGGCTACCAGATCCTGATCTCGTACTGAGAAGGCAGTATAGCAGGGGAAATGTGACTTACTGGTTTGATGGTGAGATCGACTGGGTCTACAACCCTACTCGGGCTCCTGGCTACAAAGGTGACTACGATAAGGAATGGACAGCGTGGCTCACGAGGTTCAACCAGCTTGCCACGCTTACAGATGCCTACAGACTCACGGCATACGAAGGGTATGCGCTTGAAGCCATCCATCTGATGAAGCACTTTCTCTCGACACTTCCGGTACCTGCCAACAAGGGCGAGACGGGCGAGATAGCGCACGACATGTACCTGATATACAACGAGCTGTCTACAGCGTCGAGGGCAGGGAGCTGGGTAAGAGGCATTCTCTCGCTCGTTGATTCTCCCCTCCTCACGTCGGAGGATCTGGTGGTTGTACTGAAGGGCTTGTACGAACATATGCTGCGGATGGGGCGCCACGTGGCGGCGACCCCGAACTGGCGGGCCGTGGAGATTCGGGCCATGATCGATGCCACCGTGGCCTTCCCCGAGTTCAAGAAATCACAGGAATGGCGGGATTGGGCCATCCAGCGCCTCGTTAAGGAGATGGACGAGCAGGTCTATCCGGATGGGGCACAAATTGAACTTGATCCAGGATACCACCACCTGACCATGAGTTCGTTTTACAAGAGTGCCGAACTGATCGACAAGGTGGGGCTTCCGCTTTCTGGCGATCTTTTGGAGCGGCTGGCAGCGATGGGGCGCTTCCCTATCAAGATCTCGCGTCCTGATGGCTCGCTTCCCGCATTCGGTGACGCAAGCCAACGAACGAGCAGTCAAGGCTATCGGAATCATGCGGCAGTCGTGGCGCAGCTCACTGGCGATACGGATGAGATACTGTGGTATGCTACGTCGGGGAAGGAAGGCCGCAGACCCGCATACGACTCAGTCGCCTTGGATTGGAGCGGCTACTATGTCATGCGTTCCGGGTGGGAGAAAGACGATCTGTATATGGCGATCAAAGCGGGGCCATACGGAGCCGCTCACCAGAATGAAGACAAGCTGAGTTTCGAGTTGTGTGGGTACGGTGAGCGTTTCCTCGTCGATCCCGGATTGTACATCTATGACTCAGCGAACCCGTGGAGAAAGTACTTCGTGTCATCGTTGGCGCACAACACCGTTGTTGTGGACGGCCTTTCTCAGTACCGGCGGGACGTGAGGGATCAGTGGGTGTCGTCGGAGCCAAACGATGCGCTATGGATTAGCGAGCCCAACTACGACTATTTCAGTGGCGTCTACGACTTCGGTTATGCTGATTTCATGAGGTATCCTTCTACAGCAACCGGGCAGAAACTGCGCGTTGCTCATCAAAGGGACGTTTTGTTTATCAGACGTGGAATGTGGCTCATTCTCGACTGGTTGACTCCTGCCGATCGCGACGAACACACATATGAAGCGCTTTTTCAGAGCCTATGGTCAGTCAACCGACGGGATAATGGCTTCGTCGTGGGTGAAAGGACTGGCACGACTGCCGCCACGCTCGGCATCTACCCAGTGGGTTCCGGGCTTGAGTATGAGTTAGCCACCGCCCAGACAGAGCCTATCAGGCGGGGCTGGATATACTCCGCCAACAGCTGGCTTGAGGCACTTCCAACAGCGGTTGTCAGACAGAAAACATCCGGCAGCACAGGGCAGGCCTATTTCCTGATTCCCGAGCCCGGTGGTCAAAAAGAAGTCAGCATCCGCCCCGTGGATGTCGAGGGTCGTTCCGCAATTGGAGGAGTCCTCGAGACTGCCGACGGCTTATCGATTACCTTCATTGCACAGAAACGGCCTGGGCAGGTCATATCATATGGAGACCTACAGACAAACGGCAGACTGAAGCTGGTTATCCGCGAAGGGGCCACTGAGGAAGTCATCGAGATCCCGTTTGAGGAAGGTGCTGATTCGATCTACGGTGCAGATGGCGAACTTGACGTATCGCCGCTTCATCTTCAAGATCCCGAGGCACTGGGCTTGCCACTCGTCTTCAAAACGGATTTTGAAACGACGACCGTCGGTGAGTTCCCGGATGATTGGCTACTGATCGAGCAGAAAAGATCGCCGGACGCACCCTATGTGATAGAAGCTCCCGACAAGATTGGTGCACCCAGTGGCGAGCGGGTTCTCTTTCTGGGGCGCACCGCCGATGCGAGCACCGAAACGTCGTACGCAGCGATGGTGTTTCCACCAGCAAAGGAACGGTTAAGGGTGTCCTTTGACATGTTCGTTACATCTGGTCGGCGTAGTCTGCGAGTCACCTTGGGCGGGTCGAGCCGTCCTCCTGCTTCCGTGCATCCGGGCTCAGCAAACAGCGCGATCTTCCTGGGGTTCTGGAAAGACGGAGTGCACGCTTTGACAGGAAAACCCGCACAGAACTGGGCAGGTGGAGGAACCTACACCTCGGGCCACTGGCACAAGGTCACGCTCGACATAGACGTGGCCGCCCAGAACTACAACGTCTTTCTTGATGACTCACCGTTGCCTCAGAATGCTGCACCGATTTCGTTTTACTCTCAGGAGTATGATGATCTGAACACGATCGCTTTCGCATACCAGTCGTTTTCGGCTGAGAACAACACTGAACCAGCATACGTTGACAACGTGCAGATCTGGGGCAAGTGAGACCACGTTTGGTGGATCCTTTCGAAGACGAAAAGAGGTGAGAGCCCGCCACCATCCTCGCGCTCAATGGGGGGGTGCGTGGCGGCTTCTTTCTATGAAGCTGTCTGTAATGCTGATGTCGTTTTCCCGTGACATACGAGCAGGAAGGGCAACTGTGCAAGACATCATTTCCTACTGCGGTGAGCTTGGTCTAGACGGCGTCGAGATTGCCGATAGGGAAATCGCGGCGATGTCTGATGATGAGGTACGCGGCCTACTGCGACGGCATGGGCTGGAACTTGCCGCATACATCATTATTTCGGATTTTGTCTGTGAGGATAGCGAAGCCCTAGCTCAGGCGATCGACAAGACTAACCGGGAGATCGATAGAGCTGCTCGTCTCGGTGGTAACACAGTGATGATCGTGCCGGGCAACCCTAAGCCAGCGGTTCCAGATGAGCGAGGACGGGAGCTGATAGCCTCTGGGCTTCAGGCCTGTGCTATGTATGGCAAGGCACGAGGGGTTACTGTGACCAACGAAAACTACGGCATGCACGTGGAGTTCCGTGGCCGCGTTCGGCACATGAAGGAGTTCCTCCAGACGGCACCCGATTGCCGGATCACTTATGACGGAGGTAACTTCCTGCTGGGAGGCGAGGACCCGCTCGCGGCTCTGGAGATTCTGTACGATGACATCAGGCATGTGCACCTCAAAGACTGGACGGTAGTCGATGAACACGGGCGTGGTTCGTTTCCAGTGCCTGGCCAACCTAATCGCTTCTACAAGGCAGCGGTTGTGGGTGAAGGAGTCATGCCCACAGCCGCTACCATTGCCGCACTGAAAGACATGGGCTATCAGGGTTATACGTGGAGTTCCGTGGCCGCGTTCGGCACATGAAGGAGTTCCTCCAGACGGCACCCGATTGCCGGATCACTTATGACGGAGGCAACTTCCTGCTGGGAGGCGAGGACCCGCTCGCGGCTCTGGAGATTCTGTACGATGACATCAGGCATGTGCACCTCAAAGACTGGACGGTAGTCGATGAACACGGGCGTGGTGCGTTTCCAGTACCTGGCCAACCTAATCGCTTCTACAAGGCAGCGGTTGTGGGTGAAGGAGTCATGCCCACAGCCGTTACCATTGCCGCACTGAAAGACATGGGCTATCAGGGTTATCTATCGATCGAGCATGGCGGGCACATCCCAGGGAAAGAAGGTTTGGCCAGGGCCTTTCATACATTACAGCAGCTGTTGCAGGGCTAGCTGGTCAAGAGACAAACACAGGAGACTGCGCAGGCCACTTGCCCACACGGTCTGCGCAGTCTTTTCAACGGAAAATGCCTCGGGTTCTCTATTGCAGCAAGCGAACAGTATGTTCGGGCATCGCTATCACCAGGGTTAGGAAGACTATCATCCATCTCGACACGGTTTTCTCCCCCCCGAATTATCGATGTGATGAATTGGGTTACCACAAAGGGTGTAGGGTTATCTATGGGGAAGTAAAAAACGTAACACCTGTCGAGGTTCAGCAAAGAACGCGATTGTTCTGATACCATGGCAGTGCACTTAGTAGAAAAGCAAGTCATCATGATTGGAGGGTTACATGATGAAACGAACCTGGTCTGTGGTATTGGTCGTGTTGGCGCTGGCCCTAGGGCATTTCGGCACTGCGGGTGCTGTGGCCAAGACACTGATGACCTTCTCCATGCGGGGGAGTTCGCCGGAGCGTTTTCCGGTTTACGATGGCTGGGCTCAACGCTTCTGCCAGCGCAATCCCGGTGTCGAGATGGAGGTCCTCAAGATCACTGGCAACTACTACGACACCCTTCTGGTCATGACAGCTGCGGGTACCCCGGTTGATGTCATGTGGATGGGCATGGATTTCTACGGCATGTACGATCACCTACTGCCGCTGGATGAGCTATGGACGAAAGACGCGGCTATTCGGGATATTCACCCTGGGGCCCTGGTCAGCTCTCGCTGGCAAGGGCAACTGCTGGCGATTCCCTTTGGAATCAACACCCATACCGTGTACTACAACAAAGACCTCTTAAGCCAGGCAGGACTGGCTTTCCCTCGTGATGGATGGACTTGGGATGACGCTATCCAGATGGGGAAGGCCTTGACCCGTGACCTGACTGGTGATGGCGTGCCCGACCAGTGGGGTCTGCAGATGTACTGGCCGCACATGGCCTGGGGATATGGTAGAAAGCTCTTCGCCGATGATGGCAGGTCAATGATCGCCAGCGACCCATTGCGCCTAGCCGGGGTCTCCGTCTGGGCGGACATGCGGTCAGGGCGTACGGGGGTGCATGCTCCATCGGGTGATAGCCTAGTCAACGCTCTGGCAGGCAAGGTGGCCATGGTGCACCGCGGCGTCTTTGATGTGCCCAAGTTTCGGGCGCAGGACCAGTTCGATTGGGATGTGGTGGCCATGCCCTATGTCGAGTACAAGGGTGAGCGCAGCAGAACCACCTTCACCAGTCCCGAGACATGGGCCATATCAGCCACTTCCCCAAACAGGGAGCTGGCGAAGAGCTTTGTACGCTTCATCATGCAGCCTGAACAGGCTCTGGAGTTCCATGCCTTGGGGGCGGTCATCCCTACGCAAACTGGCATCGCTAGCCGTACTTTCTTAGGGATCACGCCGCCGCAGAATTTGGTGGCCTTTGTCGAGGCCATGGACTTCGCTGGTGAGCAGTACTGGGCCAATCCGGCCTACAGCGAATACTCGCGTGCCCTGGTGAGCGGGTCCACGGTTACCCAGATGTGGCGGGGCGATATTCCAGTTGAGGTAGCCGTACCAGAGATCTTCAGGCAAGCCAACGCGATCATGAAAGAGTTCTACGAGAAGCAGGGCAAGCGTTAGGCGAAGGAATCGGCTTCCGGGCGAGGAAAGCAGGAAGGTGATCTGGGCACTGTCATTATCTGGACTCTTTTTCGGTCCAACCATGATTCAGAGGAGTAGGTGGATAGAATGCAGGCTGGTTTTGGGGAGGTAGTTATCACTCCTCCTATGGGAACGGGAATGGCTGGCTACTTCGAAGAACGGCTAGCAGAGGGCATCAAAGACGATCTGTACTCGAGGGCTCTCGTGGTCTCTCAAGATGACACGCAGGTGGCTCTCGTGGTCACGGACCTGCTGGGGATGCTGCCAGAGGACGTGCAGGCGGTCAAGGAACAGGTCAAGGCGCGGGTGGGCATTCCGGAAACGCATGTGCTGATCTCGGCTACTCACACGCACACTGGGCCAGTGGTCCATCGCCGACCGGGGTTCACGCGAGACGAAGAGTACATGAAGACCTGGGCGCGGCTTACTGCTGGCGCGGTGGAGATCGCCTTCCGCAACCAGGTGGATGTGAAGCTCGGTGTTGGTCGGGGCTCGCTGCCCGGTGTCTCATTCAACCGTCGGTTTTTCATGAAGAATGGTTACGCACACACGAATCCCGGGACAGGCAATCCCGATATCGTCAGGCCCGCTGGACCTGTGGACACCGACGTTACTGTGCTGCGCTTTGACGGGCCCGACGGGGTGCCTATCGGCGTGGTCACGCACTTTGGCTGCCATTGCGACACTGTGAGTGGAAAGCTCTTCTCCGGTGACTGGGTGGGGGTGGCCGCCGAGAAGATACGCGCTGCTATGCAGCCCAAGGGTAGCACGAGACCCTTCGGCGTAGTCGTGGTCAACGGAGCCAGCGGAGACATCAACCAGCACGACGTTCACAACCCTGGGCGGCGGCAGCGTTGGCCAAGGCATACTGAGGAGATTGGTATGGGGCTAGCTGGTGAAACGGTGCGGGTGGCTGTGAGCATAAGCCCAACTGCCTGTGATCAGGTCGGGGCCGCTTCGATGGATGCGAATCTGGAGCGCATGCCAGTTGATGAGTTCCTGGAGAAGAGCCGCCAGGCCTTGGATGATCCGCGGGTAGGGCGTATGGAGAAGGCTGTGGCCGGCGTCAACGCCCGCAGGGCGGATTACTATAGACAGGATCCACTGCAATTCAATCAAGAGGTCATCTGCTTGCGCATCGGGCCAGCCCTGATCATGAGCGGACCTGGCGAAATGTACTGTCAGCTCGGCATTGATTTCAAGGAAGCCTTTCCTGATGCCTTTGGCATGGTTGCCAATCTGTCTAATGGATACCTCGGCTATGTGCCCACGGCCAAGGCCTACGAAGAGGGCGGTTACGAGCCCCGCTCCACGCGTCTGCGTCCCGGTACGGGCGAGGCGCTTATCAATGCGGGAATCACCCTGGGTAAGCAGCTTTTGGGTGACAAGTAGAGGCCAGACAGTATTGCTGTGAGACCAGGGATTTGCAGCGAAGGGGGTCATCCTGAGCATGAAGCGACGGATACACTGGCATTGGTCGTGTAGTCTACTGCTTGCTTCCCTTTTGCTCACGGGCGGCGCGTTGGCCCAAACCACTTCACGTTTGCAGGTAAGTGACGGGATTTTGCAGATCGATTGCCATCAGAATCTGTTCGGCTTTGCAGTGCATCCCATGGCCTTGTCTAAGGATCCCGCGGAAGCCCTGGTGGCGGAGCTTAAGATGCAGGTAGAGGGGTCACCGGGTGCTTCGTGGGCACCCGGTATCTATCTGTACTGGGAGTCTAACAAGTGGATCGCCATCCGCATCTCCAGCGGTATTTTCCGTATGGAAGGCTCGGTGGAGGGCAGCTGGGTGCGTGAACAGGAGTTCGCGGTCCGGCCCCAGATGGGTGAGTGGAATGGTCTGCGGTTGGTCTGGAAGGGCGACACGGTGGACATATACGCCGCACCCAACATGGAGGAGTGGCAGTTTCTCACGTCCGTACCCCGACCGGGGGCGGGCCTTCCTTGGCTAATCGTGGGCAAGGGGTATGCGTCAGGAGGCCAACCCTATCTGGCCAATCCCTATTCTGACCCTGGGGGCTGGAGCACGACGCGCATCAAAGACGTGCGGGTCACTTTAGACGGCGAGCTGCTTTTCTCAGAAGGCTTCGCAGGGACGGAGCTGAACCGCAGCGTCTGGGTACCTTTCGCCTATGGTGACAGCGACATACAGGAGAAGGGAAAGGAGCTAGACGAGATCAGGCGCCAGCAGAACTTGGCGCGAGGGGCGGAGCTTGCGGCCCAGTTGGGCCCGCTCTCGGTTCCCTTCAGTCTAGAGCGCTGGGCAGAGTGGCGTGGCCAGGTAGAGCGGCCAGCTAGCTTGTATAAGCGAGCATTCATGGAGAACGCCAAGCGCAATTTCTCGCAGAATGCCTACACCTACCAGGCCCTCTCCACGCTCCTGAACAATGTGACACTGGTGATGAGCTACACACCAGAGCAGATTGCCCACATGATTCCTGAGACTACGCCTACGAGCACGAACTGGACACCCTCGCCGCTGTCTGATCGCGGCTTTCCGCATGGAGATTGGCAGTGGTCGCCCTACGCCCCTGATGTGATCATTGAGCGATCGAGTGGCCGTCAGTTCCCCAACGACGATTTCCCTGAGGATATCGTGATAGTGGCCACCTCCAAAGGGAAAGAGCAACGGCTCACCTTCCACCGCAGCAAGAACTGGGAGTTCAGCGGTTTTCCGTTGGCTACTTCATTTTCGGGCCACATCAGAGCCTGCAAGGTAAACTACATGGCGGCTCGGGTGCAGGATCTGGGCCTGCTCTACGCGATAACAGGTGAGATTGCCTATGCCAAGCAGGCGAAGACGATTTTAAGTCGCTTTGCCGAGGTCTACCCGAACTACCTGGTGCACTCTGGCTACCATGAGTTTGCGGATATCGATGCCTTGGAGGCGGCAGGGAATATTACTGCGCTGCCAGTGGATGAGTTGGTTGTACCTCCCAACCGTCCCAACCGGCAACTCCACGCAGGACACTGGATGGCTGGGCGGGCGACGGGTTCAGGCATGGAGGGTAGCTTCTTGCTTCCGGTCACCGTGGCCTACGATCTGGTGGCCGATGCCCTGGATGAGTACAACCGTCCGCTCTTCACATACCAGGAGCGGCTCACCATTGAGACAGATCTGTTACTTGAGGGTACAAAGTTGTTGCTGGCGAATGACGTGATCAACAACAAGACCATCTCGGCCCGCACAGCCGTGGCGGCCATTGGGGCGACGGTCGGCGACCCAGAACTGGTCCGCTGGGGCCTCGATGGCTTGCGCCGTACGCTCGATGAGTGGTTTCTCGCCGACGGGGCGACCTCTGAGAGCCCGGCCTATGGGCTGATGGTACTGAACTCATTCTGGCAGCTCGGGGAGGTTCTCTACGGCTACAGCGACCCTCCAGGCTACAAGGACGTTTACGGTTTGCGCTATGACAACCTGGACATCTATCGCGACGCGAAGTACCAGGCCGTCTGGGAGTGCATGTATGCCAGTCTACTCCCGAGCCTGTGCTACCCACCAATTGCTGACTCCTACACGACAAGTACTCTGTCGGAGATAATGACCCTGCTCATGGCAGTGCGCTTTGAGGTACCTGAGTTCAGAGCCCTACTGCGGACGCGCCTGGGCAGTCTCTTTCTTCTGATGATGTACCGCGATGCTTCCCTTGACATCGGTGCCGCACCCTCGCTCAAGTTTCCAGATGTGGTGTTCCCTGACTGGCGCTTGGCCTACCTACGCGCGGGAGACAGGGGTAAGGACGCCACTGCGGTCCTCAATATTTCGGACTGGGGAGGCCACCATCACCTGGATAGCTTAGACCTTTACTACTGGAAGGACGGGCAGGAGTTGCTCTCCGATCTCGGGTACCTGTGGGACCATCCGCAGGCGTACATGACTCGTCGGTCGGTGGCACACAACTTGGTGGTGGTTAACGAGAGCGACCAGCGCACCATGAGCCGGGGCGGTGATGTAGAGCTCTTCCACCCGCTGGGGCGCTACAAAGTGACTGAGGGCACTTCGCAGGCCTATCCTCGGGCCTCTATCTACCGGCGCTTCGTGGCCCAGATGGAGCATCCGGGCGAGAATAGCTACGTCTTTGATGTTTTCCGAGTGCAGGGCGGCGACCGGCATGACCTGGTGTTTCACGGTCCAGGTCAGCGCTTTGAGACAGAAGGGCTTGAGCTCCAGGAGGACAGCACGTCCCTGGCGCGCTACCAGTTTACAAACGTGCGTGGCGGGCAGGCCAGCGATTGGCGGCTGCAGTGGCGTACGGGGACCGGGCGCCTGCAAACCCTGGCTATAGCGGCTGGCGATGAGCAGGTCCTCATCGCTGACGGATGGGGTCAGCGGGCCAGCAAGGATCCGTATACCACACTGCCGTTCGTGATTCGGCGGCGAGACGCTGCCACTGATACGCTGGAGAGCCGTTACCTGAGCCTATATGAGGGCTATTCCAGTGAACCTCTGGTGCAAGAGGCACGGGCTCTGGAACTGACAGGTGAGCAGGTGAGCGGTGCTGAGGGCACTGCGGCAGTGGTTGTCACGGCAGGTGCCCATAGGGACTACCTGCTGCATGGGCTCCACCCCCAGACCGTCACAGCGGATACCCAGCACGGGAAGCTGTCATTCCAGGGTCTGGCGGGCGTGGCTTCACTGCAGACTTCTGGCCTAGACATTCTCGGCGTGATCGGTGGAAGGGGCATCAGCATTGGTGAGTACGGCCTCCGGCTGCTCGCTGAGGACGATGCTCTGCAGGGAGCCATCGCCGATAGCACCACTGATGGCTTCTCGATCGAGGGGATCCACCCTGAGTTGGCTGCTCTGGAGGGGCACGAGGTCTTCGTCTCCGACGCTAAGAAGCAGACCGCCTACCCAGTGCGCAAGGTGACGTTCGAAGGCGGCATGACGCGTATAGTCACCCAGGATCATCTTGGCGGCTTCCCCTTCGCTAGCGGCGAGAGTTGGCAAGTGATGCAGACGGGTTATGTAGAGCGTCAGGAAGATGGCACGTGGCAGGTTTTCGCCACGGCGCCACTTCAGTTCACTTTGCCTGCAGCTGAAGTCGATGGTGAGCGCGTAGCCTGGTGCCTGGATGCGGAAGAGCTACCAACTGAGGGCGACTGGCAGGTGCTGAAATGCCAGATAGGCGAGCAAGGCGTGCAGATCACGTTGTCTGCAGAGGCCGTGGCTAAGGGGGCCTTGCGACTCCGGCTCCGCTAATGAGGAGAGCGAGACACAAGATAGCAGTGAAAGGACACGGCTGCCTAAGGTGGCCGTGTCTTCCCGTCTCGGCTCTTTTGCCGCGACCAAGGCTACTACCCTCTTCCGAAAAGAACGCGGCTTTCTGGAAGGATAGATTAACCAACGTGTATAACAAGCACCTTATATGCGTAGTCACCACAGCCAATTCCCACAGTGAACGGGACAATCTCTAGAGATGCGTCAGGATATGGGGGCGACAGGACTAGATAGCCATTCTGGATCGGACGTGGCGGCAGAATGCCGCGTAGTTTGGAGATGAAAGGGTGGTCTTTGATGCTCAGGAGACGAATCCTGCAAGTGCTGGTAGCCGTGTTAGGCATGGCGATTCTGACGGCGCCACTGGAGGCGGCGCCGAGACTCACTGTGTGGGCTTGGGCCAACGACGAGGTGATCCGTCAGTGGTCAGCGCTCTTTAGTTGGTACCAAGAGGAAAATCCAGGTGTGGACTTTGAGATAGCGCATATCTCGGGTGATCAAAGAGTCTTTCTCGAGCGTCTCTACGTCGCAATCGCGGCTGGTGCTGCTCCGGACGTTTCGTGGCTCGATGGGGGCCACGTGAAACAGCTTGCGGCTCAAGGACTGCTTGAGGACGTGACGGGGGTCTTGCGGGGGTTCAACTTCACACCTGGCGAAGCACAGGAAGTCACCTTCGATGGAAGGCTGTATGCTGCGCCATACCACTCGACTTCGCGAGGCTTGGTGAAGCGCATTGAGCTGTTGGGAGAAGCGGGCCTTGATCCTGATGCGGATCCGCTTTTCGAGGATCTTGTGCCATGGAATCAGAAGCTGAGCGAACCGTCCGCTGACGGCACTTATAGGCGGATTGGCTTTGCGCCTTGGCTCGGAAACTGGGATGCCAGGGGCTGGATCTGGGCCTTCGGGGGTGAACTGGTAGACGAATCGGGGAGGCGTTTCCATCCAACCGCTACGTTGCCAAGCAACGTAAAAGCATTTGAGTGGATTGACGAGTGGGCGCGACGCTATGGAAGAACGAGATCTCCAGTACCGGGGGGAGCGAGTTTCGATAGAGGCACCCTTGCTATGACCATCGCCTCGACAAGCAATGCGTCAAACTACACAAGGGACAAGATCTCCTTTGCGACGAGCCCTGTGCCGCATCCGCCCCAGGGTCGGAAGATCACCTGGGGTGGAGGATATGTTGTGGGTGTTCCCTCTGGCGCCGTGAACAAAACGGAGGCATTCAAGGTGCTTGCTTTTCTTGCCTCCGCTAAAGTGCAGGCGCGTCGCTGGTTGGAGTTCGAAGCGCTTTTGCCAGCCAACTGGGATGGCATTAGAATGGTCGCGTCTAGACTTGACCGGGCTTATGAGCCACTCCTTGCACTCCTTCCCTATGCTGTGCCGCGGGCTCCGATGGACGGTGAATGGTACCGAGCTCTGAGGGAGAGCGAAGACATGATGATAGCTGGTAGGATGGCGCCTCAAGAGGCTCTTGAGAGGGTGCAGATCATCATGACAGCTCGCTTTGACGAAGTGTTTGGTAAGTAGGCCCCCCAACGGCTAGCGGATCGGCCTACTACGTTGGCGGAGCCGCCCCTGCACAGATCTGGCCGCAGTCGCTCAAGTCGGACCCGTCTCTAGCATTGGACGGATACGCAAACTGCGCAGGCCACGTGACCTGCGCAGTCCTTTTTCAACGTGAACCCTTTCTTCGCTGCGTGTTGGGCCAGAAAACAGGCCACATCGTACCGTTCTCCTGCAGCCATGTACTTAGCGTCATCCAGGTCACGCAGATCCTGAAGCCCAGCGCTGGGCGCTATTGTTCGGCCTCATAGATGACCATTTCCTCGTTGGAAGCCGAATCAACACGCCACCAGTATTGGAAACCACGCGTTTTCGCGTGTGCTTCTCAACAGAGGGACTGTTGGGTGGAGGTTTTCCCTACGACGGTTTGGCGGCCATGGAGTCTGCAGGTCGTGGGGCCCTATGCGCTGACCCCTCGTGAACTAGCGCGATGCATGACCTATGCCAGACAGATACCCTCTAAGCCGCGTATTCATGCTGTCAAGGCCTGCCTCCACGCTCTTCATTCCTCTGAGCATACCCGACACTTCGCCGCTGACGATGCTATCCAACTGGGAGTAGTACTGATTCGTCCACACACGAGCATACTCGATCCCCATGCCGTAGCTCCTCATCAAGGGATCTGCAATCCTGCGTAGTGCGGAGGCTCGCACAGGCATGTCGTTGCCAAACTCATTGCGCAGCTCCTGGATGGCGGGGCTGAGAAGGAACTTGAGGAAGCTCCAGGTGGCCTCAGGATGCTTTGTCGCAGCGTTCCCCGCGGCAGCGAGGATGCCACCGGGATTGTACTGTCCATGCGGCCCTTTCGGGTAGTTTGTCAGGCCAAAGTCGAAGAGCTGGTCCCGTTGCATGTTCGTAATCAGCGCAGAACCAGCAACAGTAAAGCCCAGCTTGCCTGCGTTCCAAAGGTTGCCCAAGCCATGCCCCGCTGGTGGTGCGACCTGGTATTCGTGTATGAGATCGCAGACGAACTGGAACGTACGTCTGCCCGCTGGCGAGTTGATGACAATGTCGTCATAGCTCTCATCCCAAAAGCTGCCGCCCTGAGAGAACAGAATGGAACTCCAAATACCCCAGTAGGACAGGGCGTCTATGCCGTAGGTCTCGGCGAGAGTACCAGCCCCTGAGCGCTGCGTCACTTTGGTGGCGTAGTCCAGAAAGTCGTCCCAACTCCAATTCGGCCGGGGGCCGTCAAGGCCACTTCTCTGTAGGAGCTCTTCGTTATGGTACATCATGCTGTGGCAGGAAGCAAGGGGATGCCCAACTGTTTGCCCCTGTACTGAGCTGATTCGAGAGCTGCTGGGAATATGTCAGAGGCGCGCATGGCGCTCCAATCCCGCGTCAGCATGGGGGATAGATCAAGCAGCGCTTCGGTTTTGGCAAACTCACCGAAGTAAGCCCATGAGAGCAAGAAGGCATCTGGGGCCGTCCCACTCGCCAGCATCTCAGCTCGCTCGCCACGTTGTGTTGGTACAATCTATTGACCATGTGCAAACATACCATAACCTTCGGCTACGTTAAGCGTCAACCTCAGGGTTGGCGATTCCGCGGGAAGGACCGAGCATAGACGAGGCGAAGGTGCTGGGCAAGGGGGTTCAGCTGTGAAACTTAGGTATGCACTGTGTTGGTCAGTGGCCTCTTCGCTGTTCCTAATGCTGTATCCACTAGCTGGTGCGCTGGCCCAAGATGCCTCTTCACTGTCTATCAAAGACGGGGCCCTGGTGTTTGAGAGTCGAGTCAATGGCCATGCGCTAGTCGTTCATCCATTGGCTCTTGACGGAGAACCGGAGGGAACTCGCGGCAGAGTTGCAGGTGCGCATTGCAGACGCGGCTGGGGCTACGTGGGCCCCTGGCATCTACCTGTACTGGGGTCCACAGGCGTGGATTGGCATCCGTAACGCCGGTTGGGGCGGAAGTTACTTCCGGCTAGAGGGCTACATAACAGGCACCTGGCTGAGGGATCAGGACTTCACTGTGCAGCCACGCTCAGGCGGGTGGACTGGCCTGCGTCTGGTTTGGAGGGGTGACACGGTAGACGTTTTCGTTTCCGTGGATCAGGAGTCATGGCTCTTCCTCTCCTCTGTTGGACGTCCCGGGTGAGGGGCTACCTTGGCTTATTGTGGGTAAGGGTTTCAGCACGGGGAGCTTCCCCTATCTGGCCAACGCTCACTCCTCTCTGGGTGACTGGAGCACCATCCAATTCCGCTCGGTCAAAGTTACGGTGGATGGGCAGCTGTTCTTCAGCGACGACTTTGCGTCAGGTGTTCTGAACTCGGAGGCGTGGATCCCGTTGCTCTATGAGGACCCTCGCCTCGAGGTCAGATCGCCCGGTTGGATGACTTGCGGCGCGAGCAGGCAGAAAAGCGGGCATTCCTGCTGTGGAACCGGAGGGTGAGGCCGCCTACAGCGTACCCTTTTCGCTTGAACGGTGGGAAGACCTGGCGGGCCCGCGTGGAGCTTCCCGCCAGCCTGTATAAGCGAGTGATGGTGGAAAACGCCCGAAGCAACTTCGCTGGGGCCATTGGCAGACAGACACTTCGCACGCTTATGCACGACGTCCGTCTCGTGATGGACTACGACGATGAGGATATTGCGCACATGATTCCAGAGACGACGCCAACCGCGGCGATCTTTACCCCATCGCCGGTCTCTGACAGGGGCTTTCCCCACGGTGACTGGGAATGGTCGCCCTCAGAACCCGACGTGATTACCGATCGGGCCACAGGCATGAGATTCCCCAATGAAAATCACCCTGAAGATATTGTGCTGACGACGACCTTTGGCGGTAGGCAGCAGTGCTTAGCCTTTAATCGCAGTAAAGACTGGGTGTACAACGGCTTTCCCTTGGC
Source organism: Limnochordia bacterium (assembly GCA_050951545.1). Lineage (GTDB taxonomy): Bacteria > Bacillota > Limnochordia > DTU080 > DTU080 > DTU080. Next base: position 71,021 of record JBMNJG010000006.1, on the reverse strand, counting down.
GACCTCATTCACGGGCCATATACGGGCGCGAAAGGTGGGTTACATGGCCCAGCAGGTTGAGAAGTTGGGCTTGCTTTACGCCTTGACGGGAGATCTCGTTTACGCACGGCAGGCAAAGGCGATCCTCTTGCGCTTTGCGCATGTCTACCCCGGTTACATGATACATTCGGGGTACCACGAGTTTGCCGCCATCGACCCTCTGGTGGCCGCGGGGAATATCACGGCACTACCCGCCGACAAGTTGGTTGTTTCGCCAAATCGACCCAATCGGCGTCTTCATGCAGGGTACTGGATGGCAGGGCGGGCGAGCGGCGAGGGGCGGGAAGGCAGCTTCCTGCTTCCTGTGACGATTGCCTACGACCTCGTGGCCGAAGCGGCCGACGCAGAGGGTCAGCCTCTCTTTTTCGATGAAGAACGGATATCCGTCGAGAGGGATCTGCTCTTGGAGGGGACCAAGCTTTTGCTCGCCGATAGCGACATCAACAACAAGTCGATCACCGCCCGTACGGCGGTGGCGGCCATCGGCAGCGTGTTGGGCGATCCTCTCTTGGTTCGCTGGGGCCTCGATGGCCTGCGGCGCACCTTGGATGAGTGGTTCCTGTCGGATGGCTCTACGTCCGAGAGCCCTGCTTACGCTCTAGCTGTGCTGGGCTCCATGTGGCAGTTGGGTGAGATCCTCCACGGGTACAGCGATCCGGAGGGGTACGCCGATGCTGATGGGCATCGCTTGGACAACCTCAATATCTACCGCGATCACAAGTACCAGGCGGTGTGGCGCAACATGTACCTGAGTCTGCTGCCGAACCTGAGGTATCCGCCCATCGCTGACTCTTTCCGAACGAACGGGCTGACTGAGATGATGATGCTACTGATGGCCCTGCGCTACGACGATATGCCGGAGTACAAAGGGCTGTACCGGGAGCGGATGAGCGACCTCTTCTTGCTGACTCTGTACAAGGAACCCCAGTTTGACATGGGCGGTGCGCCTACGCTGTCATTTCCCGATGCACTCTTTCCGGCGTGGAAGCTAGCCTATCTGCGTGGCGGGCGTTCTGGTAGGGATACTGCCGTGACCTTGAGCATGTCAGATTGGGGGGGCCATCACCACCACGACAGCCTCAACCTCACGTATTGGAAGGATGGACAGGAGCTTCTTTCTGACCTGGGCTATCTAGCGGACAGCCCAAGTGCGCATATGACGACGCGTTCCGTGGCTCACAACCTCGTGGTGGTAGACGAGATGAATCAACAGACGCAGGGACGCGGAGGCAGCGTGCAGCTTTTCCATCCCTTGGGGCGCCTCAAGGTGATGGAAGGCGCCTCCAATGCCTATCATACTACGTCACTGTACCGGCGGTTTGTGGCTCAAGTTGAGCACCCAGGGGAGAACAGCTATGTCTTCGATGTCTTCCGCGTGGCGGGTGGAGGAACACACGACCTGTTGTTCCACGGCCCCGGCCAACAGGTGCAGCCTGAGGGGATTCAGTTACACTCGAGTGGTACGCAGCTGGGCCGCTACCAGTTCTCGAACGCACGTGGGGGTCGGAGCGAGGACTGGCGATTGCGTTGGCGCGCGGGGAGTCTAACGTTTCAGACCCTAGCCATTGCCGCCCAGGATGAGCAGGTGCTGCTAGCTGATGGCTGGGGCCAGCGGGCGACGAAGGATCCATACACTACTCTGCCCTATGTCATCAGGCGGCGCAGTATTGTGGAGCCAGTTGGCGGCCTCCCCACACTGGAGAGCCAGTACCTCAGCGTGTACGAAGGCTATCGAACTGAGCCTCTTGTGGAGAGCGCTCAACGGCTTCCGTTGTCGGGCGAGGGCTTGACTGGTGCCGCGGGCGCCGTCGCTGTAGAGATCAAGGCCGGGCACCACACCGACTGCATCATCAGTGCGACCCAGCCGGCCACTGTGTCGGCCACGACTCGCCATGGTGAACTCCGCTTCCAGGGTTTGGCGGGGATCACTTCCCTAAGCGACCAGGGCGTCGAGATAATGGGCGTCATCGGTGGGCGCAGGGTCAGCATTGGGGACTATGACCTGGCAGTGTTGGCTGCAGAAGACAGCCTCGCAGGGGAGATAGTCCATGAGCTACCTGACGGGTTTGTGGTCAACGGTGTCCATTCGGAGTTGTTGGCCCTGGTTGGGTGGGAGGTTTTCGTGGACGACGGGCGCGACGAAACGGCGTATCCAATCCGGGCTGTTGAGCTTCAGGAGACGACGACGGCTATCAAGACCCAAGATCGCCGGGGCGGGTATCCATTTTCTGGGGCCCGGGGTTGGAGCATTCCTCACGTCGGGTACCTAGAGGTACACACGCCGGAGGTGATGCGGGTGTGTGGAACGGCCCCCCTACGTCTATCCTTGCCGCAGACGCAGGTGGATTGCACCCGCTTGGGTTGGCTTCCCGCCTTGGGGAAAGAGGGCCTGGCAGAGACGCTCGAGCACGAAGATTGGCAGCCCGTGTCCTTCACGACCGCGGGTGACATGGTGCAGATGGATATCTCATTCGTCGGAGTACCTACGGGGTCTGTCTGGCTCAGGTTCCGGTAGTGTTGAGCGTGCAAGTACTGCCTCCCAATGTGCTCACCACCTACTCTTGCAGGGAACCCCTGGCTGGCGGTGAAGATTGCCCCTGACTCTTCGAAAGGGTGACTAACTCATGTGTAATCTGGCTGGCTATGTAGGCGATAAGGCAGCTGCCCCGATTCTGCTGGAGATGACCGCTCGTCAGGAGGGCTTCGCGGGTGGGTATTACACAGGCATTGCCACCATAGCAGAAGGCAAGCTCCACTACGAGAAGGTTGTCGGTGATGTGGCTACGCTGATCAAAGAGACCAACGCGATGAAGCTGCCGGGCACAGTGGGGATTGTCCACAGCCGCAGCAAGAGTGGCGGCGATGTCGAGTGGTCGCATCCCTTTATCGATTGCACTGGGCGGATGGCGTACGTAGCGAATGGCTCTGAGGGGTATTTCGCTACTCGGCGCGACTCAAACGCCGTATTGCGGCGACTGGCGAACGCTGGTCACACTTTTCGCTCACGGGCCAGTGGGGCTGTCGGCAACTACCCCACCCTTGCAGATGGGTCTGGTGTACACGTCAGTGAAGTGGTGTGTTGTCTCATTGAGTCCTTTGTCGCTGAAGGGCTGGATCCCGCTCAGGCCATGCGCCGGGCCTACCAGGAGTTTCCCTCGGCGATCGTCGGACTCATGGTTCATGAGGACATGCCTGAGAGTGTCATTGCCTCACGTATCAACCAACCCTTGATGATTGGCCGCCAGGAAGGCGCTACCTACATGGCTACGACGGCACTGGCGTTTCCGAACCCAGACATGGAGTGGCTAATGCCGATGCCCATCAACGCTACCGCGGTGATCCAACGTGAGGGAATTGACATTCTGCCCATGGATCCTCTACCGGGGCCCGTCAGTAAGATCCTTCCCTGGAAGGAGGGCTACGAGAAACTGCTTGCGCTCCTATCAGATGGAGAACCCAAGCCTTTAGGAGCCTGCATCAAGGCCACGGCCCCTTTGTGGCCAGAGGACGAAGTGCCGCAGAGGGACATGATGATCTACGAGATTCTACGGGATCTGCATTTGCAGGGGCTTGTCGATTTCAGCACAGTAGAAAGGCCTGGCGTGTTGCCTGACACCGTCATGTCGCAGAAGCAGGCCTACATGGTTGGCAAGTGAGGGTATTACTGAGAGAGCTGAAGCCATGCATCTCGACACGAGATAGCAGGCACGCTATCGCAACGTAAGTGAGGCTGGGGCTGTTCAGCCCCAGCCGAGCCTTGACTGACACGTGTACGCTTAACCACCGCGAGTGTGGAACCCGGGGTTGCCTACTGACGCCTTGCCTCTACCAGCCCAAGACCTCAGCGAACTGGCGCTCCATGTGCTGCTGCACTTCTTGCAGTGCCTGTTCTGGAGTCTTCTTGAAGGTGAGGACAGAGTTTTGGGCATCGGCTAGGGCCAAGTGTACCGCCAACCATAGTGGTGGCCGTCCATGGGATACGGGCAGTTGGCGCATGAGCCCCAACCACAGCGGTGCCCGTGGTTTTGCTCATGGCTTCACGGAAGGCCCGTGTGTTCGTGGGCAGACGGTTGATGGATTCATAGGTCAGAACCTGGGTTGACGTCTGAGAGAGGTAGTTGATGAACTCTGCAGCCTCGCGCACATGCTTGCTTCCCTTTGGGATCACGTGGCAGTAGCCACCTGACCACGTTCCGTTGGTCCCACCCTCTGGCCAGGGCACTTCACCAGTTCCTACCGAGTAAGCCCGGGAGCTGCCTTCAGCATTGTGCCATCGAGAGACTACCGATGCATCGAGACGCATCGCCTAGCTGGCCCTGTCATGAACGTCAGCCCTGTCTGCAGGGAAGCTGACCGCTTGCGTGCACCGATATCTCTGGGCGTAGGACTGCACCCACTTGAGCGCGGCGAGGTTCTCTGGAATGTCGATGGTGGGCCTGCGAGCCTTGGCGTCATACACACCACCACCGAATGCCCAGAACCACCCCTGCAGGTTCCAGTTCCTGGATCCAGGGTGCAAAGCCCAGCCTGATCAGTCTATCGTCTGCACCTAGCTTGGTAAGCTTGCGCGCTCTGCTATCCAGCTCATCCAGACTACGAGGCCCTTGGCTGGAGTCTATTCCGGCTTCCTGCAGCACATCATTGTGCCAGAGCAGTCCTCGCACATCAGTATCAAAGGGAGCTGCCCACGTCTCGCCCCTGAAAGACAATCTCGGTCTGGGCCATCGGGAGAAAGGCGTCTGGCTCCTGCAACTCGCGTGCCAGGTAAGCATCAAGAGGCTCGAAGATCTCACCCTTGCTGGCGACCCATTCCACGACAGCTGAACGCTCGAAATGCAGTACATCAGGCGGAGCACCACCGACGATGGCAGCCAGCGTCTTGTCGTATAAGTTCCCTGACATACGCTGCCCTTCTACCTTGATGTGTGGATGCTCTGCATTGAACGCAGCGATCACCTGCTGCAAGTAAACATGCTGCTCGTCAGTCACGTAGAAATACCAGTATGTGATGGGGATCTTCACTTGGGCCCACGCCATGCCGCAACTAACGGTGAGTATGCCGAGGACGACGAAAACGCTTATCATAGTGGCTTTTCTCACACTTGCCCCTCCTTTGGTTGGTGCTTCTTGCAGCGCGCCTTCTGTGTTTAGCGCTATTTCTATTGTTGGTAATGACATCGCCTAATCCTCTTCTGACCTGGTTCGTGACATTACGATAGCCAATACCTGGTTATTGGGAAACGTCATAGGCTAAGCGCAACCTTGCTAGGGACTCTGGCGATTGCCCAGTGAACCGCCCGAAGTCAACGCCAGTGGCAAGAATGCAGTGATGCGACTCGCAAGGCCCCTATAGCGGACTGAAACCGCCAAAATGGTCGAGTAGCGTGCATCCCTCCACCTAAACCAAAGGCCGCCCGATACTCACCAGGCGGCCCCCATATGTACGATTGGGATAGTGCTACCAATTCTCTGTGCCCTGAGGCGTGTTAAGTGCACTAGCGGTCGGGACTCTATGAATCACTCGCGATCAGGGAGTACACGGTGCCAGCGGTCACGGTGAAATCGATAAGGCCATCGTGCCTTGTGACGGGTAGGGCGGTGTGCCCGTCGGTGGTTATCGCTATTTCGGGTTGCCCCGGAATCCGCACTCGGCATTGACCGTCCCGGTCCGCGATAATGCGGGCTTGGGTTAACCGATGGTCTTGCCATGCGATGTCCACCGTGAAACCGCCTCGAGCCCGCAGTCCGTGGACGCGGCCGTTTGGCCAGGCGGGAGGCAGTGCCGGGAGTAAGTCGACAAACCCCTGATGGCTCTGAAGAAGCATTTCGGCGATGGCGGCGCAACCACCGAAGTTGCCGTCGATCTGGAATGGCGGATGGGTATCAAAGAGGTTGGGGAGGGTAGCTTTGGCCAGTAGCTGATGCAAGTTTTCATATGCCTTGGCGCCCTCTCCGAACCGTGCCCATAGGTTGATAATCCAAGCCCTACTCCAACCAGTGTGACCGCCGCCGTGGGCCAAGCGGCCCTCCAGTGATTTTCTGGCTGCAGCCATGAGCTCTGGCGTGGTGCTCCAGGTGATCTGGGCACTTGGGTACACGCCGAAGAGATGAGAGATGTGGCGATGGCCGGGTTCGGGTTCATCGTAGTCTTCAATCCATTCCTGTAGGCGACCTGTCTTTGCACTCACCTGCAGGGGTGGCAGCTTCGCTAGGGCTTGGTGCAACTGTTCGCGCAGCGAATCCCAATCGCTACCACCTAGGATGTCGAGCGCCCCCAAACAACTGCGGAACAGATCGTGGATGATCTGCAGGTCCATGGTGGCGGCGTAGGTGAACATAGAGATCGAGCCGTCCGCCTTGCGGAAGCGGTTTTCCGGGGAGTGTGACGGCGACGTCACCAAGTATCCCGCTCCCGACACATCGGGAGGGGCCTCTACTAGGAAGTCTAGGATGAACTCGGCTGCACCCCTTAGCAGAGGCCACCCGCGTTGGCGTAGGAATTCCTCGTTGCCAGTGAATGAGAAGTGCTCCCACACATGCAGGGCCAACCACGCGGCTCCCATCGGCCATATGCCGCACACTCCGTCCATGGGGGTGGCACAGGCGAACGGGTCCGATACGTGGTGCATCACATAGCCACGGGCACCATAGTGCTTCTTCGGCAATGTATTCACCGTTGGGCATGCAGCTAGCCATCCAGTCGAACAGCGGCAGATGACACTCGGAAAGGTTGGTCACCTCGGCTGGCCAGTAATTCATCTGGAGATTGATGTTGGTATGGTAGTCACTGTTCCAGGGAGCCTCATACCAGTGGTTCCAGATCCCCTGCAGGTTGGCCGGCAAGCTTCCGGGCCGGGAGCAGCCCATAAGCAGGTACCTGCCGTAGTGGAAGTAGAGGGCAACAAGCCCCAAATCCTCGTCACCCTTCTGGACCCTCTTCAGTCGCTGGTCCGTCGGGTGATCTGCGGTCGCCTCTCCGCCAAGATCCAAATCGACACGGCCAAACAGACGGCTGTGGTCGGCCACATGGTCGGCCAAGACCTGAGCGAAGGGTTTCTTGGCAACGCGAGTCAGTGTCTTGCTGCATCTGACCGCCGGGTCGGCGGAATAGTCGGTTGGGCCGACATAGCTTGTTGCTCCGGTAACGTAAAGGGTTACGGCATCCGCACTATCCACCCAGAGGGCATTGCCGCGGGGTTGGCAACGGCCACCCTCCAGTTGCAGCAGAGCCTCAGCCTGGAAACAAAGGCCGTCTGTACTCAAACGGCCGTTCAGCACCAGGCGCTGGCCGTCGGCGCGGTTGGTCGTCACATCTTGAGCCCTCTCCAAACGGACACGAAGGGTGAGTCCGCGAGGCCGATCGGTAGTGAGACGGACAGCGATGATACCGTCCACCGCTGAGGCTATGACCTGTCGCGAAAAGGTGATACCGTGCTGCTTGTAGATGACCTGGGTGATCCCGGTGCGGAGGTCGAGCTCACGGCGGTAGTCCGAAAAGGTCGTATTGCGTTCTGGCGCGTACTCCAGATGCAGTACGGCCAGCGGCTGGTAGGACTCTACGCGCGGGGGCACGCCGAGCATGGTCTCTTGAGCCAGACGGGCGGCTTCTTCATTGTGGCCAGCAAATAGTAGTGACCTTACGCGATTCAGGGCCTCAAGAGCCTTAGGGTTGGCTCGGTCCCGATAGAGGCCAGCCCAGACGGTCTCTTCATTGAGCTGCAGCTCTTCGGCGGGGACGGTGCCATAGACCATGGCCCCCAGTCGCCCATTGCCGATCGGGAGGGCTTGCGTCCACTCTCGGGCGGGACGGTCGTACCATAGTGTATACCTGCTAAGGTCCGTCATAGTTCGCCTCCTATGTAAATTCCTCCACTTAGCAGCGGACTGGTCATCAGATCCCCGGCATGCCTCAAAACATAGCAGGCTTCCCCGGCCTGGAAAGGCCGTGCGTGAAAGAAGGGGAAGCTCGCACGATGTGTCCATGTCTGACCGCCATCATCAGAAGTGAAGACCTTGCCTTGCCAGCAGTGAGCCCTTCACCTCGTGTAGCCTTGGGGCCTGGAAGATGCACGACTCTTGGCCCACCTTGGTCCATGGTGCCAATCAGACGACCAGACGGCAGACGTAGGATGCGCGGCTGCCAGGGTTCGTGGTAGCGAGACATTCCCTGCCCGCATGTATAGTCCTTCTAGAGCGTCATGTGTGCATTGATAGGCAAAGGAATAGGACTTGGTGCAGCGAACGAAAAGAGGAGAACTGATGAGGCTGTGTTGACGGTCAGAGAAGGGGAGAGTTGCAGTGAACTCACTGTCAGTATCAGAGGAACATCGCTTGGCGCTGCTGAGACCGCCCACCAAAAGGGCGCGGATGGTGCTTGATACCGATACGTATAACGAAATCGATGATCAGTTTGCGGTGGTCTATGCTCTCCTGTCACCTGACAAACTGGATGTACAAGCCATTTACGCGGCTCCCTTCTACAACCCGCGTTCGTCAGGGCCTGCAGACGGCATGGAAAAGAGCTACGAAGAAATCGTTCGCCTACTCGAGCTCTTGGGCCGCTCGCCGCAGGGGTTTGCCTATCGGGGCAGCTCTGCCTACCTGAGCGCTGACGGTGTGCCGGAGCGCAGCCCTGCTGTGCTGGATCTCGTAAAGCGAGCGATGGCTGGAACCGCGGAAGATCCGTTATATGTGGTGGCAGTGGGGGCGATCACCAATGTGGCCTCGGCTATTCTGCTAGAACCGAAGATCATTGAGCGCATCGTGGTAGTCTGGCTCGGTGGACATGCTCTACACTGGCCCCATACGAAGGAATTCAACTTGCAGCAGGATGTGCCAGCCGCCCGGACCATCCTTGATTGCGGTGTTCCTTTTGTGCATGTGCCGTGTATGGGTGTGACTACGCATCTGGCTACGACGGTGCCGGAGGTCGAACTGCACGTACAGGGCCAAGGTGTGGTCGGTGACTACTTGGCACAGATCTTCAAAGGCTATACGACCAACCATTTTGGCTGGTCGAAGGTGCTATGGGATGTAGCTGCCGTGGCGTATGTCGTCAACAGCGAGTGGTTGCCGAGTGCACTCGTGCATAGCCCACGTCTGACCGATCAGCTGACGTGGAGTGTCGATCACACCAGGCACTGGATGCGCTATGTGTATCATGTGCAGCGTGATCCTATCTTCCGGGACTTCTTTGGCAAGCTGAAGAGCGCCACTACGTAAAGCGACGGGCGATGCACCGGCGTATATGCTTGGCGGGGGTGAGCAGCGACGTGGCGTGGCGATTTCGCAAATCGATTCCTTTCGGGAAGTTCGGCCGCATCAATGTGTCGCGTTCCGGAGTCGGGTTCTCTGTCGGTGTTCGTGGCATGCGGATATCACTGGGTTCCGACGGCAAGGTGCGACGGACTACTTCCATCCCGGGGATGGGTTTTCGGAAGACTGAGGTTCTCGGCTCTGTAGACAAGAGGAAGCCTGCAGTGGTCTGTTCAAGCTGTGGTAGAGGCGCGGCCAAGTCTGATCGGTTCTGTCGACACTGCGGGCAGCGGCAGTGAGAGGTTGGTCACGCTTCTTGCAGCCCGCAATACCTGCTTGGCTGTTCTCTGACGTGATTACAGTGGAGCTGAGAGCAGCTTCACCTAGAAAAGTGACAGCTGAGTTTTGCTGTATGGATCGCGGTAGGCCGCAATGATGTCCTTCATCTTGTACAGGATGCCGCGTGTGTCGCACTCCTCCTTGAACAGATGCCATAGCTCCTGCGCCCTGGGGGACTGGCATTCGTACGCATTGCCGAACTGCCTCACATACTGGCGCCGGAGCCCAGGGAAGCGCTCATCGAGCTTTGCGTAGTACCACTCTCTCTGGTTCTGGCGCAGCGTGACCCCGAAGGCGGGGTAGATGAACCGAGCTCCAGCCTCAGCCGCCAGCCGAACGATGTCGGCTATGTTCTCATCGTTGTCTTCTATGAAAGGGAGTACTGGCATGAGCAGTACCCCGGTGAAGATGCCGCTCGCAGCCAGCTGCCTCATGGCAAAAAAACGCCTAGAGGATACCGGGGCGTTTGGCTCTACCTTTCGACATAACTCGTCATTGGCTGTCGTAATGGTGATCTTGATCAGCACAGGCGAATGGGTCTTGATGGAGCAAAGGACGTCGATGTCTCGTGTCACCAGATCGCTCTTGGTTGCTATCGACACCCCGAAGCGGTTAGTGTCGATCAGTTCCAGCGCGCCTCTGGTGAGGCGGTACTCGCGCTCAAGGGGGTTGTATGGATCGCCCATGGCACCCGTACCCACAACGCCTTTTCGGCGCTTGCGTTCCAGCTCACCGGCGATCAGGGCCAAGGCGTTATCCTTGGCCCGCACTTGGTCGAAGCGGTCTATCTGGTAACACTCGCTGCGGCTGTCGCAGTAGATGCATCCGTGGCAACACCCCTTGTAGATATTCATGTTGTAGTTGTTACCAAACCACTGACTCCCCTCGGTGTAGCCGGAGATGATTGTCTTGGCCGGGATGAGCTGCACGCTGAGGACTCCTCCATCCGGTCAGTAGCGAGTGGGATCCACCCTTGCCAGAATACAGTCAAGGCGTTCGTCCACGACCTACTGTGGATTGTCTTTCAGGAAAGCTCGGATACGTCGCCCGATCTCGCTAACAGCGCTCTTTGGCTCCACTTGGTTGGCCCATACGGCGTTCAGTTCGGAGTCAATAATGCGCTGAAGATCCAGCCTACCAAGAGAGACGACACGTGACGTCGTTGCCATGAGAATGTCGGGATAGATCTCCGGGTTCACAACAGTCTTCGACAGCCAGCTTAGCTGGATAGGACGGGCGGGCGTGCGCCCCATCAGCTTAGCGTTCTGGGCAGCTCCGGCTGGTCCTGCCGTGTAGGCGACGAAGCGCCAAGCGGCGTCGAGGTCACGAGTCTCTCGACTGATGGAGATACCCCAGCTCCCCAAATCCGTGGTATAGCGTCCCTGAGGTCTGGGACCTTTGGGATGCGGAACCAAACCGATGGTCGAGGCAGCCTGAGAGAAATCGGGGACGTAAGAGAACCAACGCGTGGTCATGCCTACCTTGCCCCGGGTGAAGCCTGTCACGTCATTGGCACCGATATTGCGCGAGACCTGGTTAGTGAACAACATGGCCCCATCTTCCCAGATCATACTGTGAAGAAACTGCACCGATTCAAGTCCTGACTTCGTGGTCATAGAAGGTAAAGGGCATATATCCTACCGTCAACGGTGTAGATGTCTACGATGGGCGGGGCCAAGCGCTGGAACTGGAAAGACGGTGTCTTTTCCACCAACGGGCGCAGATCATGAAGGAAGCGCTCGTCGGCAAAACTCATAATGTCCTGCATGTCGATGTTCACCACATCGGGTACGGTGCCAGCTGCGATGAGTGCCACTAACCGATCCCGATAGTTCGACTGCACGCGTATACGCTCAACCTTGATGTCAGGGTTGGCGTCCTCGAAGATGGCGACGCTATCGGCCGCAGCTTTCTCAGTGGCTTCGACACCCGCTTGGTACATATACTCAACAGTTCGTGGCGCACCAAAAGCAACCGATGAGAGTGTCAGTACAATGGCTAGGGCAGAAGCTACTGCTGCAGTGGCTGAGTGTCTTGACGAATGTAGTCGGACCATGGTTTTCATGAACACACGCCTCCTGATTCGTATGTGATTCTTCGGACTCTGTGATGTTCATCGAGCTAGTGCCTCCCACGGTTATTCCAGCCACTGCGAGACGTCGATGGTGCGAAGGCTCTTCTTTTCGCCTGCCCGCCAAAGACGGCGGCATTTGCACGTGCATCGTCGTGTTCTTCCATCCATTGCAGCATGAGCTGGCGCATGTGGACTGACTGCTCGCGATAGGCAGGATCTTCAGCCAGGTCGTGGCGGTCGTGAGGATCTGCTTCTTGGTCAAAAACGAACTCAAGGCCATCGTCAGCAAACCAAGTGTAGTTCAGGCGGCCGTCGTTTACGCTGTAATGCGGGCCGCAGTTGCCGTAGCTGATGTGACGGAAAGCAGCGTCATCGTGGAGCAAAAAGGGGGCGACGCTTTGGCCCTCAACGTTGTCCGGGATGGGTATGCCGCAGATGTCTAGGATCGTAGGCATGATATCCATGAGGCCCACCGGAGCGGTTGTATTGACACGATCACGGCGAGCACCGTGGGTCTGTCCCCAAGCCCGCGGCGGGCGCACGATGAAGGGAATGTTGGCGGAGCCACGCATGAAGTTGGTCTTGGCGAAAAACCCGTGGTCAAAGAGGTTGTCACCATGATCGCTGGTGAGGATGATCAGGGTGTTGTCGAGAAGAGCATGTTCGCGCAGGGTACCCAGCAGGACTCCAACCATGCTGTCGATGTGCGTGATCATGGCCGCAAACCCCCGCAGTGTCTGCTGCAGTAGGAGCGGATTGTCCCGCCAATAGGCGAGGCTATGTCGCATGGCTCCCGTATCGATGCTCTGGGGCCGCTTGCGCTGCACCCACGTTCCGCAGACTGGTTCTGGCATGGCAGCGTCACGGTAGAGCTCGTAATACTCCAGTGGCGGGGTGATCGGGGGGTGAGGCTTGTCGAACGAGACATAGAGGAAGAAAGGCCGAGTGGGATCGCGCCGCCCAATGAACTCCATGGCCTTTTGTGCAGTCCAATGTGTGGTGGTGTAGGGTTCGGGTAGTGGACTGATGCGCATCCCATACTGATTGTTGCCCAGGCCATGGGTATAAGCTCGATGGCCGTAACCGTGGTCGTCCAAAAACGCTTCGTAGTCGTCTTTCAAGAGGCCGCCTTGCTTGCGCCCTTCCTCGTTGAGCTGCACATCTTCGAAACCGATGCGGTTGCGCTGCGGGTGCGTGTGCATCTTGCCTGAGGCGAAGCTCTGATAGCCCGCTCGTGTCATCACTTCGGCCAGCTTGGGCCCTTCTGAAAACGGTTGCGTATCTCGATTGGTGTTCATATGCACACCGTAGGGACCCATGCCCGTCATTAGAATGCGTCTGGCTGGTACGCAGACCGGACACTCGCTAACTGCTCGCTGGAAGTTGAGGCCTTCACCTGCCAACGTGTCGATTTGGGGTGTCATCGTCACCGGATGCCCGTTGCAGCTCAGCCAGTCAGCGCGCAGATGGTCGCAACAGATCAAGAGCACGTTGGGTCTGTCAGGGTTCTTGCCTGCGTCGTCCATGGTGCGATCAGCCTCCGCGAATAGGATCTACTACGGGCTTGTTCGCCTAGATAGCAACAACTCCTTGGCCCGCACGGGAGGGCAAGGAGTTGTCGACATGCCTATCTGTCTAGCTACTCACTGAATGCCTTGTGTCCGTAACGAGGCCAGTCTGCCCTCGATCAGTCTTTCGGTCTGCACTATTGCCTCGTGTAGGCTGATGTCGCGTTGCACATACGCTCTGGTGAGCCAGGTATCGATGATGTCGCCAACGGCCTCCCAGGACGTGGGGCGGACATACGAGGTCGGATCTGCCACAAGTGTGACGATCTCCATGATGCTAGGGTTAGCTTTGGACATGTCGCTGAAGTAACGCTGTGATGCTGGTAGGTATGCAGGGATGCGCTGGGTACGCGCACCATACTCCAGCTGGCTCTGCATGTCGTGGGTGAGGAACTTCAGCCACTGCCAAGCGGCGTCCTTGCTCCGGCTGTCTTCGAGCATGGCGTAAAATTGAACAGCGAGCTCGCCACCTGTGTTAGGGCCGGGGCCCTTGGCGTATGGTATCCACTCGAACTCAAACGGGTTCGACTGCTGGGCTATCCGTTCGCCGTAGTTGGGACCGGCATCGTATGAAATCCCGGCTCGGTTGCGCCAAAAAGCCTCCCAGCCGCCATCAGCACCTCCAGTTGCGAACAGTTCGTCTATGAAATCCAGTGCTAGACGTGTGTTGGCGTTGGCGAGCGTCGCCCGCTTGGGGTCTGTCTGACTATCAAGCCATCCTCCGCCAGCCTGATGGACGACGACACCCATACGCGTCCAGGCGACGGGCAGCATCAGGCCCCAACGATCGATGGTACCGTCGCCGGACGTATCTGCCCCAAGCTTGCGGGTGTAGGTGATCAGGTCAGCCCAGCTCCAGTCATGGTTCGGCTTGGGTAGACCGTTCTGCTCAAACATGCCTTTGTTGTAGGCAACGCCGTAGGTCCACAGACTGACGGGCAGACCAAGGAAGGCCCCCTGGCGCAGTCCCTCCTGGACGGTGAGATGCGAGATCACCGGATTGGGGTAGCGCGACAGATTCAGGCGATCACGGTCAACGAAAGGGCGCAGGTCCACAAGTGGTACCTTCGTGAGCGGTAGCAGATTGAGGCTCATGAAAGTGGTATCCGGGGCTAGCCCTGCCGCTACGCGTACAGCTAGTTTCTCGGGAACTTTCCCTGCTTGCCCACCAAACTCCACCTCGACCGCTATCCCGGTCTGCTCGTGAAAGCGAACAGCTTGCTGTGTGATCCATTCCTCGAATTCGCGTCCGGAGTGCTCCATGTGGCGAATGCTTGGGGCAGTGGCCTGGACACCGAACGCCGCCAGAAGGCTGGTAACACATAAGACCATGGCTAGGTTCCTGCGAAGCAACGTGTTCGACCCCCTTACTAGTCGTCAGGAGACCTTTGGATGACGCCGTGTGTCTTCCTGCGACCAGAAGTCACATCATGCTGCTGCCCCTCAGGAGAGGTGGCTCCGGGCTTCTCTGTACTCGCCTGGGGAGAGCCCGGTTACACGACGAAAGGCGCGCTCGAAGCCTCGTCGTGTGGCGAACCCCGTGGCGGCCGAGGCCGAACTAATGCTCACTTGGTTGAGTAGAAGATGACAACCGTGCTGGATCTTCACCCGTAACCAGATACTCTGGGGAGAATGGCCCAGACTTTCTTGGAACAGGCGGCAGAGGTGTCCTCGCGACACATGGAACTGGTTGGACAGATCGCCTAGACTAACCGAACGCTCGGGATGGCGGATCATGAATTCCAGCACCTCGGCACCAAGGGGGGTAGCAGGGCCCTCGGCGGTGATGTGGCGACCCGCCTAAGCTCCAGGAGCAGCTTCGCTATGCCTTCGATCAAGGATGTGCCAGCCGCCCCAGTCTCAAAGGCAGCCCGCAACTGCAAGACGCTCTCGATGACCTCACGTGCAGTCCCGTTCGTGACCGACATCGCTAGCGGTGTACGTGGCGATAGGGAGGACTCTGGTGTGGGCACCAGTTGGGGGACGAAGTGAACGGAGGTACGCGTATACGAGGCTCCGATAGGGCAGAAACCATGGATGACTGTCCCGTCAAACACTACAAGGTCCCCCGGTGTCAGCACCTCGTAAGAGTCACCGATGCTGACTACGACAGTACCACTGTGTACCCAAGCCATCTCCCAAGCGGGGTGCCTATGGCGCTGCATGCCCCTGCTGCGGATCACATCGACCGCACATCCGTAGCTGGGCAGGCAGACGGAAAGATCTGTAGGCGTGGTATCAAGCTCCACCAGGCCCCATGCTGGCCATGCTCTCGAATAGGTCATGGTGTCTCCTGCAGATCCTTTCGGCGTGGGATTTCACGCGGTTGGCGTATGCGCCCTAATCAGGTACCACTTGCATAGTACCATACACCTCACAGCCCAAGCACTCGTCGCAAGGACTCCAGAATGAAGGCAGGTTTCGCCATAGGGCTTGTCTAACACGGGTGTCGATTCCCCGGTGATCTCTAGTGCGCGCAGGCTCACCACGTATGCTGAGATCGGCGCGGTGGCTAGCGAACCCATCGACGGCGTGCGGTACCCTAGGAGGATATGCATAGCCATGACGAAAACCACACGGGCCGTAAAGAGGCATCAGTCAGCTGCATGGCGGTTCGTCGCCATCGCTGTTGCCGCCTGCTGCGTTCTCACAGCGGTTGGATGTGCTTCAGCAGCGAATAGCCTTCAGAACGCCAGCTTTGAGAGTGGCATGAGCCACGTGCGTCTGAACCTGACAGCACATGGCTCGAACGTTTTGCGGTGGAGATGAACCCCGGGCGTTAGCTGTCTGCGCTGACATGCCCGCACAGCGTGATACGGTCTTCAAGGGGGGTCGTGGGCATACAGGCGAAACAGAGTATCCTCCAACACAAGCAGCCTAGCCAGTATAGGCGGGCGGCCTTTCTTGACCTGCAGGGCACCTTGGGCGGTGAGGGGTTAGATGACGTACGGCATTTCAGCTTCTACCCATGTGCTGCCGATGCGGTGCGGCTCCTCAATAGGTCTCCCTTCCTGGCCATTGTCATCACCAACCAAAGTCACATCAGTAAGGGCCTTCTCACCTACGGTGAATACGAGCAGCGGATGCGTGATATCAGGAGCAGCCTCGCTCGAAGAGGTGCCTATTTCGACGCAGTGTATTGCTGCCCACATGACAAGGATGACGGATGCAAGTGCAAGAAGCCGTTACCGGGAATGATCGATCAGGCTGCCCAGGAGTTCAGCATCTGTGTCGGCCAAAGCTACATCATTGGCGATATGGGGGCTGCTGATATGCTGCTGGCTGAGGCCTGTGGAGCCAAGGGAATTCTGGTGCTAACAGGTGTGGGCCAGGGCAGCCTTGGCGAGTTTAGACATACTTGGGCTGGGGTCGAGCCCGCATATGTGGCCCCAGATGTGCTGGGCGCGGTTCGGTGGATCTTGCGGCAGGAGACGCCTCATGTGGGCGTCTAATCATGCTCAAGAGGTGGTTTATCTATGGCTACCAATCAGAAAGAGTCAGTACCCGCTGCCCCATCTTCCGTCACTCAGAATGACATCTCGGCCGGGTTGCGGTCGCTCGGTCTGCCGGAAGGGGCCATCGTGCTCATGCACAGTTCGCTCAGTAGTTTGGGTCATGTGCAGGGCGGGGCCCGTGCGGTGATCGATGGCGTACTAGACGCTTTGGGCCCGACGGGGTCCCTTGTGGTACCGACTTTGACGTTTCGCGGCTTCGAGAAGTCCAATCGCCGTTTTGATTCCCGTACTCAGCCTTCCGAAACCGGGCTCATCACGGAGACGTTGCGGTGCCGGTCTGACGCATACCGAAGCTTGCACCCTCTGTCATCTGTGGCTGCTGTGGGGGCCAGGGCCGAAGAGATCACCGCGTGGCATGGCGATACGCCCTGTGGACCAGGGTCTCCGTACTGGAAACTGTGGGAGTGGGGTGGCCACTGTCTCTTCGTCGGTGTTGGTTTTGGGTCGAATTCAATGTTTCATGTGGCAGAAGACCTGGTGAGGCCGGCCTATCTTTCGTACGATGAAGAGGCCGAGGTAGTGGTGATCGATCGCCACGGGCGGGAATCAATACGAACGTTTCGTCGCTATGCCTGCAGTCGTCTGGGCATCACGCGGTATCTGGCGAAGATGGAGTCGGTATACGAGGATGCAAGTGTGGTGAA
Organism: Limnochordia bacterium; assembly: GCA_050951545.1. Lineage (GTDB taxonomy): Bacteria > Bacillota > Limnochordia > DTU080 > DTU080 > DTU080. The sequence continues at coordinate 53,587 of JBMNJG010000006.1, read as the reverse complement.
AAGCGTCATGATTGGTCGCTCATTGGTGCGCACACTATCCGCCGAAGACAACGTGGCTTTGGCCAGCGACTTGTTGCGAGACAGGCCGGAATGGATTCTGACGAAATAGCGGCACATGGCTCGCAAGGTACCGCCGCTGGGGCAGAAGAAGGCGTTTTACGTGCCGCTGAGGAGATCACCAAGGTGCTTAGCAACGTGTGCGGGTGCTGCTCCACGGTGCCAAACACACACGCTGTGATTTGTTTGGAGACCCGGTAGGAAGAGAGTTCATTGCAGCATTCGATGGCAATGTGGCGGTGCCCGAAGCCCCTATGCGAGCAGAACACGTCATCAACGTCGAGCTGTCTAAGGAGTAGAATATTCAGAGGAAGATGCTTAATCGGGAAAGTGGCTCGCAAATGAGCCGCCTCAAATACGTGAACGGAAGCTACCCTCTCGTGATCTCGTCGGTGTCGGACACGGTTAAGCGATCCCCATCTGTTTGGCCGCATCTAGGAGGGAATAACCGATGCCGAAGGAAATGCATAAAAGAGGTGGAAAACTAAGTGCGGTAGACTGAATTACATAAGGCGCTGGTAAATCAAGCTAGGGTGGTGTTTACAGTGTGTAGACAGAGGAGCCGATGGTCCGCACAGTTGGTGCTTCTGGTAGGCGTGGTGTTGCTTATCACAGGCGCTGTCACTGGGGTGGTAATGCCATGAGAACCAGGGTAGGCGTGTTCCTCACTGCCTGGCTTGTCGTTTCTCTCGCAGTTCCGACCTGCGTTGCGGCCAAGGCCACGGTGACCATCGCCACGTACTCGCAGCCTCGCTTTGAGATACTGCGTGACCGCCTTATACCCAAATGGGAGGCCAAGCACCCTGGTATTGGCATCGAGACTGTCAACTACCCAGATTTCTGGAACAAGCTGCTCGTGCTGATGAGCACTGACCAGGCTCCCGACATCGTGGACACAGCAGGAACGTATGCCTTCGGCCATGTGGTGCGCGGAGGGGCTGTGGATTTGGGACCATTGCTGGATAAAGATGCTACCCTGCGCAAAGAGAGCTTCTGGCCCGGGCCCTTCAACGAAGTGCGCTGGCCCCAACCTGATGGAAAGGGCGTCTACGGTCTGCCTTACGACACGGTAGGTTCAGTGCTCTGGTATAGCAACGAGTTGCTGCGCAACGCGGGCGTTAACCCACCTAGCGCCTCGTGGACCTGGGCGGATCTGCGTCTCGCAGCCCGGAAGATCGCTCGTGACACGGATGGCGATGGCCAAAACGACATCTGGGGACTGTCTGTAGGGGCCAGCTACGAGATCTTCGATTCGCTCGTAAAGTCATTCGGTGGCCGCATTCTGCAGCCAGACCGCAGGTCTGCGGCGATTGATTCGCCACAGGCCATTCAGGCCACTCAGTTTCTCGCAGACATGGCTCTCGAAGACCGCTCGGCGATAGTCGGCGGCAGTCTAGCAGGAGCCAACCTAGGTTTTCAGATTGGAGGCTCGTGGCTGATCAACACGTTCGCTAGAGTTGAGGGGCTTGATTTTGGCACAGCGATGGTGCCCAGAGGGCCAGTGACCCACGATATCTACGGTGGATCCAACATGTTCGAAGTCATGCGGCGGCCCGGCCAGGATCTTCAGGCGGTGTGGGCAGTGCTCAGGGAGTTGCTCACACAAGAGACAATCGAAGCTTTCTGGACGTCATATCAGGCGCCCTATAGCATTCCGTCGGTGCGGTCAGTCGCTGCGCGTGTCAAAATGAACAGCATTCAGCAGACACTCGCACAGTCTGTCGGCTATATGAGCGATGCTGACTCCAGCCCCGACTGGGCGATATGGCAGAATGCGAAGCGAGCTGGTATCGAGCCTGTACTGCGCGGACAACGCTCTGCAGCTGAAGGCGTATTGCGTGCGGCAGAAGAGATCAACAAGGTGTTCGGCAACGTGTACGGAACCGATAGGTAGGAGTGAGCGCGGTGAGCGCGCCTGCCAACGGGCCCCGTACTGTAGGAAGACCAAAGCAAAGAGGGAGGCGCTGGAAGATGGGAAAGGCGTGGAGAGTAATAGGCTGCTGTTTGCTGTGTGTCGGTTTGGCTGGGGCATTATCATGTGCTAAGACGTCAGTCACGTGGTGGATGCATTGGCAGGCTGAGGCCGAACCATGGGTGAAGGAATGGGGGGTCGCCTTCGAAAGAGAGAACCCCGACATCAAACTTGAGCTGGAGACACAAACGGCCAGTCCACGTGACAAGCTCCCCGTCACCATAGCTGCGGGCGTCGGGCCTGACATCGTCTACGAGGTAGACTCCGTCGTGGGGCGGTGGGTGGAGGCTGGCATCACACTACCTCTCAACCGCTACTTCAACGCCCTTCCGAATCGGAACGACTTCCTGCCCGATGTGATCGAGGGACTTACCTATCGTGGTGAGCTGCAGGCCATGCCCTTCATGGTCTGGCCTTGGGGCGTACTATGGAATCGGAACGTCCTTGCCGAAGCTGCGATGAAAGAGTGCCCAAAGACCTGGGAGGAGATGCTGGTAGCTGCTCGGCGCCTCACGCGCGTGGGCAGCGATGGGAATATCGAGCGCTGGGGGGTGCGGGTAGAGCGCGGTATCCTGTACCAGATGGCCCTTGTGGAAAGCCTCTTCAGGCAGCAGGGCGTGAGCATTATTTCAGAAAGAGATACTCAAGTCAAACTCACCCATGCAGAAGGCATACGGGCCATGGACTACTTGCGTGACCTTACGGAGATCGGCGGGCGACAATCGCCGGACCAAGTTCAGCTTGTTGACGGAAAGGGTGGCATCTACTACAGCTGGAGTGGAGCATATTGGGCCACTCTCTGCGCGGCCCGACCTGACGCCGCAGATCCAGGATTGCTTGCTTTCGACAGATATCCCGGTCCTATCGCTGGTACCGATAACCTGCATGTGATGTCGGCGAATCTCTTTATTACCTCATCCAGCAAGGTTCCCGACGACGCCTGGCGGGTGATTGAAGCGTGGGTGCAACCAAAAAACCTCAAGGAATACCTTGTTCACCGCGGCATGCTTCCCGTGCGCCGTTCGCTTTTTAGTGACCCCGAGTTTCAAACGCACCCCCTCAAGACACAGATGCTAGCTGCTGTTCACTCACCCTTGTTGCTCCATGGTGTCAAACACACACGCTATGACCGATTTCGAGACCCGGTAGGCCGGGAGTTTGTCGCAGCCTTTGATGGGAGAGTCGCGGTGCCCGAAGCTCTCATGCGAGCAGAACACATCATGAACGTCGAACTGGCTAAGGAGTAGATTCGCCAAGGGCTGCTAGTGGGCCGCATCTTGGGTGCCAGAGATGAGCGAGGAGCGGAAGTAGGATATTCCCTGGCGCAATGCCGCCAGTACACGACGACTGGGTGAGATGATCTGAATGAAGGGGGATATCAGAATGAAGCTGGTAAACCGAACCCTGGCGCTGATTGTACTCCTTCTTGCAGTTTTTGCTGGCTGTGCCGACGCGAAGACACCCATTCTGCTGGCCACCTATGGCGCTGAAGACCCCATGGTCTACACACGACATGCCAAAGTGGCTGCGGTGTTCAATGCTGCGCACCCGGAATACGAGCTGCGCATCGATGCGTATCCCTACAACGGCTATCCCGAGAAGATAGCCGTGATGGTTGCCGCTGGTGCACCACCAGACATCTTCCAGGCCTGGGCGCAGTACAAACCGCAGTGGGTTGAGCAAGGGCTCCTCTTGGATCTCACCGAGCGCTGGCAAAGCAGCGTCGTCATCAAAAGAGCCCGACCGTACCCTTTTGCCGAAGAGGCGGCCAGCTACAAAGGTCGCATCTACGGCGTACCACACGACTACAATGCTCGAATCCTGGTACTCAACGGAGACCTAGTCGCCCAGGCTGGTTTGGTGCAGCCGGACACCAACTGGACCATGGAGGCCTGGCAAACGTACGTCAGGCGCCTAGCTAAGCCGACAAAAGGGGTATACGGGTCGCAGCTGATGGGCCACTGGAGTACGGTGAACTGGCAGTGGGCGGTGCTCTTTAACGGGACAGGATGGCTGAATGACGACCGAACCGACGTGTGCATTGAAGAGCCTCCCATGATCGAGATGCTCGAGATGTGGTTAGATCTGATCTACAACTATGGTGCTGTGCCAGGCCCTGGGGTTGCGGCTGCTCGTAACGAATGGGACGGGGGTTACGGCATTTTCGCGGGCTGGGTATCTACAGCCTTTGATCTAGCCAACCGGGTGAATTATGACTGGCGCCTTATGACCTTCCCCTTGGGTCCGAGCAATGGAGATAGCTTTGCACAGGGTCACTTGTGGAGTATACCGTTTAATGCCGCGAAACCTGACCAAAGCTGGCAAGTGCTTGAATGGTTTCTCACTCATGAAGGGCAGCAGGCATGGGTGGTGCATGATAACAGGCAGCCTATCATACAAAGCTCGTCGCTGTGGGAGATGTACTTCTCGCGTCTGCCTACCGATCAGAGGCGTTCTGTCCAGGATTTCCTGATGAACACTCTCTATGGGGAGAATCGCATTCACAACATGAACTACTGGACCACTTACGGGGAGCTAAACACGATTATGAACCGTCATCTGGCAACTGTCTTTTCCCGTGCGGTGTCTCCGCAGAACGCGATGGCCAACGCTGCAGCGGAAATCCGACCTGTGTTGAGGGGGAAATAGACTAACGCGTAGTGTGGATACGAGGGCAAGCGTATACGGCGGTCGCAGACGAAGCCCCATCCATAGCAGAAGGAGAAGCATCCCTGGGCTACGAAAGAGCACCGTGTTATGACTACGTGAGTCAGGGGGTGCGCCGTGGAGTTGGATGCGGCCGTAGAGCGGTTACCAGTAATGGGTGTGCGGGTGGAGAAAGCCCGTGAACGCATGGCGGCAGTGTGGGAGGGCCGGGAGCCCGACGTACTGCCGCTTGTGATCCCTGGGAAACCACCCCGAGAGTACCTGTCGGGTCTGCCCACCTATGACCTGCGAGAGGCCTACTATGACCCCGTCAAGATGCTCTATAACCATCTTCCAGGCCTGCTCCAGTCGGCCTACTCTCCGGGCGATAGCATACCTTCGATGCGGGCGGACATGGGCTGTGGCATATTCCCCACGCTACTAGGCGCGGAGTACACCATTCGGCCTGACGTCCGTCCTTGGATCACGGGGCATGTCAGCAAGCAGAAGCTGATGCAGATGACCCCGGATGACATCGATCCTTATACGGGCGAGTTTGCCCGCGGCCTCGAGTACATGGCCTTCTTCCAGGAGACTCTACAAGGGCGGGCCTTTGTCTATACGATGGATGTGCAGGGGCCTATCGACACCGCTCATCAGGCGATAGGCGACAGTTTTTTCACGGAGCTCTATGACGACCCACCCTTCATGCATCACTTGCTCGAGCTATGCACTCAGGCCTTGATCAAGGGCATCAGGGCCTGCAAAGAAGTGAACGGCGAGGCAGGGGAGTGGGCCTACCACTATAACGGCATCTACGCTAGCAGCGGTGGTATCAAGACCAGTGAGGACACGACCACACTGCTGTCCGACAGCCACATTCAGGAGTTTGGGGTGCCCTACATACGGCAGCTGCTTCAGGCCTTTGGTGGGGGGTGGATTCATTTCTGTGGCAGTAACCCGCATCTTTATCGGGCATGTCTGCATGACATCCCTGAGGCCAGCGGACTCAACTTCGGCGATCCGCAGCGCTTTTGCCCCGATGAGGTGATAGCCGATTGCCAGGCGGCTGGTTTGGTATTTAACGGCAACCTGCCCTATAGGGATAGCCCTCCGTCCACGGAGTACTACCGGCGCATTTGGCACGCACTCGGCGGCCAGAAGCGAGGCCTGCTGTTGCACGGTCCAGCAGATAGTGATCCCGATGGGGTGGTGGCTCTCTGGCGGGAGTTGCAGGCTTAGGGCGGTATTTGCCCACTATGCCTGTAGGGGCCTTCTACCCAAGTCAGCTGAGTAGCGAGATCAGCCTTATGCTACTGGTATTGAGGGTGCAACCCGGTGTGGAGGCCTGACCTTAGGTGCTCGTACTGGCGTATCCTATCTAGACGGTGTCCAGGCTCCCGATGGCACGATCTACATGATCTACGTGGCCCGCAATCCACCGCATATGCCTGTGTGAGTAGATGGGCCTAGGGCTACTTCTCCATCCTAAGGGCAGGAAGAACTGCATTCAGCTCGTCCTGAAACTGTCGCAGAACGCTTTCAACTGCGACCGCCTGTGCTGCCAGGACACCTCCGGGGCGGATGACACGGGTTTCCACTTGGGTCCAGATCTGCTGATCTACCACTGGCCTGCCAAAGGCGTCGGGGTGCGACACCAGATCGATCCACACGTATTCATAGGGAGACGGGTTCGGGTAGTAGTTCAGATAGCGCCGCGCAGCCCCACTGTAGGGCACAGGCCGTCCTGTGTTTGCGATGTGGAGCGGTGCGCATTCAGTGGCCAGGAATACCATCCACTTCCAGGCCGCAGCAGGACTATTAGTGTTGGCACTCATCGAGACCCCGATCGACTGAACATCCGTGCCTTGGCGCACCAGTTTCGGTTGTGGACCATAGCTCCATTCAGGCACCGAGCCATCGGCGCGCAGGAGGAGGGTCAGGGCGGGACCGGCGCTTGTAGAGATGGAGGCGACTGCCCCTCCACCATAGAGGCGATGATATGCCTGCATGAGCGTCCGATCTTCGTGGATCATGGAGCGTAGGAAGCTGATGGCCGTGATACAGGGTTCGGACAAGAGTGTAGCTTTCGTGGGGTCGACAAAACGATCAAACGGCCAACCTCCTGCGTTATACACCCACTGCTGAAAGGTCCAGCTACTAGCTCCGTAGCGCTCCACCGTGGCATCGGCACCAAAACGTGCCAGCTTACGGGCCAGGTCGCGGAAGTCTTGCCAATTCCAGTTGCCCTTGAGTGAACCGAATGGCTGGAGACCAGATTCCGCAAACCTAACATGCTGACCGCCTGTGGCGCGATTTCTGTCACAGTGGCAGTGTGTGCTTAGTGAATGGTATGTTTGATGCAGAATTCAGGGTGGGGAGGGTGTGCTATGACATCAAAGGAGCGGCTTATCGCAGCCATGAAGAGGCAGGCGACCGACTACGTCCCGTGCCTGCCTGCTTTTTGGTCGACGCCTCAGGTGGAGGGGTATCAGTGGGCAAACGAGGTGGAGCGGCTTGAGGTGATCATCGGGAAGCTCGGAGCTGATGCGATCACTCACTTTGGCGTGGACGTGCGCATCCATCCGGATGTGAGCTGGCGAGTGTGGGAAGAGCAGCGGCCAGGAGAGCCCTATCCACTGTTGGTGAAAGAGGTGGAGACCCCACGAGGCACGCTCCGGGCGGTCGTGAGGAAGACCGAGGATTGGCCCCATGGGCAGGACATCCCTTTTGTCTCTGATTTCAACGTTTCCAGATACGTGAAGCCGTGGCTGGAGTCGCTCGAGGATGTGGAGCGGTTTGCGTACTGCCATCTGCCTCCTGGGGATCAGCAGGTGGGGAAGGCTCGCCAGCGTTGGAGGCATCTCGCGCCGATTGTGGAGAGGTTTCAGGTACCCGTACTGGCCACCTATACTCTGGGCCTCACAGCCGCTCTTTCGCTCTTCGGTGTAGAGGGCGGGGCACTTCTTTCCATGGACGAACCAGAGACGTTCGACAGGTTTTCCGAGATAGTCCACCAAACGGCTGTGGGATGCCTCGAGATCTTGCTTGATCTGGGCGTTGACGTGGTACGTCGCAATGGCTGGTACGAGAGCACAGACTTCTGGAGCCCCAAGCAGTATGCACGCTACATTAGGCCGCATGTCGAGAAGGAGATCGCCATGGCTCATGATGCGGGTTGCATCTTCAACTACACGATGTGCACGGGTATCATGCCTCTCATCCCCATCCTGGCTGAGATGGACTTCGATTACCTCGACACGATCGAGCCTGTGCTGGGCGGCCAAGACATGCACCGAATCGCGAGCGAGCTAGGGCGCACGAAATGCCTCGGAGGCGGGGTGAGCGCGCCGATACACATCGGTGAGGGAAAGCCAGACGATGTGCGGGTAGCGGTCAGAAAGGCTATCGAGGTGTTTGGCAGGGAGGGTTTCATTCTCACTGCTGTACCGTCTATCAGGCCACAATGGCAGTGGGAGAACGTGATGGCCATGATCGACGAGTGGAAGGCACTGCGGGCGGAAGGCTGAACGCTGTCACTCGCTTGTTTTCAACAGAGGAAGGGCCCCTCAACGGCGTGCTTGGAGGGCCCTACACTTGTAGCGTGGTGGCCCGTGTGGCTGGACCCATACAATAGCCAGTTTCGGATAAGACTGTCATTAGCACCCGAAACAAAGGATATGCATAGGAAAAATATAAGTATATTTAATGAACGAATGCACGGCTAACCGCACACTCTCGCGCCCGGACACATCCCTAGAGCTGTACGGAAATGGGAGGTATCACTGATGAAGGTATTCTTGTGTCGGCCGTGTTTGGTTGGAGTGCTCGTGACGCTGGTCGGTTTGTGTGTAGTGCCGTCAGCCATGGCCAGGGTAGTTTACCAGTACAACTGGTACGCCGAAGACGTTGTTGATCCCGTGTATCTGGGGTTGATCGAGCAGTTCAAGAAGGAGCACCCGGGAATTGAGGTTGAGCCGCTGAGAGGTGGTGGAGGGCTTGATAGGCTTGTAACTCTCATCGCCGGAGGAGCGCCGCCCGATATCGTACATTGTGAAAGGTCGCACATTCGGGAAATGGCACACAAGGGATTGCTCCAACCCCTAGACAGATTTGTCGACACCCCGGTGCGCAGTGCTTGGTTACCCGGTACCTACAGCGAGGTGCAGCATGAAGGCGAGTGCTACGGAGTGCCTTGGGACACCGACATCCGTGGACTGTACTGGAACAAGGATCTTCTAGGGCAAGGCGGTTTCGATGATTCGCGGGCGCCAGCAACCTTAGCGGTACTGGACGATATGGCCAGAAAGCTGACCAAAGGCGATGCGGAGGGCAAGTTCACACAGCTCGGATTCATTCCATGGACTGGTAATTGGTATGCTGTGGGTTGGTTGTACACTTTTGGGGGCGAGATCTATGACGCAGCCACCAAGCGACCCACAATCAACACACCTAACCATGTACGCGGATTTGAGTGGATACAGAGCTACGGTGAGCGTTACAGCTACGCTGCAGTCACAGCATCGCTGGGAACTGATCCCTTCTACCAAGGCAGGCTCGCCATGATAGCTCACGAGAGCGGTCAGGTGGGCATCATCGCCGCCAGATACCCGCACTTCAGCTATGGTGTTGGGGAATTCCCACATCCAGAGTACGGGCACAACGGCACTTGGTTGGGGGGCACTGCACACTCAGTACCGATTGGTGCTCATGTCACGGAAGACACCAGGATTCTGCTGAATTGGCTTTCGCGCAAGGAGACTCAGGCGAGCTGGTGGCGTCAGACGACGCGCCTGCCGACGCGTCCCGACGCGATAGCTCTCATTCGAAATGAGCTTCCCGCTGCCCAGAGAGCACTGTTGGGCCAAGCAGACGAGGCCTGGGGACGGCCTCCATTGTGGCATCCACCTTTCATAAATCGGACGCAGAAGGTGATGACAGACGTAGCCGGGCTCAAGCAATCGCCAAAGGCGGCTCTCGATGAAGCCCAGACTCTGCTAGAAATGGATTTCGCCGCGGTTTTTGGCAAGTAGGCGTGATGCTATCCGAGTTTTTCGAGGTACAAGGGGGGGACGGCTTCCAGGGGTTCCAGACATTCCCGAGCCGCCCCCCCTTGCTATTACGCTCTCTGCGGCATCCTCTCTGCTTGAGTTAGTCATAGAGAAGGTACTTGTCTCGCAGCTGGCAGAAACGCTCCAATTCAGGTGCCCAGCTCGCCACGATGGACTCTACGCTGTGCCCGGCTTCGAGCTGCTTGCGCACGGTGTCCGTGCCCAGCAGTCTATCGAAATGTGGACGGAATTCGAGGAGCTCCGGATACAGGGACTTCAGGGTGGCGATCAAATGCAGCCCAGTGTTGACGGGCTGAAAGGTGTCGCGATCGGTAACATGCAGCTGTACACCTGCGCATAGCTCTCCCTGATACTTACTGAACGTGGGTATGAAGTAAGCTTGCCGAAAGGCCACGCCCGCGAGATCGAGCGCGCGCAGGCTTCGCCACAGCTCACGGGCGTCGATCCACGGAGCGCCGATGTTCTCAAAAGCGCGTGTCGTCCCTCGCCCCTCTGATACATTGACCCCTTCCACCAGGCAGGTACCGGGGTACAAAATGGCAGAATCAAGCGTGGCGACATTCGGCCCCGGGAGCACCCAGAAGGCCCCAGTTTCGTCGTACCACGAAGACCTATTCCATCCTTCCATCCGGACCACGCTCAACTTGCAGCCAATGCCGAATGCTTCATTAAACATGTGCGCCATTTCACCGACAGTCATGCCATGGCGCAGGGCAATGGGGTATAGCCCGACAAACGAGGCAAAGTTGGGGTCGAGCACAGTGCCCTCAACACGGGTTCCGGTTATGGGGTTTGGCCGATCGAGGACCACTATGTCGATGTCTGTACCCACAGCGGCCTGCATCACATGGGCGAGGGTCGACATGTAGGTGAAAAACCGCACTCCAGCGTCTTGGATGTCGAAAATGATCGCGTCCACTTCACTCAACATCTCGGGAGTCGGCTTCACGCTCTTGCCGTAAAGGCTATGCACAGGCAGGTCTGTTCCAGGATCAGTACTTGATGAAACCCGGGCCCCTGCTTGAGCGTACCCGCGGACACCGTGTTCGGGGCCGAAGAGGGCCACGAGATTCAGGCGGGGGTGCTCGCACAAAGCGTCGATTGTAGGCACGAGGTTAGACGTCTGACCTGTCTCGTTGGTGATCAGACCGAGGCGTTTGCCTTCTAGCTTCTTGTACTCGGAACCAAGTAGGCGATCGATTCCGAGTCGAAGCCCCATCTTGCGGCGCGTTGACGGGCGCATAACCATCTGCAGAAGCAGCTCCTTTCAGCGTGACGATCTAGTCTGGAAAAGCGACGGCACTTAGTGTAACAGCGTTTGCTTGTGCTGGTGCGATCCAGTCACTGAGTCTTACCTTGCAGAATTAGCTCGACCTGGTCCTTTCACCTCGTTGATCGCTACCCGGAAAGGACTTTCTCGCCACGCCAAGCGACGTTCATAGCGGGACGGATGGCGGCCACTGCCTGGTTGAAGTAGGGCGTGGCTGGATATGGCCAAGCGTCCATCGCTGCATCAAGGAAGAGACTGATGTTCTTGGGCGGCGTATCGTCTCTTGTGAGCGTCTTGACGATTGCAGAGTCACGTCTAGCACCCATGACCAGACCACTGGAGGCAAAGGCTAGCTGCGCTTCTCTTCCTGCAAGGAACTTGATCCATTGCCATGCCTCTTCTGGGTGCTTCGATGTGCTGACTACAGCATGCGTGCCGCTAGCCCCTCTATTCACTCGGCCAGCAGGGCCTTGTGGTATCTGAGCCACGTCCCACTCAAAGGGGACATTCGCACTTCTGAGCTGCATAATTCTATAGAAGGCAAAGAGATTCATGGCGACTCTGCCACCAGCGAAACCGCCGGAGGATTCGGAGATAATTGGGGCGATATGGTGCACATTGCTCAGGTCGATCAGCCATTGCATGGCCTCGACGCTCTTGGGTTCGGCCAACGCCAGTCGCATTCCGTCGTCTGAGAACAGGTCACCGCCCAGAGAGCGGACGATGGGAATTGTGAGTGCGTCCCCCGCAAGATCGCCGGGACCGATAAGATCGAATCCCCACTGTGTCCTCACATTCCCGGTACTCTGCGTTAGACGTCTAGCGATTTCCACGAACTTATCCCATGTCCAATCCGCTGGAGGATCAGCGAGCCCACTCTTGCGGAACAGGTCCTGGTTAATGAACATCAGCATCGGCGAGAAATGCCGGGGAATGCCGTAACGTCCGCCTTTGTAGAATGTCTGCGCTATGGTCACTGGGAAGTAGTCATCGTCGTTCCATGTCTTGTCGCGTGAGACATACCCCTGTATGTCTAGAAAGAGCCCTTTCTCTACCATTTCGGGAATCCACCAGTTGGCACAGAAGACGGTGTCTGGAGAGATACCACCTGCTACCATCGTGATCAGTTTCTCGACCCATCCGCGCGAACCAGGCTCTAGAATCTCGACCTTGATGTTGGGGTGTGTCGACTTGAAGGGCCCATCTGCTAGCTGTGCATACAGCTCCTGTTCGGTAATGCCGCCATGACATAGATGCTGTATGGTGATGATTTCAGCACTTGCTGACAGGCTGATGGCAAGCATTAACGTGAGTACCAGATACGACGTGATCAACGAATTGCGTTTCATGGTCAACACTCCTCTTTGTGGTTTTTTGGGGGGGTTGGGCTGCCTTAGCAGAGCGGTGTCACCAAGCCTACATGTACAACCGTATCTGTAGCAATGCTACCATAGTGCGTTGTGTGACGTCAAGTCCGACAATAGATCTCGAGATGGCCGTTTTAGTGAAATGATGGAACTATGTTCGCTGGGGTAGGGCAGGGGCGACACAGCGGGCATGTGTGGCTAGGCTGTTCGCACCGAGCCTCAATAGCCGTCGGCAGTCAATGCTAGCCTCAGGCTTTTGTGGTCACTGGCTCGTTGACAGCTATGCGAGGCGTGTAGTAACCTTACGGCAACGGAACAGTACGTAGGCGGGCTACAGTAGCAGGACTTGCTCTGTGCCAGGCCGTGTAGTAGGAGGTTGTTGCATGTGCCAAGATGCTCACACTTTGACGTTATGGATGACAGCAAGCGTTTGTGGGTGAGTAACGGTCTGATAGGTGTTGAATTCCGGCGGGAACACGACCGTGATGCCTGGCAGTTGTGCGCTGTTTCGGACGGAAAGCGTGATGCGATCTTCGGCTTGTCGAGAGGCTCTGATGATGTCTGGTGGGAGATGGAGTGGCGCGATCGGGACGCTTTCCGAGCCACGCTCACCAACCAGTCGCCAAGCCGATTCAGCCATGAGGTTACGCAGGGCCCTGAGGGTGATCAGTTGACTGTCACACTCCGCTGGAAGGAGCTGTCGCTGCGCCTCGCCCGGTATGGTTCCTTGGAGGTTGCGGCAGCTGTTGACAGCTCTCCGGATACTGACACGGTCGACGTGGAGGTGCGCGTATGTCTTGCCAAGGACGAGCCGTTGACGCGGTGGTCCTGGCATGTATGGAACAGGAGCATGTGCTACACATTGTGGCAGGTGGTCTTTCCCAGGGCAGGAAACGTGCATAGGGTGGACGGCGATAGAGAGGATGAACACCTTACGTTACCAGCCGATTGGGGATGGTACGTGCCACGACCTGCTCACAGACAGATGAACTGGACAGCTACCTACCCGAGCCACCGTTGCTGCATGCAGTTTATGGCCTTTCACAGTGGGGAGAATGGCCTGTACTTAGGCTGGCACGATCCCACAGCCCGGCCTAAGACGTTTCGGGCCGTTACAGACGCGCGGAGTAGCACGATCGACATGTCCGTGAGTCACATGCCCGAAGACATGGCCCGAGTGCAGGCCGAGACGCATATGGAAGGCCTCGTGATTGGGTTGTTCACAGGGGATTGGTACGACGCTGCTGGGCTCTACCGCGACTGGGCACTGGAGCAGTTTTGGGCCCGCAAAGGCCCGGTGAAGGAGCGCCAAGACATTCCGGAGTGGCTCAAAGATACGGTGCTGTGGTGGTGCCTGTCTTCCGGAAAGGATACAGGAACGCTCTCCACTGAGCGGGAGGTGGCCGTAGAGGAAGTGGGGGATGTGGCTCTAGCTCTACATAAGCGCTTCCCCTATCCCACCGGGGTCCACTGGTACAACTGGCATTGCATTCCCTTCAACACTTCGTTTCCTGATTATCTGCCTGCGAAGGAAGGTTTCGCTGAGCAGGTGGGCCGCCTTGATGCCGCAGGCGTGAAGGTCATGCCCTATATCAACGCGCGTCTTGCTGATCCGAACAGCCAGACCTGGCAACAGGATGACGCTGCCCGTTTCTGTGCTCGCAAGGCCTCTCCACGCTGTGAACCCTATCACTACCCGATGCTCTACGAGCAGTACGCGAATCAGCAATACCTAGTGCCGATGTGCAGCGCTACGGAGTACTGGCAAGACAAGGTGGCCAGCACCGTTGAAGCCATGCGGGAGCAGCTGGGCATCGGCGCTGTCTACCTCGATCAGGTAGCCTGTGGCGCACCGCCTGTCTGTTTCGCTCCAGACCACGGGCATGCCCTAGGAGGTGGGGACTATGGCATTCGTGGCTATGAGGCAATGCTGGAGAAGATCCACAAGCTGAATGCCTCTGGCGGGGACCGCTTGGCCCTCACCACCGAGTCCAACGCCGAACCGTTCATGGCTGGTATACCAGCCTATCTGATGTGGATGCCTTGCCCGGATTACCAAGTGCCGCTGTTCGCTGCCGTCTATAGCGGCTATGTCATCACGTTTGGCAGGGCTTTCTATGATGCCGATCTCCAACAGCCAGAGGCCTTTGCTGCAAAGATCGCCCAGATGCTTGTGTGGGGCTGTCAGCTGGGCTGGATTCGCAACTCTGTTGCCGAGAAGCTTCTGAGCGCTGAACACACCAGTGACGCTGAGTTCCTCGACAGTGTGTGTCGCGCTTTCGCTTCGGGCCGTGAGTATCTCATCGAGGGGCATATGTGCCGTCCTCCAGTGGCCTTGACGCCAATGGAGGTTCTGACGACGAACTGGTATTACAGACCTGGCCAAGCGCACACAGTTCAGCTTCCATGCCTCATGGCCTCTTTGTGGCGCAGCTTGGCGGGGAGCCAGGCGTTTGCGGTGGCTAACCTTTCCGAGAAGACACGCGAGGCAACGTACAGGGTAGAGGTACCCGACTCGGTGCAGATTACGGGCAAAGACCTAACGGGTGCCGGAGTCGCTGTAGAAGTGCGCTCTAGGAAGGGTTCCTGGGCTGACGTCATGTTGACGGTGCCAGGGCGAAGTGCAGCGATGGTAGAGCTGGGTCGGCCGTAGCAGCGAGGGTGGGAATCTGCTCTCCAAAGGTGGGTGCTGGTTAGTGCTGACAACTGAGGATCGCAATCCGCGTTCGTCCGGGCTTGATCTCATGTCAACTCCGCAAATCCTGACACTGATCAACGACGAAGATCAAACCATTGCTTCACTGGTGCGTGAGGCGCTGGAGGAAATTGCTCAGGCCGTGGAGCTTCTTGTTAGCCGGTATAAAGCGGGGGGCCGAGTGGTGTATATCGGTGCTGGTACGAGCGCTCGTTTGGCCGTCGCGGATGCTGCTGAGTTGGCGCCCACCTACGGGCTGCCCTCTGAACGTATTGTGGTGGTTGTGGCTGGCGGACCACAGAGCGTGTTTCAGGCAAATGAGTTGGCTGAGGACCAGGCCGCGGATGCGGCCACTCAGCTAGAAGACGCTGGGCGTAGGCGCAAATGACGTTGTCGTGGGCCTATCAGCTAGCGGTACGACACCCTTTGTGCGCGGCGGGTTGGAGTATGCCAAGAAGCAGGGTGCTGGCACCGTTCTCATAGCCTGCAACCAAACAACCATGGCGGCCGACGTTACGGTGGTAGTTCCCACGGGTCCTGAAGTGGTCACAGGATCTACCCGCATGAAGGCAGCCACAGCCCAACGGATGGTGCTGACCATGCTCAGCACGACGATGGCTGTGCGCTTAGGACTCGTCTATGATAATCTCATGGTGGCCATGACCAGCCGGAACGCAAAGTGCCAAAAGCGGGCTCTAGCGATTCTCAGGGAGATCTCTGATGAGGACGAACAGACGTGTCATCAGGCGCTCGAGTTCGCGCAAGGAGACCTGAGACTGGCCGCGCTGCTACTACGGACACGTGATCTCGAAAGCGCTCGAAAGCTGCTGGCGCAGACCCAAGGATCCCTTCGGGGAGCGTTGGGTCGCGCTGAGGCAGAGAAAAGGTAGCTGACGGTATCCGGATGCAAACGAGGGTACTGTATCGGCCAGGGGTAGGGCATAGGGAGTGACGAGTGGTTGAATGAGAACTCGCTGAGGGCCATTCTTCAGAGAGTGGAGGCCATGACTCCATCCGAGCGGGCTATTGCCCAATACATCCTGAATAATGAGTCGGAGGTGATCTACCTCACGGCCAGGGAATTGGCTGATCGAGTGGGTGTCAGTGACGCCAGCATTGTGCGCTTCTGCCAATCCATTGGGTACAGTGGTTTCAAGGAACTCAAACTCAGAATCGCTCTTGCGTCGCAGGCGTCGGAGCCGCATCGCGTGCAGGTCGCTGATGCATCGCTGCAAGGCAAACTTGATCATACGTTTGAGAGGGCAGTGACATCGATTCGCAGTACCCAGCGGGTGCTTTCTGAGGAGCATCTGGTGTTGGCGGCGGAGCGGATTAGGCAAGCTTCGCGTGTTTATCTCCTGGGTGCAGGCACGTCTGGAGTGGTGGCCCGCGATTCCCAGATCAAGCTAGCTCGGCTGGGGATCACCGCTTTGTATGATGACCAGTCTCAGAATATGGCCATACACATGGCTCTGGCCACATCAGATGACGTGGTCATGGCCTTCTCCCATTCGGGAAATACGTTGGATATCGTGAACCTGTTGCGTATTGGCCGTGAACGGGGTGCCTTCACCATTGCCGTCACGAACAACATGGCCTCCAGGATCGTCCAAGCAGCGGATGTCTTGTTGTTGACTGCGTCAGACGAACTGCCGTTTCACAGCTTCGCTACTACCTCGCGTATCACCCAACTGCTGGTGGTTGACTGTCTGATCACGGTGCTGACATCAGACATGGGAAGCAAGGTCAACGAGAACCTGGAGAAGATCGCTGAGGCCGTGACCGGATTGTCCAATGGAGACTCATGACGCAAGATCAGTTCTCAGCGGCTCGTCGCCGACCCCTATGAGACTCGCCAGAGATACCGTTGAGCTCAAGGCCTCTGGCAAACTGCTGATGGAACAGGCGGCTATAGAGCCCTGCCTCTTGGAGCAACTGCGCATGAGTTCCTTGTTCGACTATCCGGCCCTCATGTAGCACTAGTATCAGATCGGCTGCAAGGATGGTGGAAAGTCGGTGGGCGATGACGATGCTGGTCCGGCCCACCATAAGGCGCTCCAAGGCCGCCTGGACCTGAGCCTCAGACTCAGAGTCCAGGGAGGAAGTAGCTTCGTCAAGGATCAAGATGCGAGGCTGTTTGAGGATGACTCGGGCGATGGCGAGGCGCTGCTTCTCGCCTCCGGAGAGTTTGAAGCCCCTTTCACCGACCGTCGTCTCATACCCCTCGGGTAGGGCTACGATTCGCTCATGAATGTCGGCCTGGCGGCAGGCTTGCTCGAGCTGTTCGTCTGTGGCATCAGGATTCGCAAAGAGCAGATTCTCTCGCACGGTGGTATGGAACAGGAAGGTCTCTTGCGTGACCATGCCGATGTGTCGTCGCAAGGAGGTAAGCGTGAACTCGCGCACATTGACTCCATCAACGAGCACCTGACCCACACTTGGGTCATAAAGGCGGGGAATGAGATAGGTGATGGTTGTCTTTCCAGCGCCGCTGGGACCCACAAGGGCTACCATACGCCCCGCAGGTGCAGCGAAGCTCACATCCTTCAGGGCTGGTTTGCCATCAGGTTCGTAGGAGAAGGTGACGCTTGAGAATTCCAGGCTACCTTTAGGCGATGTCAGCTCTCGCTCGCCGTCAACGATCTCAGGAGAGGCATCGATGTACTCGAAAAGGCGCTCAAAATGGGCCATGCTGCGGACGAATTCCACGCGTACATTGGCTAAACTGCGTACAGGGCCATACAGCCTGCCTAAGTAGGCGGTAAAGGCCACAATCGTCCCCAAGGACAGGCCGTGTCTGAAGTGTAAATGCCCGCCAGACCACCAGATGATAGCGCTTCCGAAAGCCCCTAGCACGCCCAGCATGGCAAAGAACCAGCGGCCGACCATGGCCTGACGGATGGATAGTTCCATGAGGTCTAGGTTCTTCTCGGTGAAGCGTTCCTGCTGTAGTTCTTCCCGCCCGAAGACCTTGGTCAAGAGGTAGCCGCTGATTCCGAGGGTCTCGTGGATGAAGCTGTTGAGATCAGACCTCTTCTCCTGCATCATCCGAGTAAGGGCACGTCGAATCCGTCCCACTCGGCGTACCGGTAGTACGAACAAGGGTACCAGGATCACTGCCAGCACAGCCAGCTGCCAGTTCATGGCAAAGATCACGATAAGAGTGGTAACCAGCGTGATCACGTTGGTCACGATCGTCACGACGATGACATTGATCAGGCCTTGCACTCCACTTACATCGTTGTTGAGACGTGTGATGATATCGCCAGGGCGGGTCAGAGTGTAGAAGCGCAGAGTCATGTGGGCCAGGCGTTCATACAGTTGGGCACGCAGATCAAGCATGATGCGTTGCGAGGTCCAAGTGATAAGGTAGGTGCGCCCTACGCTTAAGAGGGCGCTGACTACAGCCAAGGCGATGCTACCCAGTGACAGTAGATTCAGCAATCGCGCATTGCGCTGGGCGAGAGCCCTGTCGATGATGGCCCGAATCAGCTGTGGCGGCACCAAAGAGAGCACGCTGCCTACACCGATACTGAGCAGAACCAGGGCGATCTGCCACTTGTATGGTTTCAGGTACGTTAAGACGCGGCGCACTTCGTGCCAGTCGACATCGCTCTTTCGCTCATCAGCGGGGTCGCCGCCGCGGTAAGAGCCTCTGAATCTTTCTCCGTATCCACCTGAAAAGCCCTCGGGGCCACCAAATCGACCCATAGCGTGTGCACCTCCTTGTGAAAAGAATTCACCAATAATACAATGCATCATCTATATGGGCTATTTTAGCTTCGTTACTATGCTGTGGGGCAGCTAGGGGCTGGCATGTGACCCATCGCTTGTGACCTACCTCATGAAAGGTAGCTGCTCGCTGGACTGTATAGTGTAGCTTAGATAGACAGGGCATGGTTTCCTTCGTGTCGGGATGAGTGGCGGTAGAGACGGCGATATTCGCCATGAGTATGATCATTGATCATGTCAGCCAGTCGCATTACCTGGGCCGCCAAGGACGTGGACCAATGGCCTCTACGTGCTGTCTACTCAGCATTGTTTGCTGCAGCTGGATGCCTGGTAAGTCGTCCTGAAGAGGCCGACCAAACCGCCCTGCCAGCGACACTACTCGTGGCAGCAGCCTATATTCTAGCGAGGTCCGCTGCGGCTACTCGCGTAGAGACGAAGCCAGTAGCGAAAACATGGCGCTCCCAGATTCCTCTCCGGTCACGCGGCGGCTTGTACCATGATTGCCCTGCGGTAAGCTCCAGGCGTCCATCGCCGTCCACATCGGCCACAGCCAGCCCCTCTTCCAGCACACCTTCCACAACGGGGCGGATCCCGGGCCACGGGCAGACGCGCGGGTCTTCGGGAATAGGTACTGTAAACAGCGTCTTGGAACCCTGATTCCAGAAGTAGAGCTCAGGACGACCGTCCCCACCAAGGTCGGCAACGAGCTGATCGTGGCATTTTCTGTCTGGCATCTGGCAGATCACTCGGCGAATCCAGGGCGGTGTGGGGTCCTCGGGGCACTCCCACCAGAAGAGCAGGTCACCCCAGCCGTCTTGGCCAGCGATGAAGTCGAGATCCCCGTTGCCATCAACATCGTAGAGTACGCCGCCAGCCTCAAGAGTGCCGAAGCTGGTGTCCATATCGTAACGTTGCCAGGTGCCATCTGCAGTACGGCCAAGCCAGAATAGCTCGGCTCGGGGATGTCGGGCACCAATCACAATCTCAGGTATGCGGTCTCCGTCTAGGTCGCCTACAACGCAGAGCACCCGCTCGTTGGGCTCACCAGTGTAGATGGTCTGTCGGACGTAAGGGCGTGGACACTGCACCCCCCTAGCGTGAGTTTCCTAGTTATGAATCGCAAGGGCCCGGAAACTGCTTAGTTATGGGCCTTTTCGGCTATGGCGGTGTATTACCACACCTCGGGGCAAAGCGCTCCAAGCCTAGGGTGGCGAAAAGCGTCTTTTGCTGCTGATTCATCTGCGACAGCGTGAGGTGATCCTGGATGTTCATTTGTGGCGGGTAGATGTGCGCCACCTCGGCGATGCCCTCAAGGCTCTCAAGCAAGGCGGGAATGCTCTTGGGTGCCTGTTCTGCTTTGTTGGCCGCCGTGAATTGGTGGCAGACCTCTCGCCATAGTAGCGAGCTAAGAGTCAGGGCGATTACGCAGTAAAATGCATGCACGCGGATCATCGAATCTGTCCAGTGGAACATGGGGCTCCAGCCGACGAAATGCGGATCCTTCATCTGCTTGAAAGCGTCTTCGATATGAAACTGTCCGCGATAGGCAGCAAGAATCTCTTCGTTGGTCCAGTCCTGGTTGTCGCTGAAGAGAATCAGTTTGCCAAAGCGCTGCTCAACCATGGCATTGATGGACTGCTGGTCGATCTCAAAGACCAGCTCAGGCACAATATCGCCGCCGGTGAGCTTGGTTTGAATGACAGCTCGAACCTCCGGGTCTTTGAGAATGTCACTAACTTGTTTTTCAATGCTTTCGTAGGTGGGGGCTCGGCCACTCTTAACTTCCCCGACGCGGCGTCGCTCGAGCTTCTTGCATAGCTCTCGCAATGCCTTCTCGGCCTTTTTCAGTTTTTGTCAATAATCCTTGCTGCTGCCCCAACGAACGTGCCGGGTTGAAAACCACCACTACGGTGCGCTCTTTGCCCATCACGAGCCGGCGAGTTCGAAAGGCTTTGTGGCCAATGTATTCGCCTTTCATGGGCCCAAAACTCACGGATGCCTGTGCCAGTAGATCCAGGTGCTGACTGGGCGACAAAGAGCCGACAACGTGGTAGGAAGCTTGCGCATCAAAGGCCTGTTGGTTGCTCTTGGAGTTGTTGCCCTTATCCCAGACGATGGTGATGTGCTCGCAGTGTTTGGCGAGTAGCTTGTAGCGCTCCACAAGCTGTTCGGTGACGGAGGCGAACTGAACTGCGTCTGGTCTGTTGCCGGGATACACGTCGTGGAAGAGGGGGATGTGGTAATCCATAGTAACCATAAGTGCAAGACTTATCTGCTTCAGATCGTGCCGCTTAGCCTTGCTGTTGCCACGCTGTGCCAATTCGGATTCAGAACCTGTATCGATGTAACTCACGAAATTGGTGGCATCGTACACGACAGCCTGCAGGTCGAGATCGAATACCTTGACCATGTGTTCCGTCAGGTCTTTCTCGATGGCTTGGATTTTCTTCTGGTCCAGGTAACCCATGTGGTCCCAAAAACGTTGACTGGCCAACGTTTTTGCGTTCATGTGGGGGAGAAAACGGCGCAAAGCGGTACCCTCAAACCATTCGCCGATTTGGCGCTTACTTTTGGGATCGGCGGCACGGTTAATGGCGGCCACCAGCATATACTCGCCTACTGTGCCTCCTTGCGCTCGTTTTGGCGCATGCCGATCAATCTTATCCACAAGCTGAAGACGCTGTGCTATGTGATAGAGGGCCGCTACAGCACCGAACTGAAACACATGAGCGGCATAGGGCTTGGGCACGTCGTGGTCGGACATTTTGGCCACGATATCTTCCAGCTTGCCCAAGTACTTCTGCCATACAATGCGCGGCTTGCCATTTACGCGCTGACACTGGGCAGCGTAGTAATAGACTTGGTTGGCCTTTGCGTTTCTTGATGATCGAAGCCATCGACGCACCACCTCAAACAAGGGTAATACGTCATTCGCAGTCAAAACGCCAAATCCTCCTGGCGACCAAACAGTTTTTACGGCCCAGTAGTGGGAAAAACGCGGATCTTCCGCGAAGCCAAAACGACTGGGTTCTTGGGGTAATACAGATCATTCCGTGCTTATACGAAGACCCTGTCACCCCCTGACGGAGCTTAAGACCAGCTAGACAGTTTATCCACAACAACCAACGAGCCCTAGACCCACCTATGTCCTGCCATCTAAGCATGATTCGGCGCCGTAAGTAGGAAACTCACGCTAGTACGCATATGCATTCGCCCATCCCTAGGGTACTGCCTCTGGACTCCCTAGTCCTCTGTACGTTGGGATTCCTCGACTCGAGTTCTCCTGCTGAAACGGAAAGACCGGCCATGGCATCCTGGGGAGTGCAGCGGGTTCGCAGTGGTAAGCTGCCAGATTGCCCCGGGCACTCAATCTGGGGAAAACCTATCGATACCGTCCGGTTGTGTCCTTCCCAGGAGCCTGCCGACAGAAGGACTCGAAAGACCTGTGTCAAAAATGGCATTTGAGTGCTTATGGCGCTTGCCGTAGGTCGTTTGGTCCATTTGTCATAGTGACCAGGGCATCTGCATCAAGAGGGAAGAAGGCGCCCGCGTGCAACTAAGCAATGAAATAGTCTTCCATATTACGGGGGGGAGATATTTTTGTTGAGAAAACCGATAGGCACGATTACGACGTTACTGCTGCTTCTAGGTAGTGCATCAGTGATGGCAGCTCGCACTACAATCACCTATATCGGTGGTCCCCATGGTGAACAGATGACGAATGCGCTCAGTCACTTTGCCCAGGAATTTGAGGCAACCTCGAACATCCACGTTGACATACAGACAGTTCCGAGTGCTGGCTATTTGGATCGTGTGACCACTATGGTATTGGCGGGTACTGCCCCAGACGTGACGCATCTCATTGGCATGGAGACCGCAGCCTTTGCCCAACGTGGATGGTTGGAGAACCTCAAGCCCTACCTGGATCGAGAGCGGCTTGATATCAACTCGCTGCTCATCCCGCCCGTCGGTGAGGCCATAGCTTGGGATGGCGGCGTGTATGTGATGCCTCTGGCAGCGCAGACGCGAGAGATCTACTTCAATGTTGACCTTTTCGCCGAGCGGGGTGTGGAGAATCCATTGGCTCTACAGCGCCAGGGCCGATGGACGTGGGAGACCATGCTCAATGCAGCCAAACGGCTTACCGTATATGGTGACGGCAGGACCGTTAAGCAAGCTGGGATCTGGACATCAGCTACCTACCAAAACTGGTATATCTACGTATGGCAGGCGGGAGGGGCGCTGTTTGATCGGGACGTGTCTCCCCGACGCGCCACCATCGATACTGAGCAAGCCCGCCAGGGATTGGAGTTCTTCTCAAGCCTTTGGAATGAGCATAAGGTAGTTCCCTCCTATGGCGAACGCTCAGGTCACGGGTTCACCCTTGGCAAGGCTGCAATGTCCGTCGTGGACGGCCCCTTCTACATCGCTACACTGAGGGCATCCAACCCCAGCTTTGAATGGGACATCGCATCGGTGCCTACTGGCCCAGCCAATAACCTGCGCGAAGTGGGTTTCAACAATTTGCAGATTCTCAAGGACAGCAAGCACAAGGCAGAGGCTTGGGAGTTCGTGCGCTATGTGGCCCTCAGTCCCGATCGGATACGCCTCCTGAGCGCCGCTACTGGTCGCCCACCCGCTCTGCGGCGAGCTATTCCATATTACATAGAGAGTGTGGGGCCGAAACCATCGAATGCGCGGCAGTTCGTGGACGGCATAGTCAACGCCCGACAGACGCTGGTGTCTGAGCACCTGAACGCCATCTATGGTGTGATCAACCCGATCCTCCGTCAGGTGGTCGACGGCAACAGAGCGATTCCTGGAGCGCTTGTCGAGATGGAGCAGCGCATTAATGCGTTGTTGCAGAGCAGTGTCCAGTGAAGTGAATGATGGATAGAAAGTGAGAGGGCAGGTTAGGGACGGGCGGCGGCTGTGGCGCCGCCCGCGTGGCCTGTGCATGGCGGTACCTTCAGGACCAGGCGTTGCCCGTGGTAGAGTTGGGCTGCACGGCTGATGTGAGCCCTGACGAAACGGGCAAGGTAACCCAGGGTGACTACTCGTCTTGCTTTCTCTCAGATTCACTGGCGGTTCCCCAGCCACGCTCATCTATTCTTTGCTGGTACTCACCGCATCTACACTCGAGATAGTTGATGAGCCTCCGGTTGAAGTCCTGACCGCGCCGGAATGGCAGCCGCCTGCGAATCTTGCGCTTGATGATCTTGCAGGACAGCTCGTGAGCCTGAATCACGATCAGCTTGATCTTCTTCTTAGCGCAGATCTGCTGTTTGGTCTGGTCACGGCATTGCTGCTTATGGACCTGCTCAGCCGAATTCCGCTCCGTGACGCGGTAGTGTTGCGCCCCATTGAACTCCATGGCCGTATTGTGCAAGTAATAGAAGAGATCGACCTCCAGACGCTTGCCAGTTGCTGGGTTCCTCATGAAACCTGGGCGCATTCCGTCGTCGAAGTCAAGGCAATCGACAAGCGCCAAGAAGATAGCCTGCATGAGAGCCTCTCCGAGGTGCGTAGCGCGGTGGAGCTCATCCTGCACGTCTAGTATTTCTTTTACATTTCGCTTATCAACCGGGTTGTGGAGAGTGAAGCGAATCGGTGCCCGCTTGTGCGCCTGCTCCATCTCCAGCCAACCATGCTTGGCCAACTGACGAGCCGCGTGTTTGATGGTTTGGGGGCTCAGACTCATCCGGCCGGCTAACTCAGCGTACGTGAACTGCCTTTTGCGAGGTGGGTCCGTAGGTTTGGACAGCAGTAGGGCATAAACCACTTTGGCCTGTGCATGGATTTCAGTAGCCATGACTAGCTCCACAGGTACGGAGACCCTATCCGGGGATGGCTTCTGTGCCGCGGTCTGGCTAGGTCCCCGCCTAGCCGGTGGAGCAAACCAGCCCTCGGTGGTTAACTTGGCTGTCGCCCTGCGAACGGTAGGCCGGGACATACCCGTGCGCCGCCCCAGGCGGCTGGGCGAGAAAAGGAAACTCTCCTCCAGCTGATCATCCATCGTTAAGGCCATCCAAACGATCTTCTCGCTGGCTTTTAGCTCGCGAGTCAGTAGCAGTGAGAGCGGCACGTTCACCTCATCTACATAGAGAGAGTACAAAGGCCTCACCTCACACAACGACCGTGTGTTCGATTGTCTCGATGCGATGTTCGGTACGTGAGGACAGAATCCTTCCACAGACAATAGTTCTTCGCTGACTGCGCGCGCATTGCCAGCTAAGACCCGGTGGCCACCGGGAGTCGACAGCATTTCCCCCTCGGATCATCGGCTGAGTGGGAAAAGACGATCGACACTGTTCGGTTATGTACTGCCCAGTAGCTCCAGAAGGGCCACCAAGGCGGGAAGGTGCGCTCTTTTGGGGGGAAATGAGCCCTTCGGGCGGTCAAAATGAGCAAAAAGGGCTTCGCGAAGGCCGCATCGCTGCACTTTTACCACGTACATTGGGCCCGGGGGTTAATGAGGTGGCTCCTTTGCTATCACGGTCGGATTCTTGGCCCCGACTCACGTACCAATCCGGGTGCATCTGTCCGACTACCGAGCCAGTCTCGCGAGCGCGTCCATGCATCCGTCCATTCTCTTCCAAATGCACCGACCGGGTTAGCACTGAAGGGTCGGTTCGCAGAGGGATCCGCGCGAGCCCGCTGTGATCGCGCACTGGGGAGCTGACCCCATCGGCTGAGTGGGAAAAGGCGATCGACACTGTTCGGTTATGTACTGCCCAGTAGCTCCAGAAGGGCCACCAAGGCGGGAAGGTGCGCTCTTTTGGGGGGAAATGAGCCCTTCGGGCGGTCAAAATGAGCAAAAAGGGCTTCGCGAAGGCCGCATCGCTGCACTTTTACCACGTACATTGGGCCCGGGGGTTAATGAGGTGGCTCCTTTGCTATCACGGTCGGATTCTTGGCCCCGACTCACGTACCAATCCGGGTGCATCTGTCCGACTACCGAGCGAGTCTCGCGAGCGCGTCCATGCATCCGTCCATTCTCTTCCAAATGCACCGACCGGGTTAGCACTGAAGGGTCGGTTCGCAGAGGGATCCGCGCGAGCCCGCTGTGATCGCGCACTGGGGAGCTGACCCCATCGGCTGAGTGGGAAAAGGCTATCGACACTGTTCGGTTATGTACTGCCCAGTAGCTCCAGAAGGGCCACCAAGGCGGGAAAGCGCGCTCTTTGGGCGGGGAAATGAGCCCTTCGGGCGGTCAAAATGAGCAAAAAGGGCTCCGCGAAGGCCGCATCGCTGCACTTTTACCACGTACATTGGGCCCGGGGGTTAATGAGGCGACTCTTCCGCCATCGCCGTCGGATTCTTGGCCCCGACTCACGTACCAATCCGGGTGCATCTGTTCGACTACCGGCCCTGTTTCGCGAGCGTGTCCATGAATCCGCCCATTCTCCTCCAAATGTACCGACTGGGGCAACACCGAAGGATTGGTCCGCAGAGGGATCCGAGCGAGCCCGCTGTGATCGCGCACTGGGGAGCTGACCCCATCGACTGAGTGGGAAAAAGGTATCACCACCGTCGGGTTATGTACTGCCCAGTAGCCCCAAAGGGGCCACCAAGGCGGGAAAGCGTGCTCTTTGCGGGGAAAAGAGCCCTTCGGGCGGTCAAAATGAGCAAAAAGGGCACCGCGAAGGCCGCAACGCTGCACTTTTACCACGTACATTGGCCCCGGGGGCTAATGAGGCGGCTCTTTTGCCATGGCGGTCGGATTCTTGGCCCCGACTCACGTACCAATCCGGGTGCATCTGTTCGACTACCGGCCCTGTCTCGCGAGCGTGTCCATGCATCCGCCCATTCTCCTCCAAATGTACCGACCGGGGTAACACCGAAGGGCCTGTCCGCAAAGGGATCACGGCGAGCCTGCCATGATCGCGCGTCGGACAGCTGATCCAATCCCTGAGCGGGAAAAGGCGATCAATGGCGTCCGGTTATGTACTGCCCAGTAGCCCCAAAGGGGCCACCAGAGCGGGAAAGCGTGCTCTTAGGCAGCGAAATAAGCCCTCACGGCGATCAGAATTAGCAAAAAGGGCTCCGCCAAGACCGCATCGCTAGGTTCTTTCCACCAACCCAAGCGAACGCAGGGAGATTACCGCAGTTTTCTCCGTGGCCCCGTTGACGTAGAAGACGGTATCAGTGCCTTGCTCAAAGTAAGCAAATGATCCCACCACTGTAACACGAGAAGGCGTTCACTTATATTGCCACAAAAGAGGACTAGCCACTGGCAATGCGAAAAAATGACCATGATGTACTCAACTCAAGGAGAGGCGAGGTGTTAGCACCATGAAAACGAGGTGTTCCAGGCTCACAGTGGCCCTGTTGGTCATCAGTTTGGCAGGTTTGGCTTGCGCGGCGCCTAAGACGACTGTGACGATCGCCACTTACTCCCAACCCCGTTACGAGATTCTACGTGACAGCCTGATCCCCAAGTGGCAGGCAGCCCACAAGGACATCGACATTCAGATCGTCAATTATCCGGATTTCTGGAACAAACTACTGGTGTTGATGAGTACCGACCAGGCCCCTGATATCGTCGATACGGCTGGTACTTACGTTTTCGGTCATGTGATTCGTGGCGGGGCTGTCAATCTGGCACCGCTGCTCGAGAAGGATCGTGCGTTGAGCAAAGACAGCTTCTGGCCAGGTCCCTGGAACGAGGTACGTTGGCCTCAGCCTGATGGTCAAGGGATCTACGGGTTACCCTGGGATACGGTAGGTGTGGTGTTGTGGTACAACAATGAGCTCCTGCGTAACGCTGGTGTCAACGCACCGACCTCCTCGTGGACATGGTTTGACCTGCGGGCAGCGGCCAAGAAGATCGCTCGAGACATCGATGGTGATGGTCAGAATGATCTGTGGGGCGTGGGAGCGGCATCCAACCATGAGTTGTTCGATCCATTGGTCAAGTCGTTTGGCGGCATGATTCTCAACCCTGATCGCAAGTCGGCAGGGATTGATTCGCCTCAGGCCATTCAGGCTACCCAGTTCCTGACGGATATGATCCAGGAAGATCGGTCTGCGCTAATCGGTGCCAGTCTTGTAGGGGGTAATGTAGGCTTTCACATTACTGGTACGTATGCCATCCAACACGTTGGCCGGGTTGAGGGGTTAGACTGGGGCGTGGCTCCCATGCCCAAGGGCCCGGTTGCCCACAACACCTACGGTGGATCTAATATGTTTGAGGTAATGTATCGGCCAGGTCAAGACTTGCAGGCCGTATGGACGATTCTCAAGCTACTGCTGACGCAGGAGACAATTGAGGCCTTCTGGACATCGTACCAGGCCCCGTACAGCATACCGTCCGTGCGCTCTGTGGCTGCACGTACGAAGATGAACGATATTCAGCAGATTCTCGCTCAGTCGGTTGGCTTTATGAGCGACGCCGATTGGAGCCCTGACTGGGCCATATGGCAGGCGGCAAAACGCTCTGGGATTGATCCGGTACTGCGGGGTGAGCGTTCTGCTGCAGAGGGTGTCATGCGTGCTGCTCAGGAGATTAACAAGGTTCTCAATCAAGCCTATGGAACTAGCAAGTAGAGATGAGGGTGCCCAGAATCCGTGTTGGATCCTCGACAGGTAGGAGCCCGGTCCTCACCGGGCTCTCGAGACTTCACTAGCGTGCGCCAGCGACCTAACCAGCAGGCTGCTCGGTGGCGGCTGCCTGCTCCACCATCCACTGCCCAGTCAGTTCCAGTACAGCTAGCTTCAGCTTCTGGTTCTGCCGTCTGACGGGGATCATATCGAGCACAGCGAAACCGCAGGTGTTCAGCACTCTCTCCATACTCACCGCGCAGGATGGTGCACCGCCGCCACCGCCACCAGCTATGCATATGCCGACAGCAGACTTGGTACGGATGCGCTCTTTCACGGTACTGTGGGTGCAGATGCGGCGTAGGCGGTCCAGAAACGCTCGCATG
Source organism: Limnochordia bacterium (assembly GCA_050951545.1). Classification (GTDB taxonomy): domain Bacteria; phylum Bacillota; class Limnochordia; order DTU080; family DTU080; genus DTU080. The sequence continues at coordinate 24,847 of JBMNJG010000006.1, read as the reverse complement.
CTTTCACTCAGATCGCCCCAGTACACCGGGGTGGCGAATACGCAGACATCGGCCTCCATCAGCTTATCGACTAAGGAGCGAAAATCGTCAGATGTGGAACAGCGGCCTTCTGTGCGGCAGGTGCCCCAGCCGTTATCTTGACACTGCTCGCAGCGCAAGACTCGCAGCTGTGGCAGGGCTACGCGCTCCGTTGTTCCTCCTGCGTGTTCTACCCCCCGCAGCAAGGCCTCTGCAGCTCGGGCGGTTTGCCCATCCAGACTGCGGCTTCCCGAAATCAGCAGTACGTGCATGCTAGCACCCCCGAGAAGGATGTAGGACTGGAATAACCCAGCCCTCGACCATATTGTTGCATAGAATAAGCCAATTGACAAGACTTGTACTCGCGGAACGCTCGGGCCATGGGTTCACCGTGGGCAAGGCTTCAATGTCCGTGACTGCAAACACGACGCGGAGACTTGGGAACTCGCGCGCTATGTGGTCCTCAATCCGGAGCGCATACGCCTCATGAGTGCCGCCGCGGGCCGCCCACCCGCTCTGCAAAGCAGTGCTTAGTGAAGTGATAGATAGAGAACGAGGGGGTAGGTTAAGGGCGGGCGACGGGTAGTGCAGTGCTGTGGTTGGACTTGCGATTTCCCAGAAGTGCTGCAACTGCGAACCATAGGGAGGGGCTGAACCCCTGACAATCAAGTGCTGAGCAGAGCGGCCTGGTGTCAGACCGCTCTGCCCGCTCTTCTGGCTCAGCGACTCCGGCGTGACATACGCAACACCTCATCCAGGCGAGCCTGGACGACCTTCGTCACCGCGTCCAAGGCTCCTCGCGGGCTGGACTGCAGCTGGATCACCTGGTTACGGGCCCTGGTTAGCTCGCCCGAGAGAAAGACGCTCACTGGCATGGTAGGCAGATACGGCCGCGAATTGGGTCCCGCCAAGGCATTGGCCATCGGCATGAACTCCGGATAGCGCTGCACGTAGGCCCTAGCAACCGCGACGCGGGCTGGGAATCCAGGCGCAGGGGGAACGTGAACGCGGTCAAGCATGTGTTCCTGACTGGTCCGCCAGCGTATGTATTCAAAGGCCTCCTGTGGGTGTTTGGCGCCTACGGGTATCGTTAAGGTCAAGGCGTTGCCCGTGGTAGAGTCGGGCTTACCGCTGGCAGCATACGGTAAGGGAAGCATGTCCCACTCAAATTCCGGGGCATACAGACCAAATCGCCGCACCACCCACGGGCCTGAAACCAGGGCACCCAACTGATCAGTGAATAGGGGCTCACCCCGATGGTAGTTCTGAATGCGAGATGTCAGTGCGTTGATGCGAGCGTAACCGTAGCGCTCGGAGTACGAGGCCATCCAAGCGAACATGCTGACAGCATTAGTGTTATCGACGACAATACGGCCTGCCTTCGCGTCCCACAGCTGGGCATCCCATGCTGCGAACCAGGTACACCAATCGCCTAACCAAGGGACAAACCCCATACGCTTCACATTGCCTTCATCGTCTGCCAGCGTAAGGCGTTTGGCAGCCTCGTCCAACTCCTCGATGGTGTTAGGAAGAGAGACCCCTGTAGCTGCGAACAGAGACCGATTGGTGAAAAGCATCTGAGGGTCGACATCATAGGTCATTGCCCAGATACTGCCATCATAGTGCCAGGAGTCCCACACTAAAGGAAAGAAGTCTCGCTCTTTTATGCCTGCTTTCTGGACGAAGGTATCAAGAGGTTGGATGAGTCCGCCCTCGGCAAACTCTGCCAAGGAGAATGTCGGTATGAGCTGTGCTACATCAGGTGGTACTCCGGCAGCGATGGCCACTGAGAGCTTATTGTAGTAGTCCGTAGGCATACTCACATGCTCAACTTCAGTACCCGGATGCGTCGCTTCGAAAGCGTCGATCCAGTGCAACTCCATCTCCATCGAATCTGCAGTAAGCTTGTCCCAGAGAACGAGGGTTGTCGTTGCCTTGGCCTGAACCATAGGAATAACGGTGATGAGACTAGCCAGTATGATGAGCCCCAGAAAGCCCCGGCTTTTCTTCAGTATCGTCATGCTATATACCCCCAAAAACACACTGATGCCCTGATGTTGGTGCCAACCAGTATTCTCTAGCCTTCTAAACGCGAATGAGTTCTGTTTTCCCATTCATGTTCTCTGGCAGGAATGCGGTTACCTCCACCGCAGGCGACAACCTCACCTGTGCGAGCTCATCGCTTTGGGAAACCGCGTCGTACGGTGCGGAATGTGGGCCGCAGGGGCTCCTCCCTGTCGATAGACCCGCATCCGATGAGGTGCACAGAAGCGAAAGGGCGGCAGATTAAGCCGTCGTTCGATTTAGGTTCACCATTAGTAGATTTAGGTCAATTAAGCAGTTTGCACGGAGCAATGGAAGGTGCTAACATAGGGCCAGGTATATCTACTTCAGTGTACTCGGAGGGGGAAGTATGGTGCTGGTACATAAAAGAAGAATGTCATGTGTGCACGCGGCAGTATGGTCGTTGGTCTTGATGTTGAGTTTTCTGTTACCCACCGCTGTGGGCGCTCCGGTCGTGATACAGATGCAGCGCTCCATTCGTCAGGCTGATAGGGACTGGCAGGATGCTGTCATCGAATCGTTTCACAAGGAGCAGAATCGGATTCGCATCGAGTTGGCTGGCGGGGGGGAGGGCATAGGTTACGGTAAGCTCCAAGTCCTCATCATAGCGGGGGAAGCGCCACATATCATCTATTAGGATCCGAACAACTTGCTCAATATGGCTCGACAGGGTGCTCTTGTTGACCTTGGTCCCTACCTCCAGCGCGAACCTCGCAACAGCCCATTCAACGATTTCTTTGAGATCACATGGTCGTTCTTCACGCTCGACGGGAGCATATGGGGTTCGGCCATGGACCTTCAAACTCAGGCGGTGATGTACAATGTAGATGCCTTCAACGAGGCTGGGCAGGTGGAGCCTTGGCCAGGATGGACCTGGGACGATGTTCTCCAAATGGCGCGCAAACTGACGAAACGAACAAGCGGTGAGGCGCAGCCGGAACGCTGGGGTATGAGAGAGCCGCAGTGGTTTCACTGGTGGTCTACCATCTGGCACTATGGCGGTGCACTGGTTGACAACTGGGCCAACCCCCGGTCTTTCACGGGCGACACTAACGAAGTACGGGAGGCCCTGAGGGTCTACCGTGAATTGGTCCGCTCTGGTGCCATGTCGCCACCGGGCACTTTCGGCACTGGTGGGTCGGGCGGTACATCTGCCAACATTGTGGCTCACGGTCTGAGTGCGATGGGACTAGCGAATTCTCTGTACATGCAGAGTGCTATTCCGCTGGGTATTGAGTTCAACTCCAACTGGAATGTGGCGTGTTTGCCCAGTGGTCCTGCAGGCAATGTGGCGGTAACGAATGCCATCGGATGGGGCCTTGTCAAAGAATCGGGCAACACCGACGAGGCATTTGAGGTCTTGCGGTACTTCAGCAGTCCCGCGGCGATGGAGTTGGCGGTTCAGCATCGAAAGGGTGCGGTCCTGCCGCATCGGCCAACTATGCTCAAAACCTGGCTGCGAGCCAACACGATTCCAAGCAACCGAGGCGTTCTTCTCGATGCCCTGCCGACATCGAGTCCCTTGCCTTTGATCGAGGACTCCTACAAGAATATCGTGTCACGGGCTGCCTTTGACTTCTGGCGAGATCGGATCCCGGAGAACCAGGCTATTGAGAACATGAGAATCGGTATCAACAACGGCATCGATGCCAATCGGGCTTCGAGTCCCAAGTGATGACTTGATGGAGGCCTCATCTGCCATTCGCAGGTATGTCTGAAACGACGAGGGATCACCGACAGGGGGGCCACGCTCCCCTGTCTTTTGGGATCTATGGCGCCAGGGGTGAGGTGAGGGACGACTATGGAACGCCGCAGTCGCGCCTGAAAGTGACCGGATTACTCGACGCAGGGCATAGTGACTTCGTGACCTGCTGGAGCCGTGCTATAGCGACAAGGGCTACCGCGTGCTGTCGGGCACTTGCCGATAGATGGCGGGCCCAGAGGGGCCGTGGTCCGTACGTTCAGTTCTGCAAGAGGACTGACGCCCGCTTGATCAGCGAGCGTCACCCTATTCGATTGAGGGACAGCCCGAGTGCCGTATGGGCCCAGAAGGATGTGGGCGTCTCTTCGTTACTTGGCCACGATGCGGTTTACGATGGATTCCATTTGCTCTATGGCAGTCGCGGGTGACAGCTGATTACTAAAGACCTGACGCAAGATGGGGTTGACCTCGGCGGATATGGCACTCGCCCGGTAGAACGGGTATACACCAGCCGTCTGGAAGATGTCTAGTGCGCAGGCCATATAGCTGCGTTGTTCTACTGCTTTTCGCCAGGCGCTTGATAGGTACACGTCCCGACGAGGCGAGAAGGGCGTTCTCATGATCTCTAGCTGCTTGATCTGGCTCTCCAAGCTCAGATAATGTGCGATCCAATCCCACGCCAGGTCCGGGTGTCGAGCACCCTTCGGAATCACATACATGTTTCCCCAGGCCACACTCCCGCGTCTGCTGCCTGCAGGCCCTACTGGCGCGCTGGTATAGCCAAACTCCACATCGCCGATGTCGGGAATATGGCTCACTGCCGTCTCCATGCGCTGCAGGGAGACATTGCCCTTCACGAAGTTAGGCACGAAGCCTCTGATAGCTCCCGTGATGTTCCACAGTTCCTCTTGGAAAGCGAGGGCCTCTCGGCCCCTATCGGTGTTAAACGCCGCTCGGGTTTGCTGATCATTGAAGAATGCTGCACCGTTACTGTAGAGCCAGGGGGCATATGATTCAGTGCTCACCCAGTCGTAGAAACCTGCCCTCACCAAAGTCCCGTCGCTGTCGATGCGCGTCAGCTTCCGCACAATCGCCGCAAGGTCAGTCCATGTGCCTATGGCGAGTGGGTCAATGCTCAAGCCAGCCTCAAGGAAGTGCTGGTGGTTGTACAGAATAGCAGAAGCCTCTAGGCTGTTTGTGGCTCCATAGATCACCCCGTTGTGCTGGTTGAACGCCTGGGTGACTGGGAGGAGGGCGCGTTGTAGATCAGGGGTGGCCGCGTAGTGCTCATTCAGTGGCTGCAGCAAGCCGCTTTCATGGAGATCTCTGGCATAGGTGACCGAGGCAATGGATACATCAGGCATTACGTTAGCACTGGCAGCCAGGACAAAGCGGTCTGGACCGAAGGGAACGTACTGATAGACAACCTCTACTTCAGGATTCTTTTGTTCAAATGAAAGCTTCGCGTACTCAAGCCATTGGGCAAAGTCCCCCTTGGCATGAGCATCCCAATGCCAGACTATCAGCTGCTCTCTTGCCGCAGCTGCGGCGAGGCAGCCAGTTAGTAGGAGGAATGCTGAGGCTAGGAAGATAGCAGTTCTTCGCAGACGGGGCAACAACATTACTCGACCTCCTGTATGCTGATGTTGTCACAGACTCCAGAACGTGTGCGAACGCGTCGGGTCCCGAACGAGATCCGGGCCGTCACCGCCCAATGCGCTGACGCTATACTTATATTGTGTTTGCTTGCGCATCTGGTGCACTTCACGACAGGTCATATGTCTCCTGCTAGCGAGTGGCCGGAGCGGCCGCCGCAAGACGCGCTCAACCAGCATGTGAAACGAAAAGAACTCACAGAAGAAGAGCGCATGGCCGCTGTGGAAAGAAAGGCCGTTGAGCTCATTGCCGAGAAAGGCTCCGGCTCCAAAACAATCGAAGTTGGCTTCCCCCAGGGCAGACACGGGTTTGATATTTGATCATTTTCTTTTGCTCTGGGACAAGATCAATCTAGGCGGGGTTTGTCTGACGTTTGGACTCTTGAAGAACTGATGCCGCAAGCCAAAGGACGTTGGTCATTCAAGGAGAAGAGGGTTAAGGAGCCAGATGTACGCTGGAGTTGTACCTACTATGTAAGGAGGATGATCGATGCCTCGGTGTGTCAGGCAGTTGATATGTGGCTTGCTCTTGGCGGTGGCGGTCTTGTCCATTCCTGCGCAGGGCAAAACGATGTTGAGCGTGGGCACGTGGTTGGCGCCTGAACGCTGGAGTGGCACCTACGGAAGACAAATGGATTTCTTTGAAAAGAATAACCCGGACATCAAACTTGACGTTTCAACCATTGCTAGCCATAAGGAGTACGCTGCGAAAGTGGCCGTGCTGGCTGCCACTGGCAGCATTCCCGACGTGCTGCAAATACCGCCTGAGCAAGTAGCCCCGTTGGCGGTTGGCGGTGTGTTGGAGAATCTCGAGCCTTGGATCGAGCGAGACAAGTCGCTAGACACGCGGGCGTGGATCCCCGGAGCGCTAAATGCAGTGCGCTATGCCGGCATAATGTTCGGGATGCCCGGATTTGTAGTGAATTATACTTATGCTTATAACAAGGACATTCTGGCGCAGCGCGGTGTTGTGCCTCCTGCGGCCGATAGCTGGATAACTTGGGAAGAGATACGGGATGTCGCCAAGCGGAGCACCGTCGATATGGATGGCGATGGGCAGCCTGAGATCTGGGGCTACTACCATGGTACTCCATACACGCAGATCGTTCCGCTTATTTACCAGGCGGGCGGACGTATGTTTGACAAGGATGATCTGTTGGATATCGATGTTCCCGCGGCGTACAAGGCCATGAACTGGCTGCTCGGATTGATTCGCGACGGGATCCACGGGGGATCGACCAGCTTGTTTTTGAATGGCAAAGTGGCCTCGATTCATCTGGGCACTGGCAGCATCGGTAGCGGCATCGGGGATACGCCTGTGGGGGTTACTTCGGGTACGCAAGATGTGACGAAGGGTGAAGTAGCTTACGTGACCTCCTTTGCTTTGACCACCAACGCCAAGGAAAAAGATGCGGCCTGGCGCTATCTCAAGTACTTGACGTCCCGAGATAGTCAGGAATTTGTAGTGGCCCGAGGTAGGGTGCCCATGCGCCGTGATGTCACCCTACCGCTGGAGACTAGGGAGCTGCTGACGGGTCTAATGAACTCGCTGGGTTTTGCGGAGCCCTATCCCTATCACGTGCACTCCGATTACATTCAGTCTGCTTTTGATGCTGGTATGAAATCTGTCTGGCAAGGGCAGGCGGCGCCTGAGACAGTCGTTCCCCAGGTTCAACGCGCCATCAATGCTTATATTTCCCAACAGTCGCGGTAATGGTAGTAACAATGCTTGCGGGAGGTTTGGTCAATCTTGGATGCATCGAAATGGCAGCAGTGGAGCCAGCGGCCAGCGACGTCGCCGAAGAGTTATGCCCTGGAGGGTGTTCTTGTGACGGCAGCGACTGGTCATCGGGGCGTGTACGGTGGTTGGTGGTCTGAGTACGACGTATCAGACGCCCATTGTTACACAGTAACAGTAGACTTCGATGTCGACGATCTTGTGCATGATGAAGAGAACGTCGCGGTGACGCTCGAGTGGAGCGATGCTACCGGACGCCCCGTCGCCGTTGATTACCTCGACGGCCTACACCCGACAGGGGGAAAATCTCGGCGCCTGCGGCGAAGTGTGCGCACACACAGTGGTGCGGCCCGCCTCAGGGTGTGCCTAATCATGAGAAACACCCCGCGGGGGCGGATTGTGTGGAAGAGCGTCGAGGTGCAGCCTATCGCGAAAATGCCCTCCCGGCATGTACGCTTGGCCACAACCCGCATTGCCCCCGCGCCTGATCCGACGATCGAGCGCAACGTCCGGCAGATGGAAGACGTCATCGATGAGGCCGCCCAGCATCAGCCCGATCTCATTTGTCTGACTGAGAACTTCGTAGATCGGGGCGTTCCGGGAGACTATGCGAGTAACTCGCAGCCGATCCCGGGGGAAGTCGTTTCTCGCTTGGCGGCTAAGGCGGCTCAGCACAAGACCTATCTCGTAACCAGCCTTCACGAAGTTGAAGGGGAGCACTTTTACAACACTGCGGTTTTGATCAACCGTTCCGGTCGTCTGGTGGGCAAGTACAGAAAAGTGCATCTCACCTACATGGAACAACAAAAAGGACTCACTCCCGGAGACTCGTTCCCGGTGTTTGAAACCGATTTCGGTAGGCTGGGAATCGCGGTCTGTTGGGACCTGTGGTTTCCCGAGTCTGCCCGCATTCTAGCCCTCAACGGGGCGGAAGTGATCGCCTTTCCTTTGGCGGGTTCTGGGCTTCCCGGCCATTACGAGCATACGTGGCCCACACGGGCGATGGATAATGGCGTCGTCATTGTGGCTTCATCTACCGGAACAAGTCCCAGCCAGGTGTTGGATAAGACCGGCGAGATTCTGGCCACTACGATGGGCGATCCCAAGACCGTCTGTGCCGAGGTCGATCTAGATCGCTATTTCGGCATGCGCAACTTGTCCGTGGGGGCCAGACGGGGCGAAGCGACTGTGCTGTTTAAGAAAGAGCGGCGTTGGAGCACCTACGGGGATCTAGTAAAGCCTGAAGGCATGCGCACATCGAGGATTATTCGTGACCCAGACCTATAGCCAGATGAAAACGTCTGACATGCCCCCGCCGTATGCCTTCCTTCAGCAGGCGGGGGCGGTATTAAGGAGGGGTGGATCCATGTTCGCAAGAACTTGGAAGATCTCTGTTCTGTTTTGTGTGTTGGTTACCGCCTATGCGGCTTGCCAGTCGCTGGTTGAGGCGCAAGCTGCATCGCCGGACACCGCCAATCTCATCGTTAATGGCGATTTCAGCGACTGGGGCGAGGCCGGTCGCCCTGTTGGTTGGGATTACACTGACAGGGGCTCAGGGTATGGAATTTTCGCAGACGCCGAAGGTTTTGCCGGGGCTGCGGCCCTGCGGATCACTGGCAGTGAAGAAGAGGGCCTGGTGATCGTGAACCAAAGAGGCATCTCAGCCCAGGGCTTGGAGGGCAAGACACTCAAGATATCGGCCTGGTATCAGGGCAGCGGTGTGAATATGCGGGCCAACGCCAATAGCTTTCTGCGGGTCGAGTTTTTCAAGGCGACTGATGAAGGGCTGCAGGCCGTGCGCGATCAGCTCAGAATAGTCGCTCCCACTGGCACGACCGATTGGATTCGCTTAGAAAACGAATTTCAAGTCCCGCCCGGGACTGAGGTGTTGTGGGTCTCATTTTACCTAAGGAATTCTAGTGGGGCAGTCAAATTGAGCAATCTGGAGATGGGCGAAGTGAAGGGCGAAGTGAAGGACGATACTATGATGGCCAGAGAAGCAGGCGTTTTCTATGTGTCGCCGGATGGTGATGACGGTCAGAGTGGTAGCAGCGCCCACCCGTGGGCCACGCTGGGCAAGGCCTCGCGTGAGGCTTTGCCAGGCGATGTGATAGTGCTTATGCCCGGTACATACGCGGGCTACGCTAACATCCTGGCGCCCAAAAACAGCGGCACGGCGGCGGCGCCCATTACTTTCCGGGCGGCCGAACGGCGTACGGCCCTGCTTACAGGCACTGCAGGGACCGACCGGGCCATTGTGCTAGACGGTGTCTCACACATCCGGCTGGAAGGGCTACATGTCTTCCCTGCCTCGCCCCGGGGATTATGGTTTTTTGCCCAAAACGCTAAAGACATACATCTCACAGATATGCTGATGGAGCGCAGTAGGGATGCGGTGGAGGGAACTCCGTTTCTGATCAGGGACAGTGAGGACATTTTCGTGCGCGATAGTTGCCTGAAAAAGAGTCCGTTCAATATGGCAGTGGTCCAACGCTCTAGCCGCATCCTCTTTGAAGGCAACGCGATTTCCTACGCTGGGCATTCCCCCCTGCAGTTTTGGGACGGCACCGAAACGGTTTATGATACGGAGGTTGTGTTGCGAGGCAATGTCTTTAGCCCCACCTGGGGGCGGGCTTTCGAATTTCTCATGGCCCGTAACGCCTTGTTTGAGAACAACATCATCATTCATTCGCTTCATGGCGGCAGGTCTGCTAGCGAAGCATCCCAACCCAATGCCTTTGCCGCCATCTATCGCTTTAACCGTATCTTTCGCAACTGGGGAAACCCCATTGTCATGCATCCGTGGCTGGAAGTGCACGGCGTTACCGATACGCGCATCTATAATAACGTGTTTGACCGCAATAGCTTGGAGGCTCTACGGATCATCGAACGGAACGTCTCTTTTCCTGTACGCGACAACGTGGTGAAGAACAATATCTTCTACCGCAATGACCCCTACGGAGAAGAACGCCAGGTTGTGCTGAGCAAGGGCGCCCAGCATGTTCGTTTTGAGCATAACGCCCTCGGTGAGGGCGGCAAGATCGGCTTTTCGAATGCCCTCTCCCGGGATCCGGACGATCTGCAATCCAATGGCGATGGGCAGTTTGGCGGCAATTTCCGCGGGCCCGTCGATTTCGTCGATCTGGGGCGATATGATCACCGCCTATCTGCCGAGAGCCCCTTGCGGGACGCGGCGGCGCCCTTGACGTTCGCCCTGAGCGCTGGTCGCGGTCAGGTGCTGGCGGTTGAGGATGTCCATTACTTCTACGACGGTTTCGGTATTGCCGGGGAGCAGGGCGATCTCATTGCTGTCGGTGACGCTGCTCGGCAAGCACGGGTTGTCAAGGTCGATGTGGAATCGGGTACTTTGGAACTCGATAGGGTGTTGACGTGGCAACAGGGCGACGCGGTGAGCCTGGCCTGGTCAGGGGCGGCCCCAGACATGGGAGCGATAGAGCACGGCGACACGGGTCGGGTCAGCGTTTTCGTTGAGGTGGATCCGTTTGTCGTCTACCCAGGCCAACCGGTGAAGATGCGGGCGCATGTGTACGGGCCCATCGATCCGGTGTCTTTTGAGTGGCGGCTCGGTGACGGCACCCTAGTCTATGGTCAGGAGATCACCCACACCTATGAGTTCTCGGTGGACCAACTGTTTAGCCCTGAGGGCTTCCCGATTCGGGTGCGGGTCAAAGACCGCGAGGGGGCAAGTTACGTTGGTGTCGGTTTTGTAGAGTATGGCCCGCCAGAAAGCCTAGAGATGCCCCTCATGTACACGACTTTTGATGCCGACGATAACGACGCGTGGTGGGTCTGGTACAAAAGCCGCCCCACGCCTGTAGAGGCGGAGCAGGAGGTAGATCGAGAAACGGGGGAGGGAGTTCTAAGGATCACCAACCCGGGTGGAGGCTCATTGCCTTTGCATACGAATCCAGCGCAATGGGACATCGATCGCTACCCGTTTGTATACCTCAAGTACCGGATCACAGAAGGGACCCCCGTCGGGGTGTATGTGCGGGCCTTTGATGCGGATGCGCAGAAGGAACGGCGCGTTTTGGTGGCCAGCGTTTTACCGGGGAGAGGAAAGAGGGCCGGTGACTTGCTCCCGTACCAACTCGTGGATGACGGGGAGTGGCAGGTGCTGGTCTTTGATGCCAGGATGATTCGGGACGTCTATCCCGAGGTGACGATGCTGCGCAGGCTCGGTATGGAGGCCCTGTCTATAAGCAAGCCGGGTGACACGTACTGGCTAGACGAAGCGGCGATTCTATCCGAAGAGGCCAGGCGGACGCCTTTTTGGCAGGGCAAGATAGGTACCGTCCAAAGTGCACGTCCCATGCAGGTCGCCTACATCGAGTCCGTGGCAAGTGAGCCAGCGCACGGAAAACAGCCCGTCGTCGCCCACGTCTCCCTTCCTCCGGGAGAAAAGGCGGTGGGTTATTCCCTAACGGTGAGGAGCACTTCAGGGAAGGATTACGACGAGGAATTTGTCATCCATCAGGGGGCGACGTGGCCGGGTACGGTATGGTTCGATACGTTCCAGGTCGCAGATGGGGTATGCAGGTTGGAGTTTCTTGTCGAAACAGATCAAGGACGAATCTACGCTGACACAACTCGCATTCTGGTCAATAACTGGACTACTTTGATCGATGAACTGCTGCCGCCCTCGGGGTGGTTCACCGCTGTGGACAGGCTGAGGGTGGCCGACAAGTCGGAAGGCTGGCAGTATACCGCTGATGAGCCCGAAGCGTTTTTGGGCGATCCGGACCGATTGACGCCCACAGGTGGGGAGAGGCAGCATCTGACGTGGCACCTGGCCAGGTTGAGGCGCTTCGAAGTGACAGTCTTCGTCCAGGATCCGGCTGCGATGGAGGCGCTGGACATCGCCGTTTCGGCGGACGGGGATGAATGGCTACCGGTAGCTTATCAGGTGGGGGCACAGGAGACGGAGACGGCAACAGGCTGGTCCAGACTCGTTCTGAGCGGTGACGTACCGCCGACTGCAAACCCGGAGCTGTTCCGTTTGGTATGGGACGGCGAGCGGGCGGAAGGCGCGGCAATGCAGTTTGGCCGCGTGGTGCTGGTCGGTCTTGCACATTGAGGACGGTGAGGCTGCGGCGGTTACTATGACTCTCGGCGACCAGCCGCCGCCATAGCTATCGGGCGCACCCCGAGAGGACGCTGCACTTTATCCGGGCAGCGTCCTCATCGGTTGATTCGCGCAGGGTCAGGGCCCAGGTAGCGAAGGCGAGTCAGCATGGATCTCCACGCTAGGAAGCTGGTAATCGCGAGCGGAAACTGACGGCCCCTATGCGCTCGGGACCTTCGAGGAATATGGGCACTGATGTGTGCGGGTGATCTCCTCCGACGGGTGCATCATTCGCTACGTCGTGCAGAACGCAATCCTCTTGTGTATCCCGTATGACTATCCGGCGGCTTCTTTACTCCCGCAGAATGGCGTTGACGACGCGCTGTGCCTCCAGTAAAGCAGCGGCCGGGGCCATCTCACCTCTCTCTGCCCGAGTGAGCAGCGGACCCATCTTGGCAGTGATGTCGGGGAACCGGATGAACGGATAGGGACCTGCGTTGTTGAAGACCTCTGGTATGACTCTCATCCAGGGGATATCTTGCATGGCTGTTCTGAAGGCGTGGCTTTGCAGGAAATCTCGACGCGGTGCTGTTACGTTCTCACGCCCGTAGTGGAGGAAACGCTCGACCACCATATCTGGATGTAACCATAGTTTGATGAAGCTCCAAGCCAGGTCTGGGTTCCTGGCGCCGTTGGGGATGGAAAACATGTTACTCCAACTCGCCGTCGAAGAACGAGTTCCCTGCGGGCCACGGGGGATGGGAGCCATACCTAGCCATGAGACAAAGTCCGGCGCCGCTGCCCGGATGACACCTGTATTGGAGCTGTCACCGATAGCCATGGCCGCCGTCCGATTACCGATATCACGCCACCCAACAGCGTTTGCACGGGTCACGTCATATTCCCTCGCGTATCTGACCATCATCTCCAGGGTTTCGATGCCCTTGGAGTCATGGAAGGCCGCCTTAGTACCGGTTTCATTGTAGAACTGGCCACCGTTTGCATATAGGTAGGCAGCAAAATGAGGGACTCCTTTCGCTAGGACCATTCCACTGCGCTGAATAACCTGGTTCTCATCCCGCTTGACGAGGGCTCTGCCGTAGGTGATCAGATCATTCCAGGTGTTCAAGGCCTGAGGCTGGTCATCCAGACCCACCTCGTTCAGAAACTCGCGGTTGTAGAGAACCACATTTGCCTCTAGGCTCCAAGGAAGACCGTAGATCCGACCCTCTCTCTCAACAAAGGGAATGGCAGTGGGCAGGAACTGGTCGAGTGCCATATGAGGTGTCTTGTCCACATAGGAGTTAAGCTCCATGAGCATCCCGGACTCGTAGAAAGTGCGAGCGCGTGACATAGAGACCAGACTGACGTCGGGCGGCGCTCCACCTGCGATCGCCACGGTCAGTTTCTGGCTCGACCAGTCATCGGTGTACTCAAACCTCAGCGTTGCCCCTCTGTGCCAAGATAGGTGAGACACCTTCCATCCCGAATTTAGTGTAGAGGGTGGGAGAGGTGGATGGCATGAACAGCAAGGCGGACGTTAACAAGGGTGACGGACAAGGCATGGCCAGAGGTCTAGAGGTACCACCAAACCCGGAGGTGGTGCCGCGGGCAACGCGACGGACTTTCACAGCGGAGTACAAGCTACGAATCCTAAAGGAAGCGGAGGCTTGTACGGCCCAGGAAAGGGGCGCTTTGCTGCGCCGCGAAGGACTGTATGCCTCACATCTGACCTATTGGCGGCAGCAGGCCCAGCCTCTTTGGCGGGCGCCCTGGTGCCATAGCTAGCGAACCTTCGCTGCTCATGGGGGAAGGGAGAGCCGAGCGGATTGACGCGACGAGGGATGTTGGGGCAGGTTTGTGAGATGGAGCTACGCTCAGATCGGGTCTATCGGAACCCTTTCACTGACGTTCAAATGGTGTCAACTATCACGAGTCCGTCGGGAAACAAGATGCAGATCGGCGGCTTCTTCGATGGTGATAGCACATGGAGATTCCGCTTTTGCCCCAACGAGCCTGAGACGTGGATGTACCAGACAACCGTGGCTCGGTCGATGAAGGCCTGATGGAAGAGGGGACTGTCACCATAGAACCAGCTAACAAAGCGCAGCGAGGATTTCTGCGTGCTGCGAAGGATGTGCCTTGGGGCTTCGCTTTTGATTCTGGGGATCAGCCCTTTCTTTTGGGGGATACGCAGTACCACCTGATAGGTGCGGCTCATTGCGGCGTTGAATGATCGCCAGTGAAATCCATGATGTCTATGGAGGCTAGAAAGCAGTGATAGCCACCACTCTGCGTCAGCCCATCGGGCCATATCCGGATCTTTGGAGCGTATTCTTTAAGCAGGACCAACATCTACGACAAGGGTATGCCCGTCCCTGGTGAGATGGACAACGCGGCAAAGAGAATGCGCGCACTGTTGCAGTAGCCGCTGACTGCCAACCGATGAAATGGCCCTCACCTCTTTCGCGGAGTGCGCTTGAGGTGAGGGCCTATGGGTGCTGGTTACATGCTCGCGGTGGGAAGGAAAGGGGCCGTCTCATGGCTAAGGACACGTGTCGGAGTCACTTGTGATGGCGAGTGGAGGGAGCGGAGGAGTTATGGCAGCTATACCTAACTGGCGAGCGGTTTCAGGCGCCACGATCGAGACCGCCGGAGAGGTAATCACCATTGATGCGCCTGCCCGTCTTGGGGGAATCCACATTAATAATGTCTCCCATTTGTACAATCTCACCGGGAAGCACGGCGTAATCCGTTTCGAGGCTCTCGGAGAAGGGAAAATAGGCCTTGCAGTCTGGGGAAAAAACAACGTCGTCAGCTACGGGCCGTCCGTTAGCCTTACCGAGGAGTGGCAGACGACTGAATTGGGTTATTTCTTCGAGGGTCCCGAGTCCGTGAGCATCTATTCGGAGTCCAACTACGCCGCCAAATACCAACTGCGAAACTTCGAAATCAAGGAAGCCGTACAACCCGAATGCTCAGACATGGAGGTAAAACGTCTTGATTTTGAAGCTGAAGGCTATCCGGCGGTGCATGGTAGAGTCGTCAAGATCGCCGATGCCTCCGGTGGCGCGGCAATGTGGGGGAAACGCTGGTACGAGGTCACCCGCGTCCCGACGCCGCTGACGTCGCGCCCACTTCACTATTACTTGCGAATCCGATGCAACACGCAAAAGGCGATTACGGTCAGTTTGCGTAACGGGTACCAGACGGTGGCGCAAGCCGAATCGCAGGGTGCCGAAACATGGAAATGGTTGCGGATCGGGCCGGTTGATGCGGCGGCGGCTTACCCCGCGGTGACAGTCCAGTATGGGACCGACCCAGAAACCGAGATCCTGCTAGATCGAGTGGTCATCTCCACCTCCCCTGAGCTTGGAAACCTTGACGAGGCGGTGAACGCCATTCCCGTTTCCGGGCGGGTCCGCATCGGACGGGGCGACGAGGCAACCCCGCAAAACAGCATCGCCGTCGGGCCGTTCATGCTGAATCAGACCAAGAAACTTGCCACGGAACAGACCACCGTACGTTTTGCCTACAACGCAACCCATCTCTTCGCGACATTTCACTGCCTGGAATCCGCATTGGATCCCGTGGAAAACCGTCTCCATGAGTTCAAAAACACGGTCGATGCCAATGACGACACTCGAATATATGACGACGATTGCGTGCTGCTGCTGGTGAAGCCGGACCCGGCTGCGGACATTGCTTATGATTTTGTCGTCAACGCCAACGGAGCGCTGCTGGACGCGCAATGCTCGGCGCCGGATTACTGGGGGTCTCGCAGGTTCGAATGGAATTCGGGGGCCAAAGTGGCGGCGACTCGCGACAGTGAAGGATGGACGGTCAACATGGCTATCCCGTTTCAGTCGCTTGGTTTCCGGCCCGGACCGGATGCCCGACTGTACGTTATGGCCGGGCGTCTTCAGGCGAGCAGGAAAGAGGCCAGTTCCTGGCAGGTGCTGAATACCGGCTTTCATGAGAATACCTTTGGGGAGTTAATTCTGGATGAAGACGTTCCCGCGCTGGTAGCCACAGAAATGCCGGGTTTCACTTCGGGGAGCAACCGCCTCGCTTTCAATCTGCCCGCCGCTATTGCTGTCACCACCCGGTGTGGCGACACGCTATGTCGCGAGTTTGCGGTAGGCACAGAGCTGCTGTTCTCGGTAGCCGACGGCGAACTGGATTTTCAGTTTACGGCCAGCCGGCCCGGCGACCTTGCACTCTACTATGAGTCTCCGCTGCGCACCGTGCATGCGTCGGCGATGTCGCTGAATTTCGGGAGTGCCCAAAAGGTGGTTCTGAACGGCGCTGCCGCTCATTCGGGAGTAGCGCTCAACTGGGGCACAAACATCGTGAAATCTGATGGCGGGGAATTCAGCGTCGGCGATTTCACCTTCCGTCACCCGGGAGGCGAGATGGTACTGCTGGCTGGACACACGCAGATTTGGCCGAACTGGGAAGACGCCGGGGGGGTTACGGTAAACCGCGGTGGGCTTCAACAGCTCTTGGTCCGTCCGCTTGGCATAGAAGGCCACGTGCTCAGGGACTATAGGCTGTTTTTTGAGCTTCCCGCCGACTACACGGTGGAAGGCGCGTCGGGGTATTACGGAGTATGGCCGCTCAAACATGAGCTGGCGGGTGAAACCGTGCGCCACGGCAAGAAGTATGTGCGCCATGCAATAAAGTTCGAGACAGGGGTTTCATACGATCCGGATTTCTCCGAACCGCTGCACCGTCATGTGGCCTTTTTCTTCCGAGCCCCCCTTGAAGCAGATGCCGGCGACCCGATCTACTACTACTGCGGTAGTCAAACGAGTAACGTGGTCGAAATCCCGCAGAAGATCCAAGTTCATCTGCTGCCTCCTCTGAACGGGCGCCAGCCTGAAAAACTGATCGTGCAGCTGTGGACTGGCTGGTTGTCCAGTCTTGACGACAAAGCATTGCTGGCAAAATGCTATCGTGAGTTTGAGAAAATGGGCATAACGGAATGCCGGGAAAGCACCAACCCGAACGTTCGGTCCTTTGTGCTCATCAATTTCGAGACCTGGAATTTCGATTGTCAGCCTTATCTCGCCGCCAACCCCCAGGATCGGCTGGTGAATCTCGCCGGACAAAAAAGCGGTACGTTCGTTTGTACAAGCGCCATCCTTGAGGGAGCCGCTTTTTCCGACTATCTCAAAGATAACATGCCAGCGTGGTACGAAAAATGGGGGCGCCCGCACCATGTCAACTGGGATTACGAAAGCAGAGTAACCAGTTCATATATCGCCTGTTTCTGTCCGCGCTGCCTCAAACGCTTTCAGCAGTATGCAGGGCTTTCAACCGTACCGGAGCCCAGCGAGATCCCCGACAGCTACATGGAGCAATGGACCCGCTTCATGTGCATGCAGATGGCGGAGCTGGCCGGGAAATTCCGTTCCGCACTACGTGCCTGCGATGAGAGTATCCGTTTTTCCGTTTACAGCGGATACCAAAGCGAAGCTCATATGCGGTTTTACGGCATAGATTGGTCATTGTTGGCCGACAAAATCGACCTCGGCATGGTGGGGTACGGTCGTCCGCTCGACGAGCTCAACGCCACTCGCGCGGCTCTGGGCAAAACTCCGCTAGTGTTGGGCCACATCGCGTACCCGTACGATGTCAGACAACGTACCGCTCCAAGCTATCTTTCCGCGGCAAGCCTGCTGCGGCGCGCCGCCGACTCGACGGGGGGAATACTGATCTATTCCCTGGAAACATTGGATGCACGCACGTTCAATGCGATAGCCGTTGTCAGCAGAATCGTTGCCGACAATGAAGAGTTCTTCGTCACAGGCGACCGGCGCGGTAACGACATGGAGATTCCGGGGTGGGAGCATGATGATTATGAAGTCTTGGTCAATGAATCCGGTGCCAGGCTGCTGCTCATGATGAACAGCGGAAAATCCGTTAGGAAATACGAGGAGAACAGCATTCCGCCCGGCGGCGTGTTGGCAATCAGGCTTTAGCACTGTACTGGGGATCACCCGTGTCACATCGGGCGACGTACCAGCCGCGATGGCGACAACGAGCTTGGTGGAGTAGTCGCCTGTCACAGAAGGGAGGTCCAAGACGCCATCGCGGTGACTTTATCTGCAGAATGGGCCGTCAATATCACAAATTCTCCCCAAAGAGCTTAGAAAAGAGGTGCGTAGCATTGTTGAGTCGGATAAGGCTAGTGCTGTTCGTTATTGTCGCAGCTGCCCTGGTCGTCACGCTCCCGTGTCTCGGGGCTGCCCCGGTGAAGATCACGCATCTGAGCTCAGGAGCCCACAGTGACTCCTGGCAGGATTTCCTGCGCGAGATGAAGGTACCTTTTGAGAAGGCGAACCCTGGGTACGAGGTCGAGGTTCTTACAGAGGCCAGACCCAACGAGAAATTCCTCGTGATGTGTGCTGGAGGAGTCTCACCGGACGTGCTTGACTTAGTGACGCATGTCTCCGCACCGCTGATCGCTGAGGGTATGTTCCTTGATCTGAATAGGTTCCTCGATGCCCAATCAAGGGGCCTGTTTCCCCCAGCTATGCTAAAGGCCCTGACCACTCCGACGGGCATTCTCTACGCGCTGCCTATCGAAGTCTACTCCATTGTCACTTGGTACAACCTCGACATGCTGCGACAGGCGGGCCTGACTCCCCCGGCAGAGCTCAAGACCGGAGAGTGGACCTGGGAGCTGATGCGCAGCTACGGTCGCAAACTCACGAAGGACTCAGACGGGGACGGGGTAGCCGAGATCTGGGGCTTGGACCGCATGAGGTCCCGCCCGTATATCCAATCGACTCAGGCGGGCGGCAACTTCTTCGATCGTGACATATTCCCGACGAAGAGCCTCGTGCTTAGTGAGCCCGTGGTCACAGCCATCGAGTTTATTGAGCGGCTGATCTGGCAGGATCGGGTGACGCAGCCTGCGAGTGTCGGAGGCGGTACATACTTCTACCACAGTAAGGCGGCTATCGATGTGGTGGATGGTCCGGGGATTCTCGGCACCTATATGAAGGGTGTGCCATTCGAGTGGGATGTAGCGCTTCAGCCCTACGGACCAGCCGGCAATGCTACGAACGTCTCCTTGAATGGCTTCCAGATCAGCTCCCAGACGAAGAATCCGCAGGAGGCGTGGCAGTGGGTGAAGTTTGTCAGCACCACGGAACAGGCACAGCGCAGTATGGCCACGCATACTGGCCGGCTTCCCATGCTGGCTAGGGTCGCCCGCGCTTGGAACACCTGCGTTCCGGATCTACCAGCCAACTGGATGGCGTTCTTCGAGCAGTCCGTACACCCGGACAACATCTTCCTCAAAGAGGGGATGATCATGGATACGCGTATCACCACGACTCTGACGAACCAGCTCAACAGGGTGTGGCGCGGTGAGGCGTCGGCTCGCATCGCCCTCGAGGAAGCCGATCGTCTCATCACGGCCTACTTCGCGGAAGCCAGCACGCCCTAGGTGAGTGTGAATCATTCGGCCCAGCGGGGCCGGAGCTCGGGAAACGAGAGGCAGCCATACAAGCGAGGAGAGCCATAGGGCTCTCCTCTGGTTAGTAAATGGCATTCCTCTACTCTTCTGGCTGGGAAGTATCGAAAGCGAGTACCCCATAGTGGGTCAATGATCCAATGTGCACCTGGACACCGCCTTCGACTGGCGTGATCGCAATCTCAGGTGTTTCCTCCGGAAAGTGCGTGGCCAGCGTCATGGGGTGCAGATCAGTTTTTGGCACCCTCAGAGTTAGGGTCAGCTGGCCCGTAGGAATGGTCCGATCCTGAGCTTGCTGCTCGGCCTCACTCAGATCCGGGTGCAGCTCGGCGCGATGGTTGATCAGATGCACTGCTATACGTCCATGCGCCCGGGTCAGATTGACAGAGACGCATTCTGCACCCTCGCCCTCTAGTACCACGAAGGGTTCGGCTGGCAGCAGGGGAGCGAGAGCCCGCAATACGGTCTGGACGTTCTGTGGAAGCGAGCGATGCATGGGACCCACGGCCAAGCCAGTGACAGAAGACATCTCTGCCCATAGGCCCTCATCCAGCATGTTTCTCAGCACATAGCCATCTCTGTATGGACTCCATGTGTCTCGTCCTGGCTTTTCTCCGACCGCCCTATGCAGATTGCCCTGAGAGTCGCGGAAGCTGTTTCCGAGGAGGTTTTCCACGATCTCTTGCCGCTCTTCATCCCAGACCCCAAAACGGACATCCTTGAACCAAACGGACCCATGTCTGTTCCGAAACAGCGTGTGTACTCGGGCGCTGCGAAACGGCTGATTCGACTCAATGATCTGCCGTGAGAACTGCCAGTCATGAGTGCCAGTGCCAAACAAAGCGGTCTGTCCCCACAGAGGAGAACCGTCGGCATGGATGAGATCAACATACAACGAGTAGTTGCCGTCCGGCTGACCTACTACGTCTTCAGCTCTTGACCAGCCCTCCACTGCCAGCTTAGTCGGCCGGTCGTGGTCTAGAGCTACGCTCTGTACTGCTCCCAATGCCTTCGCCGAAAAGGTCTCCTCCGTCCAATAGTGGCATTCCCCTTTACCCATCCGTCTGCTAATGAGAGTCCCTTGGGTACTGGGGGGCACAGCGAACGCTGGTCGCGATTTGCGTGTCTGCCAGTCCTCGGTAAGCGTCGCCGCGTCGCCGCCGATGACTAGCGCCTGGCCGCCGTTTTCTATATACTGCTGAAGCGCCGTGCACGCGTCATCACTTAGGGCCCTGGCGCTGAGCAGTACCACACCGGACAGATCGCTTAGGGCTTCTGTCTCTAGCCCTACATCTGATATCACGCGAAACGGGACGTGGGCCTGCATGAGGGCCTGTCCGATAGCGTAAAGCTGTGTACGCATTGCATTTGTAAGCAGGTATGAGCGCGGTGAGAAGACGATGCCAATGGCGGCCACGTCTTCAGCATCCACGAGCAAAGGCTCTATATCTCGGGCGAGCCGGTAATACGCACGTACGATGTCCTGATGCTCACGTAGCAAGCTACCAGTCTGAGGGCCGCCAAGTCCTTTCCAGGAAACGCCACCTTCACTGATTATCTCAGCAAGAGCTATTCGCAGGCGATCGGCTGCCATGCGTCCATGAAACATGTGTCCATCTTTGTCGTGAAGCAGGTGGTACGTCACAGACATGGCTGGAGGGCGCCGATCGGGCCGTTCGCTCAGGGCGTGAGCCAGCTTCATCCATAGTACCTGCGTCCCTTCAGGCGGAAAGGGACCCCAGGTAGTACCCTCGATACACATCAGATCGAAGTGGTCTCCGTAAGCCCACTGATAGGTGGAACTGCTGTCTTGGTGCCAGGTACCGTCGATGGCAAAGCCAGGCCGTATCTCGCGGGCGACTTCGCGCAAATCCTTGAGAAAGGCCATCACCCCTTGGATGCGAAACTCCCGCACAAGCAGCTGTGTGCGCAGATCCGTTGCGTGCATGGCGCTCGCCAACGTGATTCCCTCTAGTCCGAATTTCGCCGCCCAGCGCTCCCAGGCCGTATGACAGTATTTGCAGAAACACGGTTCATAGTGACCCGCATAGTCAATATGGGCGCCATCATATCCCGCCCTAGCCATGTTGCGAAAAACCTCTCGAGAGTGTTCAATCCACAGCGGGTTCTCGATGCAGGCCGTCCAGTTCATAGCAACCGTCGGAAACAATGGATCGTAGGGACGACGAAAACTGCCGTCTTCGTTGACCGCTGCCATCGCCTCGAGCCGCTCTTGTCCCAGCTGCTGGTTCATGGAGTTCATCGTAAACCACGAGCGCGTCTTTAGGCCGTACTGATGCGCTATCGCTGGGCTGATACCCGTAACGGCATTCACGCCATGAACTGCCCATCGTCTCAGAGCATCACTATGGGCGGGCAAGCCATTGATAAACAGTTCACGCACCCTGCCGCGTTTCCAGAAGTCTTCGAGCATCTCACTCGAAGAGACTGGTTCAGCAAGCCAAGCGACTTTCAATGCCGAATCCGGTGTGCCCGGAAGGTATGTGGTGAAGAATCTCTCGTGGTCTGCTAGCGAGACTGGCAATCTGGGTGCTGTGGCCTTTCCCTGCAAACGCAGTCTAAACACACCGGGTTTCTGGGGTAGGGGGAAGCGGAAATCGACGTAGCGTTCGTCAGTCTGGTCGAACCCAACCGCGGCATCGATAATCCGTCGTTCTGCGTATAGCACCGTGTCGTACTTGTCCAACGAGGGATTCCAGATCTCTTCGTAGAGTGAGAGATCCACTGCGAGATCAATGTCGCCAATCCCTGCTTTGGCAACGATAGACAAGCGCCCTGAAAGCTCTTCGGACGTCGAGTCAACCTTGATATCGTCCAGACTCATTCGCGGCCGACCGATCGTGATCACCCGGTTAGCCGTCATGAGCACCTCGCCCCCATCAGTGTAATCGAGTCTCAGCCCTACCTCGCCCGGAGGCAGTAGCTCCTGTGGCAGCCGAGTCAGGGCCGTGGCTTCTACATTGACAGAGCCTATGCTCCGACCGTCCATATCGCTGAGCATGAGCTGAAACTGCCCAGGTACGCTTGCGCCTACCTCTGAAAGACGCACCGCTATCTGCTCATCGAAATTGGCGGCGTCGTGTGGCAGAAAGAGGCCCTCGTCAGAGAGTGTTCCGACCACAAACTGGGTGCTGACTGGTACGTAGCAGCCCTCGGCACCGAGAGTCTCAAAACTGACAAGCTCGGGGGCCCGGCTTCCATCTTGAGTATGCAGTCCTGCCCCGAGCCACAATGGCTGGTCAGTGGCAGCAATTTGCACAGCCTTTCGACACAAGGACCTCGGCGTACCGCCTTGCACTTGATCGATGGAAATTGATAGGGCACCTGTCTGGGGAGCAAAGCTCAGAAGCACGACATAGGTACCGGGGCCTAGCAACAGCCCACTTATCTCAGCAACTCTTGGGTCATCCATGCCCCGAGACGTTGGAACGAGTCCCTTGTCGCTCTCCATGGAGAGACTCCACCCAAACCAACCGTCAGGCCGAAGCGCCACACGCAGTGCATCAGGTGCGAAATCAGCGGTGGTACTAAGCGCCACCGGATAGAGCGCCTCAACGTGGGTATCAACGCTCTCATCAAGGGTGAACACACTGCGCGCCGTAAACGCCCCTGTAAGCTGTGAACCAGCCTGAGCAAACCAAGCGGTTCCGACTTGTTTCCAGGAATCTTCGTTAACTGCACTGCCGATGTCTTGCATGATAGTCTGGGCCGCGGCCGCGCCGCCCATCGTCAGCGGCAGTTGCATCATGAGAGACCCCGCTACCAACACGAGGCTGCACATCAAGGACAAGGGTGATCGTAATCGAACCCTACACCTCATACCCACCACACCTCTGTATGTCGTATTCCTCGCTGCGCACGAGATCAGGCGGCACTCCCGCGGCAACCATGACCGCCCGCTTTTCCTCTGGCGTTGCGCCACCCGCGCCAGGGACAATCTCTACGCCGATATTCGGATTTCTCGTTCTGGCCGGGTGGTAGTCATGGCGCCTACACTCCACCCAAAGAACACTATGCAAATATGATTCTAGACAAGGACATCCGCTCCTTGTTTGCTACTCATACTGTGAGTGCAATGAGTGGTTCGAAAAAGTCAAACAGCCGTTTGAATGCGGCGGTGGCGTGGAGCAGGAATAGCTGCATGGAATGCAGGACACATCGCCTCATGAGGGCTGATGCTGGTATACTCAGCTCGGAGGGTGACCCGTCGATGGACGGCTAGGCGGTTTTGCGCTACTTCAACAACGGGAGTGTGCGTCGTGAGTGAGGTTCTGAAAATTAACGGCGATAAGCTGCTTCAAGGACTGCGCCTGGGGTGTTCCTGGCTTACCGATATAGCTCAGATGAGCAGTGATTCACTGACAAGTGAGAACAACAGCCACCATCTCCGCCACACTAGCTGGCGCGGAGCTATCCGTGGCGAATATCATCCGGCCACGCGGCAATGGGATTTCTTTTGTCCCACATGGCATACGGGGCAGGCCATCAAAGCCCTTGTTATGGCTCATAGCGTCTTGAAGGAGGGTGAGTTGCTCACGGCAGCCAGACACGGTGCCGGGTTCATCAACAATAACCGCATCAGCGATCCCAGCCAAGACGATTACGGTCTCATTCTGGGTTTTGAAGATGTCGGTGATTCGGTCAACACCTCGGCGATTCTGGAGTGTCTTGATGGTCTTTTTCATCTGAGCGAGGCCACTGGTGACGATGCGTATACTGGCTGGGCTGTACATGCCCTAGACTGGGTAGCGCGGAAGACTTACCTGCCTGACGAACGGCTCTTTTATGACCTTTTCTCTACATCGACCTGGAGCATCGAGCGAGCGCCGTGGGCACATCGGCAGCCATACCCTGGCCGCCCCCTGCTCGACGACGGTGTATTCCTAAAAGGTTATCATTATACAGGTAACCGGGAATGGAAGAACATATTCTATCAAGTGGCTGACCGGCTCTTGGAGGAAGAAGAGCCAGCTCGGCAACTGGATCCGCTTCGTGCCCTGCAACAAGGGCACTGGCTGCATTCACCCCAGGCAGGCTTATTGGTGGGGACGGCCCATGTTGATGGCCTATGCCG